>JACRDB010000097.1 GCA_016218725.1 Deltaproteobacteria bacterium
AGTGCTCCCGCGGGCACAGCACGCGCCTCTCCAGTCCGCGTCGCCATGCCTCCCCACTCCGCTTCCCTGCGAGCTCGCTCCCTGCAACCGCGCGGAGGCGCGGTGACAGCCTTCCGTAGCCCGGGGTGAGCGACGCGACCTAGGAGACCGTTGCGCTGGCGAACCCCGGGCAAAAAAGAGTCAGAAGATAGGGCGGCGCGGTGGCCGACTGCGCCGTCCTCGAAGCCCCATCCGCCGCCTGCGGTGCCTGAAATTCAGACCTCGGAGCCCTTATCCTGGCGCCTATGGGGCCGGGGGGTGAGGTCGCCTACACCGCCGTCAGGGTGAGGCACTCGTCCACGGTCCTGCGGGGCGTGCGGGCGCCCGGCGGCAGCGAGGGCGAGAGCCCGGTCCGGAGGAGCAGCACCGGGAGCTCCTCGGGGTCGAGGTCGAAGGCCCTCCGGAGCGTGCCGAGGCCCTGTTGCATGAGGCCGTGATCAAAGTAACTTGGGAGTGCTCCGAGCATTTCTTCATACACGAAGAGGGAGGCCAGACTATGGGGTTGGACGCCGAAGCCGGCCTCGGTGAGCCGGAGCCAGCACCCGAGGAGCGCGCGACCGACCGGGACCAGCGCGAGGTCGCCGCGGTCGCGGGTGGTCAGCAGCAGCAGCGCCGCGGAGGACCGGAGCTGGCGGGTCACGAGCCTCCCGGCCACCCACGGGGCAGGGGACCGGGCCAGGACCTCCCGGGCCCCCGGGGCCTTGAGGAGCGCTGCGCCGAAGGCTGTAGGGAGCCCCGGAAGGGCCGCCTCCAGAGGCACCCCGTCGCGGCGCGAGCGGGCCTCGCGGGCGCTACTGCGGAGCCAGTGGAGGGCCTCTCGGTAGAGGGCCTCATGGTGAAAGAACAGCGCCTCGGCCCGGGCGGAGAAGGCCAGGAGCTCGGGCTCCTGCGGAGAGGCCCTCCGGACCGCCACGGGGGGGTGGCGAGAGGCCTCCGCTTCTACCCGAGCGAATACCGGGTGCGAGGCGGGGCCGCCGCCAAAGGGCCTGCGGTCGGTCGAGCGCCGGGGCAGCCACGGGGCGAGCGCGGCTCGTCCAGACGTCCCGCGCTCGAAGGTGACCTCCGCCCAGGGCCCGTCCTCGGGGAGGCCATGGTTCAGCGTGAACATCGGCCGGAGCCCGTGCGCGTCCGCGGCGATGTCCAGGCTCTCCAATACACAACCCAGGGTGAGCATGGAGGTATGGAACCTCGGATCGAGGGACTTCCGAGCGCGGTGTGCCTGGTGAATGACCGCGAGGGTCTCGCCGTCCCAGGTGTAGACGAAGGGCTGGTTGTTCTCCGCCGAGGGGCTCTGGAGCGCGGCCCCGACGAGGGCGCGCACGACCGAGAGGGCGGGCCCCGGCGCGCTCACTCCGGCAGGGGGATGGGCAGGGGGATGGGCGGCAGCGGCGGGACGAAGTGGGTCTTGATCCAGAGCACGTTGGACTCCACGAAGAGCGGGTCCTTGAAGAGCCTGGCGGCCTCCTTGTCGAGCTGTTTGATGAGCACCTTGGCGGGCTTGAAGGCCAGGGCGAAGACCGCCTGGATCTCGTGCATCATGGGGTTGATGCGGTGGTACTGCGCGTCCGTCAGGAGGCAGTCGGCCTCGTAGTGGATCATCTCCATGGAACCCTGGAAGGTGAGCTCTCCGAGGAGCATGGGCCGCAAGAGGATCCACTCGATCCAGCCCCAGTCGAGGGACTTTGAGGACGGGAGCGTGGGCCTGCCGAGGCCCGTGATGATACCGAAGTGCTCCTCGGGGCACACCCTGGCGCCCAGGGAGAGCACGCGCAGGTTCGAGAGCTGGTCCCGGGCTCGCTGCCCCGGCGCCGTGAGCATGCTCTGGCAGGCCCGGGACACCGCGGCCATGGTGGGGTTGTTGGCCACCACGCCCCCGTCGGCGCTGGTGCGGGGTCCATGCCGCAGGAGGGGGAGGACCATCGGGAGCGCGCTGGACGCGAGGCCCACGTCCACCAGGGAGATGGGGTCATCGGGCGGCGCGAAGATGAAGTGAGGGTCCGGGACGAAGGGTACGCGGAGGTTGGAGTAGGTCCTGGGCACCCAGTTGAAGGCGTCAAAGGACAGGATCACCACCTTCCTCTTGAGGCCCGCGAGGGTCATGTCGCCGTAGTGCTTCTGGAGGTACTCCCGGAACTCCTTCTCCAGGAGCATGGCGCGCACGCCAGTGACGAGCCGGAGGGCGTTGCAGAGGTTCACCCGGAAGAGCGGGATCATGCCGTTGGAGAACTGCACGGCGCGCTCCAGCACCTTGAGGTTCTCGTCGTCGTCGTCGGTGGCGTGGATGGCCAGGTAGAGGGCCATAAAGGCCCCGTCGGAGGTCCCGGCGAAGACGTCTACGCTGCGCAGGAGGCCCGGACAGCGGCGCTCGAAGTCGTGGAGCAGGCGGATCTGCAGGGCGGCCGCGGAGGCCCCGTCAAACGAGAGGATGCGCATGGTGCTCCTTGGGGGTAGAGGGTCCGGGGAGCACTGTACCGCACTCGCCGCTCAGGGCAGGCGGCGGAACTTCTTGAACTCGGGCTTGCGCTTCTCCAGGAAGGCGTTCTTGCCCTCCTGGCCCTCCTCGGAGAGGTAGTAGAGCAGCGTGGCGTCGCCGGCGAGCTGCTGGAGGCCGGCCTGGCCGTCGCAGTCGGCGTTGAGCGAGGCCTTGAGGAGGCGCAGGGCCAGGGGGCTGAGCTGGAGCATCTCGCGGCACCATTTCACGGTCTCGCGCTCCAGGTCGCGCAGGGGCACCACGATGTTCACAAGCCCCATCTCCAGGGCCTGCCGGGCGTCGTACTGTCGGCACAGGAACCAGATCTCGCGGGCCTTCTTCTGCCCCACGATCCGGGCCAGGAAGGCGCTCCCGTAGCCTCCGTCGAAGCTCCCGACACGGGGGCCGGTCTGCCCGAAGCGGGCGTTGTCCGCGGCGATGGTGAGGTCGCACACCACGTGGAGCACGTGCCCGCCGCCGACGGCGTAGCCCGCCACCATGGCCACCACGGGCTTCGGCAGCGTCCGGAGCTGGCGCTGCAGGTCCAGCACGTTGAGCCTGGGCACGCCGTCCTTGCCGACGTAGCCGCCCTTGCCGCGTACCCGCTGGTCGCCGCCGGAGCAGAAGGCCTCGTCGCCGGCGCCCGTGAGAACGCACACGCCCACGGCGTCGTCGTCCCGGGCGTCGTCGAAGGCCCGCTGGAGCTCCCGGATGGTCTGCGGGCGGAAGGCGTTGCGCACCTCCGGGCGGTTGATGGTCACCCGGGCGATGCCCTCCGGGGACTTGTGGTACAGCACGTCTTCGAGCCCGAGGTCGCAGGGGGTCCAGACCGCGGGCTCGTCGCTCACCGGGAATTCATGGGCCATGACGGGCGAGAGTGTAGGCGCCCGCGGTCCTTTGCCAACCCCTCACAGGTCCGGGAGCAGGAAGGTGCCCGTCTCCGTCACCGGCGTGGCCCCGCCCGCGGCGAGGAGGTCCGAGAAGAGCGCCCCGACGCTCTGGTGCACCGCGTCCTCGACCTCGGCCGCGGTGGTGAGGCCCCAGAGCCGGTCCACCAGGGCCTCGCAGTCCCGGTAGGAGAGCCTCCCGAGGGCCTCCTTGATCTCCGGCACCGCCGTGGGCTCCACGGACAGCTCGTGGAACCCGAGGCCCAGGAGCACCGGCAGGGCCATCAGCTCCGCGGCCATGGCGCCGCAGAGGGCCACGGGGATCTTCGCCCGGCGCCCGGCGCCGATGACCGCGGACAGCGCCCGGAGGATCGCCGGATCGAGCGAGCGGGCCAGGTGCGCGACGTGCTCGTTCCCGCGGTCGATCGCCAGGGCGTACTGCATCAGGTCGTTGGTGCCCACGGAGAAGAACGCGCACTCGGCCGCCAGGTGCTCCGCGACGAACACCGCCGCGGGCGTCTCCACCATGATCCCCAGCGGCACCTCGGGCACCTCCACCCCGCGGAAGTGCAGCTCCTGCCGCGCGATCTCGAGCTCGCTGCGGGCCTCGCGCAGCTCCCCCACGGTGGTCACCATCGGGATCATGATGCGCACGGCCCCGTGCGACGCCGCCCGGAGCATCGCCCGGAGCTGGGCGCGGAACACCTCCCGCTCGCGCAGCGCGAGGCGCACCGCCCGCAGCCCGAGGGCGGGGTTCATCTCCCGTGGTAACCTCAGCGCCGTGGTGAACTTGTCCCCCCCGAGGTCAAAGGTGCGCAGGGTCACGGGCTTCGGCGCCATGGTGCGCACGATGCGCGAGAAGGTCTCGTACTGCTCGTCCTCCGTGGGCGGCTCGCGGCGGTCGATGTACAGGAACTCCGTGCGGTACAGCCCGATGCCCTCGGCGCCGTGATCAATGGCCACCGCCGCCTCGGCGGGCAGCTCGATGTTGGCCCGGAGGTGGATGGGCACGCCGTCCCCGGTGCGCGCCGGGCGGTCCCGGTTGCTGCGTAGCTGCCGCGCGAAGGCGATGTAGCGCTCGCCGCGGTCCGTGGCCGTGGCGGCCTCGAAGTCCGTGGGCTGCACGGTGACCACGCCCCGGAGCCCGTCCACCACCAGGAGGTCCCCGTTGGCGATGGTGCGCGTGGCGTCCCCCGCCCCCACCACCGCCGGGAGCGAGAGGGCCCGCGCCATGATCGCCGTGTGGCTCGTGGCGCTGCCCACGTCGGTCACGAACGCGATCACCTCGCTGCGCCCCAGCGCCGCCGTGTCCGCCGGGGACAGCTCGTGGGCCACCAGCACGATGGGGCCGTGCAGGTCCCGGGGCCTGGCGATCTCCGTGGGCGAGCCCGCCAGGTGGCGCAAGACCCGCTCGCCCACGAAGTCCACGTCGCTGCGGCGCTCGCGGAAGTAGTCATCGTCGGCCTGATCGAAGAGCTCCTTGATGCGCTCCACGGTGCGCCGCAGGGCCCACTCGGCGTTGATGAACTCCTCCCGGATGGCGCGCTCGGTCTGCTCCACCAGCAGCACGTCGTCCAGCATCAACAGGTGCGCGTCGAGGATGAGCGAGTGCTCGCTGGCCTCCGGGGCGAGCTTCTTCTGGATGTTCTGGAGCTGGGCCCGGGCGGCCCCGATGGCGCCCCGCAGGCGCAGGACCTCGGGCTCCACCTCCGGGGGCTCCAGGTGGCGCCGGGTGACGCTCACCCGCCGACGCTCGACCACGTAGGCCCTCCCCACCGCGACGCCCGGCGCCGCCGCGCTGCCGTGGAGCCTGCGGCTGGGGGAGGGGTCCGTCACCGCGGGTCTCCGAAGCGCTGGCGGGCCAGCTCGCCGATGGCCTCCAGCGCGGCCTGGGCGTCGGGCCCCGTGGCCCGGACGGTGATGGTAGACCCCTTCGGACAGCACAGCATCAGCACCCCCATGACGCTCTTCCCGTTGGCCACCTGACCCTCGCGCTCGACCTGCACCTCGCTCTTGAACCTCGCCGCGGTCTGCACGAGCCGGCTCACGGGCCGCGCGTGGAGCCCCAACTCGTTGATCACCTCGAAGGTCGCCTCGATGGTCTCCACGTGCGCGCTACCCTCCTCGGTCTATGTCACGGTGCGCCACCACCACGTCCCCGGGGCACCGGTCCCGGAAGCGCGCGCCCAGCGCCTCCGCGAGGGCCACGCTCCGGTGCCGGCCCCCCGTGCAACCCACCGCCACCGTCAGCACCACCTTCCCCTCTCTGGCGTACAGAGGCAAGAGGGGTTCGAGGTATGCCGCGATGGCGTCCCGGAAGCTCCCACCTTCCGCGGTGTTCAATACATAACCCGACACGTCGGGGTCCTTCCCACTCCGGGGCCTGAGCTCCGGGACAAAGTGCGGGTTCGGGAGGAAGCGGGCGTCGAAGACCGTGTCGGCGTCCACGGGGACGCCGTACTTGAACCCGAAGGACACGAAGCGGGTGGTCATCCGGAGCGTGGTGCCCGCGGCGCCGGAGAACGAGTCCAGGAGGAGCCTCCGGAGCTCGTGCACGGTGAGCCGGGAGGTGTCCACCACGCGGTCGGCCAGGGCGCGCAGGGGGCCCAGGGCCTCGCGCTCGCGCTGGATGAGCCTCAGGAGGTCCTCCGCGGGGAAGAGCCCGGAGAGCGGGTGGGGCCTGCGGCTCTCGCTGTAGCGCCGCACCAGCACGTCGTCCGCGGTGTCCAGGAAGTACACGCTCACGGAGAACCCGCGGCCCCGCAGGGCCTCCAGGGCGCCGGTGGCCCCGTCCAGGAACTCCCGCACGCGCACGTCCATCCCCAGGGCCACGCGGCGCGCCGGGAGCACGGCCCCCACCAGGTCCACGACCCGGTCGAAGAGCGGCACCGGGAGGTTGTCAATGGTGTAGAAGGACAGGTCGTCCAGGGCCCGGAGCGCGGTGGAGCGGCCCGCGCCGCTCATGCCGGTCACCACCACGATCATGCCATCGGACGGAGCGGTCATGGGCCTGCCTTGCCGGGGAGGTGCCCCGGCGCGGGGATGGAGGGGTCTTGCACGCCGAGCGCCGCCGCGAGGCGGGCGTGGAAGGCCCGGGCCGAGTGGTGCCCCGCCTGGCGCAGGAGCTCGTTGCGGGCGGCGACCTCCACGGTGCACGCGGTGTTCTTCCCGGGGCGCACGGGCACGCACTTCAAGGGCACCCGGGCGCCGAGGATCTCGAACCACTCCTCGTCGATGCCGAGGCGGTCCCAGGCTTCGTCTTCGTCCCGGGCCACGAGGCGGATCACCAGGGCGATGCGCTTCCGGTCCCGCACGGCGGCCACGCCGAACATGTCCCGGATGTTGAGCACCCCGAGGCCGCGCACCTCCAGGTGGTTCCTCAGGAGCTCCGTGGCCGCGCCGGAGACGTTGTCCGGCGCGCGCAGGACGCAGTCCACCACGTCGTCGGCCACCAGCCGGTGGCCCCGCTCGACGAGCTCCAGGGCGCACTCGCTCTTTCCGATGCCGCTCCTACCCAGGAGCAGGATCCCGACGCCGTAGACGTCCACGAAGACGCCGTGCACCCGCGCCCGGGGCGCCAGGCGGTCATCCAACAGCGCATGCAGCGCGTGGATGGTCACGGAGCTCTTGGCCGGCGAGCGCAGGACCGGGCACCCGTGCCGGTCCGCCGCGCGGGAGAGATCCACCCCGGGCCCGTGCCCCGCGGTGACCACCACGCACGCCAGGCCCCGCGAGAGGAATGCCTCAAAGGCCCCGAGGCGCCGCTCCGGGTCCAGGGCGGCCGCGTAGGTCATCTCCGTGTGGCCGAGGAGCTGCACCCGCTCCGGCGCGATGCCCTCGAAGTGCCCCGCGAGGGCCAGGCCGGACTTCTGCACCCTGGGGTGCGAGATGGGGCGGTCGAGGCCCTGCTGGCCCGCGCACACCTCCAGCGTGAAGGGCACGGCCCCGGGCTCCGTGAGGGTCCGGGCGGACACGAACCTTGGCGCCGGGATGGACGTATGGACCGCGGTCATCCGCCCCGGAGCGTAGCACACTCTTCACGGCTCGATACGAACCGGAGTCCCCACGCGCGCCGCGGCGTACACCACATCGATGTCCTCGTTGGCGAGGGCGACGCAGCCGTCCGTCGGGCCCCAGAGCTGCCCGAGGCCCGTGCTGGTGGCCACCTCAAGCCAGAGCCTGGCGAGGCCCTCCCGGCGGCGCTCCACCCCGTGGATCCCGATGCCGCCACCGGGGTCCCGGACCCCGAGGGCGGCGCTGCGGCGGCGGTCCTCGGCGTTGGGGTACGACACCCCCAGGAAGCGATGGAAGCGCGGCGTGGAGACCCGCGAGGTGATGTGGTAGGCGCCCTCCGGGGTGCGCTCGTCGCCGCGCCGGACCTTTGGGCCCACGGGGTGCGCGCCGAAGGTCGCGCGGTAGCGCCCGCGGAGCGCCCCTGCGCACCAGAGCTCCAGCGCGTTCTGGTGCTTGTACACCCGGATGGAGGGCTCCTGGCAGGGGCTCCGGGGCGGCGCAGGGGGTCCCGGGCGCCGCTGGGCCAGCACCGCCGTGCACCCGAGGAGCGCCGCCGTGAAGTACATCCCGCTGCGCACCGCGCGACGCATGGGGTGCGTGGTAGCACCGCTACGGCGCGGGTCCAGGGCGCTCACCCCGGATCGAACCAGACTCTTGGGCGCACCCCGAGGGTGGTGGCTCCGACGCGGACCGTGAGCACCACGGAGCCGGGGGTGTCCGGGGCCGTGAGGGTGCGCGCGAAGGCCCCGTCTCCCAGCGGGCGCACGGGGCCGGTCCAGCGCGCCGCGCCCGCGGAGGCCTCGATGGAGACGGTGGCGTCCGCCGGCGCCCCGGGGCGCAGGCGCGAGGGCACCACGCGCAGGTCCAGGGTGGAGCGCCCGTCGGCGCGCAGGTGTCTGGGCCCGGAGAGCGCGACCACGGCGGGCTCGGTGAGGGTGACGGGCTGGTCCGCGGGGACGTTCTCCGCCACCTGGAGGACGCCGGAGGGCCAGAGGACCTCGACGCGGTCGGCGCGGGTGGCTTCCCCGAGGGCGGCGTCGACCACCGGCGGGCCGAAGGCCGTCAGGCCGTACTGGTCGCCCATGCCGTAGCTCCTGCGCAGGGCGCCCGCGGTGACCGTCACCCGGGCGCCGCGCCCGGAGGGGTTCGAGAAGGTCCCCCGGAGGCTCACCAGGAGGTGGTTGGCGCCCTCGACGCGGTTCTCGTAGGCCGCGGTGGGGGCGCCCATTCCTCCGACCAGGAGGTCCAGGTCGCCGTCGCGGTCGCGGTCCCAGAGGCAGAGGCCGTTGTAGTCCCCGAGGCCGGTGAGCCCCGCGGGGGTGTGGAGCTCCTCGAAGCGCCCGTCGGGCGCGCCGCGCAGGAGCATCACGTAGGACACGCCGACCTGGCGCCCGGGGGTCATGGCCTGGTCGTTGCCGCCGGGGACCAGCAGGTCCAGCCAGCCGTCGTGATCGATGTCCCAGAAGTACGGCGACCAGCGCACCATGGCCAGGCCCCCGGCGACGATGGGCTCCGGGAGGCGCAGCGCCTCGGCGGTGTCAAGCCACCGTCCCTCCCGGCGGGTGAAGAGCGTGTCGTTGTACGAGAGGGCCACGTAGAGCTCGTCGTGGCCGTCGAGGTCCACGTCCCCGAGGGTGGCGCCCATGGGCCCGGCGGTGCCCCGGCCGAAGACGCCTCGCTGGTCGCACTCGCGGGGTGTGGGCTCCAGCCGCGCGAAGCGCGGCTCGCCGTTGCCGTCGGGCCCGAGGGCGCGCAGCGGGAACTGGTCCACGCCCTCGCCGTCGTTGAAGAGCACCAGGTCCCGGCGCCCGTCCTCGTCCAGGTCCACGGGCACGGTGACCCAGCGCAGGCCCCCCGGTTGCAGTCCCCATACGCCGGCCACGTCCTGGAAGTTACGGTTGCCGAGGTTGCGCAGGACCGGCGTCTCCGGCGCGAAGGTCGCCGTCACCACGTCCAGAAGCCCGTCCTCGTCCACGTCCCAGACGGTTACGCCGTTGCAGTCAAAGGGCACGTGGGGCAACGGCGGCTCCTCGCTGAAGGTCACCCCGGTGGGGGTGCCCCAGAGCACGCCATGGCGCCGCGCGCACCACAGGTCCCTCCGTCCATCGTTGTCCAGGTCCTCGGCGAAGAAGCAATCGCCGCGCCCTCCCGGCAGGGGCCCCGCGAGGGTGTACGCCCCGCGCCCGTCGTTCCGGAGCCAGGCGCTCTCACCCCGGCGGTGGTTCACCACCAGGTCGTCGTCGCCGTCCCCGTCGAGGTCCATGGGCACCGCGGAGTGGTAGTCCTCCAGGTCTCCGGGGCGCGGGGCCGACGCCGCACCCACCAGGGCTCGCTCCAGCGCGGGGTCCCGCACGAACGCTCCCCTCCAGGGGCGGGGTGCGGGGCCCATGCCGCGGGTGGGGCGCAGGCTGCCGTTGCAGCGCTCGGGCATGGGCTTGCGCCGCGGGTCACTGCCGTCAAACGGCCCCGGGGGCGCGTCTCCAGGGGGCGTACTGGCGCTGTCTGTCTGGGGCTCCGGGCGATCACCGAGGGGCCCCGGGGCGGCGTCGGTGGTGGTCCCGGGGCCCTGGCGTGGGCCGTCGCAGTCCGCCAGGGACAGGGCAAGGAGCGCCGCCGTGCACCAACGCGTACGCATGAATCCTGGCGATCGTACCACCGCCGTGGGGTCCTGCGTCGTGGACCGGGCCCGACGGAACGGGCTACACTCAGCGAGATGCTTGTCCCCAACCGGGAGCGTAGGGTGATGAAGGACTCTCGAGGGTGTGTGGGCCGCGCGCTGGCGCTGGTGTGGGTGGTGGTGTGCGCGTGTAGCGGCGAGAGCCGCCCGGACACGCTCCCGCCGATCACCACGGACGCCTCGGACGTGCGCACGAGCGACCGCGGCTCCGACGCCAACCTCCCGGAGGACGGCGGGAGCGACGGGTCCACGGGAGACTCCACGGCGATGGACGGGACCGCCGCCGACGGCGTCGCCATGGACTCCCCCGGGATGGACGTGGTGTGCGGCGCAGTGGACCAGGGCTGCTGCGCGGGGGACCGCTGCGACGCGGGGCTGGTGTGCGTCGCGGGCCGCTGCGGGCGCCCGATGCCTCCGTGCGGGATGAGCGGCGCGGCGTGTTGCCCGGGCAACATCTGCGGCACGGGGCTGGTGTGTACGGCGGAGCGCTGCGGCCCTCCCCCGCCCATGTGCGGGATGGCGTCGCAGCCCTGCTGCGCGATGGACGCCTGCGCCGGGGGGCTCCTGTGTACGGGCGGCAGGTGTGCGATGGCGCCGATGTGTGGGGCCCTCAGGGCCCCGTGCTGCGCGGGGGCGATGTGCGGGGCGGGGCTCACCTGCGCCGCGGGGGTGTGCGTCACGCCGCCGACGTGCGGGATGACGTCGCTGCCGTGCTGCGCGACGGGCGCCGCGTGCGGGGCGGGGTTGGTGTGCATGGGCGGGATGTGCGTGATCCCGGCGCCCACCTGCGGCGGCGACGGGATGCGGTGCTGCGCGATGGGCGCCGCATGCGGGGCGGGCCTCGGGTGCATGGAGGGGGTGTGCATGAGGGTCGCCCCGGACGCCGGGATGGACTCCGGGGGCGGGATGGACGGCGCGGTCACCATGGACGCCGGGCCGTGCGGGGCGCGCACCCAGCGCTGCTGCGAGGGCACTCGCTGTGACACGGGCCTGGCGTGCATGGCGGGCGTCTGCGAGATGACCACCGGGGCGTGCGGCACCGCGGACCTGGTCTGTTGCCCGGGGGGCACCTGCGCCACGGGGCTCACCTGCATGGGGGGCTTCTGCCGCGGAGGAGGGATGGTGACCTGCGGGAACATGGGCCAGCCGTGCTGCGCGGGCTCGGGGTGCGCCATGGGGCTCGTGTGCATGAGCGGCGCATGCCAGGCGATGCCCACCACCTGCGGGGCAATGGGCCAGCCGTGCTGTACGGGCCGCGCCTGCACCGGGGCCCTGGTGTGCGGCGCCACGGGTACCTGCGAGGGCGTCTCCGACGGAGGGATGATGTCCTGCGGGAACCTCGGCAATCCCTGCTGCGGTGGGACCACCTGCGCCATGGGCCTGGTGTGCATGGGCGGCGCCTGCGCCAACCCCCCGGCGGGGTGCGGCGGGATGGGTCAGCCGTGTTGTGCGGGGCGCAGCTGCACCGGGGCGCTCGCGTGCAGCGCCGCGGGCACCTGCGGCGGCGGTGGCACCGACGGGGGCATGGTGTCCTGCGGGAACCTTGGCAACCCCTGCTGCGGTGGGACCACCTGCGCGATGGGGCTGGTGTGCATGGGAGGCGCCTGCGCCAATCCCCCGACGGGCTGCGGCGGGATGGGCCAGCCGTGCTGCGTGGGCGGCGCCTGCACGGGCGCGTTGACGTGCACGGCGGGCACCTGCGGCGGCACCGGCGGAGGCACCGACGGGGGGATGATGGCCTGCGGCAACCGCGGCGAGGCCTGCTGCGCGGGGAGCTCTTGCGCGATGGGGCTCGTGTGCCTCGCCAGCGTGTGCAGCACGCCGCCCGCGGGCTTCGGCGGGATTGACCAGCCGTGCTGCGCGGGGCGCACCTGCACCGGGGCGCTCGCGTGCAGCGCCGCGGGCACCTGCGGGGGCACGGGCGGCGGCACCGACGGAGGGATGATGGCCTGCGGCAACCGCGGCGAGGCCTGCTGCCCGGGGGGCTCCTGCGCGATGGGGCTCGTGTGCCTCTCCAGCGTGTGCAGCACGCCGCCCGCGGGCTGCGGGGGTATGGGCCAGCCGTGCTGCGCGGGCCGCACCTGCACCGGGGCGCTCGCGTGCAGCGCCGCGGGCACCTGCGGGGGCACCGGCGGAGGCACCGACGGAGGGATGATGTCCTGCGGCAACAGCGGCGAGGCCTGCTGCACGGGGAGCACCTGTGTGATGGACCTGGCGTGCCTCGGGGGCACCTGCTCCAGGCCGACCGGCTGCGGGGGGATGGGCCAGCCGTGCTGCTCCGGGCGGGTGTGCACCGGGGCCCTGGTGTGCGGGGCCACGGGGACGTGCGCGGGCGGCGCCGGGGGAGACGACGGGGGCATGTCCATGAGCTGTGGCAACGTCCGCGAGCCGTGCTGCGCGGGCGGAACCTGCGCCGCCGGGCTCACCTGCACCGCGGGCACCTGCACGGGGACGCCCACCGGGAGCTGCGGGAACATGAGCGAGCCGTGCTGCGCGGGTGGCACCTGCGCCGGGGGACTTACCTGTACGGCGGGCACCTGCACGGGTGGGGGGACGGGGGTCTGCGGCGGGGACGGGCAGGCGTGCTGCGCGGGGACGGAGCCGTGCGCCGGGGAGTTCCTGTGCCTCTCGGGGCGGTGCATGCGCCCGTCGGGCTGCGGCGCCTCGGGGCTGGCGTGCTGCACGGGCTCCATGTGCCTGCGACCGTTGATGTGTGTCGGCGGCCGCTGCTCGTCGTCAGGAGGTGGCGAGGATGCTGGCGGTCCCTGCGGGGACTTCGATCAGTCGTGCTGCCCGGGGAGCGTGTGCAACACCGGGCTCGGGTGCCAGGACGGCCGGTGCTTCCCCACGAGCTGCGGGGGGCTGGCGCAGCCGTGTTGCATGGGGGCGGCCGGGGCGTGCCGGCCGGGGCTCTCCTGCTCGGCAGGCACCTGCCGGTGAGGTCTACCGGGGCGTGACCGCGCGGCGCGCGTAGACACCGCGTGGCGCGGTCACCACCACGCTCCCGGCGCCGGTGGCCAACACCGTGGCCCGGAGGTCACCCCCGACGCGCGAGGGAGCGTCCTGGAAGCGCAGGGCGCCCACGAGCTCCAGGCGCGCCTCGTCGAGGCCCGAGACCAGCACCCGGACGGCCTCGCCGCGCGCCGGCGTGAGCGTCGAGAGCGTGAACCAGCGCGGCTCCTCGACGGTGAGGGTGCGGTCCACGGCGTCGACGGTGACCGCCTGGCGGAAGCCGTCGGGCCAGCGGACCTCCAGGGCGTCCACCGCGGTGGCATCTCCGAGACCGAAATCGGCGATGAGCTCACTGGAGGCCATGGTGCTCCCGCCAGAGGTGTACTCCCGCACCTGGGCGCGCCCCGCTGCTACGAGGCGCAGCCGCGCGCCCCGGGCATCGCGGGCGCTGACGGTCCCCAGGAGGCGCACCCGGAGGCGGTGGCGGTCGCTCGTGGGGATGCGGTTCTCAAGCCACAGGGCCCCGGGGCCCACCCGGTGGCACGCCTGGAGGAAGAGCGTCTGGCGCCCCAGGACCACGTCGTCGTCGCCGTCGCCGTCGAGGTCTGCCACGGCGAGCGCGCTCCACGCGCCCGGGGCGTCGAAGCCGGAGCCCCCGCCGACGGGGAAGAGCCTGCCGCCGTCGCGCTGGAGGAGCATCACGTTGCTCCGAGGGGGCGTCGCGTAGGGAAGCTCCCCAAAGGCCGCCAGGAGGTCCTCTCGCCCGTCCCGGTCGAGGTCTCGCGCCACGGCGCCCCAGGCCACGTCGGTCTCGCTGAAATACGGCGGGCCCGAGAAGCCCAGGGCCTGCGACCGGTCCAGGAACGTGCCCGAAGGCTCGCGGAAGAAGAGCCCGAGCGCCCCCACCAATGCGAAGGCGTAGTCCACCTGCCCGTCAGAGTCGAAGTCCCCCGGCACCACGGACATGGGCGTGAAGCTCTGGGCCTGCGAGGCCCGGGAGAAGTCCCCGAGCTCGAAGGCGAGCCCGGCGGCGGTGCGCCGCGCGTTCCAGACCCCGCAGAGCCAGTCCGGCCGCGGGGCCTGCGGTGGCTTCGGCCCATCGCAGGGGCGCTGCGCTTCGGGCCCTCGGGGCACCTGCTGCGTCGCGAAGGAGTCCCTCGCGACCCACAGGTCCAGGGCGCCGTCGTCGTCTACGTCCGTCGGGAGCGCCACCCAGGTGTACCCGAGGTCCGTGGGCGCCGCGGTCCCTCGCCGGAAGGATCCCTCTGGGGTCTGGAGGAACACCAGCACCTCGTAGCGCCCACGAAGGTCCGTGCCCCCGCGGCCGGAGACCACATCCAGGAGCCCGTCGCCGTCCAGGTCGGCGGTGTGCACGGAGAGCGGCACGCCCGCCGCGCCCGCCGCCGGGAGCTCCTCTCGGAGCGTGAAGCGCCCTCGGCCGTTGTTTGTGAACACCGCCTCGACGCCCCGCTCGGCGTCCGGCGCGCCGAGGCGCCGCCCACCAAGTACAAGGTCCGGGTCTCCGTCATTGTCCAGGTCCGCGAACTCGGCGCTCCACCCACCCCAGGACGCCAGCCCCGCCGCCGCGGTCACCTCCTCGAAGCCACTGCCCACGTTGCGCAGGAGCGTCACGCGCCCCAGCGCCCCGAGGTCGGGCCCCGCCACCGTCAACAGCAGGTCCGGGCGACCGTCTCCGTCCACGTCCCCCACGGCCACGGCGCTCCCCGGAGAGGGCAGCGGCGCGGGACAGAACGCCCTGTCGCACATTGTAGGTGCCGTCACCCGAGGACCCTCGGAGACATCGTCCAGGCCGGCGTCGGTGGCGGCGGGCGCGACCGGGGGAGGCGTCGAGCAGGCCGCGGAGGCAAGGAGCAGCCACGGGGCGAGGCGCCGCATCGAGGGACCAGCGTAGCGCGACCGTTGGGGCCGCGGGTGGTGTTCTGTGTGGGTGGGCACCTGCGGTACACTCTCCGCAGTGGCGTCGAGGTGGCAGCGTCGCAGAACCTGCACGGACCGGGAGCGGGCGCCGTGGCGCGCGCTCCTGCTGGCGGGGTCTGTCGCGGCCTGTGACGCCAACCCCCCGGCGGACCGCGCCGACGGCGCGTCGACGAGGGACACCGAGGCTCCGCTCCCGCCGGACGCGGTGGCCCCGGCCGACACCAGGACCCCAGAAGACGCGCCCGCGACGCCCGAAGCGCCAGCGCTCGACGCCGCCGTGACGCCGGACGCGACCACGGCCGATGGGGGTACGCCCGACGTAGAGCCCGATCGGGCTCCTCCGACGCCGGTCACACCCCCCTCCTTCGGCGCGGGCTTCACGGACCTCACCGCGAGCGTCCCGGCGCCCTTCACCCTCGGTCCGGTGATGGATGGAGACCCGGAGTTCACCGCGGGCCTCGCGGTGCTCACCGCGGGGATGACGCCCTCGGAGCTGTTCCTCTCGCAGCGCCGCCAGGACTTCGGGGCCATCACCACGGAGCGCTACCGCTACGACGCCATCAACCGCCGGATGGTGACCGTCGGGAGGCTCGCGCCCGGGATGGACGCCCAGCCGGCCCCCGTGGCGCTCCTGGATCTGGACGGCGACGGCGCCCTGGACGCCCTCTCCTCCAGGGTGTCCGAGGAGCTCCACTGGGGCACTACCGAAGGCGCCCTGGAGCCCCCAAGGGCCCTCTTCCCGCCTACAGGTACCTACATCCAGCCCTGGTCGGACATCGCGCTGGACGACATCGACGACGACGGCTGGCTGGACCTGGTGGTGGGTGCTGCGGGGTGCTGCTCCACGTGCCGGTCGGTGAGGCTCTTCATCCGCACGGGGCCGAGGACCTTCGAGGAGCGCCCGGAGCTTGTGGAGGACCCGCAGCGGGGCTCCGTCGAGGCGATCTTCTCGGGGCGCCTCGGGGCCGAGAGGGTGGTGGTGGTGCTGGTGTCCTCGTGCGGGAGCATGGACTCGCCGGTGTTCTACCGGCGGGTGGAGCGCCCTGGGGGCGTCCTGCGGTGGGTCGCCTGGGACCCGCTCCCGACGGAGGGCTACCTCCAGCGCCGGGCGCCGCCCGCGGAGGCCGGGCGAGGCCTCTCGCTCTACGCCCCGATGGGGTGCAGCACCGACGACCTTGACGGCGACGGTCACGACGACCTGGCCATCACGCTCCACGGGTATACGGCGCTCTACTCCGGGCGGGGGCGGGTGCCCATGGTAGACGTCTCGGACCTCTACGGCAGCCCCGAGGCGCTCAATGACCTGGGCCGACCCATGATCCCGTGGGACGTGGCCTCCGTGGACCTGGACCGCGACGGGCGCCCGGACCGGGTGGTCACCCACGGGGACGACCACGCGGCCTCCTCGGACCCTCGGAGCCTGGTAGGGCCCCAGCGCGTCGTGGCGAACTGGAACGCAGGCGCGGGGCGCTACCTGGACGTCACCCGCGCCCTCCACCTGGACGCCCTGGCCCAGTGGCGCGCGCTCACGGTGACGGACCTGGACCAGGACGGCGACGCGGACCTGCTGGTGGGCGGCTACGGCGTCCTCCCGAGGGTCTATCGCAATGACATCACGGGCGGCCACGGGCTCTCTTTGCGTCTTCGAGGGAGCCTGTCCAACGCCTGGGGCGTCGGCGCCGAGGTGAGGCTCGCGGCCAGCGGGGCGAGGCCCGCCCAGCGCGTGGTGATGGGCGCCCGCGGCGGGGCCCTGGTCACCGAGGAGCCGCTGGTGTTCCTCGGCCTGGGCGCGGACACCACCGCGAGGGAGCTCGAGGTGCGCTGGCCCTCGGGGTACCTTCAAACGCTCCGGGACGTGCCTTCGGGGCGCCTGGTCACCGTGCAGGAGCCCGAGCTGGTCACGGTCACGCCCGCCACGAGGCACGTCCCCGCGGATGGACGCAGCACCGTCACCGTGAGGGTCACCCCTCGGGCGCCCGACGGCTCACCGCGCGAGGCCCCCGTGGACGGCGTGGCCCACACCGGCGTCGGAGCGCTCCCGCTGCGTGCCCGGCGCGAGGGGAGCGCCACGGTGCTGGAGCTCACGGCCCCGGGCACCCCTGGCAGCGCCACCCTGGAGCTGCGCGTGGGCGGCGTCCCCTGGCGCGTGCGCCCCAGGGTGTGGTTCGACCGCCGGTGAATGGTCATTCATTCATGAATGAATGGCCATTCAGTCCCACCAGACCCGCGGGCGGACCCGGAGGGGAGCCTCCCCGATGCGCACGGTGACCACGGCGCTCCCGGGCGAGGAGGGGCTCCGGAGCGTGGCCTCCCAGGCCTCTCCGCGGCGGGCTGCGGGTTGTGACAGCGAGCCCGCGCCGTCGAGGGTGACGGTGACCGGGGCGTCCGTCGGGGCGCCGTCGGGGCCTCGCGGGGTGACCCTTACGGTGACGGTGCTGCGCCCGTCCGCGGGGGCGTGACGGCTCGGAGGGTCGAGCGCCACCACCCGGGGCTCGGCCACGACCCGGTGCGAGGACGGGCGCAGGTCGGTGATGGTCTGTCGCAGCCCCGAGGGCCAGCGGAGCTCCACGGCGGTGGCGCCCTGCGAGGCCAGGGGGACGAAGAGCACGGGCTCGGAGACCACGTCCGGCGAGGCCCACGCGCCGGCCCAGGCGTGGAAGACCCGCCCGGAGGGGAGGCGCACGCTCACCTCGGCGCCGAGGCCCTGGAGGTTGCTCACGGTGCCCCGGAGCAGCAGGGAGGCGCCCGGCGTGGGGGTCGTGAGGTCGTTGCGGTAGAGCCTCGGGCCTTCGCCCTGGCCCCCGACGACGAGGTCCGGGTCGCCGTCGTGGTCCGGGTCTCCGACCGCGATGCCCCGCCACTGGCCTTCGCGGCCGAGGCCGGAGCCGTCCGTGGCGTCGCTGAAGGCACCATTCCCGCGCGCCAGGTGCACCGTGGCGCGCTGCGGACCGATGAGGGCCGAGCGCGAGTGCCACGCGGCGGGGTCGTTGCCGTGGGCGATCACCAGGTCCTCAAGACCGTCGCGATCAAGGTCCAGGGAGGCGACGCCCCAGGGGATCATCCGAGTGCCCCTCGGGGTCATGAGCACCGCCATCTCCGACTCCTCCGTGCGGTCCGCGAAGACCCCGCCAGGGCGATCGAGAAAGAACGCGTGGAAGGGGTCCAGGGCGATGAACAAGTCCGCTCGACCGTCGCCGTCGAGGTCCGTGAGGGCGGCGCCCATGGGGACATACTCTGACAAGGTCCTTGGGGAGCCCCCGAAGCGGTTGAAATAAGCGTCCCGAGGGATCGGGTCGGTGACCTCGAAGCGCGGCGGGGCGCTCGCGCCGGGCGCGGGCGTCGCCTGCCGGAAGAACACCGGCGAGGGCTCGCCGCAGCCCTGGCCGAGCGCAACGACCGTGCGGGGTGCGTCTCCCACGCGCCAGGCGTGTACGGCGTAGGGGCTCGACCCGCGCGTCCTGGGGAAGGCCATGGTCGAGGACTGGAAGCGTCGGGGTCCCACGCGCAGGAGCGCCACCAACATCGGGGCGGTGTCATTGCAGTACCGGTTGCCGAGGAGCAGGTCCGTCCAGCCGTCGTCGTCGAGGTCGTCCAGGGCGAGCTGCCCGAGCGCGAAATTCGCCGTCGGGTCTTCTTCGAGGAGGTCCTCCGGTGCGTCAAAGCCGCCCCCGGCGCGCCCCCAGGCGACCATCCCGCGGCGGACGGAGAGCACGAGGTCCGTGTGGCCATCCCCGTCGAGGTCCGTCGCGGCCAGGACCGGAGACGGACCGTTGCCGGGCAGCGGCCCGAGCGCGTTCCAGCGCCCGCTCGCGCGGTCCAGCCGCCAGGCGTGGGGGCGGCGCCCCTCGAAGGGCCCGGTCTCGACGCGGGTGGGCGTCACCACGAGCTCCTCGAAGCCGTCGCCGTCGAGGTCCGTGAAGAGCCCCACGCAGTGCTCGGGCTCGGCCATGGTCATGTCCCCGGGGTGGAGCTGAAAGGGAAGAGCTCCCAGGGATTCCGTCTGGTCCGTAAAGGTCCCCTCCAGCCTCCTAGGCGCCGAGGGGGGGGAGGCGTCCGTGGTGTCCGCAGGCGACGCGTCGGAGCCACCGCCCGCCGGGCCCTTGCAGGAGACCGCGGCGAGCATGCCGCATGCGAGGAGGTACGGTCTGCGTGGGTCTCGTGACACTGCGGGGCCTCTGCCGCACAAGAAGATAGCACCGCGTGCGCGAAGTGGTTCCCGTTGTGCCCGGTCCCTGCGATGATGCATGTTGGGATGGACGACGACGTGATCCGAGGGAGGGCCCTGGAGCGGGCGCTGGTGGGGCTCTTCCTGGTGGGGGCCCTCGGCGCGGTGGTGACCTTCGGGCGCTTCGCGCTGGCGGTGCCCCTCTCGGAGGAGGACTGGACCTGGCTCGACCACGGCCGCAGCGCGGGGGCGCTGTGGTCCGTGGCCAGGACCTCGCACCGGCCGGTGCCCGACGGGCTCCTGGCGCTGAACGGGGCGCTCCTTGGAGCGCGCGCCGGGGCGCTGGCGGCGGTGTTCCTCGGCGCCCACCTCGCGGCGGCGTACGGCGCGGCGCGGTGGGTGCGCTCCCTGGGGCTCGGGCTCCCGGCGGGGGTGCTGGTGGCGCTCTTCACGCTCCTGGACCCGGTGTCCGCGGACTCCCTGGGGTACTTCTCCCGCGGGCACGTGGTCGTCTCCCGTGCGTTCTTCTTCGCCGCCCTGGCGGCGCTCCTGGGCCCGGCGCCGCCGAGGGCCCGGCGCTGGCTGCCGTGGGCCCTCCTGGGGCTCCTGTCGCACGAGCAGGCCGCGCTCCTGGCGCCCCTGTGGTCGCTCTCGGTCGCGTTCCGGGATGGCTGGCGGAGCGCCTTGGGCGCCCTGCGCACGCGCGCGGGCCTCGCGGTGTGGGGCCTCTGCGCGCTGTATGTGGCGCTCTGGTTCCTCGGGCGAGCGGACGCCGCCGTGCTCCGGGACGCCTCGGGCGCCGGGTCCCTCGGGGACCGCTGGGCGCACTTCGCCCAGTCCGTGGTGGACTTCTTCGGCTTTCACACGGGCCTCGGGTTTCGCGAGGAGCTCCTCCCGGCGGTGGGGTACTTCGCGCCCCGTTGGTGGACCGCGAGGGCGCTGGTGGCCCTCGTGGGCGCCTCCGCCGTGGGCCTGTGGCTTCGCCGTGAAACGCGCCAGGCGCTGCGAATCCTGGGCTTCTCGGCCCTGTGGACGCTGGCCGCGTCGGGGTCCTACCTCCTCTACCTGGGCGCGCGGGAGCCGTACCATTTCAACGTGTCTCTGGTGGGTCTCGCGCTCCCCGGGGCCTGCGCGCTCGTCCACCTCTGGCGGCGCTGCGAGGGCCGCTGGAGGCCCTTGAGGGTCTTCGTGGCGCTCTTTTGCGCGGTGACCGCGCTCCCGCTGGGGAGGGTGTACCTCCGGCGAGACCGCCCGGACCCTTCCCGCGAGCTCCAGGGGCTCCTGGCCCCGAGGCTTCGTCCGGAGCGCGACGCGGTCACGCACCTGGTGTTCCTTGACGACGTGAGCCCGAGGCCCTGGCACGACGCCCCGGTGTACCTCTCGGCGCTGGGAGGGACCTGGGACTGCAACGACCCGGAGCCGCCCGAGTCGCTCAACCTGGCGCTCCTGACGCTGTTCCCGTCGCGGCATTTCCGGGTGTGGGCGCTCACGCCCGCGCACTCACCCTACCTCTGCCTGAGGCCCGGGGACGTGGCACTGGAGGTCTCCGTGCGCTCCCTGGAGGCGCAGACCTACGCGTTCCGCCCGCTGCCTCCGTGCGACCGCCCGGGGGGAGTGCCTCTGGCGCTGGACCCGTCCACCCCGGAGGGCGTCGCGGTGGCGGCGAGGCTCGGGCCCCGAGGGGCTCCCGCGCTGCGCGCGGCCAGGAGCTTCTGGGCGGCGTACCACCGGGCGGACCGCGGCGCCCAGCTCGGCCAGGTGGCGAGGCTCCGCGAGGCGGCGGCGCCGCTCCTGGGAGACGCCACGACCCGGGAGGAGGCCCGGAGGGTGCTCGACGCGGCGCTCGCGGCGGCGCCGGTGCTGTTCTGGCCGCGCGACCCGCGCTACCCGAGGGGGCTCCTGCGGCGGTGATGCGGTCCTGCCGTGGTGCTACAGCGCCGCGGTGGCCACGCACGCGCCGCGGTCCGGGCGGCCGACCACGGGCCGACACACGGTGCCCTCGCCGCAGGGCTGGTCCCGCGCGAAGCACCCCTGGTCATCGTCGAGCCTCGCGGTGATCGTGACGATGCACCGCGCGGAGCTCCCGCGGCAGCCGTAGACGGGCACCAGCAGCGCGTCGCCCGCGCGCAGGAAGGCGCTGGTCGTGAGCGGCGGCGGGCAGCGAGAGGGCGGCGCGTTCGGGGGCCGGGCGTCGCACGCGAGGGCCTCCTCGACGCCGTCGCAGGGGTGGGCCAGGTGCATGCTCTCCACCGCCGAGCCCTCTGCGAAGAAGTCCCAGCGACCCTCCCTCGGCGCCACGAAGAGCGCGAGGCCCCGCTGGTTCACGCCGGGCCCGAAGCCCAGGTGCCCCGCGCAGGGGTCCGTCATGGAGGTCGGCGTGAGCGTCACTGTGACGCTCTGGTCGCGCTCGCTCAGCGTCACGAAGCGCCGGGCCTCCGGGTGGCAGGTCGGCCCGGGGAGCGCAAGCACCGCCGGGGCCACGCCCGACTCCGTGGTGCTGACCGTGGAGCCCGTAGGGACGCTCCCGGGCGCGAGCCCCTCGGAGGGGTCCTCGGGCCCGCAGCCCGTCACCACCGCGACAAAGAGAAGAACAGGGAAGGCCGCGCGCTGTCGTGTCATGGTGCCGCGTGGGTGGCCAGACGCCTTCGCACCCCGTCGACAATTCGCACCCCAACCAGGTCTCCACCTGGGTAGGTGCAGGTAGGTGAAAGTAGGTGTCGAGCGCTGTAGAGCCCGCGGCGGCGTTATGAAAGACTCTCCGCCGTGCTCGACGCTCTTCTCACTCTTGGGACGGACCCTCAGGCAGAGCCGGAGCTCCTCGCCGCGGTGGAGGCCTTTGCGGACACGGTGCAGGGGACGTTACGGCCCGAGGGGGCCCGGAGGCTGGTGGACGCCGCGGACGACGCGGTGCGCGCGGACGTCGCCGGCTGCATTGCTTTTGACGGCGTCGGCCGCGCCACCGTGAGGGTGCCCGGCGCGGTGTGGTCCGCGGGGCGCTTCTCGGTGCCCACGCTGGGCGACCTGGAGCGCCAGGCGAGGCCGCGCGACGGCACCCCGAGGCTCTTCGTCCTCCACGGCGAGGCGCCGGTGACGGACATCGGCGCGCTCCAGGCCTTCGCCCCGCCGGGGACGCTCTTCCAGGTGGCCTCGCAGTTCAACTGCCTGGAGTCCCCAGGGCCCCACGTGTCGCCCGTGCAGCGCTACCTCACGGACCCCACCCAGGGCCCCCGAGCATCTATTTCCGCCCTGCCGGGCACGCTCCTTCGACACTATGCAGCCCCCGCCCCGGATGGTCGGCGCTTCACCCAGTCCACCCGCGGCGAGCAGCTCGACCTCCTGGCCGACGCCATCGCCGACCCGACCATCGCCAGCGTCCGCTCGGGCTACCTCCGCGACGGGGATGTCTCGCAGCCCGAGGCCCTGGTGCAGCGCCTCACGGACCGCTTCTCGCAGATCCGTGTAGGTCTCCATGACGACATCGACGTGGTGCTCGGGGCCTCGTGGCACGGGGCCGTGCCCCGGGATGTGCGCGTGGCGCAGGTGTTTACCAGCACCCTGGCCGCGGGGGGCTACGGCTACGCCAGCGCCGCCACCAGCCCCTGGAGGGACCTGTGCCGTCAGCTCCTGCGGGCGAGCTACCTCGGGACGCTCCTCGGAGCGAGGGTCCTGGAGCGCCGCGTCGCGGTGCTCACCCTCATCGGCGGGGGGGTCTTCGGCAACCCCCTGCCGCTGATCTGGGACTCGATCCTCTGGGCCTTCGACACCCTGGCCACCACGCACCCGGGCGCCCTGGACGTTGTAGTCAACGGCCGCAACCTCGCGTCCTCGGTCCACGAGGACCGCCTCGCCGAGGACGCCCGCGACCGCGGAGGCGTGGCCCTCTCCCTCACCCGCGAGCGCACCAGGGTCTACCGCTAGTCACCGCGCCCCTTCGGTGGCCTTGCGCTCGATCCACGCGGCCACCTCGCGGGCGTGAGACACCCCGTGGACGGAGATCCCTGCGGGGGCCTCGCCGCGCTCCACGTTGGCCCTCGGGATCAGCGCCCGCTTGAACCCGAGGCGAAGGGCCTCCTCCAGCCTCGGCGTGCACCTTGGCACGGCCCGCACCTCGCCCGCCAGGCCCACCTCGCCGAACACCGCCAGGTCGTTCGGCAGGGCAAGCTCCACCACGCTCGACGCGATCGCGCAGGCCACCGCCAGGTCCGACGCGGGCTCGTCAATGGACGCGCCCCCCGCCACGCTCACGAACACGTCCCGGTCCCTCACGCTCAGCCCCGCCCGCTGCGCCAGCACCGCCGCCAGGATCGCCAGCCGCGTGCCGTCCACCCCCGTGGCCACCCTCCGGGGCGACGGCATCGCCGACGGGGTCACCAGCGCCTGCACCTCGAGCAACAAGGGCCTGGCCCCGTCGGCGCTCACCACCACCACCGAGCCCGGCACGTCCTTCGGACGCTCCGCCAGGAACAGCGCCGAGGGGTCCGGCACCTCGCGCAGGCCCTCGCGGGTCATCTCCAGCACCGCGAGCTCCCCGCTGGCCCCGAAGCGGTTCTTCACCGTACGCAGGAGCCTCGGGCCGCCGGAGCGCTGCCCGTCAAAGCTCACCACCACGTCCACCAGGTGCTCCAGCACCTTGGGGCCCGCCAGGGACCCGTCCTTGGTGACGTGCCCCACCAGCAGCACCGTCCTGCGCTGCTGCTTGGCCATGGTCACCAGCCTCGCGGTCACCTCCCGGAGCTGCCCCACGCTCCCCGCGGAGCTCTCCAGGTCCGCCGCCCGGAGCGTCTGCACCGAGTCCACCGCCACCACCCCGGGGTCGTGCTTCTGCACCGCACCCTCCAGGTCCTCGAGCTCCCCCGAGGCCACGATGCGAAGCGGCGCGGTGTCCGGCACCCCTAGCCTGCGCAGCCGGCCGGCCACCTGAGTGGCGCTCTCCTCCCCCGTCACGTAGAGCACCCCGCGGGTGCTCCCCGCCGTCGCGATGTTGGACACAAGCTGCCCGAGGAGCGTGCTCTTTCCGACGCCGGGCTCCCCGCCCAGCAGCACCACGCTCCCCTCCACCAGACCACCCCCCAGCACCCGGTCGATCTCGGTCATTCCAGTTGACACCCGGACGGTCTCCTGCGAGAGCGCCTCGTCCAGGGCCACCGCCGCCCCGCCGGTGCCGCTCACCGAAATCCCCCCCGAGCGAGCGCCCCCCGCGCCCTTCCCCCGGGGCACCCGCTCCTCCACCAGGGTGTTCCAACCCTCACAACGAGGGCACTTTCCCACCCACCGGGTGTGGCTCGCCCCACACGCCTGACAGACAAACTCCGTGGACTTCACCGCACTCTCCCTACCCCCGAGAGCACCCCCTCGCAACCATGGGAGTGACAGGGAATGTCCATCATGGAGTGTCTACTCGGTTGCACGCACCGTACGCAGGTACGCCAGGAGGGCGGGGAGGTCTTCCCGGCGCAGGTCTCCCGGGCGCAGGACGGGCATGAGGTCCCCGCGGTCCGAGCCGGCGTGCAGGACCTGCTCCATGCGTGCGCGGGGGAGGCGGAGGTTGGCCACCGAGGGGGCGCTGCCCTCGGGGTTGTGGCACCGGCCGCAGGCGGTGTCGAAGAGGGCGTGGCCCGCCCGGGCGGTCTCGTCCTCCGGGAGGGGCTCGTTGTCCTCGGGCTGGGTGCCCGTGCCCGAGCCGGTGGTGCCTCGACGGGCGGCGCCGTCGGTGGTGGCGCAGGTGGAGCCGAGGGCCCCGAGGAGGAGGAGGAGCGTCAGCGGTGACCGCGCGGACATCGTGGGGAGTGTACCTTCCGTGTCAAGTTCCGGGCTGGGCGGTCTCGGCGCGGTCGATGACCGTGCCGTAGCCGAGCTGGCCGAAGTTGCTGGTGCCCCAGCAGCGGGCGCCTCCATCGGCCCTCCAGGCGCAGGTGTGCATGCTCCCGACGGCCACGCCGACCACCCGGTCCAGCTCGCCGACGCGCTCGGCGGTGTGGGTGTTGAGCATCCCCCGGGGGCCGAGCTGGCAGCCGTAGTTGGCGCCCCAGCACCACAGGGTCCCGTCCCCGCGGACGGCGCAGGCATGCATGTACCCCGCGGAGAGGAACGACGCCCCGGTGAGCCCGACCACCCGCGCGGGCGTGGGGCTCGCGAGGTTCGACCCGAGCCCGAGCTGCCCCATCTGGTTGTCGCCCCAGCACCACACGGCGCCGGCGCGGTCCCGGGCGCAGGTGAAGGCGTCCCCGGCGGACACCTGCACGGCGTTGGTGAGCCCCGCGGCCTGCACCGGCACGGGCTGCGCCGTGCGGGTGCGCTGCCCGTTGCCGAGCTCGCCCTTCTCGTTGGAGCCCCAGCACCAGACGGTCCCGTCCGCGCGCACCGCGCAGGAGTGCTGCCCCCCGACGCCCACGTCAATCACGTTGTTGAGCCCGTAGACCATCCTCGCGCTGCCCCGGGCGCTGGAGCCCCCGGTCTGGCCGGAGCCCCCGTCGCCCCAGCACCAGACCGTGCCGTCGTTGCGGCGCCCGCAGCCGTGCTGCGAGCCCTGCGACGCGTGGGTCATGGCCACGGCGCCGTCCACGAGCCTGGGGGACGTGTGCATGCCCGTCCCCGTGGCGCCCCAGCACCAGAGGCTCCCGTCGGACCGCACCGCGCACGAGGAGGTGTCCCCCGCCACGGCCCTCGCCGCCGCGGACACGGTGCTCAGGAGCACCGGCGAGGGGTGGTCGTCGTTGGGGGTCACCCCGAGCTGGTGGACCTGGTTCCAACCCCAACAAAGCATGGCCCCGTCGGAGCGCACCGCGCACGAGTGGTACCGCCCGGAGGCCATGTGGGTCACCCCCGACAGCCCCGGGATGCTCTGGGACAGCTCCCGGGAAACGCACCGGGGACCGTTCATCACGTTCGCCAGGGGACGCAGGAGCGGCGCCACCGAGGGACTCGTGGGGGTCTCCACCCTCCGGCGCCCGACCACCAGCACCACCCCGGTGCCCAGGGCCCCCACCCCGAGGAGGAGCCCCAGGGCTACCGCGGCGAGCACCACCGGCGGCATCCCCGAGCGCGCAGGGGCCGCGCGCTGCGCGCCGGAGGTGTTCCAGGGAGGCCCCACGGGCCCCGAGGCCGCGGCGCCCCCGTGGGCCATGGCCGCGCCCTGGGCCGGGTGGGGCGGCGTCATGCCGTACGGCGGCGGAGCGCTCACCCCCTGGGCGTACCCCTGGGGCGTCGCGCCGAAGCCCTGCGGGGCGTGCGCCGCAGGCATGGGAAAGGGCGCCGGGAGCGCGCTGGCGGGCATCGCCGCGGTGGCCTGTGGCATCCCCGCGTAGCCCGGGGCGGTGGCGCCGCCGGAGAGCACCCCGAGGAGCCCCTGGAGGGCCTCGGTGGCGTCCGGGAAGCGCTGGGTGGCGTCGCGGTTGACGCAGCGGGCGAACCAGTTGTCAAAGCCCTGGGGGAGGAGGGCCCCGCGGCCTCGCTCGTGGGCCCGCTGCGAGGCGGGCAGGAGCGGGTCTACGTAGACCTCGCGCATGATGGCCGCGAGGGTGGCGCGCTCCGGGTCGTTGGCGCTGGGCCAGTAGTAGGTCCCGGTGAGCAGGTTGTACGCGATGAGCCCGAGGGCCCACACGTCCGTGGCGGGGCGCAGGGAGCCCTGGTCGGCCTGCTCCGGGGCCATCCACATGGGGGAGCCCACGGCGCTGGTGGCCTGCGCGGAGGTGCGCGAGGTGTCCACCAGCTTGGCGATGCCAAAGTCCAGGACCTTCACCACGAAGGCCACGCCCTCGCGGCGGGGGTTGGTGAGGAAGATGTTGGCGGGCTTCAAGTCCCGGTGCACGAGCCCCGCCCGGTGGGCGGCCCCGAGGCCGTGGCAGAGCTGCCGGAAGAGCTCCAGGGTGGTGCGGGGATCAAAGGGACCCTTGCGCTCCAGGGCGTGCTCCAGGTCCTCGCCCTCCAGGAGCTCCATGGCGAGCCACGGGGTGCCGGTGGGCTCGTCGATGCCCGCGGCGACCACCTCGACCACATGGTCGCTGTGGATCCTGGCGCTCACGGTGGCCTCCTGGGCGAACCGGGCGCGGGCGCTCGGGTCCTGCACCAGCGACGGGAGCATGATCTTGAGCGCCCTGGGGCGCTGGGTGCTCACCTGCTCGACCACGTACACGGCGCCCATGCCCCCGGCAGAAAGCAGCCTCACGACGCGGAAATCGCGCGCGAACAACATCCCTGGGGTGAGCTGCGGGAGCGGGTTCATGGGGGGGTCATGGTATCGTATGGCCCCCGGAAATGGAGTATACAGCGCGGATGCCAAGCGCTCGCAACGCCCCGGCGCTGGGGGTCTTCCTGTGGGCCTCCGGGGCCCTGGGGCAGGTGCCCCCCCCACAGGGTACGGACGTCGCCGCCGCGGCGGCGGCCTTTGAAGAGGGCCAGAGGGCCCAGCTCCTGCAGGATTTTCCGCGGGCCGCGGAGCTCTTCGAGCTGGCGGACCGCAGCGCGCCGTCGCCCCCGGCGCTGCGCAGCGCCATCCGGAACCACCAGGCCGCGGGGCACCGCGCCCGGGCGGCCCCGCTGGCGCTCCAGGCCCGGCTCCGGGACGCCTCGGACCCCCAGAGCGTCGAGCTGGCCACGCAGGTGCTGGACGCGCTGCGGCCCGCGCTGGCCGGCGTCCACGTGCGCTGCGCGGCGCCCTGCGCGGTGAGCGTGGACCAGCGCTCCCTGAGCGGCTCCCCGGCGGCGGAGCATAGCTTCTTCCTGGAGCCCGGCGAGCACAGCGTGGGGGCGTCCTTTGGCGGCGCTCGGGCCCCCGCCCGGACGCAGACCTTCACCGCGGGCGCGGCTACGGACCTGGCCTTCGCGGAGCCCCCGCCGCCGCCACCACCACCGCCGCCGCCCCCGTCCCCGATCACGGCCCTCCCGCCGGTGACCGGTCCCCAGGACGCGGCTCCCCGGGGGCTCGCCCCGTGGGTGTTCTGGGTGGGCGCCGGGGCCACCGTGGCGGCCGCCGGTGTGCTGGTGTGGTCCGGGCTGGACACCCTGGCAGCGCGGGACGTGTACGTGATCGATCCCACGGAGCAGCGCTTCAACAATGGGGTCATCCGGGAGACTCGCACCAACGTGCTCGTGGGCGTGGTGGGCGTCCTGGGCGTGGGGACGCTTCTTACCGGGGTGCTCTGGACCAACTGGTCCGGGCGCCGAGGGGCTCGGACCACCCCGGTGGTGGCGCTGGAGGGTGGTGGAGCCCAGGTCGGGGTGGTAGGGTCTTTCTGATAGGGGGCAAGCGCCCGTCCATGACCGACGTCAAGGAACCCACCACGGATAGGAGCGGTCTGGCCACCGGGCAGATGCTCGGGAGGTACGAGATCATCGCCCCGCTGGCCCGAGGGGGCATGGGGGCGGTGTACCTGGCCAGGGTGGCCGGGGCGGGGGGCTTCAAGAGGCTCTTCGCCATCAAGGTGATGCACCCCCACCTGGCGGAGGAGTCGGAGTTCATCCAGATGTTGCTGGACGAGGCGCGGCTGGCGTCTCGGATCCACCACCCCAACGCGGTGGCCATTGTAGATGTGGCCGACGGCCCCAGCGGGCTCTACCTGGTGATGGACTACATCGACGGCATCACCCTGGCGAAGATCCGGTCTACGCCCAACCTGGAGGATGAGGTCAAGACCCGGGTGGCCATGAAGGTCCTTGTCGACGCGCTCCACGGGCTCCACGCGGCCCACGACCTCACCGACGATGACGGCAACGCCCTGAACATCGTGCACCGGGACGTGTCCCCGCAGAACATCCTCCTCGGCACCGACGGGGTCGCGCGCATCACGGATTTTGGCATCGCGCTCGCGGCGTCGAGGATCACCTCTTCGCGCCCGGGGATCATCAAGGGCAAGCCCGGGTACATGGCCCCGGAGCAGGTGCTGGCCTACCCCGTGGACCGCCGGGCGGACGTCTTCGCCGTCGGGATCATTCTGTACGAGTTCCTCACGCGGGGGCGGCTCTTCAAGGCCGACAGCGACGCGGCCACGCTGCTCCAGGTGGTGAACCTCCCGATCCCGAGGCCCTCGTCGCGCATGGCCATGCCCCAGTCCCTGGAGGACGTGTGCCTGCGCGCCCTGGAGCGCGACGTGGACAAGCGCTACCCGACCTGCCACGCCCTGGCCCAGGCCCTCCACGACGCGCTCACCCGCGAGGGGTGGCTCCTCGGCGCCCACGAGGTGACGGACTACGTGAAGAAGGCCTTCGCGGAGGACATCGCCGCCCGCAAGGCCATGATCCGGGACCGCAACCGCGCTCTCGGGGGCACCGGCGACCCCTTCGGTGGCGTCACCCCGGCGCCCGTGACCGGCGCCCGCCCCACGCCCCCAATGCCGCAGAACGCCCCGGAGGCCGTGGCAGGCTCCGCGGACACGCTGATCTCCGGCCCGAGCCTCCGGACGCCCGCCGTCAAGAATGACAGCCTGAGCATCCCCGCCATCGAGGTGCGCCCCGGCGTCCGTGAGGCGCCTCCCTCGCAGCGCCTGAGCGCGGAGCCCGGGTCTCCCCGGCAGAGCCTCGGGAAGATGGCCGCCGCCGGGGTGCTGGTGCTCGCCGGAGCGGGCCTCGGCGCCTGGGCCATGGGGCGCTCGGGAGCCTCCCAGGGCCCCGCCGCCACCCCGAGCCCCGTCCCGGCTCCCGTGGTCGGACCTACAGGTACTACTCCCGCCCACACCACCCCACCTGTCCCAGAGCCCAGCGCGCCCGCGCCGGAGCCGGCTCCGGTGGTCGCACCTACACCCGCCCACACCGTGGAGAGTGCGCCCCAGCCGTCTGTTGCGAGGGTTCGTCGCCGTCATGACGACGCGGGGGTGGCGGCGCCTCGGGTGCCGGCGCCGGAGCGACCTTCGGTGGCGCAGCCGCCGGGTGGGGGGCATCCGACCATCGAGTCCAACCCGTACTTGCAACGACACTGATGCGCGCGAACGCTCTGGTACTCCTGGTCGCCCTCGGGGGCGGGTGCAACGTCTTTGACCCGGCGCTGTTCCGTCAGCGCCAGGACGGGGGGGCGGACGGAGGCACCCCGGGGGTGCTGCCGACGATCGCGCTGGCGGACCGCTGCTCGGGGGCGGTGCCGGAGGTGGTCTCCGGGACCAACGCCCTGTTGGACACCACGAACCTGGCCAACGATTTCAGCGACCTGGCGGTGTGTACGGGGCGCGCGCTGCCCGGCAACGACGGGTTCTTTCGCGTACGGATGAACGCCGGGGAGCAGTGGCATTTCCATGTGAGGGTGCAGGGCGGCGGGGCGCCGGACCCTGCCATCTACGTGCTGCCTGGCTGCGACGAGCGGTCCTGCGCGGGGGGCCTGGACGAGTGCGGCCAGAGCCGGGACGAGCACATGTCCTTCCGGGCCTCGGCGAGCCGGGAGTACCTGGTCGGGGTTGACAGCGCGCGGCCGGGGGGAGCGCGCTACGAGCTCATCGCGCTCCGGGCGGAGTGCGGCAACAACACCCGCGAGCACGGGGAGTCCTGCGAGGACGGCAACCGCACCCCCGGGGACGGCTGCGACGAGCGCTGCCGGGCGGAGCTCTCGGGCCCCGAGGCCACGGAGGTCGAGCCCAACGACGATTTCACGGACCCCAACGTGCTGATGTTCCCCGCGGCGGGGGGGACCCTCACCGCGCGGGGGCGCCTCGGGGGGCGCTGTGACTTTGACATGTACGCGGTGAACGTCCCGCCGGGGGCGAGCGTACGGGCGACGATGCTGGACGTGAACGGCATGGCCTGCGGGCCCTCGGAGCCGGAGTACCGCATGGCCTGGGTGCTCCCCGACGGCCGCGCGGAGGGGGGCCTCGGGGTGGTACGGATGGACAACCGCTGCCCGGCGATCTCCGAGGGCGAGGCCTTCGCCCAGCGGATCGCGACGGGGGGGACGTACTACCTCCGGGTGACCACGGCCCGGGACGAGGCGACGGGTCGGGACTACCGCCTGCGGGTGGAGCTCCTGCGGTAATCCGCCGGGCTGCGCGAAGGTCCATCCATTCAACGCACCGCTCTCTTGACGAGCGCGACGATGCGCGCCTCCTCGGCGGCGGTCAACTCCTTGAGCGCGAAGGCGGTCGGCCACAGGGCGCCGTCGTCGAGCTTCGCCGCGTCGCTGAAGCCGAGCGTCGCGTAGCGCGTCTTGAACTTCTGCGCGCTCTGGAAGAAGCAGACGACCTTGCCGTCTCCGTTGGCGTACGCGGGCATCCCGTACCAGGTCCTTGGTGACAGCGTCGGCGCGCTGGCGGTGATGAGCGCGTGGAGCCGCGTGGCCATGGCGCGGTCGGGCTCCGGCATCGCCGCGATCTTCGCCAGGAGGTCGCGCTCACCGTCCGGTCCGCCCTTGGCCTTGAGCTCGCCGGCGCGCTCCTTCATCGCGGCGCGTTCCTCGGCGGTGAAGGCCCTGGAGGTCTTGCCAGAGGCAGCCCTGGACGGCTTCTTCGTGCTCTTGTCGCGCATGGGGTCCTCCTGTTTCAGTCCGACGTGGGAGGCCCTGTAGCATGCCATCGGCCTCCGCCGCACCCCCTTGTCGTGCTATCCTGGCGGTATCGTGCGGCGCTGGCGCGGCTTGAAGGCCCTGGTACACGAGGCCGTGGACTACACCACGGAGCTCGTGGGCGAGGCCCACGCCGCGGGCGCCCGCAGGGTCCTGGCGGTGACGGACCTCGTGCCTCCGCTCGCGGAGCCCGCGCGCGCGGTGGAGAGCGCCAGGCGCTTCGGGACCGAGCTGGTGCTGGCGCAGGTGAGGGCCGTCAACCACGGCGTGCGGGTCGTCACCGACGCGGGCCTGGACCTCCTCGAAGGCCCCCTGGAGGACCCCTCCCCGGAGGCCGCGCTGCCGCTCCGGTCGGACCTCACGGGCACGCTCCGGTGGGTGGGTGACGCCGCCCTGGGCACGCTGAACGCCGCCGTGGGGGACCACCTCCACCGCCGCGACAACGCCCTCTCCCTCGGGATGCGCCTGCGCCGCGGGGACCGGTTCCTGCCCGAGGAGCCTGCCACGCTCCGCGAGGCGCTCGCGCGCGCCACGCCGAGGGTGGTGCTGCTGGTGCACGGCCTGGGCGCCACGGAGTGGTCCTGGTGCCTCCACGGGGAGCGTTACCACGGGGACCCGACGGGCAACTTCGGCGCGCTCCTGGCGAGGGACCTCGGGTACACGCCCCTCTACGCGCGGTACAACACCGGCCGGCACATCTCGGAGAACGGCCGGGCGCTCAGCGAGCACCTGGAGCGCGCGCTGGACGCGTGGCCCGTGCCCGTGGAGGAGCTGGTGCTCCTGGGGCACAGCATGGGGGGCCTGGTCGCGCGCAGCGCGATCCACCACGCGGAGACCACCCACGCGCGTTGGAGACCGTTGCTGCGGCGCGTCTTCTGCCTCGGGTCCCCGCACCAGGGGGCGCCGCTGGCGAAGCTCGGTCACCTGGCCGCGGCGGTGCTCTCGGCGGTGGACACGCCCGGCACGCTGGTGCCCGCGAGGATCCTCCAGGGGCGCAGCGCGGGCCTGAGGGACCTGCGGCACGGGGACCTCCTGGACCGCCACTGGCTGGCCCACGACGCCGACGCGCTCTTCCGCGAGGCCCGCGACGAGGTGCCCCTGGCCGAGGACGTGCGGTGGCACTTCCTCGCGGCGACGGTGACCCTCGACCCGGAGCACCCCGCGGGGCTGGTGCTCGGGGACCTCCTGGTGCGCGCGCCTAGCGCGTCCGGGGAGCGCCTGCGCCGGGCGCGCTTCCCGGTGGAGACGCGGGCCTTCGGGCGGGTCTTGCACCACGAGCTGCAGAACCACCCGGACGTCTACGCCGTGGTGCGCGACGCCTGCGCGGAGGCTACGGCACCGGCAGCGGGTTCCCCGGGCGGGTCATCAACGTGAACGCATACCAGAGCACGTCCTGGAGGAGGAGCAGCGCCGCGAGCTGCGCGGCGCCGGTGAGCGCCCCTCGGCGCGCGAGCCACGCCCCGACGGCCGCGCGTCCGCTGAGGGCGTAGGCCCCGAGCGCCGCCGCCAGGCTGACCGCGAGGGACGCCGCCGAACGGCCGTACCAGTCCATGCCGAGCTCCCTCACGGCGGGGGCGAAGACCCACCGGCGCTCCATCGGGAGGTACCAGGGCACGGGCCAGCGGGCCATGGCGCTCGCCAGGAAGGTGACGCCGAAGACCACCCGGGCCACCAGCACCGCCAGGAGCACCCGGTGTGTGTCCTTCACGGCGTGGGAGGGTAGCACCGGCGCGGCCGTCCACGAGCCATCACCGCGGGTGAGGGTGCCTCGGAACTCTCGACTTCCGCGGGCGCCTCGCCGGTGGCACCTTGAGGTCCATACGGAGGCCAAGACCATGAACCCCATCGCCCTCACCCACGCCAGCAAGCGACTGTCCTGGCTCCTGCGCCACGGCGCCGGCGAGACCGGCCTCCCCATGGACCCCGCCGGGTGGGTCCCCGTCGAGGCCGTCCTGCGCGCGCTCAACATCCCCGAGAGCTCCCTCGACCAGGTCGTACGGGAGAACAACAAGGGACGCCTCGAGCTGCGCGAGGGCCGCGTCCGCGCTTGCCAGGGCCACTCCACCGAGGCCATGCCCGTCACCCGCGAGGCCCTCGAAGCCTCCTGGACCGAGGAGCCCCGCACGGACCTCTGCTGGCACGGCACCAGCCTCGCCCACCTCGACGCCATCGACCGCGAAGGGCTCACCTCCCAGGCCCGCACCCACGTCCACCTCGCGGAGGAGACCGACTCCAAGGTCGGCAAGCGCGCCGGGGTGGACGTGCTCCTCGCCATCGACCCCGAGCGCCTCCGGGCCCGGGGCCTCAAGCTCTACCGCAGCCCCAACGGCGTCCTCCTGGTGCGCGCCGTCCCGAGGGACTGCATCGTCGCCGCGCGCGCCGTCTCCCGCAACGCCCGCGCCCGCGAGGCCGAAGTGACCACCCGCTTCGGAAGTGACCCTCAGGGCCAGCGGTAGAAGCCCTCGCCGGTCTTCTTCCCGAGCTTGCCCGCCCGCACCATCTGCCGCAACAGCGCCGGCGGCCGGAACTGCTCGCCCAGCTCCCGGTGCAGGTGCTCCAAGATAGACAGCCGCACGTCCAACCCCACGAGGTCCGTCAACCGCAACGGCCCCATCGGGTGCCGGTACCCAAGCTCCATCGCCCGATCAATGTCCTCCGCCGAGGCCACCCCGCTCTCCAACATCCGGATGGCCTCCGCCCCGAGGAGCACCCCCAGACGGCTGGTCGCAAAGCCAGGGTAGTCCCGCACTTCAATGCTGGTCTTGCCCAGGAAGTGCGCAAAGGTACGGGCGCGTAGGGTCGTGTGGTCCGTTGTGCGTATCCCACGCACGATCTCCAGGAGCTCCATCACCGGCACGGGGTTGAAGAAATGCAGCCCCACCAGGCGCGACGGATCCCGGAGGGCGCCCGCGAGCTCCGTCACCGAGAGGGAGGAGGTGTTGCTGCCCAGGAGGCACCCCTCGGGGGCCGCGAGGTCCACGGCCTGAAAGACCTTTCGCTTCAGGTCCATGCTCTCCGGGACGGCCTCGACCACGGCGTCGGCGCCCTCTACGGCGGCCTCCAGGGAGGTCACCGTCACCAGGCGCTCGAGGGCCTCTTCCCGGGCCTGGGCGGAGAGCTTCGCCTTGGCCACGAGGCGGGCGAGGCCCGCCTCCACGGCGCTCCGGGCCCGCGCCAGGGCCTCCGGCGAGACGTCCTGGAGGGCGACCCTGGCGCCGCTGGAGGCGCACACCTGCGCGATTCCCTGCCCCATGGTCCCGGCGCCCAGCACCGCGACCCGGCCAAATGAGACTTCACCCATAGGGGCGCGTAGGTACCACACCCTTGGGTGTTGTCACCGGGCCTCAGGGATGGAACCATGCACCTCAAGTGATGAGCGGCACGAAGGAGAGCTCCGGCGCACCGCCCCCGACGGACGGGGCCTTCGAGGAGGACGTGACCGATGTCTTCGCCCGGTGGTCCAACGCGCCGGTGCGCTTCCGGGTGACCAACGCCCCGGAGCCCGTGGCCACGGAGTTCGAGAACGTCCACGCGGCCCTGCGCCCCGCGCTCATCGTCAAGGACGCAAAGCCCGAGCAGCTCCTGGCGGACCCCGACGTGGAGGGCGCCCTGGTGGTCGTGCACCTCCGCGCCGAGCGCAGCGCCTCGGGGAACCTCCTCACGCTGGACCCCAGGGCCAGCCCCATCAACCTCGGGCGCGACGCGGCCAACCATTTCGTGCTCACGTCGTCCACCGTGAGCCGTCGCCACGCCCAGATCCTGCGCCGCCCGGACGGCTGGTGGCTCCTGGACCAGCAGAGCACCAACGGCTCCCGCATCGGAAACGCCCGCGTCCGTGAGCAGCGCCTCGCCGACGAGGACCGCGTCCAGCTCGGTGACGTGGTCTTGAAGTGCCTCCTCGGCGAGGGCCTCGCGCGCCGCCAGGAGGCCCTGGCCCTGCACTTCGGCACCCACGACGGGATGACGGACCTCGCCAACCGCCAGGGGCTCCTGGAGGCCCTGACCCGCGTGGGGAGCGCCTCCGGCGCGGCCCTCCTCGCCCTGGACCTGGTGGGCCTCGGGGAGCTCAACCGCCGCCACGGAGACGTCGCCGGCGACGACGTGGTGTACGGCGTCGCGGAGCTCGTCCGCGCCCTCGCCCCGGAGGGCTCCGTGGCCGGGCGCCTGGACGGCGGCACCTTCGCCCTGGTGCTCCCGGCCACGGACGTCCCCACCGCGCGCTCCCTGGGCGAGACCCTCTGCCAGAAGGTCGCCGCCACGGTGTTCCTCCCGGAGTCCTGGCGGATCCGCGCCACCCTCCGCGCCCGCGCCGCCCCCGTGGACGACGCCCCCGCCGCCGTGCTCGATCGAGGCCTGGTCTCCCTACGGCTGTGAACCCTGGCGCCGCAGGGCCCTCGCCGCGTGGGCGATGGGACCCGCGATCTTCTCAGCGCACGCCAGCGCCTCGCGCCGCGTGGGCCAGTCCCCGAGGGAGGCCCTCAGGAGCTGCAGGTTGCCCTCCAGCCTCGGCCTCTCTCCGGGGACCTCGTCGGGCTCGGCGTGGGTCCCCAGGGCCTTGAGCGCCTGGTCGCACGCCTCCAGCGCCCTCGGAGGGCCCCCGAGGCACGCCGGGAGCGCCCTCCAGAGCGTCGCGAGCACCCAGCCGGTGCGGGCCCGGAGCACGGGAGGGTCGTCGGGGCTCGGGGCGCTCGCGAAGAGGTCCCCGAGGGCCGAGAGCGCCAGGGGCACTCTTCCGTCATCCACCTGCGCCGACGCCAGGAAGCCCGCGGAGGCCCGCAAGGCCCGGGCGAGCCCCCAGCCGGGGGCCCTCTCCAGGGCCTCGGTGAAGTGCCCCAGAGCCTCCCCGTGGCGCCTCGTGTCCAGCGCCCACACCCCCTGGCCAAAGGCCACCCAGCTCCAGCCTCCGCCCGCGAGCGCCAGGCTCTCGGCCCCGAGGGCCTTCGCCGAGGACACCCCGAAGAGCGCCCGGAGGCGCTGCCACGACGAGAGCCTCTCGGTCTGGAGGTAGCGCTCGGCCTCCCTCCGGCCATCGGCTCCCAGCGGGAGGTAGCTCGCCAGGGCCGCACCCCCCCAGAGCCCCGGGAGCGCCCCCACCAGGGCCTCCAGCGCTCGGCGGGCCTGGGCCTCGCGCCACGCCTCGGCGGCCCGGGACACCTTCGCCCGCTGCGCCAGGAACGCGTCGGGGCCTTCTGTCCGGAGCACCCCGAGCAGCGCCCGGCAGAGCGCCTCCGGCGTGTCCCCGGCGCCCTCCAGGCGCCGTCGGAGGCCCTCCAGGGCCTCCAGGGTGTCCCCGTCGGAGCTCCCCCGGAGCGCCCCAAGGGCCGCGAGGACCGCGGGATCGTTCACCATCGAACCATCGAGCCCGACCCGCGCCAGGCACTCCGTCCAGAACCTTTTATCTTCGATGGATACGCCACCATCAAGGTTCTCGATGGTGCCCAACAATCGGGTAAGAAATACAAGATCGTTCGGGCCCACACCATCACCCAGGAGGCGCAGGGCCCGGGCCGCCTGGGCCAGGGACAGGCCCTCGCGGCGCAGGGCCTTCACGGCCCCCAGGCGCTTGAGGTGCGCCGGGCCATACCAGCTCACGGTGGCGCTCTCGCGCTCCGGGGGCGGGACCAGACCCTCCTGGACATAAAGGACAATGGCGTCCCGGGTGAGGCCCGTGGCGCGCTCCACGGCGCCGATGCGGTAGCGCTCCGGGGGCTTCTTCATCGGGCCCGGAGCCTCCGGCGGAGCCTCTCGGCCAGGGCCCCCGCCAGGACCAGGGCGCTCGCCCAGGGGCCCCACAGCACCACCCCGGGCGCGACGGGGGAGAGCCCCAGGCCCACCCTCGGGGACACCCGGAGCACCCATGGGTGCGTCGGGAAGCTCCGGCGCTCGACCTCTCCGAGGGCGTTGACGTGGGCGCTCGGGCCGGTGTTTACCGCGCGCACCAGGTCCCTCCGCGCCTCGATGGCCCTCCAGCGGGCCTGCACCAGGTGCTGCCTCCCGGCGGCGTTGCGCCAGGAGAGGAACCAGACCCCGTCCGGGGGGGGCTCGCCGGGGCCGCCGGGGCCGTCGAACCACGCGGAGTTGGTGATGTTCACCAGCAGGTCCGCCCGGGCCACCTCGGCCCCGCTCCGGGGGACCGTGTCTTCAAAGCAGTTGAGAATGCCCACGGTGAGCCCCCGCACCGGGAGGAGCTCCGGGCGGTCCCCGGCGGTCATGCCGAGGGCCCTGGAGAACGCGTCGCGCACCCAGGGGATCCCGCCCAGGAGGGGGATGCGCTCCCCGAAGGGGATGAGCTCGCGCTTGGCCACGGGCTCCGCGAGGGCCCCGTCGGGGCTGCGCACGAAGGCCGCGTTGCGGAGCCAGCCGTCGGCCCCTAGCGCCGCCGCGCCGAAGACCAGCCACGGGGCGCCCGGGCCCTGGAGGGCGGCGGGGTACTCCTGGCCGTCGCGCCCCGCGCGGAAAGCCAGGGGGTAGGGGTAGGCGCCTTCATGCCACACCACCAGGTCCGTTGGAGCCTTCCGAGCGTCTTCGGTGAGCTGCTGGAGGTGCCGTAGAATAGGCACCCGCATGGAGTCTTCCCAGCGCAGCGTGGCGGGCACCGAGGGCTGCACCAGGGCCACGCTCCAGCGGGCGGAGCGCGCCATCGCGCGGCGCACGGCCCGCTCGCGGACGAACCCGTAGGCCACCAGGGCCAGCGCTACGCACGCCGCAGCGGAGCACCCTCGGGTCCAGCGGCGCTCCCGCGCGCCGAGGGCGAAGGCCCCGGCGCACCCGAGGAGCACCGCCCCCAGGCCGTTGACCCCGAGGACGTCCCCGCTCTGGGCGAGGTATGGGGCGTCCACCAGGGTGAGCGCCAGGGGGTAGGGGAAGAGTTGAGGGCCGAAGCGCTCGGCCGCCCAGAGCGAGGCCCCGAGGGCGACGGGCGTCGGGAGCACCTTGCGGGTGAGGGACGCGAGGAGCCCCGCGAGGGCCAGGCCCAGGCCCATGAACAGCGCCGCCAGGAGCCACAGGAGCACCCCGAGGGCCTTCGGGAGGTTGGTGAAGCGAGGCACCAGGTCCAGGAGCCAGAGGCCCACCATGCCCGAGGCCACGGAGCCCGTGAGCCACCCTCGGAGGAAGCCCTCGCGGGGACGCTCGTGAGGGAGCACGGCGCCGAGGATGACAAGCGCGCCGAAGGTGAGCCACCAGAGCCCCAGCGGGGGGAGCGAGCAGGCTAGCAAGAGCCCCGCCAGCGCCGCGAGGCCCCGCGCGCGCCACGGTCCCGAGGGGGCGCGCACGCTCGCGCCCTACGCGGCCCCGAGGAGCTTCACGGCCCCGGGAAGGAGCGTGAACGTCCCCGGGACGCGCCCCGGGGTCTCGCCGTCCACGTCGAGGAGCACCGAGGGGTGCCGGGTGTGAACCTCGACCACCCGGCCTCGCCCGTGGGTGACGCCTCGCTCGCCGAGGTGGCGACCCTGGTAGAGCTTGCCCGAGAGCAGGGTCTGCTGCCCGAAGGTGAGGTCCCCGAGGACCACCACATCGAACATCCCGTCGTCGGGGGCGGCGTCCGGGGCGATGAGCATGCCCCCGCCGAAGCTCCGCCCGTTGCACACGGCCACGGTGAGAATGGGCCCTTCGTACAGTGTCTCGCCGTCCACCAGGACCTTGACGGGCTGGTGCCTCCAGCCCAGCGTGGCCCGCAGCGACGCCACGAAGTACGCGGCCTTGCCGCCGAGCCAGGTCGGCCCCTCGGCCACGAGGCGGTCCACCCTGCCGCTGATCCCGAAGCTGGCGATGTTCACGAAGAAGCGCACCGCGGGCGCGTCGTCGTTGCCCGTGAACTGGAGCTTCCCGAGGTCAAAGGGCCTCGGGCTGGCCCGGGAGAGGTACCGCCCCACGGCCGCCGGGTCCGAGGGCATGCGCAGGGTGCGCGCGGCCAGGTCCCCGCCGGTCCCCGCGGGGATCAGCGCGAACGCCGTCCCGTCCGACGGGAGGAGGGAGCCGTCCTCGTTGCGCAGGCCGTTGAGCACGTCGTGAAAGGTGCCATCCCCGCCCATGGAGGCGATGACCGGGGCGCGGGCCTCCACCAGCGAGCGCACCAGCGGAGCCACCTGCGAGCGCCCCCCGAGGCGGTGCACGTTCACCGTGAAGCCCGCCCGTTCGAGCTCCCGGGTCATGGCCCCGAGGAGCCTCCCGGCCCGGCCCCCGCCGGCCGAGGGGTTCACCAGCAGCTCCAGGGCGCGCTGAGGGTCGCTCACGGCGGTCACCGTACACCCCGGGCGATCCAGTGGGAGAGGTCCTCGGCCCGGACCCCCGCCTGGCGGAGCCTCTGGCGGCTCGACGCGCAGGCGGTCACCACCACCCTGCCGGGGCCGTGACGGAAGATCACGGCCTCCGCCAGGGAGCGCCCGAGGGCGTCCGCGGTGGCGCCACGGGTCACCGGCAGGAGCGCCCCTCCGCCGGAACAGTTCGCCCTCGAACGATTCTCATCCAGCTCGTCTGGGGCGCTTCCGGTGAGGTGTTCCAGCACCGATCGTGGGGCATCGAACAATCCCAGCCCGCGGCCGAGCTTGCATGCGTCGTGGTACACGGGCACCTCGGGGTCCGACCGGCGAGACAGGCGGGAGCGCTCCCGCAGGGCGAGCTCGGAGACGTGCTCCACCAGGGGGAGGGCGACCCCGACCCTGGGGTAGAGCACCTTGAGGGCGTAGGCGCAGCCGGGGTCCCCGACCACCACCCGGACCCGGCCCTGGACTCGCTGGGCAAAGCGCTCGGCCTGGCGGGCGAAGCCCTGGCGGTCTCCGGCGTCCCAAAGGGGTGCGCCGCAGCAGACGTCGGCCACGACCCTGGCGCCGACTGCGAGGCGGCGGATGCCCTGGGAGACCTCCTCGGCGTGGTCGGTCTCGCGCACCACGGAGGTGCAGCCGGGCACCCAGGCGGTGGCGGCGTCGGCGTCCCCGGGCCCCAGGCGCCGGGCGCAGGCCTCGAGGCGCTCGGCGCGTCGGGGGAGGTCTTCCAGGAAGGCGGTGACCTCGGGGGGCGCGTACCCTGCCGCGAGGGCCTCGGCGCGGCCGAGGGAGAGGGTGTCCGCGACGGGGTTGTCCAGGAGGCACAGCTCCCGGCAGTGGAGGCAGCCCGTGCAGGCCCAGGCCCGCTGGGCGCGGGGGGCGATCTCCGAGGCGCCGCCCAGCCACTCCCCGAGGGCGCGCATCTTGCCCCAGGGGGTGACGGACTCACGGCCCTCGACGGTGGACACCGGGCAGGCGGGGCGGCAGAGCTTGGGGCAGTAACCGCACAGCTCCGTGTGGGCCCGCGAGGCGCCGAGGAGCGGCAGGCGATGGGCGTTGTCTGGGGCGCTCACGGTGACACCGACCCAGAGGGCCTACCACGGATTGCCCCGGGCGGGGCTATGCATGGCCTCCCCTCGGCGTTACAAGCGCGGGAGAGTGACGGCCATCGTGGGGGTGGGGTATCCTCCCGGTGGAGGACTCTGGACGTACTGAAGGGCTCGCAAGGTGGCACTGGCAGCGGCGGAACAAAGCAAGATCGGCTCGACCGTCGCCGGAAAGTACCGTCTGGAGCGCGTCCTCGGGCGCGGCGGGATGGGGGTGGTGTACGAGGCCGAGCACCTGGTGACCAACCGCAAGGTGGCCATCAAGGTGATGCACCCGGAGAACCAGGGCTCCGAGGCCGCGCGGCGTTTCATGAACGAGGCCAGCGCCGCCGGGAGGATCCAGCACCCCAACGTGGTGGAGGTCCTGGACGCCGGGCAGGACACCTCGGACGGGAGCCTGTTCATCGTCCTGGAGCTCCTCACGGGGATCGACCTGGCCACCTACCTCCTGCGCGCCGGGCACCTCTCACCGGGCGAGACGCTCACCGTGGCGCTGCAGGTGCTCCAGGCCCTGCACGTGGCGCATAAAGCCGGCGTGGTGCACCGGGACGTCAAGCCCGAGAACATCTTCCTGGCGCGCCAGGCGGGCGGCGAGACCCACGTCAAGATCGTGGATTTTGGCATCTCCAAGGCCATCAACCCGGAGAAGAACATCGCCCTGAGCGTGACCCAGTCCAACACCACCGTGGGCACGCCGCACTACATGTCCCCGGAGCAGGCCAAGGGCGAGCCCGTGGACCCCAGGGCGGACATCTGGGCCCTCGGGGTGGTGCTCTACGAGTGCCTGACGGGCCGCCTGCCCTTCGACGGGGAGAACTTCAACACGCAGATCGTGGCGGTGGTCACCGAGCCCCACGCCCCGGCCACGGAGCACGGCGTGGACCCGGAGCTGTCGGCCATCATTGACAAGTGCCTCCAGAAGGAGCGCACCCGGCGCTTCGGGGCCGCCTCGGAAATGACCGAGGCCCTCCAGCAGTACCTCGAGCGGCACTCCGAGCATGGCGTGCGCACCCCGCACCTGGGCGACGTGGACGGCCTCCACGCCGAGAGGGCGCTGCCGGGTGATCCCACGGCGCAGCTGGACGTCGGCATCCTGGCGTCGGACACCATCCAGCAGCTCCCGGTGTTCCCCGGGATGATCCCGCTGGACGAGGAGAACCAGGCCGACAACCTCCCGACGACCATCCGCGCGGTGGTGCGTGACGGCTCGGCCCCGCTGCCTCTTTCCCAGCGCCCGGGCGCGCGGTCCAGCTTCCCCCCCGGCGTTTTAGACCCGCCGCAGGTGGACCGCTCGCTCTTCGATACGCGCATGACCCTCACCCCGAAGCGCACCGCGGCCCTCGGGGTGCTGATGCTCCTCTTCGCGCTGGGGGTGGGCGTGGCCATCGCGCTCTTCACCTGGTACCGCCGGAGCGTCACCACCGAGGACGTCGCCCAGCGCTCGGTCACCACCCTGCGCTTCGTGGGCAGGCGCCCCGGGGCGCGCGCCCTGGTGGACAACACGCCCTTCTATTCAGACACGGCCATCGTCCGGAGGAACACCACCCCGGTCACCGTGCGCATCGAGGCCCCGGGCTTCCTCCCGCTGGACTTCACCCTCGTCCCGGACCGCGACCAGAACGTCGCCCTGCCTCCCATGCAGGCCGTCCCACCTCCCCCTGCACCGCCGCCCGTTCCCCTACGTCGCCCACCTCCCCCTACGGTGACGCAGAGCCCCACACCTACACCTACCCCTACGGTCTCCGCGGTGGTGGCTCCCAGGGCGTCCACGGACGCGGGGGTGAGGGCGCCATCGTCCGCGGGCAACGGGGGTGGGAGGCCGAGTCCTCGGAGCAGCGGCACGGGGGTGGGGTACCTGTCCGTGGGGCTGGCGCCGGGGGCGCCGAACATGGCGCCGTGCCAGGTGTACGTAGACGGCAGGGCCTTTGGGAGCACGCCGGTGATCGGCCGGGCGCTCCCTCCCGGGCCGCATCGGGTGCGCTGCGAGCGTCCGGGCTCCAGGCCGATGGAGCAGACCGTGAGGGTGACCTCCGGGGACACGACCACCACGCGGTTCTAGGGGCGCTCGGTCCCCTTGTGGGGGCCCGGGCGTGGTACAACGCGCGCCGTCTCAAGGAGGAACAGAGTCATGACCCATCATCACGCCCATGGCTGGGAGGCGTCCTACGACGCCGTCGCGTTCACCGTGGATGCCCTCCAGGCGCACCCTTCGGACCACGCCCTCGCGCGGCTCGCCACCCGGATCGGGGGTCTCCTGGAGGACTGGGAGTCCATTGACGCCGCGGGGCGCGGGCTGCGCCGGGCGGCGCTGCGCTCGTCGGCCCAGTGCCGCGCCGCGGACGGGAGCCTGGACGCGGCGCTGGGGGCCTTCGCCACGGCGCTCCTGGCGCACGTCGGCGGGGACACCGGCGCGTCGCTGTACCAGAAGTTCTTCAACGAGCCCCACGAGGACATCATCGCCATGGGGCTCGACAGCGAGGTGCCGCTGGTGACCCTGGTGGTGTCGCTGCTGGACAGCCTGCCGGAGCTCACGGACGCGCTCAAGGCCCACACGGCGCCCTTGCGGGACGCGCTCCGGCTCGCAAACGGCGCCCTGGCCAACCGCTCGGACGCCCTGGCGGACCTCGGGCGTCACGGCGCCCGGGTGGAGGCGTGGCAGGAGACCGCCCACAGCAGCCTCGGGAGCACCCGCAAGGCCCTGGGGCGCCTGGCCCACGAGCGCAAGCTCCCGGAGCACTGGGTGGCGAGCTTCTTCCACGGTTGATCGCGCGTCACCCGGGGAGTCGTACCTCCACCCGGAGCCCTCCCAACGCGGCGCGGCCGAAGCGCAGCGAGCCCTGGTGCCTCGCCACGATGGCCTGGGCGATGGACAACCCCAGCCCGTGCCCGCCGGTGCGCCGGTCGCGGCTCGGGTCCGCGCGGTAGAGGCGCTCTCCAAGGCGCTCCAGGGCCTCGTCGGGGACGCCCGGGCCGCTGTCCTCCACCACGAAGCCCGTGGCGCCCTCGGCCTCCAGCAGTGACACCCGGATGGTGCCCGCGGAGGGCGTGTACCTCCGGGCGTTGCCCAGGAGGTTGTTGAGCACCTGGTCCATGCGCACGGGGTCCACCTCGGCGGGGGCCTCGCGGTCCGCCAGCACCTCCACCGTGGGGCAGGGCCGCTCGCCGGGGGTGGCCTCGAGCCTCACCGCGGCGCGGCGCAGGAGCCCGGAGAGGTCCACGCGCTCGCGGACGAAGGGCACGTCGGGGTCGTCCAGGTGGGCCAGGTCGCGCACGTCGGCGATGAGCCGCTCGAGCCTGGAGGCCTCCTGCTCCAGGGCCTCCATGCGCCGCTGGCGGTCCTCCGGCGGGCAGAGCGAGGGGCTGGCGAGCGTGTCCACGAGGCCCAGGATGGCGGACGTGGGCGTGGCGAGCTCGTGGGCCAGGTCCGCGAAGAGCCTCCGGCGCTGGGCGTCGGCGTGGGCCAGGCGCTTGTGGGCGCCCGAGAGCGCGAGCTGCATCTCCTCGAAGGCATGCTGCACCTCCTCCAGGTCCGTGTCCGGGGGCCTCGGGAGGCGCGCTTGATGGTCACCCTGGGCTACGCGCTGGATGCCCTCGGTGAGCACCTTCACCCTCCTGCGCACGACGGTGCTTAGCACAAAGCCCCCCACGAGCGCGCCCACCACGGCGGGCACGGTCATGGCGAGGAAGACCCTCGGGCGCACGCGCTGGGCCACGGGGCTCCGGGGGCCCACCTCCACGCCCTGGGCGCCGAGGTACGCGAGCTCCCGCCGGAGCGCCGCGCGCACGAGCAGCGCCTGCACCAGCGCGCAGGAGAGCAGCACCGTGCCCACCAGGAGCGTGGTCTTGAAGGACACCGTGGTCCCTGGGAAGAGGGCCCTCACGGCGCGGGCGTGACGAAGCGGTAGCCCGTGCCGTGCGCCGTCTGGATGGGCGTGGGGTCGAGCCCGGCGCCTTCGAGCTTGCGGCGCACGCGGGTGACGTGGCAGTCCACGTTGCGGGCGTAGCCCTCGTGGGTGGTGTCGAACACCTCCTGGAGGAGCTGGGCGCGGGAGTACACCCGGTCGGGCGTACGGGCCAGGACCCGCAGGAGCTCGAACTCGGTGACCGTGAGGCGCAGGGCGACGCCTCGCACCGAGACCTTGCGCGCCGCGAGGTCCACGGTGAGGGGGCCCCGCACCAGGACCTCCGCGGGTTGAAGCGCGCCGGGCGGCGGGAGGTCCGCGGGGCGCAGGCGCCGCAGGAGGGCCTTGACGCGGGCGACGATCTCCCTGGGGCGGCATGGCTTGATCACGTAGTCATCGGCGCCGACCTCCAGGCCGAGGAGCACGTCCACCTCGGCGGAGCGGGCGGTGACCATCACCACGCCGGGGGAGGGCGAGAAGCGCGCCCGCAGCGCGGCGCACACCTCCAGCCCCGAGCGCCCGGGGAGCATGACGTCCAGCACCGCCACGTCGGGGCGCTGGAGGTCGCAAAGCCGTAGGGCCTCGTCGCCGTCGTCCGTGGCGCGCACGGTCCAGCCCTCGGCGGAGAGGTGCAGCGCCAGGGTCTCCCGCAGCGAAGGGTCGTCCTCCACGAGGAGCACATCGAGGGCGGTGGTAGCAGTGGGGCCCACGCTGGAGAGCGTGAGCCCGGAGGAAGGTCCCCGGCAAGGGGTAGGACGCCGACACAACAGGGATGCAACATCGGTCGGCAGGACCGTTATATACAAATATACGTATATGGTTATGGAGTTATGTAAGCACGACTGGGGGAGGAGTTCTCCCCGCGGCGGTCAGCCGTCGGCGAGGAGGTCGCGGGCCGACGAGGCTGTGAGGGCAGCGCGCAGCCAGGCATCGAGGCGGGTGAGGTCCTGGCAGGCGAGCACGGTGGCGGCCTGGGCGTCGGTGACCGCGAGGCCGCGCGCGCGCAGCACCGCGAGGACGGCCTCGGCCTTGCCTTCGAGCTTGCCTTCGAGCTTGCCTTCGAGCTTGCCTTCGAGCTTGCCCTCGAGTTTGCCTTCGAGCTTGCCTTCGAGCTTGCCTTCGTCCTTTCCGAGGGCGTAGTGGTGCCTGGCGAAGTCGCTCTGGTACTGATAGGTGATGGCGCGCATGTTGGCCTCCAGGCTTTTGCGAGTGTCGTCGTCGAGCGCGGCCCAGACGATGTCATGGTACAGCCGCGCCCGCGGCGCGTCGAGGGAATGGATGGCCTGCAGGGCGGCCTCCACGATGGCGACGGCGCCCGGGCTGCGGGCGTGGGCGAGCACCGAGAGCACGGCGAGCTCGGGGGACCGCCGGGCGTCGTCGGGCGCGGTGACGCGCGGGACGTCGCCGGGCCCCAGCACCACGGGCGCGACGGGGAAACCCGGGAAGAGGTCGGTGATGGGCCGGCAGCACCAGGCTGCGGTGTCGTCGTCGAAGGAGAGGACGACGAGGGCCGTGGGGACGCGGTGGCGAGCGCGGAGCGTGGCGGCGTAGAGGGGCCAGGAGTAGGGCTTGTCCCGGTCCTTGTGGAGCTGCACCTCGACGATGACCAGACCCACGAGCGCCTCGGCGAGGGAGAGGAGCAGCACGAGGTCGGCCTCGTGGGTGACGGTGACGCTCCGCCCGTCGGCGCCGTCCACGAGCTGCCGGAGCGTGCCATCGCTCAGCGTGGCGCGGTCGTGCGCGGGGAGCGTGAGACCCGCGGCGGGGAGGAGCTCGAGCACCGCCGTGGGGGCGTTGCGCAGGACCAGCAGCGGCCCGTCGTGGAGGATCGTCGGCACGGCGAGCGCTCTAAAGCACGCCCGGTGCCAGACAGCGACCCGAATGATTTCGCGGAGTTACGACCCGTGGGGTGGCGCAGTCGGGTGGCGGACTGGCGGCGGGTGGCGGCGGTCTGCCGTGTGCAGGCTCCCGCCCGCGCGCCGGGTCGGTCGGAGTCGACTGCCCAGGCGCATCAAGGCTCCGTGACCGTGGCGACCACAAGCTCGCGGCCCACCACCGCGGCGATGGTGGTTGCGTCGAGCCATGCCACGGCGCGGAAGAGCCCCCGCGGGAATTCTCCCCCGGGTGGGTTCAGGAGCACCGAGGCGCCGCCGCGGCGGGACATCCTCCACAGGTCGAAGTTGCTGGTCACCAGGACGCTCGCCCCGTCGGGCGAGGCCACCATCCCCGGCGGAGGCTCCGCGGTCCAGGGCCTCGGCGTCGCCGTCAGCGTGTGCGTGCAACGCGCCGGGAGCGCGTACTCGAAGAGCCTCGGGCCCCGCGCGAGGAGCACCGTGGCGGTGCCCGCTTCGTCCATGGCCGGCGCCAGGGCGAGCACCCGGGGCCCCAGCGGGTCGAGCGGCGAGGGCCCCGCCTCGCAGCCCGGGAGGGCCTCGTCGTCGCGGCGCAGGAGCACCTGGCACCGCCGGTGCCCGAGGCTCCAGCGCAGGAGGTCACCCTCGCAACCACGGGTGCTGTCCAGCACGCGCCAGGGGCCGCTCTCCAGCGGGTCCCGGGGGGCCGCCCCGTCCGTGCGGGCGCGCAGGTCCACCGCCACGACAACATCTCCCGCGCGCTCCAGCGTGAGCGATCGCCCAGGAGGAGCGGGCGAGCGCGCCGTCACCGTCACCACCACCGCGCTCTGGAGGAGCGCGCCGAGCTCCTGGTCGTAGCGTACGGCGTCCGTCGCGCAGCCGCCGAAGGGGTGGGCCAGCGCGGCCCTCCACAGGAGCGGCGCCCACACCGGGGCGTACACCTCCAGCGACCCGGTTCGGCGGCTGTGGCGCCCGGCGCCACGGCACCGGTGCACCAGCGAACCCACGTGGGTCTGGAGCCCAAGGCCCACCAGGACGTCCACCACGGTGGTCTCGTCCTCGGGGCCCCGAGACACCGTCGCGCGCAGGAGCACCCCGGGGCCAAACTCGCTGAACTCCACGCCCTGGAGCGATGCCCCGTCGCCCCCGAAGGCCCCCAGCGGGCGCGACGCCACGAAGCGACCCGCCCTCGCAGCGCTCGGCTCCAGCGTGCGCTCCGCGCTCAGGCGCACCGCCACCGCCAGCCTCGGGAGCTCCCCGTGAGAGGCGGCCGGGCACCGCGCTGGATCGTCGCAGACTGCGCCGTCCCTCCAGTCCACCGCCACCACCACGTCCGCCAGGCCGTCGCCGTCGAGGTCCGGGGCGTCCTCCCAGCGCGAGCGCTCCAGGGTCTCTCCCCAGCGCGCCACCGGGAGCCGGTCCCAGTGAGACGGCCACGGGGGCCTGAGCGCCACGGGCTCCGTCGGCGCGTCCGAGACGTCCGCAAGAGGCGCCGTGTCCGCAGGGACATCACCCAGGGTGACCACCACGGAGTCTCCCGCGGTGACCTCGGCCCTCGGGGCGTCCGCCCCCCCGTCGCGTCCCGAGGGAGACACCGGCTGTGTCCGACAGGCCACGGCCAGGAGCCAGAACGCCAGCATTCTCAAGGTCTCTCGCGCCATCGACCCGGGTGCCCTCGCACCCTCCATACCACCCCTCGATCAGTCGTAGCGCTCCGTGTGGATCCTCTCGCGCGGAAACCCGAGAGCCTCCTTCAGCACCCTCCGGGCCTCCTTGATCATCCCCGTGAGACCACACACGTACGCGTCGCACAGCCCCAGCTCGGACACCAGCGCCGGGAAATGCGTCTGGACATATCCTGTCCTCCCAGCCCAGGCCCCCGCTGGGCGCGACAGGGTGGGCTCGAAGCGCACGTTGGGGTGGGTCCTGGCGAGGCCCTGGAGCTCCTCGCGGTAGAGCAGGTCTTCCTCCGTGCGCACCCCGAGGAGGAGCGTAAAGCGCGTCGGGTCCCCCGCGGCGAGGCGCGCCCGGAGCATGGACCGGAGGGGGCACAGCCCCGTGCCCGTGGCCACCAGGAGCACCGGCCTCGGGAGCGGGTCGGGCATGGTGAAGAAGCCCTGGGCGTGGGTGATGGTGAGCGAGTCCCCTACCTTCAACGCATGGAGAAAAGCGCTGCCGGGGCCTCCCTCCACGCGGGTCACGGCCAGCTCGAAGCAGCCGTCCTCCCGGGGCTCCGAGGCGATGGAGTAGGACCGCGCCAGGGGGTCCGGGTGGCCCTCCCGAGGCATCCGTAGGGACACCCACTGCCCGGGCACGAAGCTGAACCCGGGGCCCGGATCCAGGGTGAGCTCTCGCACCCAGGGGGTGAGGTCCCTCGCCGCGCGAAGGGTGGCCGTGCGGAAGGGCATCAACGCCGAGGTGGAGCGCCCGAAGCGGGCCGTCGGCGCCGGAGGGCGAGGCCCAGGGCCAGCGCCCCGAGGGCCGCGAGCCCCCGCGAGGGCACTCCGCCCGGCACCGCGCAGCCGCACCCCGGCGCGGTCCCGAAGCCCCCGCCCCCGACGCCAGGGCCTCCGTCGGCGCCGCCGTCGTCCGTGGGCCCGGCCTCCGGGAGCACCACGTCTTCAACGTCCGTGGGAGGGGGCAGCCCGCCGGTGTCCGCGCGCGGCGCGCCGCTGTCCGTGGGCGGCGGTGGCGGCGGTGGTGGCGGTGGCGGTGGTGGCGGCATGCCCGCGTCCGTGGACGGGCAGGTGTTGGTGCCCGGGATGCAGAGGCTGAGACCCGGGGAGGTGGTCATGGCGCAGCGGTAGCCCCGGGGGCAGCCGCAGTCGTCCGCGCAGCGCTGCGTGCAGAACGCCGCGGCGCCGGACACGGAGACGCAGGGACCGCCGGAGGAGCAGTCCGTGCCGCGGGTGCAGCGCTCTCCAAAAGACGCCATGCCGGGCGTCGAGCCCGTGCAGTCCCCGGGGACCCAGGCCCAGCCCGAGGCGCAAGCGGTCGCAGTGGGGCCCGTGGCGGTGCCCGAGAGGCAGCGGTTGCTCGCCCCGCACCAGCCGCAGCCTCCCATCGGGGCGCAGGTGGCGCAGGTGTTGGCCGCGGCGGTGCAGCGGTCCGTGGGAGGGCCCCCGTCCATCGGGGGCGGCGGCGGCGGCGTGGCGCGGCAATCCGAAGGGTTCCAGGCCCAGCCCGACGCGCAGGCCACGCCAGAGGGGCCCGTGGGCGAGCCCGACAGGCACCGCCCGGTGGCGCCGCAGAAGCCGCAGCCGTCCATCGGGGTGCAGCCCTCGCAGGTGGTGGCCGACGCGCACGGATCCGGCGGAGGGCCCCCATCGGGGATCACCCCCCCGGAGGGGTAGAGCGTACACACCCCGGTGGTGTCGTCCCCCGCGAGCATGCGCACGAGGCCCCCGGAGTACGACGGGAACATGATCGCCCCGCGCACGGAGGTGTGCCCCAGGCCCAGGAAATGGCCCTCCTCGTGCGTGGCGATGGACTGCGCGTCCACGAAGCCCGAGCTCCCGGTGGTGTTCCACCGGAAGCCCACGTTGTTGAAATTGATGTCCGAGTCCACGATGAACGACCCGCGGGACACGTTGAGCGTCACCCCGATGGCCACCCGCGAGTCCCCGAGCTCCGCGGGCCACGCGCCGGACACCCAGAAGAGGGAGTTCTCCCCGTCGGAGCTGGACCCCCGGGTGGTGGCCGTCTCCCCGAGGTACATCGTCCGGAAGCGCGTGCAGGAGGGCGCCTCCCAGGCCGCAAACCCTTGCTGGGCCGCGTTTCGCGCGCCGTCGGCCCCCAGCGTCGACGGCGCCGAGGCGGAGTTCACCCGGTAGCGCACCGGGAAGCCCGCGGGGTTCCAGGTGGCCCCCTGACGGGTCCAGCCCAGGGCCTCCGTGGACAGGAGCCCCACCCAGGGGACGAGCCAGAAGGCCGCGCGTCTGGCGCCGCTCATCGAGCACCCCGCGCGCGCTGCGACACCGCGTCCAACAGCCGGTACAGGGGCTCCGGTGGCTCGTCGCCGGCCTCCACGTAGACCATCCGGTCACCCTGCGGGACCGCGAAGGTCACGTCCTCGAAGCTGCGCTGCACGGTCACCGCCCCCTGGGCGTCCCGACCCACGGCGAAGGCGCTCTGGCTCATCGCCGTGAGGTACACCACGTCCCCGGCGCCCCGCCGGAGGAAGAGCACGTACTCCCCACCGCGGGTGAGGCGGGCGTCCCCCGGCACCTGGAGGGTGTCCCCGCCGACGGTGCCCCCGAACTGCCGGAGCACCACCCCGGCCGGCCCCTGGCCCTTGAGGTACGCCAACACCCGCAGGCGGCTCAGGGTGATGATCCGCGTGCCGTCCTCGTTCCAGCGCGCGCCCTGGCCCTCGACCACGCAGCGCACCACCAGCTCCGCCCGGTCGATAAGCTCCGCCCGGGAGAGCCTCACCATCACCGTGGCCTCCGCCACGGGCGCCGCCAGCGCCAGGGCGGCCACGAGCGCCAGCGAGCTCAACCACGACCGTCCACGACGAAGAAGCACAAGCATCCTCCTGAAAGGAACCGAAAGTACGCCCGTCCAGCGGGTGGCGTAGTTTGGACGCTCCCCCCGGGGGGTCGTCAACTGGGGCGCTACAACCGCAGGCAGCGGGCACCATCGCCAATGTAGGTGGATGTAGTCATGTCCCCGGAAGATTGCGCAGCGGGCACCGTTGACGCGGCGTTCGGGGTGGTTTTCCATCGCGGCTCGCGACCTTCACGGAGGAAGATCCATGCGCATGATTCAGTACGGGGACGAGGGCAGCACGGTGCGGGAGCTCCAGCAGGCGCTGGTGGACAACGGCTACGACATTGACGTGGACGGAGATTTTGGCCCCGCCACGGACGCGGCGGTGAAGGATTTCCAGAGTTCCAACGGCCTGGACGCGGACGGCGTGGTGGGCCCCAACACGTGGGCGGCGTTGGGATTCTGATTTCGTGAACGACCCCGTCGGGGGTAACATCTGGGACAGGCGCGGTGGCTGACGGCGACCGCAAAGGGGTACCTGCCCGTGGACGAGAGGCTTCTCATCGAGGTCGCCCTGCACCTGGGCGGCACCCTGGACCTGGGGAGCCTCCTGCGCCGCGTGGTGGACAGCGCGGTGAAGCTCCTGAACGCCGAGCGCGCGCTCCTGGCGCTGGTGGACGACGCCGGGCGCCTGGAGCAGGTGGTCACGCACAACCTCACCTGGGAGGGGCCCGGGACCCCGCTGCCCATCTCCCACGGGCTCTTTGAAGAGGTCCTCCGCCGCGGGGCGCCGGTGTTCGTGAACAACGCCGCCGTGGACGCGCAGTTCAGCCGCAACGCCAGCGTGCGCGCCCTGGGCCTGCGGATGATCCTGGGGATGCCCGTGGTGTCCCGCGGGCGCGTAGTCGCCGTGCTCTACACGGACAGCCGCATCGCAGCTACCACGGAGCGGGGCTTGAGGTTGGAGACCCTCCGGGCCCTGGTCGCCATGACCGCCACAGCCGTGGAGAACGCCAGGCTCTTCGAGGAGCAGGAGCAGCGCGCCTACCTCCTGGCCCACATGGTGCACGACCTGCGCACCCCGCTGTCCATCATTCGCCTGAGCGCCCAGGAGCTCCTCCGGAGCCCGGAGACGGACCGCGAGACCCGGGAGGAGATCGTCCAGGACATCACCGACGGGGTGCGCCGGCTGGAGCTGCTCATCGACAGCAGCATGGCCCTGGCCCGGATGAAGGCCAACCTCGGCGACGCGCCCGTGGACGTGGACCTCGCGGGGCTCCTGCGGGACCACGCCCGGAGGCTCAAGCCCCTCGCCACCGCGCGCTCCACCCGCATCGAGGTGACCCTCCAGGGTGACCTCCCCCCGCTGCGCACCTACCGCGAGCGCCTGGAGGCCGTGCTGGACAACCTGGTCTTCAACGCCATCAAGTACGCCACGCCGAACACCGCGATCCGGGTGTCCGCGGGGCCCCTCCAGCCCGGCGCCCTCGCGGACTCCAGGCCCTCGACGCCGGGCCCCGGGCTCTTCCTCCAGTCGGACACCCTTTCTCCCGCCAGGGGCACCGCCTTCCTGGCCGTCACCGTCGAGAACGCCTGCGCCGGACTGCCGGAGGAGCTCCTGGCCAGGCTCTTCCAGCCCTTCGCCCGCGGCGATGGGAACGCCTCCGAGCACCGCTCCAACGGTTTTGGGCTCGTCATCGTCGCCGAGTGTGTGCGCTCCATGGGCGGCAGTGTCTGGGCCACCCCCGCGGAGTCCGGGGGGGCCTGCTTCACCTTCACCCTCCCGGTCGAGAGCCTGGTGGTCTCCGCGTCGCTGCGCCCGCTGGGATCTTAGGGTATCTTCGCGGCGCGGATGTTGCCCGTCCAGATCATCGGCGCTGGCGTCGCGGGCCTCGCCCTGGCGCGCGCCCTGCGCCTGCGGGGTGTTCACGCCCAGGTCCACGAGCGCGCCCCGCACCTGCGCGCCGAGGGCGGCGTGCTCACCCTGTGGTCCAACGGCGTGGGCGCCCTCGGGGCCCTCGGGATCGATCCCCTGAGGGACCGCCGCGCCATCCATCTTGAGCGCGCCACGCTCTGGTCCTCCCGCGGTGAGCGCCTGGCGGACATCCCCGTCGGGGACCTCGGTCGCCGCCTCGGGAGCCCCAGCGTGGTGGTGCGCCGGAGCGAGCTCCTCGCGCTCCTGGCCGAGGGGCTCCCGCCCGAGGACCTCACCCTCGGCGTCACCGTGGACGCCCTGCGCCACACGGACCTCGGCGCCGAGGTGCGCTTCACCGCCGGCTCCGTGGCCTCGGGCCGCGCCGTGGTCGGCGCCGACGGGCTCCACTCGGTCGTGCGAAGCTGCCTCGTGGGCGAGGAGCCGCCGCGCGCAGCCAACCAGGACTGCTGGCTCGGGGTCGTCCAGGGCGACCCCGGCGATGGTCCCCCGGAGGGCACGACCTTCGGCGTGGTCGGGCAAGGGCGGCGCTTCTGGCTGGCCAACGCGGGCCGCGGGGAGCTCCACTGGTACGCCATCGTCGGCGGCGAGCGCCGGAGCGCGGCGCGTGACCAGGGCTCCCTCGCGGAGGCGTTTCACCGCTGGCCCCACGGCGCCGAGGCGCTCATCCTCGCCACGCCCGCCGAGAGCCTCCGGGTGGTGGCCCTCCACGACCGCGCGCCCCTCCACCGCTGGAGCGAGGGGTGCGTCACCCTCGCGGGGGACGCGGCCCACGCGTGCACGCCGGACCTCGGCCAGGGTGCCTGCCAGTCCCTGGAGAGCGCGTTGGTGCTCGCCGAGGCCCTCGCCGAGGAGCGCTCGGTCCCAGAGGCCCTGCGGCGCTACGAGCTCCAGCGCCGCACGCGGGCCCACCTGGTGCAGAGCCTGTCGCGCATGGTGTCCGACGGCAGCATGCCCGAGGACCCCGTGCGCTGCGCCCTGCGGGACCTGTCGTGCAGGCTCACCCCCGCGGCGCGCTGGGTCGCCGCGCTGGAGCCCCTGCTCGCCCCCTCGGGGGCGCCCGGATGAGCTCCTGGGCGCGAGGCTCCCGCGTCGGGCAGCGGGTCGGCCCCGACGGGCGCTTCGAGCTCCTGGGCGAGCTCGGCGAGGGCGGCTCCGCCGTGGTGTACCGCGCCATGGACCGCGCCCTCGGCCGGGCGGTGGCCCTGAAAGCCCTGCCCGACTCGGTCTCCAACGACCCGGCGCAGCAGTACTACCTCCGCCGGGAGTTCCGCTCCCGCGCGGACCTCAACCACGCCAACCTGGTCACCTTCCACGAGCTCGTGGTGGACGAGGCCCTCACGTTCTTCACCATGGACCTGGTGGACGGCGCGGACCTCCTCTCCTTTGTCCGCGAGGGCCACTCGGGCCCCGAGGCCCTGCGCCGCGCGCCCCCCTGGGCCCGCGCCGCGTGGGGCGCCCGGGAGATCGTCGCGGGGCTCCTGGCGCTCCACGGGGCCGGGCTCGTGCATCGTGACCTCAAGCCCGCCAACGTGCGCATGAGCGCCGAGGGCCGCCTGGTCATCCTGGACTTCGGCCTGGCCCTGCCCATCACCAACCGCGACGCGCGGCACTCGGAGGTTGATCTCACCGCGGGCACCCCGCGGTTCATGGCCCCGGACATCGCCATGAGCGACCAGCCGGGCCCCCCGGCGGACTTCTACAGCCTCGGCGTGCTGCTCTGTGACGCCCTCGAGGGCGAGCTCGCCGAGCGCTCCCTCGGGGGGCTCTTCTTCACCACGGTACGCAGCACCGCGGACCGCTGCACCCTCCCGAGTTACGTCCCGGAGCTCCTTCGGGACCTGGTCCAGCGCCTCCTGGATCCGTCCCCCGAGGCCCGCGCCGACGCCCGCGCGGTGCTCTCCACCGTGGACCGCGCACTGACCGAGCTCACCCCCTCGGTGGTCGGGCCCGGGCCCTCGCTGGTCCCGCTGGCCACCCGCGCCGCCAACCTCTGGCAAATCGATGTGCCCTTCGAGGGCCGGCGGGCGGAGCTCCGCGCCCTCTACGGCGCGCTGGAGCGCGCCGCCCGGGGAGCCTCGCCCACGGTGGTGCTGTGCACCGGTGCCTCGGGCCACGGCAAGACCGAGCTCCTCGGGCACTTCCTCGCGGGCCTCGGGAACACCGCTACGGTGCTCTGCCTCCGGGGGCGTTGCCACCCACAGGAGACCGTGCCCTTCAAGGCCCTGGACGCCTTGATGGACGGCATGGCCCGCTTCCTCGGGAACCTCCCGCCCGAGGAGCTCCCGGACCCGGTCCCCGAGGCCCTCCTCAAGCTCTTCCCCGTGCTGGGCGTCGCACTCCCCACGCAGGCGGACCCGAAGGGCCCCGTGGACCCGCGGGAGCTGCGCCGCCAGGGCGCCCTCGCCCTGCGCGCCTTCCTGGAGCGCCTCGCCACCCGGTGGAAGCTCATCCTCTGGGTGGATGACCTCCAGTGGGGCGACGAAGACAGCCTCGCCCTTCTGCGCGCGGTGCTCTGCGAGGGCCCCCCGCTGCCCTCCCTCTGGCTCTTCTCCTGGCGCCTGGAGGACGACGCCCGCGCACAGCTCCCAAGCGCCCTGCGCGCCCACCTCGGCGCCGCCGCCCTGGACGTCACCGAGCTCCCCGTGGGTCCCATGAGCGCCGCGGACCTCGGGCGCATCGCCCGGAGAATGCTGCTCCCGTCCCCGTCCCGGGACCAGCTCGCCCAGCAGCTCGCAGAGTCCGCCGGGGGGTCGCCGTTCTTGCTTACAATGTGGTCAAGGTACGTACAGAACCTTACACCAGGGGGCTTGTCGGATGATGACCTGCCCAAGGCCCTTGGGGAGCTCCTGGCGGCGAGCCTGGAGGCGCTGCCCGAGGGCGCCGAGGAGCTCCTGAGGCTGGTGTCCGTGGCGGGGGTGCCGGTGCCTCGGAGCGTGGTGCTCCGTGCCCACGGCCGCGGCGAGGGCGCGCGCATCGTGGTGGCGGCGCTGGGGCAGGGCTTTGTGCGGGAGACCCGCGCCGGGGAAGAGGTGCTCCTGGCGCCCTACCACGACCGGCTCCGGGAGCTGGTGCTGGAGGCCATGAGCCCCGCGGTGCGCAAGGCCCGGCACCGGGCCCTGGCGGACGCGCTGGAGGCGCACCCGGAGGCCGACCCGCGGCTCCTCCTGGAGCAGCTCCAGGCCGCCGACGAGGGGCGCCGCGCCGCGCGCTACGCCCTCCAGGCGGCCGAGCGCGCCGAGGCCGCTCTCGCGTTCCACCAGGCCGTGCGCATGTACCGCACGGCGCTGGAGCTGGAGCCCGTGGCGGGGGCCACGCTCCCGAAGGCCCGGTGGCAGTTGGAGGAGAGCCTCGCCCAGGCGCTGCTCAACGTCGGCGAGGGGAGCGAGGCGGCGGACCATTTCCTCCGGGCGGCCACGCTCCTGGAGGCGCTCGCCCGGAGCTCCGCCGGCGCGCTGCCCCACAGCGCCAGGGAGGCCCTGCACCTGCGGCGCGCGGCGGCGACGCACCTGCTTCACAACGGGCGCATGGGCGAGGGGGTCACGCTCATGCGGGGGGTGCTCCGGGACGTGGGCGTGGAGCTCCCGGAGGAGGACGGGGCGGCGCTGCGGGGGGCGCTCCTTGGGCGCATGCGCTTCCTGGCCCGGAGCATCCGCGCCACGCACGCGCCGCTGCCGCCGGGGGAGCACGACCGCATGGAGGCTTGCTGGAGCGCGTGCTCGGGCTTCGGGCTCCTGCGGCCGCTCCTGGCCGACGCGGTGAGCGTGGCGAACCTCCAGCGCACGCTCACCTACGGCGACCCGTCGCAGCTGTGCCGCGCCCTGGGCTTCGAGGCCAGCTTCGAGGCCTCCCTGGGCGGGAGCTTCCTGCGGTGGCATGCGCACCGGCTCCTGGACCACGCCTTCGCCTTCGCGGAGCGCTCCGGGGCGCCGTACGACCGCGCCTGGACGCTGTTCTCCGCGGGCATCATCGCCTTCGTGGAGGTGCGCTGGCGCAGCGCCCGGGCCCTCTGCGACGAGGCCGTGGAGCTCTTCCGCGGGCGCTGCAAGGGCGCCTTCTGGGAGGTCGTCCTGGCGGAGGCCTTCGCCCTCACGGCGCGGGCCTACGAGGGGGACCTGCGGGCCGTGCGGCAGCGGCAGCGCGAGGCCATCGCCTCGGCGGAGGCGCGGGGCGACCGCTTCGGCGCCACGCACCTGCGGCTCGGCACACCGTCCCTGCACCTGGTGGCCGCGGGCGAGGCCGCGCGCGCCGTGACGGAGCTCGACGACGCCATCGCCCCGTGGCCGACGCAGTCGTTCCTGACGCAGCACTACCTGCACCTGCTCGCGGTGGTGCAGGCGCTCCTGGCCCAGGCCAGGGTGTCCGAAGCCCGGCGCCGCGTGGAGGAGGCCTGGCCCCGGATCGAGTCCGCGGGCTGGCTCCGGATGGAGTTCGCCCGCGGGGAGCTCCTGCACCTTCGCGGCCGGGTCGCCGTGGCGGAGGCCCTGGAGTCGCGCTCCCCGCGGGCGCAGTGGGCCGAGGTGGAGCGCTGCGTCGCAGGCATCGATGGCACGGCGCTGCCGTGGAGCGGGCCCCTGGCGGCGACGCTCCGGGCGGCCCTGCGGTGGCAACGGGGGGACCGCTCGGGCGCGGTCAAGACCCTGGTCGGGGCCGTGGGCGCCTACCGCACGGCGGAGATGCACCTGCACGCCGAGACCCTGGAGGCGCAGGTCGCCGAGCTCGCCCCCTCGGCGGAGGCGCGGGGCCGGGGCCAGGTGGCCCGGGCCTGGCTCGGGGAGCACGGCGTCGAGGCCCCCGGGGCGCTGGCGCGCGCGCTCCTGCCGGGGTTCCCGTCGCTCAAGGGATGAGGAGCTGGAGCCAGTCGCGGGCGTGGAGGGTGGTCACCAGGTGGGGGTCGCCGCGGTTGAAGCGGTCCCGGTCCAGGGCCAGGAAGGGCTCGAGCTCCGGCAGCTCCCAGAGCTCCATGGGGTAGATGGTGCAGCGCTCGCCGTCGTAGGCGTCCTTCTCCATGATGGCGTTGCATGCGTGGCGGGCGGCCTCGTTGGCGGCCTCCATGGTGGTGATGCGCGTGTAGGTCTGGAGGTAGTCCCCGCACATCCCCGTGGTGCCGTTGAACTGCAGCTCGTAGGCCTGGAAGGTCTGCGTGACGCCATCCCCGATGCGGCCCGGGCGCAGGGCGAACTCGCTCGGGCGGTTGATCATGAAGCGCACGGCGCCGACGGCGGGGACATTGAACCGCACGTCCGCGTCGGCGTGGTAGAACCTGGGCTTCAACGGCAGGTGCGTCCAGGGCGTGGTGGACGCGCCGACGGCGTTGGCGTTGCCGCCGCTGACCCCCGTGGCCTCCCGGAGCTGGTGCCACACCTCGTCGGCGAACTCCTCCTCGGTGCAGTCCAGGGCGCGCTTCCCGTTGGAGCCGACCGCCTCCCAGATGCCGACGTCCACGGAGATCACCGTCCCGATGCCGTAGGCGTTGAGCATGTCCTCCCGCCAGAACTGGCTCTGGGCGATGGCCGACAGGCCCCACGCGCTGTTCAGGCAGTACAGGTGCCCCTCCAGGAAGTGCACCCGCTCCGTGAGGTAGAACTGGATGCCCGACTGGTAGCCGTAGGGGCTCGCGTTATGGAACTGCACCGCCCGCTGCAGGTCCACCGTCGGCATGGGCATGGGGAACGACGCCGTGAGCACCTTCACCAAGGCGTAGAGCGGCAGCGCGAGCACGGCGAACTCGAAGTCCACCGCGTGCCGCAGCTCCAGGGGCGGGCCTCCGCCCGGACCCTGCACGTCGAACTGCGGCGCGTCCCCGGGCAGCAGCTTGATCTTGTCGAGCGAGTGGTTGAGGTTGAACTTCACCCCCAGGGAGTGCTGGAGGAAGTTCTGCCAGTGCTCGAGCCACGCCTCGCTGGTCGGGCCGGTCATGGTGCGGTCGGTCTCCAGCCCGTCGGAGAGCTGGTCCAGGAGGAGCTGCACGCTCACGGCGCCGTAGGTGCGCGCGTCGCTCTCCTTGGCGTCCATGGCGACCAGGGCCTCCGGGGTCTTCTGCACCCACGCCTGCGCCTGCGGGCTCAGCCGGCTGGCCTCCATGAAGTCCCACCAGCTCAGGTGCTCCAGCTCCGCCGTGCGCCGCTCCGCGCAGGTGGTCATGAACTGCAGGATCGCCAGCTCGATGATCACCGTGTCTTCAAAGGTGGCCCCCACCGTGGAGAGGAAGTCCCGGAGCATCTGCACCAGGTCCCGCAGGCCGAGCTTGCGGCGCGTAAACCGGTGCACCCGGAGCCCGTCCGCCGCGGCGTAGCCCAGCACCGTGGTGGGGTGCAGGTTGTCCAGCGTGGTGCGTCGATCCGCGCGGGCCTTCCACGTGCCCGGCGCCACCTCCTCCACGATGGGCGTGCGGCGCATGGTCTCGTTGAGGTGACGGTAGAACGCCGGGAAGAACCGGTAGCCGTGCTCCCCAGGCAGGAGCTTGCGCGGGTCCGTGAGCTTGGTGGAGGGGTTCCCCGCGGCGTCGATCTTGCCCGCCGCCTGCGCCGCCGCCACCGTGGCCAGCGGCTCGTCCTTGAGCATCTGCTTGAAGCCCACGCCGTCCGGCACCGGCGCCGCATACTGCGTGCGAGACCGCCCGCCCACCACGGCCTTGGTCTCGTACACCGTGACCGCGTAGCCGCGCACGGCCAGCTCATGGGCGGCGGTAAGCCCCGCCACGCCCGCGCCAAAGACAACCACCCTCTTGCCCATCGCTCACCTCGGGACCGTCGGCGCTCCGTCCCTCCAGCGCGCCAGGATCGCCGGCTGGGAGGGGCTCCGCAAGACACCGTGAAGGTACATCATCAACGCGTCATGCGCGGTAGACAATTGCGCCACCGCACCACGGAGTGCCAGCCGATCTTCCAGGATCGCCGCCGGGAGCGCGTCCCGGCCCTCGATGAGCCCGAGGATGGCCTCCCGGGAGGTGCGCGCCAGCACCGCGCCAGGGACCTCGGGCACCACCCGGGCGTGCGCATCGGGTGCGCCGACGGTGACCCGTTCGCCATCGACCACCAGGGTGACAAACAGACCCTGGAGGGCCCGGGCCAGGGCCCCGGAGGCCGCCGGGGCCTCGCGGGCGAGGGCCTCCAACGAGGCCGAGAGCACCGCGCCGAAGGGGCCCTCAGGGGGTGAGGAACTCAAAGAACCCTCGGCCATCGAACCTTACGGCCTCGCCCTTCAAGCTCCCTCGGAGCGTCAGAGGGCCGTTGACCTCGTGGATGCGGGTGAGCGTCAGGGCCGTCTCGTCGGGCACCGCGACGCAGGCGACGGACGAGGGCTCAAAGGTGAGATCTACGTGATCGGCGCCCTCGCGGGCCCCCACCCGGAAGCGCTGCGGGACGTCCGAGGCGCCCTCCGCGGTGAGGAGCCCCGCCACGCGCGGGAAGCGAGGGATGCGCCTCGGACCGAGGCGACCCTCGCGGGTCACGGTGAGGGCCTGGTCCCGAAGGAGCCGGTACTGCACGCCCCCTCGCCAGACCATGAGGGCCTGGACCCTGGCGCGCAGCCTCGCGCGGTCCGTGAGGCGCACGAACACGCAGCTCCAGGGGTCGTCGAGGTTGCGGGCGAGCCCGAAGCCCCACTCCCAGGCGAAGTCCTGGCCCCAGCGGAAGACACCCCAGTTGTGGTCGTGGTACGCAGGGACGCCCTCCAGGCGGAGCGGTCGCCCCTCGACGGTGACGGTCCCAAAGGCAAGCATCCTCGGGACCAGGAGCCACTGGAGCGGAGGCCCATCCTCCAGGGGCACGTTCGGCACCCAGGCCGGGAGCGTGGTGGGGACAAAGGTCAGGTCCAGGGCGAGGCCCTGCCGGGGCAGCGCCGCCCGCACCCGGAAGCGCCCGTCGGTGAACTCCACCCGGTGGTCCCCGACCCCGAGGCCCACGCTCCCGGACGGGAGCCACAGGGCCTCGGCGGGGAAGGTTTCCACCTCGCCGTGCCAGCGTCCCCGGTGCTCGCACACCAGCACCAGGCGCCCCAGGCGCTGGAGCGCCGAGGAGCCCTCCCAGGCGAGGTCCATGACCGAGAGGTTCACCAGTAGGTCCAGCCCGTCGCCGTGGACGCAGAAGTGGTACCACTCCTTGGAGGGCTCCTCGGTGCGTCGGGCGCGGAGGAAATCGGTCCTGGCGATGGCCCGCTCAAGGACGGCCCGAGAGAGCTCCACGGCTACCGCAGGAGCTCCCGGAGGGTGCCGGGCGGAGGGTCTCCGGCGTCCGGGGTGATCGCCGTGGGAGGCTCCGGGGCGCCCGCGGCCAGGCGCCCGGTGGTCTCCAGCACCTTGAGGGCCAGGGCCACGGAGCCGAGCACCGCGAGCCCGCCGGGGTCCAGGTGCGTGACCTCGGGGCTCTCGGCAGGGTTCCTGTCCACCGCGGGGACCAGCGCGTCCAGGAGCTGGAGCCACCGCTCGGCGGCGCGGCGCGCGCCGAGGCACACGTGCAGGAAGGGGCTCGCGCTGGCGAAATCCTCCCGGCAGCCGTCGGGGCTCTCCCTCGCGCGCGCGTGTGCCTGCGCGCTCACGCGCGCTCGCGCGAGAGGCGCGCCAGGTGCAGCGCGGCGAGGACCTCTTCGGGCTCCTGGCCCGCGGCGATGAGGGCGTCCAGGAGCGCCGAGGGGATGAGCTTGCGCGAGTCCGGCTCCAGGATGTTGAGCGTGGCGCCCTCCCAGAGGGCCTGGGCGCCGCGGAACAGCGGCGAGGCCAGGAGCCGCTCCTGCCAGGCCCGGCCCTCGTCCGTGAGGGCGAAGCGCCGACCCTCCTCCAGCAACGACTGGAAGGCGGCCTGGGAGGCCACGGGGTACTTGAAGAGCACGAGCTGCAACCCCCGGAGGGCCTGCACGAAGGGCTCCCTGGGGTCCTCGGGCGCCGAGGTGTCAGCGGTCATGGCGCCGACGGGTCGCCCTGCGTGGGGTCACCCTGGGTGGGGTCTCCCGGCGCGGGGTAGCGCGCGGGCGCAGGGCCCTCCGTGTGCACCGGCGCCACGACCTCGACCTCGACGCGCCGACGGCAGATGGTCCCTGCGAGGTTTGACTCCACCAGCAAGGTATACAGACCGGGCTCCACCCCGCGGAGGCTTACCTGGATCTCCACCACGTTGCGCCCTCCGGGCTCGACGGTGTGATCGCCCGCGAGCACCCTGGACTCCGCGGCGCGACCCTGGCCCGAGGTGGCGTGGATCAGCTCCGAGAGCGTGACATGGAAGCCCACCCTCTCGCTGCCCGGGTTGGTCACCGGGTGAAACACCTGGAACGTGGTCCCGGTCCGCTCGCGCACGTACTCCGAAAGCACCACCGGCGGCGGCGGCGCCGGCGGCGTCACCGGGGGCTGCGGGTGGTGCGCGCCGTGGTGCCCGAAGTGGCCGTGGGACAAGGTCCCCACGACGCCCACGAGGTGCTCGGCGTAGCGGAACCCGATCCCTGCGAGGCGCTCGTACTGGGTCATTTCGCCCAGGGCGAACTCATAGAGCACCTCGCTCCAGGGTCGCGGAGCGGCGGTGCCCGCGGCGCCTGCGGCGCGTCCCGGCCTGGGCGTGGACTCTGCACCGGGAGGGCGCGGCCCCGGCGCGGGCGGCATTGGCACCGGTGCGCTGGGAGGTCGGGGCGGCGCGACCGGTCGCTGGACCATCATCGGCGGCCGGGGCCCGATGCCCGTCCCGCCGCCCGTGCGCCCTTCGATCCAACCCGAGGTGCCCCGCACCGAATAGCCCTTGAAGGTCATTTCTCAACCCCTTTGTCCGCTGCCCCGACGCTACCGCGTCCGGTCCATCACATAATCCACAAGCGCCGTCAGGAAGCCCTGATGCACCGAGGGTTTGAGCCACCCTCGGGCGCTCTCAAGCGTGCGGCGCGCCCGCTCCGCCCGCCGGGTCGCCACCGCGCGAGCGTGCCCGAGGCTATCACGACGGTCCACCAGCGCACGCAAATAAGACACCCCCTCCTCGGTCTTGGAGGCCCTCGGGAGCCGCAGGAGATCCTTTGCCCGCGCGCGCTCCGAGGGCTCCGCGTGGCGCAACGCGTGCAGCAGGATCAGCGTGCGCTTGCCCTCCCAGAGGTCGCCGTTGGCCTCTTTTCCATACACGGCTTCCTCGGAGGCGAGGTTGAGCACATCGTCCTGGATCTGGAAGGCCATGCCCAGGAGCACGGCGAAGCGGGTGAGGGTCCAGCGCTGGGCCTCGGAGGCCCCCGCGGCGAGGGAGCCGAGCAGGCTCGGGGCGATGAACGTGTACCAGCAGGTCTTCTGGTAGACCATCCGGAGGTAGTCGCGGTCTTCGAGGTCCCAGGTGTCGTGACGGATCCAGTCGAGCTCCACGGCCTGCCCCTCGGCGGACTCCCGGGCCATGCGGGAGACCACCTGGAGGATCCGCAGGGCGGGGCCCAGGCCCAGCCTCTCGGTGTTGTCCAAAAGGGGCTGCAGCGAGAGGGCGAGCATCGCGTCGCCGACGTTCACCGCCACCGGGGCGCCGTGCAGCAGGTGCAGCGTGGGGCGCCCGCGGCGCAGGAGCGAGCCGTCTTCGATGTCGTCATGGATGAGGAACGCGTTGTGGTAGAGCTCCAGCGCGGTGGCCGTGGGCAGGGCGTCTTCAAGGCGCCCGCCGAGGGCGCGGCACACGGCGATGCAGAGCCCCGGGCGCAGGGCCTTGGCGTCCCTCATCGGGTAGTCGAGCATGAGCTCATAGAGCGGGCGATACGCCCGACGGCCCGTCGGGAGGAGGCCCTTGAGCGTCTCCAGCACGCCCTCCCGGACCCCGGAGAGGTACGCCTCCAGGGCCCGTCGGGCCTCGCTCACCGCGGCGCCCCGGAGGTCATCGCCCGCGCCACGAGGTCCTCGGCCAGGGCGCGCGCCTCGGCGTCGATGCGCGAGGGGTCCTCGGGGGCAGCGGCCTCCAGGAAGCGCTCCTCGCCGGCCTCCAGGGCGAGGGAGCGCACGGCCTCGTCGCTCTGGGCGGTGACCGCGCAGATGGCCAGGAGCCCCGCGTCGGCGCAGCGCAGGGCCACCTCCCGGGCGACCTCCAGCACGCCGTCCACCAGCACCGCCGCGCCGCCGAGGTCGTACACCCACGCCTCGACGGCGCATGCGAAGGCCGACTGCTGCGCGCCCGCCCGGAGCCAGAGCACGCCCCCGCGCTGGCCCAGGCGCCTCCTGCGCGCTTCGAGGGACACCCTGGAGCGGGCCTGGAGGGCTTCGCCCTGGCCGCCCTCGGCGGCGCCCGAGAGCATCCCCGCAGCCACGGTGTCGTTGGTGAGCGGGTCCACGAGGATGAAGCTCCCGGTGCCGCGGAGCGCCCGGTACGGGTCGCAGAAGAGCGGCCTCTGGGCCCGCACCGTCACCCGGCCGATGTCGTTGAGCCCGAGGGTCTCCGCGGGGGTGTCCTCCAGGGTGTCCGGGTCCACCACGGCGTGGAGGGTCTCCACGCGGGCGAGCACCACCCTCGTGGTGTGCTTGAGGAGGTAGCTCCGGGTGAGGCTCAGGGGCCTCTCGCTCATCCACACGAGGTGCGCCTCCAGCCTCGTGGCGATCGAGGGCGCCCGGTCCGGGTGGACCAGCATGTCCCCGCGGGAGACGTCCAGGGCGTCCTCCAGGCGCAGGGCCACGGCCATCGGGGCGAAGGCCTCGGGCACTGCGCCCTCGTAGGTGTCAATGCCCGCCACGCGGGTGCGCCTGCCGCTCGGCAACGCCAACACCTCGTCCCCCACGCGCACCAGCCCCGAGGCCAGGGTGCCCGCGAAGGCCCGGTAGTCCAGGTGCGGCCGCAGCACGTACTGCACCGGGAAGCGCAGCGCCTCGGCCTCCCGGTCGCGGTGTACGGGCACCGCCTCGAGGTACTCCAGCACCGTCGGGCCCCGGTGCCATGGCATGCGCCCGCTCCTGCGCGCCACGTTGTCTCCCTTTCGGGCGCTCACCGGGAAGAAGGTCACGCTCTCGAAGCCCAGACGCCCGACAAAACCCTGAAACGCAGTCTGTAGGGCGGTGTAGGTGTCCTCGCTCCAGTCCACCAGGTCCATCTTGTTCACGCAGACGGCCAGGTGCCGGATGCCGAGGAGGTGCACCACGTACGCGTGGCGGCGGGACTGAGGGAGCACGCCGAGGCGGGCGTCCAGGAGGATCAGCGCCACCTCCGCGGTGGAGGCCCCGGTGGCCATGTTCCGGGTGTATTGCACGTGCCCTGGCGTATCCGCGAGGATGTACTTGCGCGTCTCCGTAGAGAAATACCGGTAGGCGACGTCGATGGTGATGCCCTGCTCGCGCTCGGCCTTGAGCCCGTCGGTGATGAGCGCCAGGTCCACGCCCAGGTCCTCCTCGGCGTCGCGGGAGGCGCGGCGCACGGCGGCGAGCTGGTCCTCGTAGACCCCCTGGGTGTCGTACAGGAGCCGCCCGATGAGGGTGCTCTTGCCGTCGTCCACGCTCCCCACGGTGACGAAGCGTACGAGCTCCTTCCTCTCGTGCCGGGCCAGCCACGCCTCGACGGGCTCGTCCATCAGAAGTACCCCTCGCGCTTCTTCTGCTCCATGGAGCCCTCCTCGTCGTGGTCGATGAGCCGCCCCTGGCGCTCGCTGGTGCGGGCCTCCAGCATCTCCTTGAGGATCTCCGGGAGCGTGGCGGCGGCGCTCTCCACGGCGCCCGAGAGGGGGTAGCAGCCCAGCGTACGGAAGCGCACCAGGCGCGTCTGGGGAGTCTCCCCGGGGCGCAGGCGCATACGGTGGTCGTCCACCATGATCAGCGCCCCGTCGCGCTCCACCACGGGCCTCGGCGCGGCGAAGTACAACGGTACAATCGGGATCTTCTCCAGCCAGATGTACTGCCAGACGTCCAGCTCGGTCCAGTTGGACAGGGGGAACACCCGGATGCTCTCGCCCTTGTGGACGCGGGAGTTGTAGAGGTTCCACAGCTCCGGCCGCTGGCTCTTGGGCTCCCACTGCCCGTGGGCGTCCCGGAAGGAGTACACCCGCTCCTTGGCGCGGGACTTCTCCTCGTCCCTCCTGGCCCCGCCGAAGGCCGCGTCGTAGCCGCCCTGGGAGAGCGCCTGGAGGAGCGCGTGGGTCTTCATCACCGTGGTGTACCGCTGGCTGCCGTGGTCAAACGGGTTGATCCCCTGGGCGAGGCCCTCCTGGTTGGTGTGCACCCGGAGGTCCAGGGCGTGGGCGGCCTTGACCTCGTCCCGGAAGGCGTACATCGCCTGGAACTTCCAGGTGGTGTCAATGTGCAGGAGCGGGAACGGCAGGGGCGCCGGGTGGAAGGCCTTGAGCGCCACCCTCAAGAGCGCCGAGGAGTCCTTGCCGATGGAGTACAGCATCACGGGCCGCGCGAACTCCGCGGCCACCTCACGGAAGATGTGCATGCTCTCGGCCTCCAGCTCCCGGAGGTGCGTGAGCCGTCGCGGGGAGAGGTCCACGGGCGCTACCAGGGCTCCCGGAGGTTGATGAACCCGTAGGGGTACACCAGCTCCAGCTTCGACGCGTCGTTCAGGCGCTTCAGGTCCTCCTCGGTGAGCTTGACGTCCAGGGCCTTGAGGTTGTCCTCGAGCTGCTCCACGGTGCGGGCCCCGACCAGGACGGAGCTGCACTCGGGCCTCGCCAGGAGCCACGCCAGGGCCACCGCGGAGGCCGTGGTCTCCCGCCTCCGGGCCACCTCCTCCACCGCGGAGAGGATGCCCCAGCCGCGGTCGTTGTCGAAGGCCCGGAGGCTGTCCCTCCAGGCCGCCAGGCGCGACCCCGGGGGGGGGCTCTGGCCCCGCTGGGCCTTGCCCGTAAGAAAGCCCCGGGCGAGCCCCGACCACACCAGCGTCCCGAGCCCGAAGGCGCGGCATGCGGGCAGGACCTCCAGCTCCGCCTCGCGCACCGCCAGGGACCACTGGAGCTGCACGGAGATGTACTTGTGCGTACGGTTCCGGTCCGCGCTCCAGAGCGACTCCACCAGGCGGTAGCCCGTGTAGTTCGAGCAGCCCACGTAGAGCGCCTTGCCCTGGGTCACCAGGTCGTCCAGGGCCCGGAGCGTCTCATCGATGGGCACGCTGCCGTCCTGCATGTGCATCTGGTAGAGGTCCACCCGGTCCGTGCCGAGCCTCCGGAGGCTCGCCTCGCACGCCTCGATGATGTGCTTGCGCGAGAGCCCCTGGTCGTGGGGCCCCGCATGCCTCGTCCCGAACCCGATGGGGAAGCGGCACTTGGTGGCCAGGAGCACGCGGTCCCTCTTCCCCTTGAGCCACTGTCCGGTGAGCTCCTCGCTGCGACCCTCGGAGTACACGTCCGCGGTGTCCACGAGGTTCATCCCCGCGTCCACCGCGCGGTCAAAGACCCTCCGGGCCTCGTCGTCCGGCGAGGTGAGACCCTTCATGAACGTGGTGCTGTCCCCGAAGGTCATGGCCCCGAGGCTCAGGGCGCTCACGCGCAGGCCGGAGCGGCCAAGTGGTCGAAATTCCATGATAATTTGTCTCCGTCAGGGGTTCTTGAGCAGGTGCTCGCCGTAGAGCTCCCGGAGCCTGGTCTTGAGGAATTTGCCCGTGGAGGTCCTGGGGATCTGCTCCACCGTGAGGTAGGCGTCCGGGAGCCAGAACTTCGCGAAGCGGGGCTCGAGCCAGGCCCGGAGCTCGTCCGGCGTGGCCGTCTGGCCGGGCTTGAACACCACCGCCGCGAGGGGCCTCTCGTCCCACTTCGGGTGCTTCCCGGCGAAGACCGCGGCCTCCAGCACCGCCGGGTGAGCCATCAGCGCGTTCTCCAGCGCCACCGAGGAGATCCACTCGCCGCCGGATTTCACCACGTCCTTGGCGCGGTCGGTGATGCGAACGTAGCCCTCGGCGTCGATGGTGACCACGTCCCCGGTGCGGAACCACTCGTCGGGGGTGAACTTGTCGCTCCCCTCGTCGCCGAGGTATGCGCTGGCCACCCAGGGGCCTCGCACCTCAAGCTCCCCCATGCTGGCGCCGTCCCACGGGAGCCTCACCGGCGCGCCGTCTCCCGCGACGGCCATGTGCCTCACCTCGACGAAGGGCACCGCGTACCCCTGCGAGGCCCGGGCCTCCAGCCGCTGCGCGTCCCCGAGGTCCCCCGCCGAGCGCTTGACCCTCGCCAGGGTCCCGAGGGGGTTGGTCTCGGTCATCCCCCAGGCGTGGGTGACCTCCAGCCCGTGCCTCCGGCGGAAGCCGTCGATCAACGACGGCGGCGCCGCGGAGCCGCCGATGACCATGCTCCTGACGCTGGTGAGGTCCCAGCGCTTCGGGTTCTCATCCAGGAGGTTCAAGATCCCGAGCCAGATGGTGGGCACCCCCGCGGCCAGCGTGGCGCGCTCTCCTGCCATCAGGTCCAGGAGGCTCGTGGGGTCCAGGTGGGGTCCGGGGAACACCAGCTTCGCGCCCGCGAGCACCGCGGCGTACGGCATGCCCCAGGCGCTGGCGTGGAACATCGGCACCACGGGCAGCACCGTGTCTTCTTCGGAGACGCCCACGCAGTCCCGCATGCACAGCGCCATGGCGTGGAGCGTGGTGGACCGGTGGCTGTACACCACCCCCTTGGGGTTCCCCGTGGTCCCGGAAGTATAGCACACCATCGCCGCGGAGTCCTCGTCCAGGCCAGGCCACGCGTGGTGAGGGCTCTCCGCGGCGAGGAGGGCCTCGTAGTCCAGGAAGCCCTCCGGCGCGGGGCCCGCGTCGGGGACCACGAGCACCTTCTCGATCCCTGGCGCCTCGGCGCGCACATTCTCCCACAGGGGCAGGAGCGTGCGGTCGCACACCAGCACCTTGTCCCCGGCGTGGCGGGCGATGTAGGCGATCTCCGAGGGGTGCAGCCGGAGGTTGAGCGTATGAACCACGGCCCCCATGGCAGGCACGGCGAGGTAGCACTCCAGGTGCTGCTGGTGGTTCCAGCAGAGGGTGGCCACGCGGTCCCCGGGGCCGACCCCGAGGCGCTGGAGGGCGTTGGCCAGGCGCCCGCAGCGCGCGGACACGTCCCCGAGGGTGGCGCGCCGCAGGCTCTTGTCCGGGAGGCGAGTGACCACCTCGGAGCGCGGGAAATAGCGCGTGGCGCGGTCCAGGAGGTGCGTGAGCGTGAGGGGAAAATCCATCATCCGTCCGCGGAGCATCGGCCTTGGCACCCTTTCTCTCCGTGGGGGGTGGGGCCCCGTCGGAGGGGCACGGAACATACCCACGGCGAGCCCCCGCGTCACCCCCGCAGGAACTCCTCCCTCACGCCCTGGCGCAGCTGCGGGTCCGTCAGGAACTCCGCGGCGGTGCGCGCCAGGGCCCGGGCGGCGTCCAGGAGCGTCCGGCGCCCTCGCTCGGAGCCCGCGGCCTTCTCGAAGGCACGCTCGTGGCACATGCACTCACCCTCGCCCACCAGGGCCAGCCACGGGTGGATGGACGGCACCGCGTGGGAGATGTCACCCATGTCCGTGGAGCCCGCCCCCACGCGGTCGTCGCCCTCCCGCGCGGCGCGGCCGCTCAGCCCGAGGTGCCTCCCGAAGACCCTCGCCAGGGTCATGTTGTTGCGCAGGTCTTTGTAGCCCCTCCGAGGCGCGAGGGTGACCTCCACCCCGAGGGCCAGGGCGGCCGCGCGGGCGCAGCGCTCCACCACGGCGCGCACGCGCTCAAGCTCCGGGAGCGTGCGGGCCCTCACGCTGAACTCGCAGCTCGCCCGCTCGGGGATGATGTTCACCGCCTGGCCCCCGTCGAGGATGAACCCGTGGACGCGCACCCCGTCCCGGAAGTGCACCCGCTGAGAGTCAATCAACGAGAAGGTCTGGAGGCATGCGGTGAGGGCGCTCTTCCCATCCCAGGGGGCCACCGCGGCGTGCGCGGGCACTCCCGAAAAGTCCATTCTTATCCACAGGTTGGCCAGGGCCGGGTGGGCCAGGAGGTCCCGGTCGAAGGGGTGGAACATCATCGCCGCGTCGACGCCGTCGAAGATCCCCGCGTCGAGGAGGAGGATCTTGCCGCCGCCGCCCTCCTCGGCGGGGGTGCCCACGAGGTCCACGCGGCCTCCGAGGGCCTCGGCCAGGGGCGCCAGGGCCAGGAAGGCCCCCACGGCGGCGCCGGCGATGAGGTTGTGCCCGCAGGCGTGACCGAGCTCCGGCAGGGCGTCATACTCCGCGAGGATGGCCACCTGGGGTCCCTGCGAGCCCGCGCGGGCGCGGAAGGCCGTGGCGAGGCCCCCGAGGGGCTTCTCCACGGGGTGCTCGTGGGCGGTGAGGAGCTCGGCGATCCAGCGCGAGGCCTGGTGCTCCTCGAAGCGCAGCTCCGGGCTCCCGTGGATCTTGAGGCTCAGGTCCCAGAGGGCGGGCAGGCAGTGCTCCAGCCTCGCGTCGAGGTCCCGGAGCGTAGCGTCAGAGAGCGACATGGGGGGTGCCATGGCACCGTGCTGCCGACGGCGCAAGGGGGGCGCGAGCTACGCGGCCCCCTGGCCTCGGGCGTCGTCGTCCGTGGGGAGGGCCGGGGCGCGGGTGCTGCGCAGGGCGGTGCCGCGGATGTTGCGCACGAGCTCGCTGCGCCCGCCCACGCGCGCGATCGCTTGCAGGAGCAGCGCGCTCGCGGACAGCGTCTCTTGCAGGTGGTCGCTGGCGGCGTCCCGGGCGGCCTGCGTGGCCCGGGCCTCCTGGGCCTCCCGGGCGACGTCCCCGCGGGCGGTGACGAGGCGATTCCTGGGCCCCTCCAACAACGCGATCCAGGCCCGGGCGTCCACGGAGCCCACCCCCGGGAGCTGGGGCTTTGGGAGCTTCACCGTGCGCAGGGCGCCGAGCACCTCGCCCGCCGCGCGCTCCAGCGCCGCCGGGTCCGACGGGAGTGCCGCCGGGAGCCCCAGCCGCGGGACCCACGCGTCGCCGAAGAGCGAGTCCACGGCCTCACGGATCTGCGAGAGGGCCTCGCGCACCTCGGTGGAGGCCGCGTCCCGGGCCGTGCGGTACTGGTCGTCGTCGGAGAGCTCGGCCTGATGGGCCTCGGCGGCGGCGTTGAAGCCCCGGAGGGCGCCCTCCAGCGTGAGGGCGGCGCTCTCCAGGAGGGCCTTCACGGCCAGCGAGGAGCCCCCCGTGGTCACCGGCGCGTAGGCCGCGAGGACGCCGGCCTCCAGGGCCTCGGCGTGGGTGCGCAGCGCAAGGACCGCCTCCTCCGCGTTCTTCATGAGCTCCAGGGCATGCTTGGACGTCATGCCGCGGACCATACCCATTATCTCGGGTCCGCGCAGCACCGGAAGCCCGTGCTGTAGTCGTGGTACCCCGGCCCGTGGGCCCGGGTGGCGTAGCTACAACCCTCTCCATTGATCAAGACGTCCGAGAAATACCCCCCTCGGAAGACGCCCCGGCCGTGGGCCACGGTGTCCACCCACTCGTGGAGGTTCCCCACCATGTCCTGGGCGAGGTAGCTCCCGCTGCACCGGGGGTGCCTCCCGGTGAGGGCCACGGTGCGCGGCATGCGGTTGAGCCTGGGGTCGTTCATGGGGCCGCCGTGGAAGTGGTTCCCAGGGCCAAAGAGCCTCGGGACGGGGTTCACGCCGTTGTCGTTGCAGCGCCCGGGCTGCTGCAACGGCCCATAGGGCCACAGGGTGGGCGAGCGTCCCCGGCAGGCGTGGGCCCACTCGGCTTCGGTGCACAACCGCTTGCCCGCGGCCACACAGGCCGCTCGGGCCTGCACCTGCGAGAGGTACCCCTGGGGGAGCACCCCCGGGCGGGACACCGCCCGGACCCTCACGCCGGTCGGGGGTGTGTGCACCGGGCTCCAGGGGCGCGTGCGCCCTCGGGGAAGGACCTCCACCAGCGAGCCCTCCCAGCGGTCGATGCAGAACACCCCGTCCACGCTGACGCTCCCCGTGGGGCAGCCCCGGCGCCTGCGGGGCCCCTGGCCCACGAGCACGCACCAGGCGGCCAGGAGGAGGAGCAGTGAGGTCCCTCGGGGGTGTCGCATCGCGGTGTTTGGTGGGGCAGCTTGGCACCACCCTCGGGAGGCATGATAGTCCACGGGGATGCGCGTTCTGGCCTTGGTCAAATTCCCGGCCATCGGCCGCCAGCGCGCGAGGATATCCCGCGGAGCTGCCCGTGGAAACCTGGGATTTCCGGCCTCAGCTTTAGCGGCTGAACCTGAACGGAGGACCAACCATGGCCGGGGCTATGACCAAAGCCCGTCGGTGGCCTCCCATCGCGAAGTCGGCCACAGACATAAGCCCGCGCACGGCGACCTCACCCCCGGCCCCCTCTCCATTCATGGCTACGCATTAGCCAAAAGGGTGGGTGGATGTAGGCCTCGTGAGCATGGTCTGGTACTCCGCGTGCGCCTCCGCGGCCGCATCTATCCGCTGCATGCCGCGGACAAAGACCTTGATTCCCGGCTTATGCTTGCTGGATGCGGTGAAGCCCCCGATCCCTGCGATGATTCTCACAAGATCACTCAACGCTGGGGTCGCGCCGAGCGCCGGACCTTTGGGGTGGTTCTTGCGGTGGAGCGCCACGGCCGCATCCATCTGATCGCGGCTGAACGCCTCCGTCGCAGGCAGCTCGGGCTGTGTGCGAGACAGGCGCAGAAGCGACTCTTCCCGGGTGGCCACGCTCAGGTGGAGGATAGCCCACTTCGCGAGACTCTGGAAGGACTCCAACTGCGAGTCCTCGACGTGGCACGCGCCGCTCTTCCAGGTATAATTCACCCGTTCGATCAACCAGCGCAGCGATTAGGCGCGAACCACGCAGAAGGCGGCTTCGATCGTCGTGACGGGGTACGTGTTCAGCAGCAACCACTCGATCGGAGCCTCGCCCGCGGGCGTCGTGCCAACCTCGTGCGTCCACACCGCGTACAGCTCCGCGTCCGCGAGGAACTTGTGCGACCAGCGCTGACGCAGACGCAACGAGACACGTTCACAGGTCACCTCCATCCTCGCCATCCGTTCAGTGCAGTGGCGGTGACGAGGCAAATCCAGGTAGGTCACCCCGCGACTTGGGCTCTCAAGCAGTGCCTCCCGCAGCTTGCGCAGTGCCTTCCCATCGGTCCCCTTGGAGCTCGGGGTCAACAGACAATCGTGGTTCGCGCGGACTGTGAACAAGGTCTCGGGCTCCTGCGACCGCAACAGAACGTGCGTCGCGTCGGCCTCGCGATCGGCCTGATACCAGGGCCGCGTCGAGACGTTCTCGTCCGCCAGAACACGCTCGAAGTCACGCTGAAGTTCGGTCCACAAGCAGCTCTCCCGCTCCTCGAGCGCGCGCTGCTCGCGCAACCGGGTGTGATTCTCATTCCGAATGCGGGATTTCTTGGGGATTTCGGAGGGTGGCGCCGCCAGGTTCCTCGGCGATTTCGAGGGTCGGCGAGAGGCAGCGTGGGACCGGCTTCGACTCGTCCTCGCCAAACCTCGGGAAAACGAGCAGATCGCCCGTTGGAATGGGAATCACACCCGTGCAACCACACCTACATCCACCCACCCTTTTGGCTAATGTGTAGCCTGCCAGGGAGAGGGGTGGCATAGAGGAAAATCACCTGTGATTCCAATGAGTTACTCTCCTCTATCTCCCCCTCTCCATGAATGGAGAGGGGGCCGGGGGTGAGGTCGCCGTGCGCGGGCTTATGTCTGTGGCCGCGAAGTCGAACGATCCCTAGTGATCCGATGAACCGACCCGGACCAGGACCCTTCAGGTTACCTCGGCCCGCGACGAACGGAGGTTGACGACCCCCCGTCTGCTGTGGTACCTGCATGGACGAGCGCTTACCCTGGGGACACCACCCACGTTTGGAGGCCGTCGTGGAGTCTGGCGAAGCAAGCGCGGTGGCGTGCATCAACGACCTGACGGATGCGACGGTGCTGGCGTTCTCTCTGTCGCTGAGCACCAGCGCGGCCGCGACCGGCAAACTGACCGCGGGGATCTACCTCGTGTTTCTGGATGGGCTCGACCCCACCAAGAACGTGATCCTGCGGACGGCGCCAACGAGCTCCAGTCCCGCGGCGACGACGCCGGACACGAGCGGCCAGAATACGGCGATCTTTCCAGGTAGCAGTGTGGAGCGGGTGCGGGTCCGGACCGACCGCCCCTACGTGGTGGCGAAGCTCTCAACGGGAACCGGGACGCTGTATCTGGTTCCACTGACCCTAGTCTGAGGAGAAGAAGGCATGGCGCGCACGTTCATCCAGGAGGTCATGAGTCAGACGGTCACGACGACGGCTGTCTACAGCAGCGGGCAGTTCTACGAGATGCTGGGGCGACCCAACAAGCTCGCGGTCCAGGTCGTGGTGGACTCGGTGAGCGGCACCCAGACCGTGAGCGCCGAGCTCCAGCACTCCAACGACGGGGCGGACAGCACCTTCGGCACCCTCACCGGTGCGACCGGCAACTCCGGCTCCATCAGCGCCGCCTCGAACTTCTGGTTGGGCGCGGCATCCATCACACCCGGCGCCTTCATCCGGATCAAAGTGTCCACCAGCACCGGTTCGTGCGTGGTGCGCGTGATCATCTGCGGTCGGGACGACTGACCCTCCCGCGAGCCGGAAGGAGGAACGACCATGCCAAGGACCTTCATCGAGACGGTGGTCAACCAGACGGTGAACGTCAACTACACCTATAGTTCGCCGGTGTTCAATGACCTGCTCGGGAGTCCGGACGAACTGGCGGTCCAGGTAATTGTGGACAACGTCTCCGGCTCGCTGATCGTCTACGCCGAGTTCCAGCACTCCTACCTGGGGACCGACGACAGCTTCAGCGCGGTGACCGGCACCGCAGCCAACTCGGGGACCATCAGCGCTCCGGACAAATTCTGGCTGGGCACGCCAACGCAGACCCGTGGTCCCCTGGGCCGCGTCAAGGTCTATACGTCCACGGGGACTTCTGGGGTGCGGGCGATAGTCTGTGGGCGGACGAAGGAGATACCCTGAGGCGAAGGTGCGAGGCGAACGGAGGGCACGGATGATCTTCGGCAGAACCCTGGACCGGGATCGAGGACGCGGGCACTCGCCTGCACCCTTTACGCCTCGCTCGATCGCGAATCTGGTAGGGTGGTGGAATGCCTCGGCGCTGGGCCTCACGGATCTCGACCCGATCAGCTCGATTCGGGATCAATCGGGCAAGGGCAATGATGCCACGCAGGGCACTTCCTCCAAGCGCCCGACCTTTCTGGTGGACATCGTGAACGGTCGCGCCATCGCACGCTTTGACGGCGTGGACGACGCCCTGACGGGATCCACCAGCGTGAGCGCGGGCACGGCGCTGACCTACCTCGCGGTACTCAAGGCGACCGGCGCTAATGCCTACGGGACGGCGGTCTCGATGGGCATTGCGGCAGGCAACCAGGAGTTCGGCATGATCGCCGATGGGGGCGGCACCAACCTGGCCATCTCCAACTTCGCCGGTCCCACCGCGACCGACGGCGACCGCTACACCACCACGGCCAACAATAGCTGGCATATCTGCTCCATCGTGTACGCACCGACAGCGACCCCAGTGATCCGCAAAGACGGCGGCAGCGCGCTGGGCTTCACGACCGGGATCGGTGACTGGTCCACGGTGAACATCAACAACAGCGGCGCCAACTACCCCTTCGCGCTCGGTTCGGCCGCAGGCGGCACGGCCGTGCCGGGCAGCTTCGACATCGCCATGGCGATGATCTACGACCGCGCCCTGAGCGACGCAGAACGCTCGCAGCTCGAACGCTGGCTCGGCAGTCTCTACGGGATCACCATCACATGAGCCGCGCGACCTACACCCGACGGCTGGTCCTGGTGGTCACCGCAGCAGAGCGGGACCGCGCCGTGGGGGACCTGCTTGCAGCGGTACCAGACGCAGGTCTGGAACAGTTCACGGCAGGTCTCGTTCCGACAGGGAGCGCACCGGGGACTGCACCGACGCACTACTGGAGCTCCTGGCAGATGACGGAGGCGGAGCTCGCCTCGGTGCGATCGCGGTTCCGGGGCCACGCTGGGCGGCGGGACTTCCTCGGGGTGGCGCGCGACGCGCCCGGTACTGTGGAGGGTGAGACCGAGAGCCTCCCCGGTGAGGTCCTTCTGCGGCTCGGACTGCTACGGGCGAGCCCCGCACGCTAAGGAGAGACAGGAGACCATGAAGAACGATCCTCTCAAACAAGCAGACCCGCACGGTGAGGGCAAGGTCATTTCAGTCAAAGACACCTTTGCGCAACTGTCCTCCACACAGAAGAGGGATGACCTGACGGGTTCGAGGTTGGGTGTTGTTGATGTCACCCAGATGGTCCGCGCTGTCTCCCTCAAAGAGGCTCTCTATTCATCGAGCGATCGGCAAGTTCCGCCGAGAGACAAGCGTGCCCAAGGTACCGCTTCAGAGCATTATCTCATGCCAGCGCCGTGGGATGACTTCTGGAAACATTAGAGGAGAGTATGCGGTGAATTTCCGAGGGTGAACCTGAGGACGTCGGAGGAAGAGATGAGCGGGACGAGATCTCATGAGGCAGATTTCATTCATATCGCGGAACGACCGAACACCGATGGTCCATACACAATCTTGACCCACGAAATTCTCGACGGAAATCCCGGCGCATTGATCCACGTATCACGGCGGTTTTCCCTAGTATCACTAGCACCTCGCGGCGCATTTTTCATTCCGTTTGTACCAGGCCTGACGTCGAGCAAGTTCCATACTCCGGCTTCACGGTTTTCTTCCGATTTCGGCACCGATCTGAGCCTTGCTTCTGAGTTTTACGGCGTTGCGAATAACCACTACATTGCCGTGATGTACAGTCTTCAAGTTAGACGGTGGGTGATTGTCAACATTGACGGCGCGCCGATGCCTCTTGGAGCGGTCTTTAATGTATGGGCATTCGCCAGTTCAGATGTAAGGCAGGGGTTCTATGTCCATAGGGCAACAGCCGATAATACTCTCTTTAACACATCTTCCTTGGATAATTTTGGTTTCAATGGCCGCCCTGACCAACCCATGTTGGTTACACCTCGGCTCCCTAGCCCACCGATCGCTTCGACTCCTTTCCCTACGCCGTACGACATGAGTGCTCTTTGCCATCCGATCTGCGTTTGGTTCAATGACAGAGATGGCAGAATTGGGTACGAAGGCAGAACTGGTCGTTGGAATATCGCATATGCTGATTACCTCCCAATTCCCACAGGGGCCAGTTTTAATGTCTTTTGGGTGGGTGCGAATTACGGGTCGTTCTCTGATGCTCATGTGAGAATCTGCGTGTCGGACGGTTCGATGAGCAATCAGGTTCCGTGTCGAGTCGCGTCCACTGACAATCCCAGAACCCTGCTGTGGTATACACAGACAATGAATTTTCGAGGCTATCCTGAAAACCTTGTGTACGGTCCAAGGGATGCTCCCGGAACGCCAAATCCAAATGTAACATGCCTATCGTGGGACTATCAGCGTAATGTTCCTGTAATTTTTAACGAGAACGGCGCAAGAATGGAACGAGGTGTGGGGTTTGTAGTGAGGCATTTTTGATCAATGGTACCGATGAGGAATCAAATGCCTGTCCGAGTTGTTGGCCACTTGAGAGTGGTATCCAGAGGACCTATCGCCCTCTTTTCTTTTCTGACGTTCTTGAACTGCGGCAACTCGGGTTTCTACGCTCTCGACTCGTCAGCGATGGCTGACAAAGACGGCGGATCAATGGACGTTTCGATGGATCTTCAGTTGACGGATTCGTCTGGGGAGGAGAGAGTTGTTGACGGTCGTAGAATCGTGCAACTCTCGGCCGGGCGCCAACACACATGCGTTCTAAATCGAGCAGGCGAGGTATTCTGCTGGGGGGCGAATAGCTTTGGCCAGCTCGGTGATGGAACTACCATCGCCCGACCGACACCGACAAGAGTTGTTGGTCCAGAGCGATTTGTCAACGTCAGTAGCGGGTATGATCACACCTGTGCCATTCGAGCGGACAGGCAAGTGGTCTGTTGGGGCGGGAATTTCGACGGTCAGCTTGGCGATGGCACTGCGATACGTCGAGACATGCCAGTCGTCGTGGTAGGGCTACATGACGTTGTACAGGTTCAAGCAGCGATCTGGTTCACCTGTGCTCGGCTGATTTCTGGTTCAGTCTGGTGTTGGGGCATAAATTCGCATGGTCAAATTGGCAATGGAACCTTTCTTCGTCGCAGAGTTCCTGTCATGGTGCAGGAATTAAGTGATGTGGTTGATATCAGTGCTTTTGGACCTCACGTGTGCGCTCGGACTTCGACTGGCTCCGTGAGATGCTGGGGACGGAATGACCATGGTCAGGTCGGTGATGGGACCACAACGGATCGCCCGCTGCCCACCGCGGTAATTGGAGAAGTGGACTCCGTTCAGATTGCGGCTGGCGGGGCGCATTCGTGCTCATTGCAAAGACGAGGAGACGTGATGTGTTGGGGTTTGAATTCTGAAGGGGAATTGGGCGATGGAACGACGATGATACGTTCACAGCCAGTTCGTGTCAGGGGTTTGCACGACGTGGCCGAGTTGAGTGCTGGCTCGGGCCACACGTGCGCCCGAGGAACGAGTGGGAGTGTTGAATGCTGGGGATTTCCGTACGTGGGTGTTTTAGGTAATGGTTCCTCTACGACCCGGCCGCAGACGACTCCGTCGCCCGTCATTGGATTGTTTGATGCGGTTCAAGTCAGTGCTGGGTCATTGCACAGTTGTGCTCTTCGATCAGGTGGCCAGGTCCTGTGCTGGGGATATAACGGCAATGGCAAATTGGGAACTCCGTCGATTGACGGGAGCACTGTCCCTATTCCGGTGGAGGGATTGTAATGGAAAGGTACTCCAACTGTTTGGAAAGGTCAACACCGAGTGGCTGGAGGCGGCGGAACACACATTGCGCGACGTGTTGGCCACCGATGCCTTGGTCAAATCCCCGGCCATCGGCCGCCAGCGCGCGAGGATGTCCAGCGGAGCTGCCCGTGGAAACCTGGGATTTCCGGCGTCAACTTCAGCGGCTGAACCTGAACGGAGGACCAACCATGGCCGGGACTATGACCACCACCCGCGTTCTTCTCGTGGGGATTCTTGTTGCGGTCTCGCTGGCCTGCGGAGGGGGAGGGAGCAGCACGCCCCCGGCGTGCGAGCCGGCCTGTCGGTCGGGCTTCACCTGCCTCCGGGGCGTGTGCGTCGAGGCATGCAACCCGGCCTGCTCCGGCGGCCAGGTGTGCCTCACCGGCGCCTCGGGTCCGGTGTGCACCTTCCCCCCGGACGGGGGTGACCCGGACGGGGGTGGCACCCAGGACTCGGGCATGGACGGGGCGCCCACGGACACCGGCGGAGTGCCTCCCATGGACACCGGCGGAATGCCTCCCACGGACACCGGCGGAGTGCCCCCTGCGGACACCGGCGGAATGCCGCCCGTGGACACGGGCACGCCCCCCGCGGATACGGGTACGCCCCCCACGGACGCTCCCGCGCGCCCGCCCTGCGGCCGTGACGGGCAGCCCTGCTGCCTGATGTCCGCGTGCGTCACCGGGCTCCAGTGCGCCATGGGGCGCTGCGGGGCCTACGTCCGCGAGACCGGCGAGTGCAATCGCCCCATGGACTGCCCGATGGGGCAGATCTGTTCCAACCTCGACCGCTGCTCCATGGGCACCCGCAACTGCTTCCGGTGCAACCTCCCGGGCACCGGGAGGGGTGTCCTCGGGGCCACGTGCATGGGCGGGGCGGACTGTGAGACGGGCTTCTGCGCCGGGGGCACCTGCTCCGTGCCCTGCGCCTTCGGCACCACCGGGGACATGGACTGCGCGGGCCTCCGGGCGGGCTTCTTCTGCTCCTATGCGCCGTACCAGGTGCGCACGGACGGGGGCATGAACCCCGTGGTGAGCCTCGGGTTCTGCCGCCAGCGTTGCGCCCGCCACGGGGACTGCGCCACGGGGCAGCTCTGCCTGCCCACCCTCAACGACCTCTCGGACGAGATGAACTTCCGGTGTGGGGTCACCTCCCGCATGGGCGCCACGGGCAGCGCCTGTGACCCCACCGCGGCCAACATGTGCCAGACCTCCCTGTGCGTGCCCACCACGGGCACCATGGGCTACTGCACCGCGCCCTGCGCCACCAACGCCGACTGCCCCGTTGGGCTCGTCTGCGGCGACCTGCCGCTGATCCGCCCGAGCGGAGGCATCCAGACGGGTCGGATGTGTGTGAGAATGTAAGACCATGTAGTACCCTGTCGGTGAGCATCCTTCGGTGGCTGCTCCTGGGGTGTTGTCTTGGCTGCGAGCCCCAGCGTCCGTTGGGTGCGATGGATGTCCCGGAGGAGGTCACCGCCGCGGAGGACGTGGACCTGTCGTTCTGCAGCCCGCCGTGTCGGGGGGGCGAGACGTGTCGTGCCTTCCGTTGCGTGGGGCGCGACGCGGGGAGGCTGGACGGGGCGACGTCAGAGCTCCCGGGGGTGGACGTGGCCTTCCCCTCGGAGCCTCCGGTGGGGAGCGAGTGCTGCCCGCTGGACCCGCCCTCCTGCGGGTGCGTGAGGGCCGGGGGCGAGCGCTTCGTGGACGGGACGTGCCTGAGGGTGTGCGGGGCCGGGGACCACGCCCGCTGGGTGCGCACCCGGGACGCGTCGGGGTGCCCCATCTGGCAGGTGCCGGACGTGGTGTGCGGGGACGATGCAGGCCCGGACGCGGCCCGGGACGCGCCTCCCGATGGGCGACCGGGTGGGTAATATACGCGGGAACCGGGAGCGTGTAGCCTCGGAGGCCCTACGAGCGGAGGTCCGTGGACACCGTGCGCAACGCGAACGTTAGAGCCCCCGCCAGGGCGCCGAGGAGCCTGACCACGGATGTCCGTGGGCTCTCCACGGTGGAGTACGTGATCCTCCTGGTGGCCGTCGGGTGCATGATGATCGCGGCGTATCGGTCCTTTGGGAGCCGTTCATCGAGCCGGGCGGGGGAGGCCCAGGGGCACGTGGCGGGGCTCGGGGACAGCCCCGGCGGGAGCGGCGGCGGCCGTGGTGGTGGCGGCGGTGGCGGGGGGGGAGGCGCCGTGGCCGCGGGGCACCGGCCGTCCCTTGAAGACGGGGCGCCGGAGCAGGAGGCCGAGGCCGAGGAGGACTCGCTCTTTGCGCGACCCGTGGTGTTCCTGGGCCTCGGGGCGGTGCTTTTGCTGGCGGTGCTCGGCAAGCAGTTCGCCGGGCGAAAGCTGGACGGCGGCGGCGGTGGTGCTGGCGGCGGCGGCGGTGGCGCCGCGGGCGCGGCCTGAAGGGGAGGGCGGAGGCAGAGCGGTGAAGACCAGGGCGCTGACGTTCGGAGTATGGATGGCCTTGTCGTGTCAGGCCAACGGGCCGCCTCCGGGCTTCGTGGACGGGACCGACGGGGCCGTGACCGAGGGGGGCGCCGAGGCCGACGGCGCGGGCGGCGACGCGCCCCTCGGGCGGGACGCGATCCCGGTGAGGGACACGGGGACGGCGGTGCTCACGCCGGACGCGGCGTGCATGACCACCACGGCGGACGCCCGGAGGGTGCCGCTGAACCTGTTGATCCTCCTGGACCGCTCGGGGTCCATGGGGCAGGGCTCGCGCCCGACCAAATGGGAGTCCGCGGTGGCCGGGATCCAGCGGCTCCTGACGCGCCTGGGCGACGACGCCCGGGTGGGGCTCACGCTGTTCCCCGCGCGCTCGGGCGCCGCCGGGTCGCCGGACGGCTACACCAGCCCCGCGGTCCCGGTGGCCCCCCTGCGCATGTCCCGTGGCGCGTTGGTGACGGCCCTCGGGGGCTCCCCGAGCGGCAACACGCCCATGGTGTGCGCGGCCCAGGGGACCCTCGGGTACTACAGCACGGGCTTCACGCTGGAGGGCTCGCGCAACGTGATTCTCATCACCGACGGGGCGCCCACGCAGGAGTGCCTGCCGGGGCCCGCCTGCGCGATCCTGCCGTTCCCGGACCTGGAGTGCCTGCTGCGCCAGGAGCGGGTGGCGCGGGACGCCGTGAGCGTGGCCGTGGCGATGGGCGCGCGGCTCTCGCCGCCAGTGCGGTGGTACATCGCGGGCACGCCCGAGGCGTCGGACGCGTTCCTCTCCTCGCTGGCGGTGACGGGGGGGACGCCCCGGACGCCCACGTGCCGGGAGTCCTCGAGCTGCCACTATTCCCTGCGCTCGGCGAGCTTCGAGCGGGACCTGGACATGGCCCTGGAGGAGATCCGAGGCCGCGCCCTCACCTGTGAGTTCGAGGTCAACGCCGACTCCGGCCGGGTGGACCCGACGCGGGTGAACGTGAATTTCACGGGCACGGGGCAGCCCACGCCCAGGCTCATCCCTCGGGACGTGGACCACCGGGACGGGTGGGACTACGCCAACGGGATGCGCACGGTGGTGCTCCACGGCGCCGCGTGCGACCGGGTGCGCATGGACCCCATGGCCCGCGTCCAGATCCTCTTCGGGTGCCCGACGGTCACCCCGGGGTAGCGCTACCAGCCTCGGCCCGGCGGCGCCCCGTGGAGGTTCCGGCAGCCCACCGGGTGCACCTCGGTGATCGCCGCCTGGGCCGCGCGATAGCGCGCCACCAGGCCCTGGAAGGTCGGGCGGTCCGTGCGGGCCAGGGACGTGCGCTCGCCGGGGTCCGCGGTGAGGTCCCAGGCCTCGAAGCGGTGGTCGTCCCCGTAGGCGGTGACCTTGTAGTGGTCATGGATCAGGGCCCTCCTGCGGTCGTTGTCGCTGGTGCGGGCCAGGTCCACCAGCACGTCCCGCGCCTCTGCCGCGGCACCGTAGAGCTCGGGCACCAGGCTCCGGCCGGTGAAGGTCGGCTCCGGGGGCAGCCCGAAGAGGTCCAGCACCGTCGGGGCCAGGTCCAGGTGGCTGCGGTTGGCGGCGATCCTCCGGGCCGGGGCCCCCGGCGCCAGAATGATCCACGGCACCCGCACCAGCTCCTGCCAGACCTCGAAGCCGTGGCGGTATTCCCCGTGCTCGCCGAAGCCCTCGCCGTGGTCCGCGGTGACGATCACCACGGTGCGAGCGCCCCAGGGCTGCTCCCGCACCCAGGAGACCAGCGCGCCCACCTGGCGGTCCACGTAGGTCACCTCGCCGTCGTAGCGGTCCCGGAGCGTGGGGCCATACGGCGGGATCCCCGGGTGCGCGCGGTACTGGTCGTGAGGGTCCATGAAATGGAACCACGCGAAGAAGCGCTGGCCCGTGGTGCGAGGGTCCGAGAGCACCCTCCGGGCGGCTTCCAGCATGCGCTCGCCGGTGATCTCCACGTCCGTGGTGGCGTCCCAGCGCAGGTTCGGGAGCAGCGCCCACTGGTCAAAGCCCTGGTCCAGCCCCGCCCTCCGCGGGCGGAAATACCCGTGGGCATGCACCGCCAGCGTGCGAATCCCCGCGGCCTGGAGCCGCTCCGGGAACATGAGCACCCGCGTGGGGTACGTCCCGAAAAAGTAACCATCCCGCGGCAGTTCGCTCGGCAATCGACCCGCCAGGAGCCCTCCCACACTCTGCGACGTGTAGGACGAGAGCGCATAGGCGTTGGTGTAGCTTACGGCCTGGGCCTCCAGGGCGGTGAGCTGTGGGGCGATGGGCCTGGGGTAGCCCGCCCAGGGCATGTCCGCCCGGAGGCTGTCGATGGACAGGAGGAGCACGTTGGCGTCCGGGGGAGGGCGCGTGGGCGCCGCAGGCGGCGGAGGCGCTGCGTCCACGGGGGCGGCCAGGGGCTCGGGGCCGTCGTGGGTGGGGCGCTCTGCCGCGGCGGGCGGCGGGTTTTTTCCACAGCCGAGGGCGAGGCTTGCGAGGAGTGGGAGGAGCGCGAAACGCATGGCTGAGGGCGCTCCTAGCACAAGCGAGCGCCGAGGTCGTGCGGTGTAGGTCCAGCGCCACGCACGGGGTGCTGGGGTGGGAAATGCTTGTTGTGCGTGGTGCAGGTCTGGTACAGGTGGGATCGGTGGCGGGCCTTCTTGGAACAGAGGAGAGAGCATGAACCGGCGTGGACCTGGGTTCTCGGGGTGGTTGTCTGGCCTGGCGGCGATGCTGGTGCCGCTGGGGGCGTGGGCGGAGGGCAGCGCCCAGACGGGGGACAACCAGTTCCTGGAGAACGAGACGGTGCTCTTCGTGGACGCCGTGGTCGGGGAGGTGATCAACCTCGCGGGGAGCGCCGGGAGCGTGGAGGTGTCGGGGCCCAGCGGCCCGACGATGATCCTGCCGCTCAACGCCGCCGGGGGTCTGCTCACCGGTGAGGTCACGCCGCCGACGATCACAAACCCCAGGCGGGTGACGGTGACCGAGGCGGGGCGCTGGCGGATTCACTTCACGGGGAACATCAACCTCTGGGACGTGACGGTGACGCCCAACGCCACGACGCCGGTGGTGCCGTCCCGGCCGCCGACCCCTCCGGGGTTCTCGCAGCCCCGCGGGCGGGTGTACAGCCGTCACTACAATTTCAACGCCGAGGGGTACACCCGGGACCGCGCCACGAACACGGACTACTTCATCGTGGTGCCCAACGGGGTGGGGAGCGAGAACTACACCTGGCGCATTGATTTCGAGGGCCTCGCCGGGTACGTGTACACCATCGCGTCGAACCCCCTGGGGATCGACCCGCCGTTCTCGCGCACGAGCCAGCGGCGGATGGGGGGCCCGGCGGGGATCTTCATCCCGGACCGGTATGACATCTACCTGAACCTCCCGGTGGTGTCCCGCGGGGTGACCACGGCGCCGTCGGCGTCGCTGCTCACGGGCACGGGTGGGACCTGCGACCGGATCACCCCGGGGGGGGCCACCTTCCGGTTCATGTCCAACGTCGTGGGGAGCTACCAGCTCCTGATTGACGTAAACCGCGACGGGATGTTCACCACCCGCGCGCCGGACGCCGTGGTGGACGGCCTGGCCACCATCGGCGCCAACTCCATCGTGTGGAGCGGCCGCGGGGCCGACGGGGTGATCGTGCCCGCGTCGCCGACGCCGTACCCTGCGATCCTTTCCCTCCGCGCGGGGGAGGCCCACTGGGTGGGCGAGGACATCGAGACGTGCCAGCCGGGGCTGCGGCTCCAGACCGTGAACCCCACGACCGGGGCCCTCGCGGACACGGCGAACTTCTGGGATGACCGGGCGCTCCTCCTGCGGGGTGGTCCCCGGGACCCGGTGCCGGTGACCACGCTCCCGGCGGGGCTCCCCGGGACCGACGCGAACCGCCACCGCTGGGGGGATTTCACCAACAACCCGCCCGGGGACGAGTCCTTCATTGACACCTGGGTGATCGGGTCTGAGAGCCAAGTGCGCTTCAGCGTGATCATCGGCGGGGACGGCGGCGCGGACACCGACGGGGACGGGCTGACGGACCTGCGCGAGTGCGCCATCGGCACGGACCCCACGCGCAGGGACACCGACGGGGACACCATCCCCGACGGCGTGGAGGCCTCGCCCACCACGGCGCCGGACACGGACATGGACGGGTCCATCGATGCGCTGGACACGGACTCGGACAACGACACGATCCCGGACATCTCGGAGACCGTGGGCACGCCTCTAACACCCGGTGACGAGGACGGCGACCGGATCCCGAACTTCCGGGACCCGGACGACGACGGGGACGGCATCCCCACGCGCACCGAGGCCACGCAGGACATGTCCCCGCTTGACGATTTCGACGGCGACCGGGTGGCGTCGTACCGGGACCTGGACTCGGACTCGGACGGGGTCCCGGACCGGGTGGAGGCCGGGAGCGTCCCGACGATGCCCGCGGACACGGACATGGACGGCGCGCCGGACTACCTCGATCGCGACTCGGACAACGACTGCGCGGGGGACAACACCCCTGGAGAGGCCGGGGCCGCGAGGACCATGGTGGCGGCGGACCCGAACGCCAACTGCACCAACCCCGCGACGCCGGTCTGCAACCGCGCCACGGGCACCTGCGTGCCGGGCACCCTGGACCCGGACACGGACATGGACGGGCTCACGGACCGCATGGAGCGGATGATCGGGACGGACCCGCTGAACCCCGACACGGACATGGACACCATCCGGGACGGCGTCGAGGTCGGGCCCACACCCACCATGCCCGTGGACTCGGACCGGGACGGGCGCATGGACGCCCTCGACCCGGACGACGACAACGACACCATCCCCACCCGCGACGAGCGTCCCCGGGCGATGAACCAGGACACCGACGGGGACACGCGCCCGAACCACCTGGACCCGGACGACGACAACGACGGGATCCCTACGCGCACCGAGGCCATGCAGGACACGTCCCCGACGGACGATTTCGACATGGACATGACGCCGTCGTACCTGGACCTTGACTCGGACTCGGACGGCGTGCCGGACACCGTGGAGGCGGGCGCGGACCCGACGATGCCCGCGGACACGGACCGCGACGGGGCGCCGGACTACCTGGATCGGGACTCGGACAACGACTGCGCGGTGGACAGCCTGCCGTCGGAGGCCGGGGTCGCGAGGGTCACCGTCTCGGCCACGCCGGACATGAACTGCACGAACCCGGCGATGCCGGTGTGCAACACCACCACGGGCACCTGCGTGCCGCGGATGACGGACCCGGACACGGACATGGACGGGCTCCCGGACCGCGTGGAGAGGATGATCGGGACGGACCCGCTGAACCCCGACACGGACATGGACACCATCCGGGACGGCGTCGAGGTCGGGCCCACGCCCACCACGCCCAGGGACTCGGACATGGACGGGCGCATGGACGCCCTCGACCCGGACGACGACAACGACACCATCCCCACCCGCGACGAGCGCACGGGCGGCGCGGACGTGGACACGGACCGGGACACGCGCCCGGACCACCTGGACCCGGACGACGACAACGACGGGATCCCCACGCGCACCGAGGCCATGCAGGACACGTCCCCTGCGGACGATTTCGACGCGGACCGCACGCCGTCGTACCGGGACCTGGACTCCGACGCGGACGGCGTGCCGGACTCCGTGGAGGCGGGCGCGGACCCGACGATGCCCGCGGACACGGACCGGGACGGGGCGCCGGACTACCTGGACCTCGACTCGGACAACGACTGCGCGCTGGACAACCTGGCCTCCGAGGCGGGGCCGGCGCGGATCACCCCGGCGATGAACCCGGACCTGAACTGCTCGGACCCCGCGAGGCCCGTGTGCAACCGGGCCCTGGGCGTGTGCGTGCCCCGGACCACGGACCCGGACACGGACATGGACGGGATCCCGGACCGCATCGAGCGCATGATCGGGACCGATCCCATGAACCCGGACACCGACGGGGACGGGATCCCCGACGGGGTCGAGGCCGGGCCGATGCCCGCGAGCCCGCCGGACACGGACATGGACGGCCGGAGCAACCCCCTGGATCCGGACGACGACAACGACACGATCCCCACCCGGGACGAGCGCCCCATGGCCCGCGACGCGGACACGGACTCGGACACGCGCCCGGACCACCTCGACCCGGACGACGACGGGGACGGCATCCCCACGCGCGTGGAGGCCGCCCAGGACATGACCCCGGCGGACGACACGGACATGGACATGCGCCCGTCGTACCGGGACCTGGACTCCGACGGCGACGGCGTGCCGGACATGGTGGAGGCGGGCGCGGACCCGACGATGCCCGCGGACACGGACCGGGACGGGGCGCCGGACTACCTGGACCTCGACTCGGACAACGACTGCCTGCCGGACAGCGCGCCCGCGGAGGCGGGCGTGGCCAGGATCACCCCGGCGATGATGCCGGACGCGAACTGCACGGACCCCGCGAGGCCCGTGTGCAACCGCATGACCGGCGTGTGCGTCCCTCGGGAGGACCCGGACACGGACATGGACGGCATCCCCGATCGCGTGGAGCGGATGATCGGGACGGACCCGATGAACCCCGACACGGACATGGACACCATCCGGGACGGCGACGAGGTCGGGCCCATGGTGGGGATGCCTCGGGACACCGACGGCGACGGGATGATCGACCCGCTCGACCCGGACGACGACAACGACACGCTGCCCACGCGGGACGAGCGCCCCATGGCGCGCGACGTGGACACGGACATGGACCTGCGCCCGGACCACCTGGATCCGGACGACGACAACGACGGGATCCCCACGCGCACCGAGCGCATGCAGGACACCTCCACCGGGACGGACCTGGACATGGACATGCGCCCGTCGTACCGGGACCTGGACTCCGACGGGGACGGCGTGCCGGACATGGTGGAGGCGGGCATGACCCCGACGACCCCCGCGGACACGGACACCGACGGCGCGCCGGACTACCTCGATCGGGACTCGGACAACGACTGCCTGCCGGACAGTGACCCCGCCGAGGCGGGCATGGCCCGGGTCACCCCGGCGATGAACCCCGACCTGAACTGCACGGACCCGTCGCGCCCGGTGTGCGAGCGCGCCACCGGGGTCTGCGTCGCCCGCGGCGACGCGGGGATGGACGCGGGCCCCGACGTGGTCACGGACTCCGGCGCCCCCGACGCCGACGCGGACACGGACTCGGGAGCCCCCGACGCGGGCACGGACTCGGGAGCCCCCGACGCCGGACCTGCGGACGGCGGCCCCAGGGCCCCCTACGAGCTCACCGGGGATGGGCTCTTCTCCTGCGCGACGGCTCCCTCCGGGGGCTCCGGCGCGTCGGTTCTTGGTCTGGTTGCGGTGGCCTGCGCCCTCGGGCTGCGCCGCCGCGGTCGCAGCACCAGGCAAACCCTGGAAGCCTCGAAGGAGTAGAACGAAGTGCGCAGCCGACGGAACCCCGCACCCGCGCCCCTGGCGCTCGCGTGTGCAGCAGCCTCGCTCCTCGCGCCGAGCCTTGGCCTCGCCCAGGCCACCGGGTGGGCCCTGGACCGCTATGAGCCATCCTTCGCCGGGGACGTCATGTTCGCGGCGGACCACCCCTGGTACTCGCGCTCGCGGCTCGTGAGCTTCCGCGCCAACGAGGCCCTGGACTACGCGCTCCGGCCCCTGGTCGTGCGCAGGGACGGCGAGCGCGTCGAGTCCATCATCGACCACATGCTGGTGGCCCACCTCCAGGCGGGCGTGGCCATCGGGTCGCGCTTCGGCGTGGCGCTCTCGCTCCCGCTGGTGCTCCTCCAGGACGGCCCCGGCACCAACATGACGGGTGGACAACTGGCCCCGGGCGGCTCCTTCGTGCCCGGTGACCCCAGGCTCCAAGCCCGCGTGCGCGTCTTCGGTGACGCCGACCGTGACGCCATTTCCCTACATGTAGGCGGGCAGCTCTTTCTCGGCGTGGGGCTCTCGGCGCGGGTGGACAACGCCACGGACGAGGCCCTTCGCGGCAGGCTCCAGGTGACCGCTGCGGGGCGCCTCGGGTGGCTGCGCTGGAGTCTCTCCCTCGGGGCTCACCTGCGGCCCACGGTGCTCGCCGGGCTCAACGGCGGGGCGGGCGCCGGCGCTGGGAGCGAGGCCCTGATCGTGGGCGGGCTCCAGTATGTGTCGCGCAACAACCGCTTCATGGTGGGCCCGGAGTTCTGGCTCTCGTCGGACTTCGATCACTTCGTGGAGTACAAGTACAGCCAGGGGGAGCTCCTGGTGGGGGCGCGGTACATCTTCGGCAGGAACTTCGGGCTCGGGCTGGGCGTGGGCCCGGGGCTCTCGCAAGGGGCCGGGACGCCGGCGCTGCGGGCGCTCTTGTCCGTGGCGTACATCCCGCTGGAGGAGGAGCCCGAGGCGGCCCCGGGGGACCGCGACCGCGACGGGTTCCTCGACCCGAATGACGTCTGCCCCGACGTGCCCGCGGGGCTGCACCCCGATCCCCACCGGGATGGCTGCCCGTCCGAAGATCGGGACCACGACGGGGTCTGGGACTACGAAGACCTGTGCCCCGACGTGCCCCAGGGCGACCACCCGGACCCCTCGCGCCTGGGCTGCCCCGATGAAGACACCGACGGCGACGGGATCTTCAACGCCCAGGACCAGTGCCGGGACGTGCCTCAGGGGCCCCACCCGGACCCCGCGCGGCTCGGCTGCCCGGACACGGACACCGACCACGACGGAGTCTTCGACGCCCAGGACCAGTGCCGGGAGGTGCCCCAGGGGCTGCGCCCCGATCCCCAGCGTATCGGGTGTCCGATGCCCGACCGCGATGGGGACCTGGTGCCCGACTCCACGGACCACTGCCCCGACCAGCGTGGCTCTCCCAGCCCCGACCCGCTGCGCAACGGCTGCCCGGGTGACGTGGACATCACCGGCGGCACGCTGCGAATCCTCCGGCCGGTGTTCTTCGCCACCAACCGGGACACCATCCTGCCGCGGAGCACGCCCGTGCTCCAGGCCGTGGCCCACGCCCTGGCGGAGCTCCCCACGATCCGCAGGGTGGACATCGAGGGCCACACCGACGACCGCGGCGAGGACGCCGCCAACCTGGACCTCTCACAGCGCCGCGCGGCCAGCGTGGTGCGCTGGCTCACGGAGCACGGCATCGACGCCTCCCGGCTGGAGTCCCACGGCTACGGCGAGAGCAGGCCCATCACCACCAACACCACGGTGCAGGGCCGTGGCACCAACCGCAGGGTGGTCTTCCGGATCGTGGATCCGCCCATGCCCACGGACGCAATCCCCGCGGGAGACGCCTCCCCGGGCCCCGTGAGCCCCTCCGAGGACCGCTCCACCCGACCCCACCGCGCCCCGAGACCGTAGCCCCGCCTCCCTGGCGCGCGGTTGTGCGTTGGGATGTTGTGTTCTCCTCCCCACTGGGGGTCCAATAGCGCCGTGAGGCGAGGGTCGGATTTCCGCGCTCGGGGCGTCTTCCGCGGGGTCGTCTGTCTTTTACGCCTCACCATTCTACTGGGTTTCGTCGCTTCTGTAGGTGGATGTGGGGGCGGTACGGCCATCGTGACCGGGATCCGTCGGCGCGATGCGGCGATGGACGTGGTGGCCGACGGCGCGATGGTCGACGGCGCGGCGGAGCTGGCTCCTGGTGACCTGGCGCCCGACGGTATGGCGGAGGTCCCAGCGTCGGACGGCGAGGACCTGGGCGCCGCGGAAGAGACTCTGGAGCCACCCGTGGAGCCCTCCGAGGCGGGGCCGACGGACGTGCCGGAGGAGCCCTTGGACGGGGGCGGGACCGACGCGCCGGACGGCGCTGTCATGGATGCCGCGCCGGAGACCGGGGGGTTGGACGTGGTGGCCGAGCCTCCTCCACCGGACTCGGCGGCCATGGAGGTGGCCGCGTTGGACAGCACCGGCGCGGACGCGACCTCCGCGGACGCGCCGACGGACATGAGCGTGATGGTCACGGACCGCGGAGGGCTCGACGCCTCGCCGGACGGCTCCGACGCCGACGGAGGGGACACCCAGGACGTCCCGGCGGAGCCCGAGGTGGCCCCGCCGCCCTGCGGCGCGACGGACCAGCCGTGCTGCGCGCCGGACGTGTGCATGCCCTTCAATATTTGTGAGGCGGGCTTCTGCAGGGCTTGTGGCGTGCGGGACCGCACCTGCTGCCCGGACCTGCGGGGCGACCGCACGGTCTGCGGCGGGAGCCTCTTGTGTGTAGCCTCGGAGCAGCTCTGCCGCTGCGGGGCCGTCGGGCAGGCCTGCTGCGAGGGCGGCGTGTGCGGCCCTGGCACCATCTGCGACCGGATCACCTGCACGGCTTGTGGAGGCTCCGGGCAGCTGTGCTGCACGGGGGGTGTGTGCGCGCCGGACCTGGACTGTCTGGGCGGCACCTGCGGCTGCGGCACGCCAGGGCGGCGTTGTTGCAGCGGCACCACCTGCAGCGCGGGCTTCTGCGCGGCGGGGCTCTGCCGCGGGGACTGCGGCACCGAGGCCCAGCCGTGCTGCGGGGGCACCACCTGCGCGGCGGGGCTCTCGTGCTCCGGGGGCACCTGCCGGAACGTGTGCGGCATGGTGGGGACGCCCTGCTGCGGGGGCACCACCTGCGCGGCGGGCGCGCTCTGCCGCGGGGGGCTCTGCGTCGCGTGCGGCGCGCGGGACACCCCCTGCTGCGAGGGCTCGCGCTGCGGGCCGAGCCTCCTGTGCAGCACGGCCCGGGACCGCTGCGAGTGCGGCGTCGTGGGCCTGCCGTGCTGCGGCGGGACGAGCTGTGACGTGGGCCTCTGCGAGGCCCTGGGGATGGACACGCAGTGCTCGCCCTGCGGCGGGGCGCTGCAGCCGTGCTGCGCGGGGGACACGTGCTCGTCGGGCTTCGCGTGCCTCGGGGGGAGCTGCTCGCCCTGCGGCGACGCGCGCCAGTCGTGCTGCGCGGGGGGCACCTGCCGCGCGGGGATGGAGTGCGTGGCGACGCGCTGCGCGCGCTGCGGGGCGCGCGACGAGCCCTGCTGCACCATGCGAACGGCGTGTGAGGCGGGCCTCGCGTGCGCCGGCGGGACCTGCCTGCCCTAGTGTTACAAGAGCCCCGGCGCGATGGCCCGGCGCTCGGCGGGGTACTCCGGGAAGCGGGCGCGGTACCAGCGGTGGTGCGCGAGCGCCCTGGGGACCAGGTTGGCAGTGGTCCACGCGGCGAAGGCCAGCGCCGGGAGGCTCCACGCGGCCAGGGCGTAGCCCCACCAGGCCACGGTCTCACCGAGGTAGTTGGGGCATGACACCCAGCGGTAGAGGCCGCCCTGGGGGATCTTGTAGCCCGTCTCCCCGGGCGCCCGGAGGCCCCGGAGCACCTCGTCGGCGTGGAGGTTCACGCCTTCACCCACGATGAAGAGCAGCATCCCCACGAGGAAGCGCGGGTCCGCGAGCCAGGAGGCGCCCCGCTCGGGCCCGAGGTGGAAGCTCCACCGCCCGTTGGTGTAACCATTGATCACATTGAAGAAGGCGCCGCTCCCCACGATGAGGGCGGGCACCGGCGTGGGCGTACCCCTCCACCGGAAGGGCTGCACCAGCGTGCGGTGGGCGTAGTGCGCGAGCCACGGGAGCAGCAGCGCCCAGCCCACGGCGCTCCCCCCGTGGCGCCCCGTGGCGAAGGTCACGGCCATGGCCACGGGCGAAGGGAGCTCCATGAGCACCCACCCCCAGCGGGCCGGGAGGGTCGGCCCGGGCGCCCTCCCCGCGTGACGGCCGTAGGGCGCCCGGAGGAAGAGCAGCGCCACGAAGACCACCCCCGCCAGGGCGATCCACCACGGGAGCGCGCGCGCGAAGAGGGCGCCTTCGGTCACCGCAGCATCCCCTCGTCGCGGTACCAACGCACGGCGTCGCGCACGGTCTCCTCCAGGGGCCGCGGCGCCAGGCCCAGGCACCGCGAGGCCTTCTCGTGGGAGATCCTCCGGTGGGTCTTCAAGGCATGCACCGCCGCGCGGGTGACCGGGAGGCGCAGCCCGGTGACCCTGGACGCGAGCTCGCCGAAGGGCGCCGCGAGCTCCGCGCACCACAGCGGGAGCACCCCCCTGGGAGGCTGAGTCCCGGCGGCCTCGCAGGCGTAGCGGGCCAGCTCCTCCATGGTCCCGTGGCGGCTCCCGACGAGGTAGTGCTCCCCGGTGGGGGCCCTGGAGGGGTCCTCGGCGGTGACGCCCAGGGCGACCACGTCGCGCACGTCCACCCAGTCAAAGGACGCGCGCACCAGCGCGAGCTCGCGCCCCGCGGCGACGCGGCGGAGCCACGCCCCCTGGTTGGAGGTGCCCGGGTCAAAGGGCCCGAGGACCCCGGTGGGGTGCAGGGTCACGGCGTCCAGGCCCTCGGACACCAGCCGGTCCACGGCGAGGCTCCCAAGGGCCTTGGAGCGGTCATACGCGGGGTGCGAGGGGTCCAGGGCGTAGCCCCGGGTCTCGTCCACGAGGGCCTCGGTGGTGTCCGGGCGGAAGGCATGCACCGAGCTGTAGTGCACCATGCGGACGCGCGCGTCGCGGCAGGCCTGGGCGACGTTGCGGGTGCCGCCCTCGTTGACGGCCTTCATCTTCGGGAAGTCCCAGGGCACGAGCGAGATCACCGCGGCGAGGTGGTGCACGACGGCCACGCCTTCGACCGCGCGGCGCACGGCCCCGGGGTCCCGCACATCACCGTGGAAGCGCTGGACCTCGGGCGGGAGCCTCCGGGGCTCGTCGCGGACCAGGGCCCTCACGGCGCGGCCCTGGGACAGCAGGAGCCGCACCAGGGCGTTGCCGAGGTGCCCGGTGGCACCGGTGACCAGGACCGTCATGGGGCAGGGAACATACCTCGATTCGCCCACCGGGGCGCTGTTCCTACCGCGTGCGGAAGCTCCACACCCGATACCACCGCCGGCCGTCCACCATGGCCTCCAGCTCCACCGTGTGGTCGCTGTTGGGCTGCAGCGCCGTGTCCGCGTACAGGAACACGAAGCCCGCCGTGGCGATCTGCCGGTCCCCCGTCACGTCGTGAGCGGCGTCCTCGGTGCGGGCGAAGGTCGAGTGCACCAGCGGCTCGCAGAGGGTGTTGTAGATCCGGTGGTGCAGTATGGTCACCGTGTTGCTCGGGAAGGTCACCGTGATCACCTGGCCGCTCGGCCAGCGCATGGTGCTGCGCGGCGCCGGCGGCCTGGGGCCCTCCAGGTCCCCGCGGAAGCCCGGGGGCACCCCGGTGGTGCCCGGCGGGGGGAAGATCACCGGCTCCGCGATGGTCCCCCGAGGCATCGACGACAGGCTCCCGAACTCCATGGTGTTGTGCCGCGTCTGGCGCCCGTTGAAGGGCCCCGGCACGCTGCCGTACCCCACCACGTTCCACCGCGCGTCCACGAAGGGCTGGCGGTGGTACACGGTCCATACCCACCCATCGATGGAGCTCACCGGGTTCGGGTCCCAGTTGATCACCTCCGCCGCCCCGCCCGGGAAGCCCGCCTGCCGCACCCGGGACCCGGGGTCCGCCCCCGTGAAGCCCATGCAGCTGGCCACCTCGCCGTGGGCCCCCGGCCAGCAGCTCGACGGCGTCGTCGCCATGAAGCGCGAGTGGTTCGTCGCCGCCACCTCGAGCTCCCGCGAGGCATGCACCGGCAGGAGCCCCGCTGCCGTCCGCCAGTGGTTGGTACGTATCAGCGCGCCCACCTGCGCGTCGTCGCTCTCCGCGGTGGGCATCCCGACACCCTCCCGCGAGAAATCCGGCGGCCCCCGGTCCGCGCATGCGCACGGATCCGTACACCGCGGAGCGTCCGTGAAACCACTCACCGGCCCCGAAGGCCCCGCCGGCGCCGGCGGGGGCAGCGGCTCGTCCCCGCAGCCCACCAGCGTAACTACGCAGAAACATTGGAAAATCAAAGAACCGCAAGCGCCAGGCTTCATGCGGGCGCTACTGTAGCAACGGAAAGGCCCCTCGTCCCGTCCCAACGGGGTGTGGCAAGGACCCCGCACCGGTGGAACCACAAGCGCTCTGGGTAGACACGGACCTCGCGCTGGGCGCTCCCCGGGGCGACGTGGACGACGGCTGGGCCCTCCTGGCGGCGCTCCTGGCGCACCGGGCGGGGCGCGTGAAGCTCCTCGGCGTGAGCGCCGTCCATGGGAACACCTCCGCCACCACGGCGCTCGCCTGTGCAAAGAAGCTCCTCGGTGCCCTGGGGCTGGACCGCGAGGTGCCGCTGTATCCTGGGGCCTCGGGACCGGGGTTGCACAGCCCCGCGGCGGCGGCCCTCGCGGCGGCGCCCGAGGGGACCCGGGTGCTGGCCCTCGGGCCGCTGACCAACGTGGCCCGCGCGCTCGCGCTGGACCCTCGGCTCGCCGGGAGGGTGCGCGTGAGCATGGTGGGCGGGAACCTCAGGTCCTGGGGGCGCTGGGCGCCCTGGTGGCCCTTTGAGTTCAACCTGGCGCTCGACGCACCCGCGGCGCGCGAGGTCTTCCAGGCCCCCGTGGAGCGCTGGCTGTACCCGCTGGACGTCACCGCCGGGCTCCGGGTGGGCGTCCCCGCGCTCCTCCGCGTCGCGCGTACGGGCGCCCTCGGGCGCAGGCTCGTGGCGGGCTCCCTGCGGTGGCTGGCGTATGCGCCGCTGCGGTACCGCTCGCTCTCGTTCCCGGTCTGGGACCTGGTGCCCGCCCTGGACGCCCTGGGGTGCCTCCCTCGGGAGGTGCTGGTGCGGCGCCTCGCGGTGCGCGGCCGGGGGCTGCTGGTGGACGATCCCGAGGCGGGGCCCACCTTCACCGTGAGCGTCTTCGACCCCGAGGCGGGCCTCCGGGCCTTCCTGGCGCTCCTCGCTGCGGCGTGAGGCGCCGCGCCGGAAGTCGTTGACGTGGGCGCGCCTTCCGTGTGTGATGAAGTGCTTGGACCGCTGGCGGACCGGAGGGGTGTGGGGCTATCTCGGGACCCTGGCGGTGCTGGCGTGCGTGTACTTCGCCACGGCGCGTTTCGGCCTCTCGCTGGCCTTCGTCGCCGAGCAGGTCACCGCCGTGTGGCCCCCGACGGGCATCGCCCTGGCGGCGGTGTTGCTCCTGGGTCCCAGGGTGTGGCCCGGCATCGCCCTCGGGGCCCTGACCATCAACGCCGCCACCAACGAGCCCCTCGCCACCGCCGCGGGGATCGCCGTGGGCAATACCCTGGAGGCCCTCTTCGGCGCGTGGCTCTTCCGCAGGCTCGCCCCGGACGGCGCCTCCCTCGACCGCCTCCGGGCGGTCAGCGCGCTGGTGCTGGTAGCCCTCCTCAGCACCACCGTGAGCGCCACCCTGGGCGTGCTCTCCCTGGGCGCCGGGGGGGTGGTCCCCTGGGGCCGCGCGGGCGCCACCTGGAGCGTCTGGTGGCTCGGCGACGCCCTCGGGGACCTGGTCGTGGCGCCGCTGCTCCTGGCCCTCGCCCTGCCCCGGGGGGAGCGCACCCACGCCGGCTCGCGGGTGGAGCTCGCCGCGCTGCTCGTGGCCCTGGTGCTCGTGGGCCAGGTGGTGCTGGATGGCAGGCTCGTGGCCGAGGCCTCCCGGTACCAGCTCCAGTACCTGGTGTTCCCGTTTCTCCTGTGGGCGGGCCTGCGCTTCGGGCCCCGGGAGGTCGCGGTCACCGTCGCCGTGGTCAGCGGGTCCGTGCTCTGGGGGAGCATCCACCACCGGGGCCCCTTCACCGAGGGCGCCCTCGCCGAGCGCCTGGTCACGCTCCAGGCCTTCATGGGCGTGGCCTCGGTGACGGGCCTGGCCCTGGTCTCGGTCACCGCCGAGCGGGGCGCCTCGCTCCTGGCCCTGCGCCGCGCCCGGGACGAGCTCGAAGACCGCGTGCGCGACCGCACCCGGGAGCTCTCCGCGGTGAACGCCACCCTGGTGGACGAGGTCCAGGAGCGCAAGCGCCGGGAGGAGGAGCTCCGCGCGGTGAACCAGCAGCTCCTGCGCAGCACCACGGAGCTCCACAGCAAGAACGAAGAGGTCGAGGCCTTCGTCTACACCGTGTCCCACGACCTCCGCGCGCCGCTGGTGAACCTCCAGGGCTTCGCCGCGGAGCTCGGCCATAGCTGCAAGGACCTGGAGGCGCTCCTGCGGGACGTGCCCCTGGACCCGCCCCGGGCGGAGTCCCTCGCGGCGCTCCTCGGCGAGGACATCCCCGGCGCGCTCAAGTACATCGGCGCCAGCACCACGCGCTTCCAGCGATTGATCGACGCGCTCCTGCGCCTGTCCCGCACCGGGCGGCAGGACTACCGCGAGGAGAACCTGGACATGCCCGAGCTCGTCGCCTCGTGCCTCGACGCCCTGCGCGCGACCCTCGATGCCAGCGGGGCCCGCGTGGTGCAGGGCGCGCTCCCCGCGGTCCGCGGGGACCCCACCGCCGTCAGCCAGGTCTTCTCGAACCTCCTCGGCAACGCCCTCAACTACCTCCAGAAGGGCCGCGAGGGTCGGGTCGAGGTCGCCGGCGAGCCCCACGGCGCGCTCGTGCGATTCTGGGTGAGGGACAACGGCGTGGGCTTCGCGCCTGAGGTACAATCAAGGGTGTTTCGGGTGTTCCAACGCTTTCGGCCGGAGCTCTGTCCGGGGGAGGGCCTCGGCCTTGCAATTTGCAAGCGCATCGTCGAGAGGCACGGTGGCACCCTCCGGGTGGAGAGCCAGGAGGGCACCGGGAGCACCTTCTATTTTACGCTGCCCGCAGCCGAAGGAGACGCAAACGTATGAACGCCGCGCCGGAACTTCTCATGGTGGACGATGACCAGGGGCACGTGGAGCTCATCCGGAGGAACCTCCGTCGGGCGGGGTTCACCAATGTCATCGCGACCATGGACAACGGCGAGGCGGCGCTGGACTACGTGTTCCGCCGCGGCGCCTACGCCGACCGCCCGGACCGCCCGGGGCTCATGATCCTGATGGACCTGAAGATGCCCGGCCGCATCGATGGCTCCGAGGCCCTCCGGCAGCTCAAGGCGGACCCCACGACCAAGGCCATCCCGGTGATCATGCTCACGACCACCGACGACCCCCGGGAGGTCTCCCGGTGCTACGAACTCGGCTGCAACGTGTACGTGACCAAGCCCGTGGACCCGGCGAGCTTCTCGGACGTCCTGCGCAAGCTCGGGCAGTTCATCACCGTCATGCGGACGCCCTGAATGACACCTCGGACGACGGTGCTGGTGGTCGAGGACGACCTGGCCACCGCGGAGCTGGAGCGCCGCACGCTCCGCCGCGCGGGCATGGAGGTGCACCTCGCCGAGGGCCCCGAGGAGGCCCTGAGGCTCCTGTCCACGGGCACCTACACCGCGGTGCTCCTGGACTACAACCTCCCCGGCGGGGACGCCTGGACCGTGCTGGACGCTGCGCATGCGCGCGCCCCGAGGGTGCCGGTGATCATCGTGACCGCCGCGGGCAACGAGCGCCTCGCGGCGGAGGCCCTGCACCGCGGCGTGGACGACTACGTCCGCAAGGCGGAGACCTTCTGGGAGCACCTCCCGGAGGCCGTGCGCCGTGTGGAGACCCGCGCCCGGGAGCGCGTCGAGAGCGAGGCGCGCAGGACCTTCCAGCTCCTCCAGGCGGTGGTGCACGCCTCCCCGGTGGCCATCGTCGCGCTCCGGGCGGACGGCACCCCGGCGGTGTGGAACCCCGCGGCCGAGAGGCTCTTCGGAGAGCCCGGCGCGGAGCTCCTGGGACCGCTGCCCGCGGGCGTAAGCGCCGGCGCTTCCTTTCGGGACCAGGAGCTGGAGTGGGTCTCCCGGGAGGGCGTGCGGGCCTATCTCAGCGTCACCAGCGTGCCCCTCGGCGAGGCCGAGGGCCTGGAGCTCGGCACCCTGGCGGTCTTCCTGGACCTCACCGAGCGCCGCAAGATCGAGGCCCGGCTCCGGGCCGCGGATCGGATGGCCTCCCTCGGGACCCTGGCCGCGGGCGTGGCCCACGAGATCAACAACCCCCTGGCGTACGTCATCGGCAACCTGGAGCTCCTGGAGCTGGAGCTCCCGGGGCTCGTGGCCCTGAGCCCCCCCGGGCGTGCCCTGGGCCTCGCCGACGCGCTCCGCGAGGCCCGCGCCGGGAGCGAGAGGGTGCGCGCCATCGTGCAGTCCCTGCGGACCTTCTCCCGCGGTGACGACGAGCGCCGGGGGGCCGTGGACATCCACCGCGTGCTGGATGGCGCCCTCGGGATGACCCGCAACAGCCTGCGTTTCCGCGCGCGCGTGGTGCGGGACTACGGCCCCGTGGAGCTCGTCGAGGGCAACGAGGGGCAGCTCGCGCAGGTGTTCCTGAACCTGGTGGTCAACGCCGGCCAGGCGATGCCCGAGGGCGCCGCGGACCACCATGAGCTACGGATCTCCACCCGCCAGGAGGGCCCCGGGTGCGTGTCCGTGGAGGTGCGCGACACCGGCTGCGGGATCCCTCGGGAGGTGCTCCCGCGGGTCTTCGACCCGTTCTTCACCACCAAGGCCGTGGGCGAGGGCACGGGGCTGGGCCTGGCCATCTGCCACGGGATCGTGCGGGCCCACGGCGGGGAGATCACCGTGGAGAGCGAGCTCAACCGTGGGACGGTCTTCCGGGTGCTGCTCCCCACGGCGCAGGGGGCTCGGCCCGTGACCTCCGTGCCGCCGCCCACGGAGGTCCCCGGGGACGCCCCCCGAGGCCGGGTGCTGGTGGTGGACGACGAGCCGTCCATCGGCAGGATGATCGAGCTCCTGCTCGGCCCGGAGCACGGCGTGGACGTCGTGGGCAACGGCACCCAGGCGCTGGACAGGCTCCTCGCGGGGGAGCGCTACGACGTGATTCTCTGTGACCTGGTGATGCCCGTGATGACCGGCATGGACCTCTACGAGCGCCTGGCCGTGGGCGCCCCGGAGGCCCTCGCGCGCATGGTGTTCATGACCGGCGGGGCCTTCACGGACCGGGCCCGGGAGTTCCTCGACGAGGTGCCCAACGCCCGCGTGGACAAGCCCTTCTCGCCGCAGACCCTGCGCACGCTGGTGCGCTCCCTGGTGGCCCGCCGGGCGTGACGCTCACGCGCGGGCCGTACCCGCGAGCCCCTCCGCGGTGGCGGCGTCGGCGACGGCGCGGGCGACGTTGGTGTGCACATCTGGGTGGAAGGGGCTGGGCACCACCTCGCCGGGGTCCGCCAGGCGCGCGATGGCGTCCGCTGCGGCCAGGAGCATCCTCGGGGTGATGGCGCGGGCGCGCACGGCGAGGGCGCCCTTGAAGATCCCGGGGAAGGCCAGGGCGTTGTTGATGCTGCGACCATCGCCCGCGAAGGCGGCCCCGGCGGCGAGGGCCGCGTCCGGGGCGATCTCCGGGTCGGGGTTCGAGAGCGCGAAGAGCACCTGCCCCCGGCCCACCATGGCGGGCGACAGGAGCCCGGGCTTGCCGGTGGTGGCCACCACGATGTCGCAGGTCTTCGTGATGGTCCCGAGGTCGCTGGCCACGGCCCCGAGGGCCACCATGCGCGCGACGGCCTGGGGGTTCACGTCGCTGACCAGCACCTCCCGGGCGCCCCAGGCGAGGCACAGCCGCGCGATGGCGCTCCCGGCGGCGCCGAGCCCGAGCTGCCCCACGCGGCACACGCGGGGGTCCAGGCCGGTGAGCCAGCAGGCGTTGCGGATCGCGGCCAGGGCGACGGTGGCGGTGCCGTGCTGGTCGTCGTGCATCACCGGGCGCTGGAGGCGCCGCACCAGCTCGTCCTCGATGGTGAAGCAGTCGGGGATGCGAATGTCCTCCAGGTGGATGCCCCCGAAGGAGCGGGCCAGGAGCTCCACGGTGTCAATGAAGCGCCCCGGGTCCAGGGTGTCCACCAGGAGGGGCACCGCGGAGAGCCCCGCGAAGCGGTCATAGAGCACGGCCTTGCCCTCCATCACGGGCAGGCTCGCCAGCGCGCCGATGTTTCCGAGGCCGAGCACCCTGGTGCCGTTGGTGAAGATCCCCACGGAGCGGCCGATGGAGGTGAGCTCCCAGGCCTTCTCGGGCTCGGCCTGGAGGGCCAGGGAGACCCTCGCCACGCCCGGCGTGTAGATGTACCGAAGGTCCGTCACCTGATCGACCTTGACCCGGCTGCCACAATGGACCTTGCCGCCCTGGTGCCGCGCGAAGACCTGGTCGGAGACGGCCAGCACCTCCACGCCCTCCAGCGCGCGCAGCGCGGCCACCACGCGCTCGGTGTGGGCGGCGTCCTCGGTCTCCAGGACCACGTCGCGCACGGTCCAGGCCTCGCCGAGCTGGTGCGTGGTGATGTCCCCGAGGAGCCCCCCGGCGCGGGCCACGGTGTCCGCGAAGCGAGCGAGCTGCCCCGGGCGGTGCGGCAGGCGCACCCTCACGGAGGTGTCATGGCTGTATTTCCGCACGGCGCAGACCTCTTACGGACGATAGACCTGGAGCGTACACGGGATGTTCCCGTTGTAGAGGGGGAAGGCCTTGAGCACCGGCACCGGGAAGCCCCGGGTGAGCTCCGGGGCGCCCACCAGCACCGCGGCGATGGAGCCCCGGAGCCCCGCCACCACCTCCCCGAGGCGCTGGTAGAACCCCTGGAGCTCCTGGGCGGACGCGCGGAGCCGGTCGCCGTACGGTGGGTCCGTGACCAGGTGCCCCCGGAGGTGCTCCCAGGTGAGGTCCCGCGCGTCCCCCACGCGGAGCGTGAGGTCCCCCTCGACGCCCGCCTGCCGCGCGTTCAGCCTCGCGCACTCCACCGCCTCGGGGTCCCGGTCCGCGGCGACGATGGGCACCTCACAGCGGCCCTTGACCGCCGCCCGGGCCTCGGCGCGCAGCTCGTTCCAGCGCGCGCGCAGGGCGTCGTCGTAGCGAGGCCAGCGCTCGAAGGCGAAGCCCCGGTCGAGGCCCGGGGCCACGTTCCTGGCGCGAAGGGCCGCCTCGATGGGGATGGTGCCCGCCCCGCAGAGAGGGTCCACCAGGGGCCTCCAGGGCTCCCAGCGGCAGAGGGACAAGACCGCCGAGGCCAGGGTCTCCTTCATCACCGCGTCGGTGGTGCGGGTGCGCCACCCGCGGCGGTGCAGGGCCTCACCCGCCAGGTCCAGGTACACCGTGGCGCGGTCCCCAGAGACACGTACGTACACCGGCACGTCGGGGTTACCCACGTCCACGTCCGGCCGCTGCCCGTGACGGTCCCGGAGCTGATCCACGATGGCGTCCTTGGTCTTGAGCGCCACGAACTGTGAGTGCGTCAGGGTGGAGTCCCTACAGGTCGCACGAACTGCGAGGGTGTGGGACGGTGTAAGATGCTCCGACCAGTCGAGGGAGCGTACGCCGTCGTAGAGGGCGGCGGGGGTGGGTACGGGGAAGCCACCGAGCTCCCAGAGGACCCGGACGGCGCAGCGGGCGTGGAGGCATGCCTTCATCCCGTGGGCCAGGTCGCCTTCGAAGTGTACGCCGCCGTGGTCTACGCGCAGGCTCTGGAGGCCCAGGGTCTTGAGCTCGTCCCGCAGGGCCCTCTCGGTCCCTCGGGCGGCGGTCGCGAAGAGCCTTGGCACGTTGAAGCCCAAGGTGTCTAGCGCGCCCTCGCGCGGGTGTCACGGGAGGGAGTATGGTTCTGCGCCCATGAACCGTAGTGCCTGCCTCTCGCTGCTCCTCCTCGTGTCGTGTGCGTCCAGCCCTCCCCCGACGACGGTGAACGCCCCCCCCCCGGAGCCCGCTCCCTCGGGAGGGGGCACGGGCCCCTCCGGGGGCCTTCCCCCGGTGACGGTTTCTTCGCAGCCGACGGCCGACGCGCCGGAGATCTCGCGCTCCCAGGGCGTGACCGAGGGCGTGCTGGTGCTCTGGCCCCGGGTGGTGCCTCGCGATGACAGCCCCGCGGCGCGCGCCACCGCCAGCGCGATCCAGCAGAGGCTGCGGCGCGTGGCCGAGGAGGCCCTCCCCGGGCGCCCGGTGGACGTCCGCCCGGAGCCCGAGAGGGTGTGCCCTCGGGCCGGGTGCAACGGCCCGACCCTGGGGGCGGTGTTCGCCCGCGTGGGCAACGGCTGCGTGGTGGTGGCGACGGTGAGCGCGCCGGGGACCTCGCCCGCGAGGCTCGTCCCGTGGGTGGGCACGGTGACGCTCCGGCAGCAGGAGGTGCCCTTCCGCGAGCCCCAGGAGGGCTCCATCACCATCACCGACGCGGCCCGCTGCACGGAGGTCACCGGCGCGCTGGAGACCGTGCCCCGGGAGCTGCTGGACACCCTCCGGGGAGTCGCGCCCTCGCGGTGAGCTTTAGGGGCTGTGCCCCAATAGACCGTTCATGGCGACTTCACCTCCCGGCCCCCTTGGGCGTCAAGCGCCATCACGTGATGGTCTTGTCGGGACCGATCCCCCAAAGGCGCCGAGGAGCTCGGACTTCGCCAGGGGTTGGGCGGTGGAGGCCGGGGTTCGCCAGGGGTTGGGCGGTGGAGGCCGGGGTTCGCCAGGCG
>JACRDB010000098.1 GCA_016218725.1 Deltaproteobacteria bacterium
GGAGTCCAACGCGGAACCCGATCACGTCCACCTTCTGCTCGCGTACCCGCCGCGGGTGTCCCTCGCGACGTTGGTGCAGCGGCTCAAGGCGCGCTCGTCCAAGCGCGTGCGAGCCAAGGGCTTCCCGGGGGTGCGCAGCAAACTCCGTGGTCCCGCATTCTAGACGGCCAGTTACTTCGTGTCCTCGCGCGGCGGCGCTCCCTTGGAAGTGCTGCGTCGCTACGTCGAAGCGCAAGCGGGCGCTGCCGCGGATCCTCTGTCGGGGCCGCTTCCTCCCCGGACTCCCGCTGCCGCTCCCGTCCGGGGTCTCCGCGGCTCTGCCCAGACTGAAAGGTTGGAAAGATGAACAACCTGGAGCGGGAGGGAGCGATCCTGCTCGCGAAGCTTGGACCGGACCCCAGGCGCGCTCAAGCGATGGACGCTGGTGGCAACTTCATCGCGCCGCTACCAGTGCGAATGATGATCGACACCGGCGCCGAGATGTCTCTCGTCTCGGAGCGCTTCGTACGGGCGCTCGACTTGCGCTGCGTCGGAGACATGACCATCACCGGGATCTCTCAGCGGCCCGAAGTGCATCAGGTCTACCTGGCGACGCTCCACATGCCTGCCGAGGAGCCAGAACCCCAGTTGGTGATGATCCCCCTGCGGGTCGCGAGCATGCGGGAGAACATCGGCCGATCGCAGTTCGACGGGCTCCTCGGGCGCTCCTTCCTGGCGGCGTTCAACTTCGCCTACGCGGGCACCACGGATTCCTTCGCGGAGCAGGATACGCCTCTTGTTCTTGGCGGTTCCTGAGTGGGCGTCCCGTGGATCTGCGGCCCGCACGGGCGTCCTGTAGCTCTCCCCTCCTTCGCGTCCACCCGCGGTTCTGCTACACCGCGGCCATGGAGACGACGGACCCGCGGAGATCGCGCGGCACGCTGGTGCTCGGGGTGATGGGCCTCCTGTGCGTGGCGGCGGTGGTGGCCATCGTGGCCATCGCCCGCCCCCAGGACCGGCGCACCCCGGTCACCGAGAGGCCCGGCCCCACGCCGACACCCACCACCCAGGTGGGCCCTGGGGTCCACGCCCAGGGGGTCGTCCCAGGGACGGGCGCCGCGCCTCCCTCCAGCGCCCCGGCGACCGCTGCGCCCACCGCGCCCACCGCGCCTCAGGGCCCGCTGCCGGTACCCGCCACCCGCGAGGCCTTCCAGGCCGCCGTGGACCAGGTGCTCCGGGACCACAGCGCCATCGTCCACCAGTGCTTCCGAGAGGCCCAGGAGCGCACCCCGGCCGTGCACGGCCGCGCGGTGCTCACCTTCGTGGTCGGGGACCAGGGCGCCGTCGTCTCCACCGCCATCGATGAGAGCGACGTCGGCGACGCGGACCTCGGGTACTGCCTCCAGCGGAATTTCGTCACCGTGCTCTTCCCGCCCAACCCCGAGGGGCGCTTCGGCCACGTGTCCCATGTGTTCAACTTCCCGCCGTGAGCCCTGAGAGGGTGTCCAAATGGTTTTTCCGAGGCACCTGCGAAGAGCCGCGAGCTGGACAAGGAATGTCAACGAAGCCGTGCTGGTGGCACGGCGAGTTGACATGACGCCGGCCAGCGAAGTGGATCTGACGCAGGTGCCCGGAAAAACCACTTGGACACCCTCTGAGGTCACCGCCGCCCTCGCGCGCCTCGCGGAGGCCGTCGAGGCGGCGGCGCACCCCGCGCGGGACCTCCCCGTGCACCCCCATGCCTCAAGGGAGTCCCTTGAAAAGTGCCTTGACGGCAAATATTGTACGTCTCCACAACGACTTGTAGACGTATTACATACCCTGGAAGTGGCCCTTGGGATGGGCGCTCTCCAGGGTAACCACCCGGGGCACTTCGGGATGTTCCTCCCGGAGGTGACCCCCGCCGCGACCCTGGCGGCGGCCGTGGCGGCGGCGCGCAACCCGCAGCTGGCCACCTTCGCGTCGGCGCCCGGGGCCGTGAGCCTGGAGGAGAAGACCCTCGGGGCCTTCGCGGCGCTCCTGCCGTGGGACCCGGGCGCCGCCGGAATGCAGTTCACCACCGGGGCCTCCGAGGGCAACCTCACGGCGGTGCTCCTCGCCCTCCACAGGGCTATTCCCACCTGGAGGACCGAGGGCCTCGCGGGGCTCCCGTCCCGCCCGGTGGTGTACGCCTCCGAGGAGGCCCACCCCACGGTGCTCCGCGCGGTGCTCGCCGCGGGCCTGGGAGAGAGCGGTCTCCGCGCGATCCCTACGGATGACCCGGGGAGGCTCCGGGTGAAGGCCCTCCGCCGGACCATCACCGAGGATCGGGCTCGGGGTCTGCACCCGGTGTGTGTGGTGGGCACCCTGGGCACCACGGTCACCGGCGCCCTGGACCCCGCGGGGGAGCTCGCGGACGTCGCGCGCGATGAGCGCCTCTGGCTCCACCTGGACGCGGCCTACGGGGGCGGAGGTCTCCTGGTGCCCGCGCTCCGGCCCTGGCTGGAGGGCGTCGAGCGCTGTGACTCCATCGCCTGGGACGCCCACAAGACCCTGCCCGTCCCGCTGGGGGCGGGGATGTTCTTTACGCGCTCCCGGGGTGCCCTCCGGGCGCTCTTCACGCACGAGGCGCGCTACCTCCCGCGGCCCGGGGCGCTCTCCCGCCCGGAGCCCTGGGCCGAGGGCCTGCGGTGGTCTCGGGGCGCCGTCGGGGCCCCGACCTTCGCGGCCCTGGCGACCCTCGGAATGGGCGGCCTGGGCGAGCGTTTTGCGCGCACGGTGGCCCTCGGGGAGCGCCTCCGCGGAGCCCTGCGAGCGCGGGGCTGGGCCCTCTTGAATGACACCCCCCTGCCGGTGGTGTGCGCCTGGCACCCGGAGCTCCGAGGGCGCTCGGCCCGCAAGCTCCAGCGCCTCATCCCTCCCGCGCTCTGGGTGCTGCCGGTGACGTGCCGTGGGAGGCCCGCGCTGCGGGCGTGTGTCACCTCCGGGAGGACCACCGAGGCCGACGTGGACGCGCTGGTGGACGCCCTGGACGCGCTCCGGGCGCGGTGACACCTCGGGAGGTGTCGTCTGTTGCACACCGACCGGGCCAATGGGAGTACGCTCGGGAGCCATGGCGCGCTTCCCGGAGATCCTTCCCGACGACCCCGACGAGGTCGTGATGCACCTGGAGGTGTCCCAGGGCTACTGGCTCCGAGGGGAGGCCGCCGAGGCCGTCAAGGGCATCCGCCGCGCGGCAGAGGCGGCGTTTGACCTCGGGGCCGACGCCCGGGGACTCCTCCTCTCCAAAGCCGCCGGGGAGCTCGCCCAGGGCGGGCCTCGCCAGGGTCCGCCGGGGCCTCCGGGGCCAACGCCCAGGGCACGCCCCTCGAACCGCCCGCCTCCCATGCAGAAGGAAGAGGAGAGCTCGACCACCAACCCTCGGGTGAGCGTCCCGGGACGGCGCCGCAACACCAAGGTCCCCAAGGGCCAGGAGGCGCCGCGCCCGCAGGTGACGGAGCCCGCGCGCCCGCCGCCACCCAGGCCCGCGGGCCGCGCCCCCATGGCCCCGATGGCGCCCTCACGGCGGGACGAGCCTGCGAGGGTGCGGTCCTTTGCGCCGCCTCCGCCGGGGGGTGCTCCGGGCGCTGGCAACGCGCCCGTGGGGAGCGGCTTCGTGCCGCCGTCACCGAGTCCCCCGGGTGGCGTCGCCGCGCCGATGGCCCCGCCAGCGCCCGCGTCCGCGTCGGGGCCTCCGGGGCCTCCGGGGCCTCCGCCGGCGTCGCTGCGCCCGGGGCCTCCTCGGAGGACCACCACGGAGGACCTCGGGATCATGGAGCTCAACCCTGACGAGATCACCGAGGTGGTGGCCCAGACCAAGGTCGCCGCGGCGTTTGACCCGTCGGGCACGCTCCCGTTGCCCATGGCCTCGGCCCCGAAGGCCCCGACGGAGGCCGCCGTGGGAGGGACCGTGGTGGTGCCCATCCCGATGTTCGACAAGAAGCGCTCGGCCTCGGCCCCGCCGCCGTCCCCGCTGCCGCTGGTGGGTGCCGTGAGGGTGGCGGTCTCCCGTGGTCCGACCGGGCTGCTGGTCCGCACGCGGGAGGGCGCCCTCCGGGAGGGCGAGGTGGAGGCGGTGCTCCTCGGGACCGGCAACGGCGAGGAGCTCCTCCGGCTCTTCCGGAGCTGAAGGTCACACCCTCCCGAGGTCGAAGAGCGCGCGCAGGGCGCTCACCATGGGCGCCACGTCCGCCGCGCCGGAGCACTCCCGCGCCGAGTGCATGGACAGCATCGGGTTGCCCACGTCCACCGTGGGGAGCCCGAGGCTCGCCGCGGTGATCGGCCCGATGGTGGTCCCGCACGCCAGGTCCGTCCGCGTCACGAAGTCCTGGAGCGGCACCCCCGCCTCGCGGCACAGCGCCCGGAAGCGCCCGGCCACCATCCCGTCCGACGCATAGCGCTGCTGCGCGTTGGACTTGAGCACCGGGCCCTTGTTCATCCTCGGCATGTGCCGGGGCTCGTGCTTGTCCACAAAGTTCGGGTGCACCGCGTGGGCCATGTCCGCTGAGACACAGTAACTACGCGACATCGCTCTGGAAAACGCGCCATGATGGCTGTCCCCCATGGCCTCCACCAGGCGCCCGAGGACGTCCCGCAGGAAGGGCCCCGAGGCCCCGTGGTCGCTCTGGCTGCCGATCTCTTCATGGTCGAAGAGGGCGATCACCGCGGTGTGGCCCTCGGTCTTCGAGGCCTCGGCCAGGGCGCTCGTGGCGGCGTGGCAGGAGCCCAGGTTGTCGAGCCTGGCGCTGAACACGAAGGCCCCGTCGAGCCCGCCGAGGGTGGGCTCCGCGAGGTCATGGAGGGCGAGGTCGAAGCCCCGGAGGGCGTCCGTGGTGGCGCCCGCCTGGGCCGCGAGGCGCGCGAGGAGGGCCTGGGTGCATGCCTCGGGCTCCCCCAGGGCGAAGATGGGCGGGAGCTGCGTCTGGCGGTTGAGCACCAGGCCCCGCTCGTTGACCTCCCGGTCCAGGTGGATGGCGAGGCTCGGGACGCGGCACAGGGGCTCGTCCAGCCGCACGAGCCTCCCCTCCAGGCCCTTTGGGGTGGCGACCACCAGGCGCCCGGAGAGCCCGAGGTCCCGATCGAGCCAGGTGTGCAAAAGCGCGCCGCCGTAGACCTCGACGCCGAGCTGGGCGTAGCCCTCGCGGCCGGTGGAGGGGTCGGGCTTGAGCCGGAGGGTGGGGCTGTCGGTGTGGGCTCCTGCCACGCGGAAGCCGCACTCCGCGGGGCTCCTCGAGCCCAGGCGAAAGGCCACCAGGGAGGCGTCCGCGCGGGTGACGTAGTAGCCACCGCCCGGGGAGAGGTCCCACGGGAGCGACGGGTCCAGGGGCTTGAAGCCCGCGGCCGCGAGCCTCCGGGCGGACTCCGCCACGGCGTGGAAGGGCGAGGGGCTGGCCTGCACATACCGGCAGAGGTCTCGGGCGCGCTCCATGCTCCGCGCATCGCACACCTGAGGGGCTGTTGTCACCCCCTCCGTGGGGGTAAGCTCGCCCCTCCGGATGCAGAACACCGCGCGCGCGCTCAAGGTCGGGGCCCTGCTGGTTGCCGCATGCATCGCCGCGGTGCTGCTCTGGAGGACGCTCTTCCGCCGGGACGGGGCGGGACAGGGCTACCAGGTGCATGCGATCCTCCAGGACGCCACGGGGCTGGTGCCCCACTCCCGGGTGATGACCGCGGGCATCGCCGTGGGGGAGATCGAGCGCATCAGCCTGGCGGGAGACCGGGCCCGGGTGGACGTGCGGGTGCGCAACGGCGTTCGGCTCTACCGCAACGCCACGGTGGCCAAGCGGGCGGTGAGCGTCCTCGGGGAGTTCCAGCTCGTGCTGGCGCCGGGCACCGAGGACCGGGGCCCGCCGCTGACCAACGGCGAGCGCATCGGGACCGTGGTGGAGGCGGCCACCACGGACCAGGTGATCACCAACGTGGCGGCCATCACCGAGCGGCTGCGGCAGGTGTCCGACCAGCTCGCGGCGGCCTTCGGGACCAACGAGGGCGGGCGGGAGATGCAGGAGACCCTGCGGAACATCGCGGAGCTGACCCGGGCGGTGAACCGCACGGTGCAGGACAACTCCTCGGTGATCGCCCACACCCTGCAGAACGTGGACACCCTGACCACGCAGGCCCAGCCGGACATCCGGGCGTCGCTGGCGAACCTCCGGGACGCCACGGAGCGCATTGACCGCATCCTCGGGCGGCACCAGCCCGCCGGGCACGACACCGTCGCGGACGTGCAGGAGGCCACGCGCAACGTGGCCGGCGCCTCGCGGGAGCTCCGGGAGACGCTGGAGCACCTGAACAGCATCTCCGGCACCGTGGACCGGGGCGAGGGCAACATCGGCCGGATGGTGCGCGACGAGGCCCTGGTGGACGAGGTCCAGGGCACCGCCGAGGCGCTGAACGACGTGGTGCAGCCGATCGCGCGGCTGCAGACCATCGTGGGGCTGCGGAGCGAGTACAACTTCATCGCCAACACGCTCAAGAGCTACGTGGAGCTGCGGCTCCAGCCCCGGGAGGACAAATATTACCTCCTGGAGCTGATCGACGACCCGCGGGGCCTCACGCGGACCACGAGCACCATCACGGACACCACGGACCCGTCGAGCACGCCGCACTACCGCACGATCCAGCGGGAGACCACGGACGCGTTCCGGTTCAGCTTCATGTTCGCGCGGCGCATCGGGCCGGTGACCTTCCGCTTCGGGATCATGGAGTCCACCGGCGGGGCCGGGGCGGACCTGCACCTCTTCGACGACCGCCTGGAGCTGCGCACGGACCTGTTCAACTTCGGGGAGAACACCAACCCCCGGCTGCGGCTGCGCCTCGCGTACGAGATCGTGCGGCGGGCCTGGATCTTCGGCGGCCTGGATGACATCCTGAACCCCGAGCGGTCGGACTATTTCCTCGGGGCCCAGCTCCGCTTCAACGACGAGGACATCAAGAGCATCCTGCCCTTCCTGGGCGGCTTCTCCTCGCGCTGAGGGCCCGGCGAGGCGCCGCCACCGGGGGAGGGCGTCGCAGGGGGCGCGCGCTTCGGGTATCTTCGCCGTCCCATGGACGCTCCGCCCCCCTCGCTGCCGCTCCGGTTCGTGACGCGCAACGCGCTCGCGGCGCTCCCGTGGTTCGAGGTGCACGACGGCGAGATCGTCCTGTCGGACCCGAGCGTGGGGCCGGTGATTGACATGCACACGCACTACGCGCTGCCCACCTGGACCGGCCGCGAGGCGGACCTCTCCCGCGAGACCCCGGACTCGAACCTCCTCCTCGGGCGCTGCTGCGCGCACCACCTGGACGTCCGCGCGAACCAGTGCTTCACGCCCGCCGAGCTGCGCGCGCTCAAGCGCGAGCTCCTCCTCGGGGGCCTGACGGGCCGCGGCGCGCGCGGGGACCACACGGCCCCGAACCTCGCGCGCGACATGCGCAGCATGAACGTGGTCCGCTCCGCGGTGCTGGCCATTGACATGGCGATCCCGAACCGGCACCCGCAGGAGACCCTGCGCGCCGCGAGGGGCCGCCCGGAGGCCGTGGGCTACGGGAGCGTGCACCCCCGCGCGCTGCGCGCCCGGGAGCGCTTCGAGGAGCAGCTCCACCTCGGCGCCGCGGGGATCAAGCTGCACCCGCCGAACCAGCTCTTCCGCCCGGACGCCGGCTACGCCATGCGGATCTACCGCTGGTGCGGCCAGGCGCGCGTCCCGCTGATCTGGCACAGCGGCCCGGCCGGGATCGAGCCGAAGATCGGGCAGTACTTCGCGCAGCTGCGCTTCTACGAGCGCCCGCTGCGCGAGTGCCCGGAGACCACCTTCATCCTGGGCCACGCGGGTTCGCTCCAGCACCGCGAGGCCATCGCCCTGCAGCGGCGCTACCGGAACGCCTGGCTGGAGGTCTCCGGCCTGTCCCTCGGGCAGCTCCGGGAGGTGCTGGCGGAGGCGGACCCGGACCGCGTGGTCTTCGGCTCCGACTGGCCCTTCTATCACCCGGTGCTCCCGCTCGCGAAGGTGCTGCTGCTCACCGCCGAGCGCCCGGACCTGCGGAGGAAGGTCCTGCACGACAACGCCGCGCGCCTCCTGGACTCCGCGGGGAAGTGACCGCGGGGGTTGCCCCGCGACCTTCGCAGGACCCCTTTACAGCCCCAAAACGCGCTCGACCAGCACCGGGTCCACCTCGCGGCAGGGGCCCGCCAGCCCCGCGACGCTCTGGAACCAGCCCGCCTCCGGCGAGCCCTCCCGCGCCGTGGCGCAGCGGCGGTAGAGCGCCACCCCCTGGCTCGTCACGCTCAGGCGCCGCGCCGCGCGGTCCTCCAGGCACTGCTGCAGGCACGCCAGGGCGCCCGCGCTGTCCCCCGCGGGGAAGGTGCACCGCGAGCCCACGCTCTGCGTCGCCGGCGCGTAGCGCACCAGCACGTCCACCCGCCGGGCCTCGGCGCAGTCCCCGGGCGCCGCCCCCGAGGGCGACGGGCTGCACGCGCTCTGGGTGTGCCGGTCCAGCCAGCGGGTGCCCGCCCCCACGGAGGTCACCAGGAGCTCCGACGGCGCCGGCACCCCCGCGCAGGGGTCGCCCCCCGCCGAGGGTGCCCGCCCCGCCTGCGCCAGCGCCATCCCGCACCGCAGCTGCCGCGAGACGTTCCCCGCCCGACACCAGGACAGCTCCCGGTTGGCCGCCTCGCGCGTGGCGTCGTCCGCGTCGGCGCCGGGCGTCACCGGCACCCACGCGGGCGACGGATCAAAGGACAGGGCCCCCCGCACCTCCGGGCAGGTGTCAAAGCGCGCGATCTGGACGTGGTCTACGTGCCCGATCACCGCCACCTCCAGCGTGCCCCCGCGCGCCGCCGTGGCCGTCAGCCCCCGGAGGATCGCCCCCGCGCACACCCAGCGGTTCACCCCGCGGCCCTGCCCGGGCAGCGCGTCGCAGGCCGCCGTGGCCTCCGCGCGGAAATCGTAGCGCCCAGGGTCGAAGAGCGCGTCGGACCGGCACGCGAAGCGCCAGTGCAGCGGATCGTCGTCCACCGGGACCAGGTCGCACACGGCCCCGAGCGCCAGCCGCACCCGGTCCAGCGCCGCCATCGCCTCGCGCACGGTCTCCTCCTGGAGCCCCTGGCGACACCGCCGCTCCAGCGCCCTCACGGCCTCGGCGCTCGCCCCCGCGTCCCCCACCGCCACCGCCGACGGCGCCAGGGGCTCCCCCTCCGGCGACACCCCCGCGGGCACCGTCGCCCGACACGCGAGCACCCACCCGACCGCCAGCGCGCCAGGGGCACGCATCAGCGCCCCCCGGCGAGGTCCACCAGCGTGGACAGGTCCAGCGCCAGGTACGGACTGAACCACGGTTCATCGTCCGCCGTGCCCGCCGTGAGGTGCAGCATCAGCCCCACGGACACCAGCCTCGGGGCCACGGACAGCGGCCCCCAGCCAGCCCCCAGGGTGAACCCCACCCCCGCCCGCGTCACCTGCGCATGCTCAAAAGACACCGCGCTGGCCAGGGAGACCGTCGCGTCCAGCCCGAAGCCCCAGGGCAGCCGCGCGTGGGCGTAGCCCACCGGCAGGAGCGCCCCGAGGGAGGCCGGGGCCGTGAAGAACGCCGCGAGCTGCACGTCCCCCAGGAGCCCCACGTGGAGCCACCGCGCTGGCGCCAGGGCCCGGCTCTCGCGCACCCGGAAGCTCGCCCGGGCCAGGCACTCGTAGGGCTGCGTGTCGTCCCGGTAGAGCGCCAGGAACGCGTGGAAGGTCTGGTCCACCAGCAGCCCGTCGGGGTCCGGGGGCACCTCTGCCCGCACCCCCGCCGCCGAGCCCCGAGGGCAGCGGTCTTCGCGGGACACCAGCACCACCAGCGCGCTCGACGGCGGCGCCGCGGGCGCGCCCCGCACGCCCCCCACCACGGGCAGCGCGTCCGTGAGCACCGTGGTGGCGTCAGGCACGTTCCACACCGCCGCCGCCGTGGGCGACGCCGCGAAGCGGAAGGACAGCGCGCTCCTCCCCCGCACGAACGCGAACACGTCGTGCTCGTCGTGGTCCAGGGAGCGCCACGGCCGCAGCGGGTCCGTCGCCCCGCCCCCGAGCTGCAGCCCCACGGGCACCCAGTGCCTCGCCGGGTCCAGCACCAGCGCGCGCAGGAGCGCCACCCCCTGAGGGCCCCGCGCCGCCTCGGCGCTCCCGGCCTGGCGGAGCTCCAGGGCCCCAGCCCTCCAGAGCGTGCGTGAGGTCTCGTCGTCCAGCGCACGACAGTCGTTGTCCAGGCAGAGGTAGAGCCCCTCGGAGGCCCCCTGCGGGGCGATCCCATCCCCCACCATCGCCACCACCAGCGGCGCCGCGCCCTCCGGGTCCCCCGCGGCCGACGGGAGCGTGCGGCACTCCTCCCGCAGCGCCGTGGACGGCTCCGCCCCGCCCACCGAGAGCGCCCTCATCCGCCGCTGGAAGCACAAGCCCCTCGGGGCAGTCTCCTGCCCTGCCCGAGCCCCGGTGCCCGCCACGCTGGCCAACGCCACCGGCGCCGCCACCGCCGAGAGCCTCGCGCACCGCGCCCCCGGTGGCACAAAGGACGGCGCCTCCAGTGGTGTAGGTGTATATCGGTCTGTGACACACACCTCCAGACCTCGACGTACACTGTCCCACTCATCGAGGGTGGGAACGAGGGTGTTCGACGCTCGGCCGTAGCGCCCGGACAGCGCGCGAGAGACCACGGCGTCGGGCACCTGGACGCCGTCGTCGTCGAGGCGCAGGGCGCCATGGACCCTCGGGGGGGCGTCCCCGGAGGGGACGTCTGCGAGCCACAGGGCCCCGGCGTCGGCGGCGGTGCGGAGCTCTGCGAGGGCGTCCTCGGGGAGCTCCCGGGGCGCGAAGCGGAAGGCCCCGGAGCGCGGCGTCCAGCGCGCGCGGAACCACGGGTGATTCGGGTCCGCGGGGGTGGCAAAGGCGCGGCGCAGGGCCGTGAGCGGGTCGCCACCGGTGATGCGCCCGACGAGCACCGCGGCCTCGGCGCCGTCGCGCCCGGCGTACACCGCGTAGGAGGCGCCCGCGTCGAGCACCTCCCGGGCGCGGTCCGTGGGGAGCGTGTGGGCCGTGGGCGCGCGGGACAGCCCCGGGGCCGCGGCGCCCTCGGGCAGGGGTTGGAAGCGAAGCACCGTGCGCCCGGCCCCGCAGGAGGGGGGCGGCGCGGCCCCGGCGGGGTGTACCCGGTCGACCACCGGGAGGCGCGTCTGGCTGTCTCCGTGGGCGTAGAACTCCGAGCGGTCGGCGACGAAGAGGTCCGTGCAGCTCTCGCGGAAGAGGGACTCCACGGGCCCGGAGCCCCGGCGGGCAAAGAGCGAACGTGGGTTGGTGGCGCTGGGGGCGTGGACCCTCTCGGCCAGGACCAGGGCGAGGGAGGCGAAATCGGTCTCTGCCGGGGTGACCTGGGCCATCGCGTCGGGAGAGAGCCCGTAGACGCAGCCCGGCTGGGTGCGGAGCACCGTGGCCAGGGTGACCGGCAGGGTGGTGCCTCGGGCCGCCGCGGGGCTCGACGCCAGGGTCGAGGGCGAGGACACAAAGGCGAAGCAGTCCAGCGCGGCCGCGGGGCGGCCGACCAGGACCAGGACAGCGGCGACGGCTCCCGAGCGCATGGGTGCGGTGAGGGTAGAACCCGTGGCGCCGGGGAGGCCACTTTCGGGTACACTCCCGAGGTGATGCTTCTTCGGTGGTGCTCCCTGGGCCTCCTGGCCCTCTACCTCGGGGCCTGCGGCGGGCCCACCCGGGGCGGCTTCAACCCCGCCGACGGGGGAGAGCCCTCGGACACCCGGGTGACCCCGGTTACGGACACGGCCCTCCCCGGGGACACCGGTCGGCGCTGCGCCCGCCAGGAGGACTGCGACGACGGGTTCCCCTGCACGGACGACGCATGCGTGGTCGGGGGCGTGTGCGAGCACCTCCCGAACGACCGGCTGTGCAGGAACCCCGGCGAGCGGTGCTTCCCCACGCGGGGCTGCGCGTCGGGGGCCTCGTGCATGAGCGACATGGACTGCGACGACCGGGTGGAGTGCACCCGGGACCTGTGCGCCGCAGGCGGCGCGTGCCAGCACCTGCGCAACGACGGGCGCTGCACCATGGGCCAGGTGTGCTCGGTGACCTCCGGGTGCGTGGCCATGGGTCGGTGTGCCATGGACGTGGACTGCGACGACCGGGCCTTCTGCAACGGCACCGAGCGCTGCGTGGGGGGCATGTGCCAGCCCGGGACCCCGCCGGACTGCTCGGACATGGAGCCCTGCACCGGGGACGTGTGCAATGAAATGGCCCGGCGCTGCGACCACCCGCGGCTGGAGATGTGCGGGGGCATGGTCATGGCGGGCACCTACACCCTGGACATGCCGCCGGCGTATACGTGCGGCGCGGGGAGCTTCGGCCCCGTCACCCGGGTGACCCTGGCGCTGACCGGGACCGTGGTGACCGTGACGGGCTTCCCGGTGCCGCTCACGGGCACGGCCATGGGGGCGATGTTCAGCGTGCGCGGCACCCAGTCCCAGGGGGGCTGCACCTGGCAGTACAACCTCCAGGGGTCCTTCACCCGCGCGGGGCGCTTCGACGGGACCTGGAACCTCGCCTTTGACCTCTGTGACGTGACCCGGATGTGCTTCACGCGCTCCGGGCTCCTGACCGGGAGCAGCATGTGAACCTCCGCGCGTGGTGGTGTCTGGTCCTGGCCCTGGGTTGCTCGGACAACACGGGGCGCTCCTTCAGCGACGCGGGCGGCGGCGACGCGGGCTGCGCCCGCAACGAGGACTGCGACGACCGGGTGCCCTGCACCCGGGACCGGTGCCTCGTGGGCGGCGTGTGCGAGCACGACCCGGACAACACCATGTGCACCGCCCCGCAGGTGTGCTCCGCCGCCGGCTGCGGCAGCCCCGGCGCCCGGCGGTGCACCGCCACCGCCCAGTGCGACGACATGGTGCCCTGCACCCGGGACTCGTGCCTGGTGGACGGCACCTGCCGGAGCACCCCGCAGGATGACCTGTGCCCCATGGGCCAGCGCTGCGACGCCGCCCGCGGGTGCGGCTCGGGCATGCCCACGCCCACCATGTGCCGCATGGCCTCGGACTGCATGGACATGTTCGACTGCACCGAGGACGCCTGCGGCGTGGACGGGCGCTGCATCCACGTCCCGCAGAACAGCCGCTGCGGCGTCGGGCGCTCCTGCGCCGCGGGCATGGGCTGCATCGCCACCACCGCGTGCTCCAGCAACCGCGACTGCGACGACGGGCGCCGCTGCAACGGCGCCGAGCGCTGCTCGGAGCTGGCCTGCGTGGCCGGCACCGCGGTCAACTGCGATGACATGGTCGCCTGCACCATGGACGCCTGCGCGGAGACCGGCGCGGAGATGTGCACGCACACGGTGATGGCGTCGTGCATGGGCATGGTGCGCAGCGGGATCTACAACGCCATGACGCCCGCGCGCTTCACCTGCTCGGCCCTGGGCATGGTGGCCGTGATGCTGGACATCTCGTACTACCAGTTCAGCGTGAGCGCCACGGAGCTGGTGGTGACCCCGGGGCCCTCGGGCCCCACCATGCGCCAGTCCCCCGCCCCCACCGGCGCCGAGTTCGACGTGAACGGCACCGTCGCGGGCACCTGCAACGAGCTGTACCGCCTCCAGGGCCGCTTCACCGACGCCACGCACTTCACCGGGACCTTCTCCGTGCGCTTCGTGGACGGCTTCCCCGGCGGGTGCTCCCTCGCCCCGGACTGCGTCGCCAGGATGTTCCCCGTGGTGGGTACCGCCAGGATGTAGCGCCGCCCTGGGACCTCGGCGAAACCCGCAACGACGGCGGGCCCTGTCCGAGCTCAGGACCCAGGTCCCGAACCCAGCACCCAGGCCCTGACCGCAACCCCTCCCAGAGTCTCCACGAGGAGGAAATCTCAGACAGAATCTCGAGCGGGGTGGTGGACCCATTTTCGCGAGCGCAACCGGGGCCATTCTGCTAAGCCGACACATCAGGAGACCGTCCGCCATTTCCGACTGGAAGGTGTCTGACAAGCGCAGTGCGCATCCCGTGGGACAGACCCGCGGTGGCTGTCAAATTACGCGAGGCGCGGCATCGCGGCGATGCCCTCGACGACGCTCACCGCGGGCGTGTACCCGAGGCCGACGCGGGCCTTGTCGGTCTTCACGGTGACCGAGCGCGACATCATCGCGATGGCGAAGGCCGTCATCGGCGGCGCCTTGCGCACCCCGAAGAGCCGCCACGCGCCCTCCACCGCCACCGCGAGCGGGCGCGCGACGGCCCCCGGCATCGAGCGCTCGGGCAGCGTCACCCCCTGCGTCCCCGCCAGCGCCCCGAGGAACTCCCGCAGCGTCCGCGTCCCCTCGTCGGCGATGAAGTAGGCCTGACCCCCTTCGCCCGCGGTGAGCGCGAGTTCGACCGCGAGGGCGACGTTGTGCACGTGGGCGGTGGACGTGAGGTGGCGCCCGCCGTCGAGCCAGGCCCACGCCCCCTCGCGCGCCATGCGGAGGATCGCCGGGAGCACCGAGGTGTCGCGCGGCCCCCACACGAAGCGCGGCCGCAGCGAGATCGTGGTGAAGCCCTCGGCGTTGGCCGCGAGAACGCGCCGCTCGGCCTCGGCCTTCGTCTCGCTGTAGAGGTAGCGCTGCTGTTTCGGGTAGGGGGCGACCTCGTCGATGTCGACGAGGTCGTGGCCGTCGAAGAGGGCCGCCTCGGTGCCGATGTGGACGAAGCGGCGGACGCCCGCGCGCCGGGCGGCGTCGAGGGCGCGGGTGGTGCCCTCGACGTTGCCCTTCCTGAAGTCCTCGCGCGACCCCCACTCCTCGACGTAGGCGGCGCAGTGGATCACCGCGTCGACGCCCGCGAGGTGGGTCGCGTCGAGCGTGTCGAGGTCGCTGGTGACGGGCGTCGCGCCGAACCTCCGTACCGCCTCCGCCGAGCGCTCCGAGCGCGCCATCGCCAGCACCTCGTGGCGCGCCGCGAGGCGCTCGATGACGTGACCGCCGACGAACCCTGACCCACCCGTGACGAACACCTTCATGGTCAACCTCCTGTCTCTCGACGGGTCCGAACATGCGCCCGCTCTATCCATGTGTCGAATCGATGGTATACATCCCGATCATGGTCCCCGTCGATGATCTCCCGCTGCTGGCCGCCCTCGACGCGCTCCTCAGCGAGCGCCACGTCACGCGGGCCGCGCGGCGCCTCGGCATCACCCAGTCGTCGATGAGCCACCACCTCGCCCGCCTGCGGCTGCGCTTCGGCGACGCCCTCCTCGTGCGCGCGGGGCGCGCGATGGCGCTCACCCCGCGCGCTGAAGCCATGGCCGGGCCGCTCCGCGAGGCGCTCGACGCGGTGCGGCGCGCGGTGGCCGACGCCGACCCCTTCGACCCCGCCACCACGTCGCGCACCTTCACGCTGGCGACGCCCGACCTCCTCGCCCCCGCGCTCCCCGACCTCCTCGCCGCGATGAACGCCGCCGCCCCCGGCGCGGGCCTCCGCGCGCTCGCGCAGCCCGTCGACGCGCCCGCGGCCCTCGCCTCGGGCGCGTGCGAGCTCCTCCTCGGCGCGGCCCCCGCGTCGGCGCCGGGCGTGGTGCTCAAGCGGCTCGGCGCCATCCACTGGTGCGTCCTCGCGCGGCGCGGCCACCCCGCGTTCGCGGGACGCCTCACCGTCGCCGCGTGGGAGCGCTACCCCCACGTGGTGGTGCGCTCGGGCAACGCGTCGCCCAACCGGGTTGCGCGGGCGCTGGAGGGCGCTGGCGTGAAGCGTAGGGTGGGGGTCGCGGTGCCGGGCTTCCTCGCGGCGCCGTGGGTGGTGGCGCGCACCGACATGCTGTTCACCGCGCCGCGCGAGCTCGTAGGCGAGGTGGTCCGCGCGCTCGACCTGGTGATGCTCGACCCACCGGTGGCGCTCCCGGCGATCCCCGTCGCGGCGATGTGGCACGAGCGCGTCGACGGCGACGCGGGGCACCGCTGGCTCCGCGGGGTGGTGGTGAAGGCGCTGAAGGCGAGGCTCGCAGTCGGTGAGGGGTGAGTGCGCTCAACCCTCCGAACGGTGTCCGGTCGCACCCGCCGAGCGTGGTTTCAGCGCGCGTCGGGCGTGGCGAGCCACGCTTCGAGCGCTGGCGCGTCGAGGTCGACCACGACGTCCCCAACGGTGTCGGCCCGCGCGTCGAGACGGGCGCGGAGGGTGTCGCCCTCCGTCGCGGAGTTCGGCGTCGCATCGCTTACGCCATGCTTGCAGGTCGGCGAGCGCGCCCATGACTTCGTTCGTTTCGGTGTGGTCTGGGCCCCGTGCTTCGCGTCGCCTCTTCTCCTTCGGCCCCCTTTGGCTACAGCGGCTATCACGCGATTGGGAGCGGCGCTACGTCATCGGCACCGATGCAGAGTCGCCCTGATACGTCGTAGACCTGGCCACCGGGCGCTGGCGCGCGATCCCTCCCCGCACGGGGTGGTCGCTCAACCGACCCAAGCTCGTCAACGGCTGCCCCAACCTCATCCGGATCCGCCTGGACTCTTTGGGTCCCGAGCAACCTGCACAAGGACCCTGACCGCCACGGGCGCGCCCCGGGCTACCTGGAGGTCCAGGGTTCGAAAGCCACGCCGCCCCGTACGGCGCGACACTCCCTCCGTGGACCCCCTGGACCGCGCCATTGCAGGTACCAGGGGCGTGGCCTGGGTCATGTCGCCGCCGGGTCCGAGAGCCACACCGCGAGGGCCGGAGCGTCGAGGTCCAACACCACGTCGCCCAGACGCACGGGGCCAAGGGAGTCCAACCTCGCAAGGAGCGCCGAGCGCTCTCCATCGGTGACAGCTCGACCGAGGCGGCGCTCGAACTGCCGCAACAACGGCGCGAGGCCCTCGGAGCGGCCCTCGGAGCGGCCCTCGGACCGCTCTTCGGTTCGGATCCTGCGCTCCCTTTCCTCGGTGATCCTGGCGGCTTCCTGGTACCTCATTGATTCCTCCTCGGGAGTATAGCCCCCGATGCCCATCCGTGGCAGGTCGTGCCGCAACAACGTCAAGAGTGGCGCCAACATCTCCCGCTCCCAGGCGTCGCTCGGGAGCGCACGGAGATCCTCGAAGGCCGCCCGCAGTACCCGCTCCGTCCCAAGGAGGCGCAACAACAGGGTGTCCCGCGCGCGTGGGAGCTCCCTGACCACCGCCAGCCGCGGCACCCGCGCGCCTGGGTTCGCAAGGCATCCTCGGGGCCACCCGGCGACAGGCTCCAAGGCCCACGCGCTCACCACGGCGTCTGGCATGCCGGCGCTCACGATCCACAAGACCGGGCGAGCGGGAGGCGCCTCTCGCGGTGCGGGCAGCGCCCGCCACACCGCACGTTGCCGCGCGTGGAGGGCGATCACTTTGAGCAGGCACTCGTCCACCTCTTCGGGCGAGGGCGGATCGTGAAACGCCTCGATAGACGCAGGCTCGATCGCCATGCGTCCCAGAAGCCCTCGGGAGGCCAGCTCCCCGACCCGCCCGGGAAGCGGCTCCACCAACGTGTCGATGGCGCGTGCATCGGCCACTACGCTCTCCTCTGCGCGCACCACGCAGGGGCCCGTGAGCGCCCCCTCCAACAACCCCCGGGCCATCACGTCATACGGCTTCTGCACGCCTCCACACCTCCTCAGACTCCCGCCCTCCCACGGCAGCGCCACCCCTCGCAAGGCTCACGGTGACATTCCCTGACCGCCCCGGGCCTCGTCCCGTGCGAGCGATGCCCTCGTGGTCGACTCCGGCCCCACCCGCCGAGCAGCGACGGCGCTACACTCCCCCCGTGGACCCCCTGGACCGCGCCACCCTCGCCCTGGAGCGCGCCCTCGGGCCCTCCGTGGTGGACACCGACCCCACCCGCTGCGAGCCCTTCGCCCGCGATGAGTCCGAGGCCGAAGGCGTCACTCCTAGGTGTGTCGTACACGCGCGTACATCAGACGACGTGTCGGTGATACTACGACACTGTGAGGAAAACCGCGTGCCGGTGTTTCCTCGGGCGGCGGGGACGGGGCGCTCGGGCGGGGCCACGGCGGTGGTGCCCGGGGTGGTGCTGGACCTGCGGGCTCTGTCGCAGGTGAAGGAGCTCGATCGGGAGAACCTGCTGGCCGTGGTCGAGCCCGGGGTGGTCACCGGGACCTTCCACGCACTGGTGGAGGCCGAGGGGCTGTTCTACCCGCCGGACCCGCAGTCCGCGGAGACCTGCACCCTGGGCGGCAACGCGGCGGAGAACGCCGGAGGCCCCCGGGCGTTCAAGTACGGCGTGACCCGGGAGTACGTCCTGGGCCTCGAGGCCGTGACCATGGGCGGCGAGCGCCTCCGCGCCGGGCGCCGCACCGCCAAGGGCGTCACCGGCTATGACGTGACGGGGCTCCTCGTGGGCTCCGAGGGCACCCTGGCGGTGTTCACCGAGCTCACCCTGAGGCTCGTCCCCCAGCCGCCGCTCGTGTGTACGCTCCAGGCGCTCTTCGCCACCGTGGACGACGCGGGCCGGGCCGTCACCGCCCTGGTGGGCCGGCGCCTCGTACCGCGGTGCCTGGAGCTCCTGGACACGCTCTGCTGCCAGCTCCTGCGCGAGGCGGAGCCCTCCCTCCTGCCGCCGGGGGACTGCTGCATGCTCCTCCTGGAGCTCGACGGGGAGCACCCCGAGGCCCTGGAGCGCGACGCCTCGCGCCTCGCGGACGCATGCCTCCACGCCGGGGCCCGGAGCGTCCACCTGGCCCGGGACGAGGCCGAGCGGGCGCGCCTCTGGGCCGTGCGCAAGCGCATGTCCCGGGCCCTGCGCGCGCGCGCGGCGAGCAAGCTCTCGGAGGACGTGGTGGGGCCCCGCACCCGCGTGCCGGAGCTCCTCTCACGCGCCCGGGCGATCTCCGAGAGGCACCGGGTGGTGATGCCCGCGTATGGTCACGCGGGGGACGGCAACCTCCACGTGAACTTCCTCTGGGACGACCCCGCGGACAAGCCCCGGGTGGAGCGGGCCATTGAAGCGCTCTTCCGGGCCACGCTGGACCTCGGGGGCACGCTCTCGGGCGAGCACGGCATTGGTGTCCTCAAGGCCCCGTTCCTCCCGTGGGAGCAGTCCCCGGCGCTGATCGCCATGCAACAACGGCTGAAATCGGTCTTCGACCCGAGCGGGTGCCTGAACCCGGGGAAGATCTTCCCCAGGCCGGGACACCTCGGGTGTTGAAGACCCTTACTCCCAGCGCGGATAGCGCGGCGCGGGCGTGGGCGCAGGGGCCTGCACCGGGGCCGGAGCGGGGGGCGGGGGGGCCGCCTCGGGCACCCTGAGGCGCCGCGCCCGGCGCTGGGCGCTGGAGCCCCGGGAGCGCTCATACACCCGGCGCCCGTGGCCGCGGCGGCGCTCCGTGGGCGGCTCCTCCGGGGTCGCAAGCACAGGCGGGGGCGTCGGTTGCGCCTCGGGCACCGCGAGCGGCGCGGGGGTGGGCTCGGGGACGCCAGGGCCCGCGGTGTCCGCCGGGGCGCGCCCGGGCTCCCCCCGGGCGCGCTCCGGAGGCGGCGCGGCGGTGGGCTCCGGAGGCCTCACGAGCTGCCCCGCGGCGGCCGGGGCCTGGGCCAGCGCCTCCGCGGTGGAGCTCCCCCGAAGGGGCCGCGTCGGGCTCCTCGGGCGCTCCTCCGCGGTGCCGCCCGAGAGCGTGGTAAGGCCCGCGATGAGCCCCACCACCAGGGCCGCCACCAGGAACACCGCGGAGCTCCCTCGGCGCGGCGCGGGCGTCGGCGGCGCGGGCGTCGGCACCTCGGTGCTGGTGGGCGGCGTGGACGGCACGGTGATGCGCGCCGTGCCCTCGACGGCGCTGCCGAGGAGCTCAAGAAAGGCCTCCGCGGTCTGCGGCCGGTCCGCCGGGTCCTTGGCGAGGCACTGGGCCACCAGGGCCTCCAGCGCCGGGGGGAAGGCCTGCCCCGGCGCCGCCTCGCCCAGCGTGGGAGGCTTCACCTTGATGTGGTTGGCCATCACCACCACGGCGTCGTCCTCGGTGAAGGGCGGGCGGCCCGTGAGCATGTGGAAGAGCAGCACCCCCACGGCGTAAAGATCGCTCCTGCCGTCCAGCGTGCGCCCCTGGGCCTGCTCCGGAGACATGTACCGCGGCGTGCCGAAGACCGTCCCCTCCTGGGTGGTGAGCGGGTCCAGCCCCCGGGGCTCCGGGTCCCGGATCTTGGCGATGCCGAAGTCCACCACCTTCACCACCTCGGCCTCGTCCTCGCGGCCGTGGACCCTCGCCAGGAAGATGTTGTCGGGCTTCAGGTCCCGGTGGATGATCCCCCGCGCGTGGGCCTCGTCCAGCGAGCGCAGCACGCCCTTGGCGGTGCGCACGGAGAAGCCCACGTCCATCGCCCCCTGGCGCTTCAGGCGCACCGAGAGCATCTCGCCCTCCAGGAGCTCCATGGCCAGGTACAAGAGCCCGTCCCGGGTCTGGCCGAAATCAAAGATGGTCACCGTGTTCGGGTGCTTGAGCTGCGAGAGCGTGCGCGCCTCGCGCTGGAAGCGCGCCACGGTCTCCGGGTCCGTGCCCAGGTCCCGGCGCAGCACCTTGAGCGCCACCAGCCTCCCGATGGGCGCCTGCTCCGCGCGGTACACGGTCCCCATGCCCCCGGCGCCCACCCGGCCGATGAGGGTGTAGCGCTCCGCCAGCGTGGTGCCCAGGAGCGGGTCGTCCCCCGCGGCGTCGTACTCCGCCTGCTCGACCGGCCTGCGCCCGTCAATGGGGCAGTGCTTCGCGTCGTCAGGGTACGTCGTTCGACACCGGGGACAGATCAACACCGACGTCTGGTCCTCCGAACGGTAGACGCCGCCCTTCCTGCAAGCGCGGCCAACTCCCTCTGTGATACCATCCCTCGACCGATGCGTGGGGCCCCCAGCGCAAGATTTCACGGCGCACTCGGTGCCCTGGTGCTCGCAATCAGTGCGACCTCCACGCCGCAGGCCACGCCCCTGCGCCAGCGGGCCGGCGCCGAGGCGTGGCTCGCCGCGCTCCGGGACGCGGACCCCCAGGTGCGCCGGAGCGCCGCCTGGAGGCTCGGGGCATACGGCCCTCCGGGTGTGGGGCTCGCCATCGCCGACCGCCTCCGGGACGCCGCGCTCCGCGAGCCCGACCCCTCGGCGGGCATGGCCATGGTGTGGGCCCTGGCCACCGGGCGCCACCCGGAGAGCTACACGCGCCTCCTGGACCTGGCCCGCCGCGCCCAGGGCGCCCAGGAGCACCCCGCCGTGCTGGGCGCCACCTTGCGGGCCCTCGGGGCCCTCACCACCGGCCAGGACGCCGCCCTCCAGGTGCTCCTCCAGGCCGCGCGCCACGACAACGCCGACGCCCCCGGAGGCCCCGAGGCCGAGGCCGCCGTCCTGGCCCTGGCCTCGCTCCCCGACGACGCCCTGGACACCACCATCCGCGCCGCGCGCAACAACCACCTCCAGCTCGCGGGCACCTTCCAGGCCCTGGGGCTGCGCGCGGACCCCCGCCGGGCCTCGCTCCTCCTGGAGCACCTCCGGGCCCGCGCACCCACCGCCGAGACCAGCGCCGTGGAGGCCCTCGGGGCCCTGCGCACCCTGGAGTCCGTAGAGCTCCTCGCCCAGCGCCTCCGGAGCGATCGGGACCCCAGAGCCCGCCGCGCTGCGGTGAGAGCCCTGGGCCGCCTCCCCGGCGCCGCGGACCCGCTCCTCCTCGCCCGCTGTCTGGAGGAACCCCCCCTGCGCCAGGACGCCCTGAGGGCCCTCGGTGCCCTCGGTGCCCCCTCGTCGGTATCCTCCATTGTCCCCTGGCTCTCGGCACCCCTGGAAGCCGACCGCGTGGACGCCGCCCAGGCCCTCGGGGCCCTCGGCGCGCCCCAGGCCGCCCCTCCCCTCCTCGCTCGCCTCCCCCAGGAGCCCTCCCGCAGGGTCCGCGTGGCCCTCTGGAGAGCCGCCCTGCGCGCAGACCCCAGGGCCACCCTCCCGGCCCTCGCCCGGAACTCCAGCGCCCCGGAGGCCCGCTGGACCCTCGTCGAAGCCGGCCTCCAGGGACATTCTGTCCCTTGTCTCCCTGGAGATGACACCGCCTCGCGCTGGACCCGGGCGTTCGCGGGACAGAATGTCCCGTTTGAAACTCCTTTGGGATCGAGCTCACAAACGCGCCTCTCGTTGGCGCTGGTGCAGCGCTCTGCGGGGGGTGGGCCCCACCTGGGGTGGTGGCACACCGAGGACCAGGAGGAGGTGCGGGCGGCCCTGGCCCTGGCCCTTGGAGACTCCACGGGAGAGGGACGGGACGCCCTCACTCGGGACGTGCTGGCCGAGGACGACCCCGGGGTGGCGCTGCTCCTTGGGGCCTCGGGGCTGGCGAGGCAGGGCCACGGGGCGGTGGTGCCGGCGCTCCGTCGGTGGCTGCGTTCGCCCAGGGCCCTGGTGCGCGCCACCGCAGCGGCGGGCCTGGGGTGGCTTGGGGATCGGGCCTCGGCGCTGGCGCTGGAGGTGGCCCTGGCGCAGGAGACGGACCCCCAGGCTCGGGGGGCCCTGGCCCTGGCCCTGGCGGCGGTGGAGGGTCCCGGGGCCCTCCCGGCGCTGGAGGTGGCCCGCAGGACCGCGTGGACGCGGGACCTGGACGCGATGGTGCGCCGCGCGCTGGAGCGCGCCCGTCGGGGTGGCGGCCCCTGGCGCTTCGAGGGCACCGGGCTGGTGAGGCTGGAGGCGGTGCCCCCCGGGAGCGTGTGGGCGGTGGGCTGTCCCGACGGCTCCTGGCGCTTCGGGGTGGCCTCCGAGGACGGGGTGGCCCTCATCCCCGGGGCGCCCTCTGCCGATAGTCCCTTGCAGCGTGTGGACACGGATCGCTAGCGCAGGGTGTCTTGGGCTCCTCCTCGGGTGCGGGACCGCCGCGGGCGGGGACCATGTCGGTGAAGACCCGCTGAGGGACCCCCGAGGACGCTGGACCGTGTATTTTCCCACACCCCCCTGGGAGCGGGTGGAGGTGACCGCGACCCGGGGGGTGCTCCGGGTGCCGGCGCCCCAGGGGACCCTGGTGATGGGGGGGCTCCCGGGCGCGCGCATGGGCGTCGTGGTGGAGGAGCGCTCGGGCACCACCGCGAGGCAGTGGGTGGAGGCCCAGGTGGCGTCCTCCGTGGGGCGCGGGGCGGTACTTACGAGGCCCCCCGCGGAGCGGGCGGTCACGGGCGGCAGGGTGCTCTCGGCCACGCTGGACGAGGGCTCCGGGGGACACCTCCTGGCCGCCGCGGACCTGCCGGGGGGAGGGACCCTCACGCTGGAGTTCCGTGCGCTCCGAGCGGTCACCGATGACCCGGACCTGACGGCCCTGGTGGCCTCCGTAGAGCTCCGAAGGAGCGCACCGTGAGGGCGCCGGGGGCGCTCTCGCTGGTGGTGGCCCTGGCCCTGTGGTCCCCGCCGCTCGTCGCGCAACCGGTGCGCCGGGGGCCTGCGGTGCTGGTGGGTTATCGCGCGCTGTCCCTGCCCAGGGACGGCGTGACGGGGGGCCGGGCTCACGGGGTGGAGGTGCACTTCTCGCCAGGGGGGAGGGTCCTGCCGCGCTGGGTGCGCTGGACCGCGGGGACCGAGCTGGCCTTTCGGGACGACGGCGCCGGGCGCTGGGATTTGTTCGTGTGGGCCACGTCGTGCGCGGGGTGGCAGCACCCGTGGCGCCACGCGGTGGTGAGCGCGGTCCTGCGCGGAGGGCTCGGGATGACCTCGCTGGTGCGCTTCGACCAGCGCTTCGGGGAGCTGTCCTGGGAGGCCGGGGCGGAGCTCGGACTGGACCTCCGGGTGGGGCGCGTAGGCCTGGGCGGCGCCCTGGGGGCCTCCCGGGTGGGCGAGGGGCCGCGCTACCACGACACGCTCACCTTGCGCGCCAGGCTCCTGTGGTTCTGACGGGTTCTTGACGGAGCGGGGCCTCCGAGGGGATGCTCCCGGGTAGGAGCAGCACCGTGGCCGAGGTCCCCCAGGCGCCCTCTACAGGCGAGAACACATCACTGGAGGCGATTCTGTCGCGCCTTGGCGAGGTGGTGGAGGCGCTGGAGAAGGGAGACCTCACGCTGGAGGACTCGCTCAAGACCTTCGAGGAGGGCGTGAAGCTCACCCGTGAAGGGCAGCGCAGGCTGGACTCCGCGGAGGCCCGGATCGAGAGCCTCCTGGCGCCGGAGAGCCCCCAGGGGGAGCCCAGGCTCCAGGTGGTACCGCTGCCAAGGCCCTGAGGGGAGGGCGCCGCTGCGGAGAAAATGCCGCGGGGGCCGTGCGTGCAACACCCTGGACGGGCTTTGCGCAACGGTGGTAGAACCGCGGCGCCTGCGCGCGCGGGACACTCCTCCGCGCCGGCGAGGCCGCACCAGACGCGCGGCCCGAGCAGTCGGAGGGTACAGCACCATGCGGCAGTCCGGACGGTTGGCTTTGATCCTTGCAACGCAGCTCTGGGGCGTCCCGCTCGTCGTGTACGGGCAGACACAGCCTCGCGGGCGCAACCCCTCGCCCCCGACGTCGAACGCCGGCGCGGGCGCGGAGGACGAGGAGGACGACGCGGAGGAGGAAGACGACGCGGCCAGCGCGCCGCGCACCGGCGGCGGCGGGGCCTCGGGCTCGGGGGGCGCCGGCCGTTCCCGCGGGGGGAGCGACAACGAGGACCAGGAGGGTGAGGGCGAGGACGAGACGGGCAACGGGGAGACCCCCGAGGCGCCCGCGCCCGCCGCCGCGCCGGAGACCGACGACGCGCGCAGGACGCGGATGTTGTCGCGCTGGTCTTCGCTGGACGGGTCCATCGGGCTCCTGCACGTGACCACGGCGGAGACGGGCGCCGCGGGGAGCTTCCGCTTCGGGCTCCTGGGGGAGTACTTTGGCGCGTCGGAGTTCCTGCGGCCCACGGGGCTCACGGGCTCCATGGTGACGGGGCCGGACAGCGCGCGGCACATCGGCAGCACGCTCACCTTGTCCTACTCGCCGCTGGATTTTCTGGAGCTCTACGCGAACATCCGGGCGTACGCCAACAGCAACTCCCGGGAGCGTCCCTCGCTCTTCCAGGTGCTGGGGGACACGATCCTGGGCGCCAAGGGCGCGTACACCATCACCCGGGGCTTCTCCCTGGGCGGGGACGCGGCGCTGTACCTCCTCAACCGCTCCGGGGAGATCGGCCTCCTCGGGGAGTCCACGAGCTTCCACCTCCGGGCGCTGGCCACGCTGGACCTGAAGGAGCTCACGGGCACCGTGCCCCTCCGGCTGCACCTGAACCTGCAGTACCTCTTTGACAACAGCGGCGCCATCGTGCGCGACGTGGAGGGCCGCCGGCAGATGAACCAGCCGGGCTGGACCCCTACGCTGTGCACCGACGCGGCCACGGCCAACAACCCCATCTGCCACCTGGAGGTGTCCCGCATCGAGCGCCACGCCCTGGGGATCAACCGGGTAGACCGCTTCGGGATCAACCTCGGGGTGGACGCGGACCTGCCGTACGTGCGGCCCTTCCTGGAGTGGAGCGTCGGGGTGCCGGTCAACCGGCAGTCGTACCAGTGCTTCGACCCCGGCGGCCGCCCCGGCCCCGGCGGCGCCACGGACGATGACCTCTGCCTCGCCAACACGGGCTTCTCGTCCATCCCGTCGCGGATCTCCATTGGTGCCAGGGTGCTGCCGCCGGTGCGGGGCCTCTCCGCGGTGCTGGCGTTTGACATCGCCACCAGCGGGAGCTCGAGCTTCGTGCGGGAGCTGTCCCCCTCGAACCCGTGGCTGTTCTACCTCGGGACGGCCTTCGCCTATGACACGCACCCGCAGGTGCAGCGGGTGGAGGTCCCCGGCCCCGAGCGCACGGTCACCCGCGACGTGGACCGCACGCCCCCGGGCGGGCACATCGCGGGCCGCGTCACCGACGCGGAGAGCCACAGCGGCGTCACCGGCGCCATCGTGACCTTCACCGGCCAGAACGACATGCCCCTCCTGGCCACCGCGGCGGACGGGCGCTTCCGCTCCGGGCGCATCGCCCCCGGGGAGTACCGCCTCCACGTCACCGCCCCGGACTACAACCCGGGCGACTGCACGGTCACCATCGCCGCCCCCGCGGCGCCCTCCACCCCGGAGGGCGCGAGTGACACGGCGCCCGCGCCCAGCGCCGCGGCCGCGGACGTCGAGGCCACGGTGTCCTGCGAGCTCCGGGCGCTGCCGCGTCGGGGGAACATCACCGGCCAGGTGAACGCCGCCGGGGGGGCCTCGCCGGGGCCCGTCTCGGGCGTCACCGTGGTGCTGGAGCCCGCCGCGGGCTTCCAGGCCCCCGCCGGGCAGAGCGCCCCCACCACGCAGAACACCACCACCGACGGCGAAGGCCGCTTCAGCTTCAATGACCTCCTGGCCGGTGGGTACTCCCTCCGGGTGGAGCACGGCGAGCGCACCATGGCCAGCACCCCGACGCCCACCAACGTCGAGCCCCGGCAGACGGCCACGCAGAACCTCACCGTCACCGGGCGCCCGCGGGTGCCCTCCGCGCGCATCGTCGGCCAGGTGATCCAGATCTCCCGGCAGGTGCACTTCCAGACCAACTCCGCGCAGATCCTCCCGGACTCCAACACCCTCCTGGAGGAGATCGCCGACGTGCTCAACCGAAACCCGCAGCTCACCGCGGTCGAGGTCCAGGGCCACACGGACAACCAGGGCGCCGCCGCCGCCAACATGACCCTCTCCCAGAACCGCGCCGAGGCCGTGCGCCAGGCGCTGGTCAACCTCGGCGTGGCCAGCGACCGGCTCACCGCTCGGGGCTATGGCCTCACCCGCCCCATCCGGCCGAACCTCACGGTCCTCGGCCGCACCGCCAACCGCAGGGTGGAGTTCCACATCACCGCCCGCGCCCCCCGCAACCCGTAGGCCCCCACCGTGAAGCGCGCCGCGGCAGTCACCCTCGCCGCGGCGCTCCAGGCCTGCGCCTCCACACCTCGGAGGACCGCGCCACACAGCACCCTACAGCCCCCTACCTCCACCGTGGAGGTGCTCCCTCCGCCCCCGGCGCCGCCTCCGCCCGCGCCGGAGCCGCCGCTCCCCGACGCGGTGGCCGCGGTGGGGGCCGCCGTGGGGGCGCTCCCGGAGGTCCACGGCGAGGCCCACGCGTGGCTCCCTTCAAGGCTCCTCGGGGTGCTGGCCGAGCGCTCCGGGGCGCTGCCGGTACCTTCCGCGCCCACGGAGGCGGGCGGGGTGACCCGCTGGGTGCTCCTGGGGGTGACCGGCACCGCGGTGAGCTCGCTCTCGGGGGCGTGTCCAGCCGTCACCGAGGCGCTCCCGCAGGTGGCGTGCGCCCTGGACGCGGTGGAGCTCCGGGGAGCCCGCCGCCCGAGGCTCGTACTGGCCTGGAGGGGCGCGGGGGTGCGGCCCTCGGCCACGGTGGCCCTGCCCCTGAGGGCCCTGGCCCGGGTGGGCCCGGGGGTTTGCCTGGTGAGCGCCCAGAGGGCTCTGCGCACGCTGGACCTGGTGCTCCGGGCGGACTCCACGGCGGCCCTGGGGAGGGCCCTGGCGATGCTCACGGCGGTGCCGGGGCTCTCGTCGGTGCTGGTGGCGCGCACGGAGCCTCGCGGGGGGGGGCTGGAGGCGGTGCTCTCCTGGACGCTGGACCGCGCCGACCGGGACCGGGCCGAGCTCGAAGAAGACCCGTGGCCCGCGCGCTGCGACGGCGCGAGCGTCGTAGGCCAGGAGGCCGCGGCGGGGGCGCTGCCCGTGGTGGTCGGGCGCGTGGACGGCGCGCAGGCGCGCGGCGCGGTGGTGTCCCTGGCGCACCGGGAGTGGCTGGTGACCCTCGGGGACCGCGTGGGCACCTGGACCGTCGCGGGGCTCTCCGCCGCGGAGGTGACCGTGAGGGCCTCGCCGAGGGGCGTGCCCGAGGGGCGCCCGGTGCGCCTGCGGAGCGCGCGGCGACCTTGACCCCCTCGCGCGCGGCGCGTTACCACCGCGGGCGTGAAGGTGGTGCTCCTCGGCGCGGTCGCGTACCTCCTCCTGGTGGCGATCCTGGCGAGGAAGAAGCTCCCGGAGCTGCACCCCCGTCGCTTCTTCCTGGAGACCTGGCAGGCCGCCGAGCGCGAGGCCGCCCGCGCGCGGCTGGAGCGGCTCCAGCAGGGCCTGGGGTATGACTACCGCCCGCTGGTGGCGTACCTGCTCTGCGCGGTGGTGCTCACCTTCCAGGAGTACTTCGGCGACCGGACCACCTTCGCGATGCTGGCCAACCGGGGCTGGGTGCTGGAGTGGGGCGGCGGGCCCAACCGCCCGGCCACGCACCACCTGACGCTCCTCAAGCCCCTGGGGTGGCTGCACTCGGCGCGCTATGAAGAGCTCTACGCGCTGTACTACTGGTCGTTCACGCGCGCCTTCGGGTACCTGGTGGTGCCCGCCCTGGTGGTGATGCTCTTCTGGCGCCGGGACCGGGTGCTGGACTTCGGCTTGCGGGTGAAGGGCTTCCGCGACCACGCGTGGATCTACGCGCTGTTCTTCGGCATCGTGCTGATCGCCGTGGTGGCCGTGTCGCACACCTCGGAGTTCGCCAACTACTACCCGTTCTACCGCCAGGCCTCGCGCTCCTGGCGGGACTTCTTCGCCTGGGAGGCCGCGTACGCGGTGCAGTTCTTCACGCTGGAGTTCTTCTTCCGGGGCTTCCTGGTGTTCTCCGGCCGCGCGGCCATGGGCTCCGGCGTGGTCCTGGCCATGGTGGTGCCCTACTGCATGATTCACTTCGGCAAGCCCTGGGCCGAGGCCCTGGCGGCCATCCTGGCGGGCGTGGTGCTGGGCACCCTCGCGCTCAAGACCCGGAGCATCTGGTCGGGCTTCCTGATCCACGTCACCGTGGCCGTGAGCATGGACCTGGCGGCGCTCCTCCAGACGCAGGGCCTCCCCGGGGGCCTGAGGCTCCCGACCCGCTGGAATTTCTAGCGGGCGTGAAGCCCCGGCACGGTCGTGGCACAGTGTGCGACACCCCACCCAAGGGAGCCCCCAAGGGGGCGCCTGGTATGCTCGCGCCTACCTCCAAAACCATGAGAGAGCGCCAGAGCTGCGGAGATCATGGAATCGCGAGGCCGTACCTCGCGCCGAGGGAGCGCTCCAGCATGGCGAGCTCGGACGGAGGTAGGACGCGATCGTAGAGGAGCAACTCGGCGAGGCTTCCCGGAAGGGGATAGGACGGAGGGTAGAGGGAGCCGACCTGGTACTCCGTAGGCGTCGCTGGGAGCGGGTCGGTGTAGGTGGTGGTGGCCTTGGCAACGCCGTCCTGGCGGAGGGAGCGGCTGGCGGTGTCGTGGGTTCCCGCGAGGAGGTGGTACCCGCTGGTGTCGGAGAAGGCGTAGGTGACCTGGCTGGCGAGGGCGTTGGGGCTCCCGGTGAGCCGGAGCTTCATGGCGCTCGACTCCTGGAAGAGCGCCAGGCAGCGCGTCCCGCCCCCCGTCGTGGCCAGCTCAAGCACCCCGCCGCCGGAGGCCACCGAGGCGAACTTCACCACGGCGAGCACCGTGACCTCCGTGGAGACGCCGCCGACCGCGCCGGTCATGAGGTCGTTGACGCCATCGAACTGCACCACCGCGAGGCCCTGCACCGTCGCGGGCTGAAAGGTCGGGCGCTGGGTGGCCTCGGTCGCGTGGCCGTTGCAGCCCGAGAGGTCCGTCCAGCGCGCGACCGAGGCGCCCGCCGCGAGGCCGAGGGGGTCTGCGCTGAGCCAGAGACGGAGCCCCGGGCGAACGACGGAAACGACGGCGGAGGCGTGCAATACGGTCATGGTGGTCTCCTCTCGCGGTGCGTGGTGTCCCCGAGGGTGCGGACGCGCAGGGAGGTCGAGCCTGGTGGGTCCACGACGCCCTCGGGCGCCGCGTAGCGGTTGGCGACGCTGAACACCCGGAGCTCCCCGGGACCCACGAGGACCTGCCCCCCGCGGGGACCTCGCGCCGGGCTCGGCGGTCCCTCGGAGGGCAGGAAGCTGCACGCCCGCAGCACCAGGGTCTGCCTCGAAGTGGTCAACCACGCCACCGACGGCGGATCGGGCGTGGCCGCCTCGGCGCGGGAGGTGTTCCCATGCACCGAGGCGACGAGTTGGACGTCCATCCCTTCGAGGGAGAGGCCACCGACGCCGCGCAGGAGCTGCGGGCTGCGGGACTGGCAGGCCAGACCGAGGAGCGACGGGGGCGGCTCCGCAGCGGTCGTCGCGAGCAGCACGTCGGCACAAGGCGCCTCGACGCCGTCTTCCAGCGCCACGACGCCGCGGTTCTGGAAGGCGCAGCCACGCAGCTCCGTGCGACCCTGGAGGCACCGCACCAGCCCCGCGGCCACGCCGTTGAACGTACAGCCGCGGAGGGACACTCCCGCTCCCGGGAGCGCGCCGTGGACCAGCGAGGACACCTCCTCGTTCATGCCCTCGAAGGCGCAACCCTCGACGACCAGGGATGGCCGGGGCCCGGGCCCGAGGCGAGCGTCCAGGGTGGGGTCCGCGGTGAGGGCGAGGAGTGCACCGGTGGTGTTCCCAAGACCGCACTGCGCCATGCGAAACGAGGCCCTGGCGCCGTCGGGCCCGCCGCGAACGGACACCACGTGAGCGGCGATCCCGGCGCCGTCGAAGCCCACGTCCTCGAGGATCAGGGCGATGGAGGGCGCCACGTCGAGGAGGGCCTGACCGAAGGTCCCGGAGGCGCCGCGGAAGGTCTTCGGGAGGTCTCCGAGGGCCCGCCCTGGACGTCCCCGGACGCGGAGGGTGACGGTGGGAGGCGCCATGGTCCAACGGCTTCGGAGCGCCACGGGCCACGCCAGGAGGTAGCTCCCTACGCACTCCACGGTGGTGGGCTCCCGCGCTGGATCGCGCAGCAGGGCCGCGCCCACCGCGGCGTCGAAGCACGCCTGCACGGCGTCGGCGTTGACCTCGGTGTCAGCTTCGCTGTCCGCTCCCCACCACTCCGGGAAGAGGGTGTCGGTGCTCTCTCCCACCTCGATGACGCCGACGGCGTCTTCACGAAGAACGGGGTTCGCGCGGCGCTGGCGCTCCGTCGCCAAGGTGCCGAAGACGGGTCCCGGGCTCGCCAGGAGCGGTCCCTCAATGCGGAGCCGAGGCCGAGGAGCGGGGAGGAGATCCCGGAGGTTATCGAGCACCCCCGGGATCAGTCCTGGAACAGGCGCCCCGGGTGTGCTGTCCATGCTCGTCGGGATGGCGCCATCCACCACCAATAGCGCGCCAGGGGCGAAGCGCACGGCGACCATCCTCGGGATCACCATGGGCTCTGTGGCCATGCGCGCGTCGGGCCGCAGCACATAGACCCCAGGCTCGAAGTAGAGCGTCCCCCCGACAGTGCGAAGCGCGCCAGAGCCCATCAGGTCCAGTGCAAGGTCGCGCAAGAGTGAGGCCGGGAGCTCCCGAGGAGAGCCCGCGGGACCTGGACCTCGCCGCGCATCGAGCACCTCGCGGACATTGACGAACTCGTCGCCGAAGGTGCTCATCGGGTCACCCGAACTCGACGAGGGAGAGCCCGGGGGCGAGCTCCTCGGCCCGCGCATTGCGAATGCCAAACAAGCGCCGCGGCCCCGCGGAGGTGCGGGTGCCGACGCTCACGACGCTGCCGATCGGGAGGTCCGGTCCCAGGAGCACCCGCGCGTCGGAGTCCAGGGTGCGCCCTCCGAGGCCCGCCCCGGCCTCCAGGAGACAGCCCTCCAGGAGGAGTTTGGCGTTGCGCCGGGCCGGGCCGTCCCACACGATCGCCGGGGGATACCGGGTCACCGTCGCCTCCTCGCCGGTCCCGCTGGCGACCGGGGCGTGGTGGAGGTTGGTGAGCACGGTGTTGTAGTTGTTCCCGGTGCCGTCCTCATAGGTCGGCGTCAGCAGGAAGCGCCAGCTCTGGGACTCACAGTTCGTCGCCGTGAAGCCACCGGCGGCCTGGCGGGTCGGGAACGCAGCGCCAGGGAGGCGCTCGGGGATGAACCACTCCAGGAAAACGTCCGCGCCGTTGCCGAGCGGCTCGTCGTCGCTCTCGGGGAGGGCGCCATTGAACACACGCAGGGTGTGGAAGACGCAGGAAGTCAGCAGGAAGCTCCCACCGAAGGCGCGGATCATGGCCCGCGCGGGGCCACCGAACGCACAGGAATCGAACTCCACGCCAAAGGACTGGTTCGCCCGAAAGACCACCCCATCCGCGAGGCGTGCGCGCTGCGAGGGTGACGCCCCCGCGCCAAAGGCGCTGCCGCCCGCGACGAAGTTGCACCCCTCGAAGCGCAGCCCGAAGAGGTCATGGCCGCCGCTCTCGGCCCCGACGTCGCGGATATCGATCGCGGGCCGCTGGAGCGCGCCGGGCGTGAGGTCCGGGGGCGGAGGGCCCAACTGGACCAGGGCCCGCGTCGCGTGCCGGAAGGTGCAGCGCCGCAGCGCGTTCATCTGCGACGACCCGCCGCGGCTGTCCACCAGGAGGCAGCGCGAGGCCCGCGTATCCAGCTCGCCGGTCGGCGCCCCGGCGTCGAAGCTCGCATCCTGGATGGTGAAGCCGTAGCTGCCCCGGACGACCAGCATGGCCTCAGCGCCGGACGGGAAGGTGCTGCGGTTGTCCCAGAGGAAGGTCGCCTTGCCGCGTCCGCTGCTGCCCACGGGGGCTCCACCACGCAGGACGAAGCCCTCGGGGTTGCGCAGGCGGGGGTGCGACGGGTCCGTGTCCGGGTACCGCGCCGAGGCCGGCGGACGCTCTCCGAGGTACAGCGGCGCGTTCAACAGATACGGTCCTTGGAGGACGATCGGGATCGTCGGGCGTTGGTGCGTGAACACTGCCTGTCGGAGCTCCGTCGCGCCGGGCGTCGCCGGGGGACCGAAGAAGCGGTGGTTGTGCGCCGCGTCGAAGCACGCCTGCAGCGCCGCAGTGTCCCGCGCCGCGTTCTGCACCACGCTCTCCGCCGCGCCCCACCACTCGGGGTACACGAAGGGAATCCGGCTACCCGTGATGAAGATGAAGCCAACCGCAGCGCCAGCAGTTGCTGCGGTGTCGAAGATGCGGCTCGGTCCGGACTCGATAGCACCCTCGATCTGAATAACGGCGGGACCAGATGAGTCGTTCGCAACTCGAAGGACGGCTCCTGGAGAGAAAATCAGAGACACATTGGGCGGAACATACAGATCCGAAATGGCGACCACGGGAGGGGGTGATGGGCTCTCATCGGTACGACGGTTGACAACGTAGACGCCTGGCTCAAAATAGACAAATCCCCCACGACCTGAGAGGAAACGCACAATAGCCCGGAGCCTCGGCCCCGCCAGTCTCCCCACTGGCAGTGGCTCCAACTCGGGCCATGTCAGCCCCATAGGCGTGGGTTGGGCGATGTTTACAAACTCCTGGCCAAATGATCCCATGTGCGCGCTCCGACGATGAAAGGTGGCCGAAGCCGGCCTGGAAGAGTCCCAGGGTCCGTCAGGGCAAGGCCAGACCCGATTCGTCCAAGAGAGTCCATGCTGTCATTACGAAACACGATACTCTCTGTTATCGAGATCCCGGCAGCAGAACCTTGATAAACAATAACCATACCACCATACAGTGGAATTGACAGATCTAAACCCCCGCTCGGAAAACCGACGACGAGATCATCGAAGCCATCCCCATTTGTGTCGCTTCCACCAGCAAGCGCCGTCCCGAAATCACAACACTCAGCGGGTGACCGATTCAACCTTGCCGACCTCTCGGGCGCGACACCTGAACCAGAACCTGAAAAGATCACCACGGTTCCGCCATGCTCTCCTGGAAGGCGAGGGTGCGGGAGTTGGTTGGGCATCCCTAGCGCGAAATCTGCGAAACCGTCACCATCGAAGTCACCTGGGGAGGAGACCCGGTCACCGAACTGGTTGTCCGCTGGGAACATCGGAGACGGCAGGATGCTGATAACTTCTTGAAGTCCTTCCTCACGACTACCGAATCGAACTTCGGCCCCAGAGGAGGAACCACTTATGAGGTCTGCACTCCCGTCTCCGTTGACGTCTCCAATGCCGACTACGAACCCTCGAAACACTGGTCGGATCCTGCGATCTACCATCGGTCCAGATGGTCCGCCGCGCCAGAGTTGGAATTCACCATATGGGACGGCGATGTCAGCGTAGCCATCCTGATCGACGTCGCCAACGATAACCGGGCGAGGGCGAATGAAGGGTGGAGTAGGCGGGTCCACGATGCGAACAGTAGCTCCAATACCAACGGGCGCACCAAAAAGCAAAAACGACCCATTTTCGCTCAATGCGAGCGTGTCTGCGAAGCCATCACCATTGACGTCGCCGGTCGGAGAAGGCAGCGTGAATCGCTCCCGAAGGGTGGTCAGCCGCTCCAGGTGCGGACTGGAGTCAGGGTGCAAGCCTCGAATCAGGTAGACGAATGACTCTGCCTCAGGGGTCCGTCGGTAAGCTGCGCACAATGCATCTGGCGACCCATCTCCGTTTATGTCTCCTATCGTAACGAATGCTGTGGAGCCGAAATTATGGAATGGGCTCTCAATCATGCGAATATTGGTAGTCGCGGATACCCCTAGACCCCCGAGGATGACCGCGAGTTGATCAGGCCCCGGGACATTTGCTACGACGTCATCGTAGCCATCTCCGTTGAGATCATGGGAGGTCCCCCAGCTCGAATCCACCGGGGTGTCCCGTCGCCCAACGAAGAACTCCCAGGTGGCGCTGGTCCAGGTGACGGCGCCGTCGCTCCCCAGGCCTCGCACGCGCCAGAAGACAACGCCCGGGGAGAAGCGCGCCTCGGACCTCCATGAGGTGCCTGCGACCTCCACGGCGCGGAGCATCCTGGAGCACGGGCGGTCGCGGCACAGCTCGACTCTCGCGCGTGAGACACCGTCGGGGAGCACCCACCGCAGCGTCGGCCGCTGCGAGGTCGTCCGCCCGCCGGACGCGGGTGTGAGGAGCCTTGGTGGTAGCCGACGGACCGACCCGTCGGTGGCGTCCGCCGAGGGCCGCGTGTCGGTGGCGGCGTCCACGCCGGTCTCCGTCCCGCCGTCCATGGCGGTACACACGCAGGACCCGTAGCGGAAGTCCTCGCCGCAGAGCTGGCTACCCGAGCGCCCGTCCGAGCAAGCACACGAGACACTACGGCCCGGTGTACACCGCCCGGGGTCGCCGCTGTCGGCAGCGTCTTCGGGAGCGCCGTTGTCCGTGGGTGCTGTGCCGTTGCCGCTGGTGCAGCCCAGCGCGAGGGCCAGCCACGCCGTCAAGAGCCGCGCGCCCTTCATGGTGGCCAAGCGTAGCACGGCGCCGCGCCCGGCGCCGTCACGCCGAGCGGCGGCGCGCGATCCCGGTGAGGGTGAAGGTGAGGGTCGTGCTCACCTGCGCGGTGCTGACCGCCTTCCACCGGATGTACCGCAGGAGGGGCTTGTTGCCCGAGGATGCGAGCACCGCGTTCTTCACGCCGGTTCCCGAGATCGGGGCGAACTGCGTGGCCGGGGCGTTGGCCTCGTCCCAGGTCTCGTCCTCCACATCCTTCTGCATGCTGGTGATGAGGTACACGTTGCAGTTCTGCCCGCTGAAGCCGACGACGTTCAACTGGAGGTCGAGCTCCTCGTAGCCCGACACGTCCAGGGCCTGATCCAAGGGTTGCACCGCGGTGAAGGTCGCGGCGCCCGTGTTGGCGGTGGTCACCTTGATGGCGAACTCCGCGATCTTGATGAGGTCTCCCATGGTTCGTCTGTCCTCCGCTGTCCCTCAGGCCCGCCCGAGGCCCGCCAGGACGAACTGCGCCGTGCGACCGCTCCCGCCCGTGAAGGCCCCCACCTTCCACCGGAGGTACCGCAGGAGCCCGTACCACGGACCGAGGGCGATCTTCTGCGGGTCGCCCCCCACCGAGGTCACCGCCGCGAAGCTGTAGAGCCTGATCCAGCCATCGTTGCTCTTCACCTACATCCCCGTCCAAAGCTCCACCGTCAGGCTCGGGATGGTACCCGTCAGGCTCACCACCTCCAGGAGCAGGTCGAGGTGGTTGTACCCCTGGATGTCCAGTGCCTGGTTCAGTGGCTGCCACAACACCCCGGACACCAACTGGCTCTCCTTTACCAGGATCGGACCCACCGGCAGTCGCAGCACCTCGGCCATCTCCACGGGCTCCCTGAAGCACCACCCTGACCGTACAGCGACCGGTCGTCAAGGACAAGTTCTCCTTTTTTTTTGCGAACTTATGGAAATCAATGGGGATAATGTCGGTGGCGTCCCCGCGCCGTCCTCGAACGTCAGTCCGCCGCACCATGAGGGTCCACTACGCAACCTCGGTGGCCTCTGGCGCGATCACGGGGGATGCGCGTCCCTCGTGGCTTCTCCGTGCCGCTCGTCCTGGGGGCCTGCCTCGGCGCCCCGGAGCTCCCTCCCCGCCCCGAGGCCCCGGGGTCGCCCTCGCTGCTCGTCCCCGGCGGAGACCCCGCGAGGATCGCTCGCTTCGCGCGTGTGGGCCTGCGTTTCCGGCGCCCTCTGGGCCCCCTCCCGGAGGACGCCGGGTGGCTCTTCGCGGGCTCTCCCTCGGCGCGCGGCGCCCGCGACCCCCTCCCGGCGCGCGCCACCCTCGACCCGCGGGACCCCGGCACCCTGTGGGTGCAGCCCTCCGCGGCGCTGCGCCCGGACCAGGAGGTCACCCTGGTGGTCCCGACGGCGCTGCGCGCGGCCGATGGCGCGCACCTCTCGCCCGAGGACGCTCGGTCGTGGGCCTTTGCGCTGCGGGTGGCGCCGGCTCGGGCGTGCGGCCCGGTGCTCGCCCTCGCGGCCCCGGAGGCGCCGCTGCCGACGCGCGTCGCGACGCTGTGGGTGCGCTTCGATCGCCCGGTGTTCTCCAGCGCCCCGGGGCGCGAGCTCTCCGTCGAGGACCCCAGCGGGCTCCCGCTCCGGACGCGCTCGGGCCTCGACTGCGAGGACCCCGAGGGGGGCTCCCGCTGCGGCTGGGTGCAGCTCCTCGCGGCCCCCGCCGAGGGTGTCTCCTGGCGGGTGACCGCCCCGAGGCTCCACTCGCGCCGCGGGGTGCCCGCCGAGGAAGCCCCCCGGAGCTTCACCGTAGACCGCGCCCAGAGGCCGACCCTTCCAGCGTTTGCGACGCCCGTGGTGTGCGCCCCGGAGGAGCGCGCCGCGGGCGGGGCATGTGTGCTCTCCCAGGGCCGGTGGCTCGTGGTGCGCGCCGCCACGGACGTCCCTTCCGTGCTCCGCGGGGAGCTCACCGCGGGCGTGTCCGTGGGCGTGGCCCTGAGCGGCCCGTCGCGGGAGCACACGCTCCGGCTCCCGGTGCCCTCGCCCGGCGCCGTCCACGCCCTGCGGATGGTGGTGTATGGCTCCGACGGAGCGCGCAGCGCCGAGCGGGTGCTGTGGCCCCTCGAGACTACCCTGGCCCGGCCTCGGGTGCGCGTCTCCGAGGTTCTCTCCAGGCCCCTCGGAGAGAGCGCCCAGGAGTACGTGGAGCTCTTCAACGCCGAGGCGAGACCCGCCTGGGTGGGGGGCTACCTCCTGCGCACCGGGAGCGGCGCCTCGGAGCTCCCCCGCGAGGCCGTGATCCCCGCGAGGGGCCGCGCCCTGGTGGTAGGTCCCGCGTTCGATCCGAGGGGCTCGCCCCGGCGAGGGGACCCTCCCGTGGAGCCCGGCGCCGTGGTGTGGCGCCTCGGGGCCACCCTCGCCTCGCAGGGATTGCGAGACAGCGGCGCCGATTTGTGGCTCACGGACCCACAGGGTGTGACGGTGTCGTTCTTCCCGGGGGGTGACCCTGCGCTCGCCCCGAGGGCTGGCGTGGGGCTTGTGCGGGCGGAGCCGGACCTGGAGGAGGGTGACCCCGCGGCGTGGGCCTACGACGAGGCCGGGGGCAGTACGCCGGGCGGGGCCGACAGGTTACGCTGAGCGGTGCGCGCGCGGGTTCAGATGTTCTCCGCGGCCTTGAAGAGCTCGCTCACGAAGTTCTCCCGGATGCGCAGGAGCGAGATGGACGCTCCGCGGCGGCGGACAAAGCCCCTCACGCCGTCGGGCACGATGAGCTGGCCCTGCACCAGCTCGTCGGTGAAGCTCACCTCCTGGGAGGGGTTCGGCGCGGCCGAGGGCGCGCGTCCCACCTCCTGGGCGAAGGCGCTGGTGCTCATGCTGAGGAGGGCTACGAGGACGAGGCCGATGCGTCGGGTCATGGGGGTGATCCTTGCGGAGGGTGGTGGCTCTCTCCGACGGGGCACCCCGCGAGAAGTTCTCTCCGACGGCGTTTTGCGCTTCGGGTACCCTTGTGGGGTGATGGACGCATTCCCTGGCAGGGACCTTGGGAGGGTGGCGCTGGCGGTGCTGGTCCCGCTGGGGGCGCTGGCCCTGGTCGCGCCGTATGTGCCGCTCCCGCGGCCTCCGGCGCAGGGGGAGGTGTCGGCCCTCGCGGCGGCGCTGGCCTTCGGGATCACGGCGGGGGCGCTCCTCCTGGCGGCGTACCTGGTCCCCGCGGCGTGGCTGGGGCGCGCGCGCAACGGCGCGCTGGTGGTGGGCGCGGGGCTCGCGCTCGCGGCGCTGTCCAGGGTCGTGCCGCCGGCGGCGTCGGGGCTCCTCGGGTCCCTCGCGGTGGTGCTGGTGGCCTCGGTGCCGGGGGCCGCGGTGGGCGAGCGCATCGCGCACCCGGGGCACCTCCTGGCCGTGGCGCTCACGTCCACCGCGGTGGACCTCTGGAGCGTCTACGCGCCGCGGGGCGTGACCCACGCCGTGGTGCAGCAGCCCGTGCTCCTGGAGCTCCTCACGCTCCGCGCGGCCATCCCCCCGGAGCGCGCCCCGTCGCCCATGATCGGTTTCGGGGACGTGGTCTTCGCGGTCTTGTACCTCTCGGTCTCGCGGCGCTTCGGGCTCGGGCTCCGGCGCACCACCGCGGCGCTTGGCGCGGGGCTCCTGGCGGCGGGCGTGGCGGCGATGACCCTCGGGCTCCCGGGGGGCGTGCCCGCGCTGCCGTTCCTGGGCTTCGCCGTGGTGCTCGCGCACCGGGAGGCCCGGAGCGTGCCGCCCGGGGACCGCAGGACCACGCTCCTGGCCGCGGCCCTGGTGGTGGCCGCGGTGGCGCGCGTCGCGTGGCTCTTCCGCCACGGGTGGTGAGGCCCCCCTCAGCGGTCCCAGCGCAGGCCCAGGAGCACCTGGCCGAAGCCCCCGGGGAAGATCCCCTCGGGGGAGCGCGAGGCGATGTACACCCTCGGGCGACCCTGGTCGGTGAAGTACCCCTGGAGGTTCTTCACCGTGAGGCTCACGCCCAGGCCCGAGCGGCGGTGCGTGTAGCGCGCGGCGAGGTCGAGCGTATGGTACGCGGGGATCGGGCCGAAGAGCCCGTCGGCGCTGCCCACGGTGGAGTTCTCCCGGTCGGAGAAGTGCGCGCTGGCGAAGAACCACGTGGCCTGGGCGCTCCAGCCCGAGGGGTGCTCCACCCCCGCGGTGAGGGCCAGCGTGTGGGGCACCGCGTAGGGGACCATGCGCCCGTGGAACTCCCCGCCCCGGAAGCGCGCGTCCACCAGGGTGTAGCGCGCGCCCAGGAGCACGTTGGTGGGTGCGCGCAGGAGCCTCCCGAGCTCCACCTGGGCGCTGGCCTCGACGCCCGTGTGCAGGCTCCGCCCGCCGTTCTCGAACTCGCTCTCCTGGCCCGAGACGGTCACGATCTCGTTCTGGAAGTCCAGGAGGAAGGCCGTGGCCTCGGCCCGGAGCCAGGAGCCTTCGGTCCAGCGCGCGCCGGCCTCGTAGTTGAGCGAGCGCTCGGCGTCCAGGCCCCGGTCGCGCCCGGTGGCGGTGATCGCCGCGGCGATCCGGGGCGGGGCGTAGCCCACGTGCATCCCGCCGAAGAGCGTCAGCCGCGGGGACGACCACGCCAGGCTCACCCCGGGGATCACGTCCACGCTGCGCCCGGAGCCCTCGCGGAACACATCCACGCCCGCGTCCCGGCGGATGGTGCGGGTGAAGAAATAGCTCTCCAGCCGTACCCCCGGCGTGAGCTGCACGCGCTCGGACAGGTGCAGCCGGTCCTGGAGGTACGCCGCGAAGGCCGTGCCCCGCCGGACCTCGTCGCTGGCCAGGGCCCCGGCCCTCGCGGTGGCCCCGTCGCCCAGGAGCACCTGGAGCGCGGCGCTCTCGCCCAGGACGCGGGCCCCGAGGTCGAGCTCGTGGCGCAGGCCCGCCGTGCGCAGGCGCCCCCGGAGCCGGGGCTCCACGCCCCAGACCTCGTAGCCCCGGTCGTTGGAGAGGGATGCGTCCCGGAGGTAGATCGCCCCGCGGCGGGTGCCCTGGTCCCCGACGATGCGCTCGTAGAGGAGCCCCGGCACGGGCTCGCGGTCGTAGCGCTGGCGGTCCCAGTCGCGCTGCGTGGCGTACGCGTACACCAGCGTCTGGAGCTGCCAGGCCTCGCTCGGGCGCCACGTATGGATGAGCCCCACGCTGTAGCGCCGCACCCGAAAGAACTCGTACGGCACCGGGTTCTGCGTGGGGTCCCGCTGGAACATGGACTCCGTCAGCCCGAGGTACGTGGACAGGCTCCCTTCGTTGTAGAGCCCGAGGCGCAGGAGGAGCTCGCTCCTGGCGCTGGTGCGCAGGGACACCTTGCCGAAGAGGTCCGTGACCTCGAAGTTCATCCCCCGGAAGCCGTCTCCCTGGCGCCGCAGCGCGCTCACCAGGAAGCCTGCGCCCCCGATGCGGTTGCCCGCGGTCACCTGGCCCAGGAGCAGCCCCCGGTCGCCCACGGCGCCCCGCACGGTCCAGGTGGGCCCCGCGGGGATCGCCGGGGTCACATAATTGATCACCCCGCCGATGGTCTGAGGCCCGAAGAGAATCCCCCCGGAGCCCCGCACCACCTCCAGCCGCCCCATGCGGTCAATGGGCGGGTTGTAGTACATCTCCGGCTCGCTGTAGGGCGCCAGCGAGATCGGGATCCCGTCCTCCAGCAGCAACACCCGGCGGCTGCGCGTGGGGTCCAGGCCCCGCACGGAGATGTTCGGCCGCAGCCCCATGCCCTCTTCGTCCCGCGCGTACACCCCGGGCACCCGCCGGAGCGCCTCGTTGGCCGTCATGGGCTGCGTGCGCTGGAGCTCCCTCTCGGTCACCACCGTCGTCGCCCCGGGCACCCGCTCCAACGAGCGCGACGAGGACCCCACCACCCGCACCTCCGCCACGGGCTCCTCGCCCTCCCCGGGAGGCGCGGGCGTCGCCGCAGGGGCCCTTGGCGCCACAGGAGGCGTCGGCTGCCCCAACGATCGTGTAGGGAAAAGTCCTACCCCAAGGGAAGCTGTGAAAGCGATCCTGAGAATGATTCGCATGATCGCTCAGGGACATAGCGCCTGGGATGGGCAGAGGTCAACAGGTGGGGGGGTCCGACTTGACAACGCCGGGGCCCGATGGGACACCAGCGATCCCTTCTGGTGCGGTAGCCAAGTGGCCAGGCAACGGTTTGCAAAACCGTGATACGTGGGTTCAAATCCCATCCGCACCTCTGACCCCCTATCACCCCCTCCGTGAGTCCCTGACGCGCGCGCTCCAGGGGGGAGTGGTCCTGGGAGCCCTTGGCGGACTGGGCGGGGCCCTCGCGGACTACGCCAGCACGGTGTTGTGGCTGGTCCCGGGCCCCGATCGCGGGCGCCTGGCCTTCGCGCTCCTGGGCCTGGGCGCCGGCTGTGGAGCCGTCCTGGGCGCCCTGGGGAGCGCGCTCGACGCGCTCCTGGGGAGGCGTCTCCGAGACCCCTGGAGGGCCCTGGCGCTGGTGGCGCCGCCCCTCCTCCCGGTGGCTCACTGGCTCTTCCAGGGCGGCTTCATGCGGAGGCTCCCCGCCCAGGGCGCGCTCCAGGCGCTCACCTGGGCGCTCCTGGTGGGGGTGGCCACCGCCGCGGTGGTCCTGGCCAGGAGGGCGGCTCCGCGCGTCGATCGCGCCTCCGGGCGCGTCCGGGGGGCGGTGGCCCTCGCGCTGGGGGCCTTGGGGTGGAGCCTCCACGGGCTCGACCACCGGGTGCTCCCGAGGCTCTACGAGTACCTCCACGTGGGCCTCGGTGCGCTCACGGGCTTGAGCTTCGCCGCCGCCCTCGCGCTCGCCCTCCCTCGGTGGGCGCGAGGGCGCCGCGGGGCGCTGGCGCTGGCCGCGGTGAGCGCGCCGTGGGCGGTGGTGAGCTTTGGGGCGCTGGAGCGCTGGCCCAACGTGAGGGCCGAGCTCTTCGGGGTCCACGCGCCCTTTGTCCGCCACGTCGTGGTGGGCCTGGCGGCGCTGTCGGGCCCCGCGCGGGTGGACCCCGAGGCGCTCCGGAGGGCGCGCCTGGCGCGCGCGCCCTCTCCGCGGGACCCCTCGGGGCTGCCTTCGAGCCCCGACGCCCACGTCCTGCTGGTCACCGTGGACGCGCTCCGGGCGGACCGCGTCGGGCGGAGCGTGGCGGGGCGCTCGCTCACGCCCACCCTCGACGCGCTGGTGCGCCAGGGGGTGTGGTTCCAGCGGGCGTACGCCCAGGCGCCGCACTCCAGCTACTCGCTCACGTCCCTACACACCGGCGAGTACCTCCACGAGACGGTCCCCCTCGGGCAGCCCCAGCCGCTGGAGACCCTCGCCGAGGCCCTGCGCGCCCAGGGCTTCCACGCCGCGGCGTTCTACACCCACGGGGTGTTCTTCACCGAGGCCGAGAGGCTCCAGGCGTACCGCGCCCGGGACCTCGGGTTCCCTCGGGCGGACCACGTGGACCGCGACGCCGACGCCCTGACCCGCGCCGCCTGCGACGAGCTCGACGACGTGGTCCGCCGCGGCGAGCCTCGGACCTTCCTCTGGGTGCACTACTTCGACGCCCACGCCCCGTACCAGGGCGCCGGGGACGGCCCCGAGGCCCGCTATGACAGCGCCGTCGCGCGGGTGGACCGCGCCCTGGGGGCGCTCCTGGCCCACGCCCGCGGGGTGCTCTCCCGCCCTCTGGTGCTCGCCGTCACCGCGGACCACGGCGAGGAGTTCGGCGAGCACGGCGGCGTCTACCACGGCTCCGCCCTCTACGATGAGCAGGTGCGCGTCCCCCTGGTGCTGGTGGCCCCGGGGCTCGGGCCGGGGGTGGTCCCCGAGCCCGTGGAGCTCCTGGACCTGGCCCCGACGCTCGCGGCCCTCGCGGGCGCGCGGGCGCCTGCGGGCGCGCGCGGGCGGGACCTGCGCCCGAGGCTCTCGGCGCCCTCGGCGGAGACCCCGGTGTTCTCCGCGGTGAACACCCGACGGATGGTGGTCCTCGGGGGCTGGAAGTACCTCACCGACACTGCCTGGCCCGTGGAGGAGCTCTACGACCTCGGGCGCGACCCGGGCGAGCGCAGGAACCTCGCCGGGGCGGAGCCCTCGCGCCGCCAGGCCCTCCGCGCGGAGCTCGCCCTCTGGGTGGACACCCTGGCCCGCTCCCGGGGTGGCAACCCCGCCCTCGCCAGGGCGCGCCTCGGCGAGAGGGGCGCGCTCCCGGCCCTCGTCGCGCTCGCCCTGGACCCCTCTGGGGCCACCGAGGAGCGCGCGGAGGCCGTGGCTCTGGCGGCGTCCTTCGGGCCTTCATCGGACCTGTCCGCCCTCCGTCCGTTGTTGCTTGAACCGTCGGGAACGCTTGCAGAGGAAGCCGCCCTGGCGCTCGGTCAGGCCCGGGACCGCGGGGCCCTCCCGCGCCTCCTGGACCTCGCCGTGGACGAGCGGCCCTCGGTCCGCCGCCGCGCGGCCCTCGCCCTGGCGGCGCTGGGTGACCCGAGGGCCCTCCCGGGGCTCTCCGAGGCCCTCCACGCGACGGACGAAGGCGAGGCCCTCGGGGCCCTCCGGGCGCTGGGGTCCCTCGGGGTCCCGGAGGCGCTGGAGCCCCTCCTCGGGGCGCTCCCGGACGACCACCTTCGGTACCGCGCCGCGCTGGTCCTGGGGGAACTGCGGGACCCGAGGGCCTATGGAACGCTCCTCGCCCTGGCCCGGAGCGATCCCACGGACGACGTGAGGGCCAACGCCGTGGCGGCCCTCGGGGCCCTCGGGGATCGCCGGGCGGTGCCCTTCCTCCTCGGGACGCTCTCGGTGTCCCGGGCCGAGCGCTACGCGGCCGAGGCCCTCGGGGCCCTCGGGGCGGTGGGCGCCGAGGTCGAGGGCTTCGACGCGCGCGCGCGCGGGTGTGAGGTGCACACGGACACCCTGGGCTGGCGCTACCTGGGCGCGCGCAGCTGCCGCTCCGAGGGGCCGTCGCTCGGCGTACCGGTGCGCCTCCACGGCGGGGGTCCGAGGCTCCTGGTGCTGCGTCTGCGCCGGGGTGAAGACGGCCCGGCGGTGCCGGTGTCCGTGCGTCTGGGAGACCGGGAGGTGGCCCGGGTGAGCGCGACCACCGCGTGGGAGGAGCCGCGGGTGCAGCTCCCGGAGGTGCCCGTGGGTGAGGCCCTCCTCACGCTGCGCGCGGAGGACCCTGCCTCTACGCTACGGCTGTGCCACGCGGTGTTTGTGCGGTGAGCGCTACGGCGTGCCCCAGGCGGGCCGGTCGCCGTAGGTGCTCCAGCCCGCGGGGGGGCTGTAGGTGGTGACCGTGGGCACCGCGGAGAAGAGCATCCCCAGGGCCGAGGCGAGCATCGGGTCGCCGAGGAAGGCCATGAGCCCGTCCTGGCTGGTCCAGGTGTCCACCGCGAGGAACTGCGCCGGGTCCGTGGTGGAGAGCCACACCGTGTGGGACACGTCCCCGCCCGCCAGCGCCGAGGCCATGGTGGCCATGACGGCGCCGTTGTGGACCATCCGCGCGCTGTCCCCCGGGGACCGCAGCGTGCCGCGGACGAAGAGGTAGATCCGCGTGGCGTTGGTCGCCGGCTGGATGTACGACGTGTAGCCCGTGCCCTGGCGCCAGACGGTGACCGTGGGCGACGCCGCGAAGAGCCCCCCGAAGGCCGCCACGAACATCGGGTTGCTGACGGTCATGGTCAGGCCGTCCACGCTGTTCCAGACGTCCATGCCCAGGAACTGCGAGCGGTCCCGCTGGCTGAGGCCCACGTGGTGCGTGAGGTCCCCCGCGGCCATGGCGATGGTGCGGAAGCTCCCCACCACGTTGTTGTGGACCATCTGCGCGTAGGCGGGGTCAAAGGGAGGGGCCCCGCCGTCCATGGTCCCCGCGTCGGAGCTCCCGGCGTCGCCCGCGGTGGCGTCGGCGCCGCCGCCGTCACCGGGCGCCGAGGCCCGGAGCCTCCCCTGCACCGTAAGCAGGAAGAGCGGCACGCTGGCGTCCCCGCCGTCCGACGGAGCGCCCGTGTCCGTGGGCGTCCCCGTGTCCGCGGCGGTGTCCGTGGGCGCGCCCGTGTCCGTGGACGCGTCCGGGGCGGGGTCACTCCCGCAGCCGACGCCAAGGGAGAGGCAGCCCGCGACGAGCGCGCCGCACAGCAAGCGATGTGTGAATCCAGTGTTCATGGCGTCCGGTGGTACACCTTTCCCCACCCGGTCGCTACAACACCGCGCCGATTCCCTCCGCGCACAAAAAGCGCACGGGTGGCCGGATTTCCTCTAGCGCACGACGACGGGGCCGTGGTCGTCGCAGTGGGCGCCGTGGGGGTGGTGCAGGTGGCCGAAGACCAGGTAGTCCGTGTGGTCCCCGTGGGGCACCGCGTCGTGGCCGCAGCCCGCGCCGTGGGTGTGGTTGTCCTCGTGGGCGCCGCAGGCGTGGTCGGGGGTGCACGCCGCGGGGTTGCTCCCGCCCACCTCCAGGGAGTGGTCGTCCACGTGGCCGTCGTGCGGGTGGTGCAGGTGCCCGTCGTGGAGGTAGTCCGTGTGGTCCCCGTGCTGGATCGCCCGGTGGCCGCAGCCCGCGCCGTGGGCGTGATCGGCGTGCTCGTGGTGGGCGTGGTGGCCGTGGTCGTGGTCGCACCCCGGGCCGTGGGCGTGACCGTGGTCGTGGTCGTGGTCGTGACCGCACCCGGGACCGTGGACATGGCTGGACATTGCGACAGGCTCCTTGGCGTGCCGGGGGCGGTGGTGCCCCCGACGGTGGACGGGCATGCTACCATTCCCGTCCATGGCACAACCCGGAAAAGCCCCTCCCTGTGACCACGATCACGACCACGACTGCCAGACCTGCGGGGCCCCGCCCCGGGCGGGCCTGGCCGCGTGCCCCTTCTGCAAGGCGGGCTACCCCGGCGCCGAGGCCGGCGCCCTGTGCCCCGGCTGCCGCTGCCTGAACGAGGCCGGTCGCACCGTCTGCGCCCAGTGCCAGGACTCCCTCACGCGCACCTGTGTGTTCTGCCAGGCCCTCGGGCGGCTGGACCAGGCCCAGTGCCCCCGGTGCCACGAGGTCTTCGAGGGCGCCGAGGACCGCAAGAGGCTGCGGGATGCCCAGCGCGCCCAGGTCCCGACCCACGGCACCCCCAGGGCGGACCCCTCCGGGGCCGGGGTCTTCAACGCCCTCAACGACATTCTCAAGCGCTGAGGGGGTGACCGTTCCTTCCGGGCCCCGATCGGCGTACTCTCCGGCGCCGACAGGCCGCACCCGAAGGAGGTCCCATGTCATTCAGCAAGGCGTTCTTCAGCTTCATGAAGGGCGAGCGTTCCCAGGCGGAGCTCGACGCGTATCGCCAGGCGATGCGCCACATCGACGACCTGGAGGCCGCCATCCAGATGCAGGTGCTCAACCGCCCGCTGGAGCCCGGCCAGGGGCCCTGGTCCCGCCCGCACAACCACCAGCAGGCCATGGCCTTCACCTGGATCGCCCGGGGCCTGGCCACCATCGCCACCACGCTCCTGGACAGCGACGCCCGCGAGGACCCGGGCACCGTGGGGTACCTCCCGCTGGTGACCTTCGGCCAGGTGAAGGAGCTGTACGTCCAGGTGCCGCAGTTCATCCAGCGCGCCTGGGAGGCCCTGGCCAACCCCAGGTACCGCGCGGACAAGCCCCTGCCCATGCCCCTCGGGCCGAGGGTGGAGGCCGAGGGCAAGTGCCCGCTGGTGCACCTGAAGGGCATCCACGCGGCGGCCACGGCGCTGGACCACCTGGGCCAGGCGCGCGTCGCCCACTACCTCCAGGCCGTGCAGAGCTGCGGCGTGGCCCCCACCGAGGAGGTCAAGCAGGACCTGGCCGCCCTGGCCCAGATCTGGGCCCGCGCCCAGTCCAAGGTGGCCTTCAGCAGCCAGCAGATCATCATCGTGTCGCAGGGCCGGGACGTCCCCCTGGAGACCCACGAGGAGGCCGAGAACCGCCTCTGGGACGCCCTCTCGGACCATTTCCTCGCCGGGCAGTTCATCGCCATGCCGGAGCTCCTGCGCTCCGCCGCCGTGGCCGGGATGAACGCCACCGGTCGACAGCTCAAGCACGAGGAGCGCTGGTGCCTCTCGGAGCCCCAGGCCGTCAAGGACCTGAAGAACACCCAGTTCGGCGAGATGGAGATCAAGGAGTTCTGGACCCGCAAGGGCTGGCGCACCACCCCCATGGAGGAGCGCTACCTCGCCCAGTGCGCGGCCTTCATGCGCGACGGGTCCATCTCCATCGTGTCGCGCTGGTCCACGTGCCCCTTTGACCCCGTGTACCAGACCCTCCAGCCGGTCTCCATCCTGGACCGGGCCATGGACCGCGGCACCGAGTTCCACCTCCACATGGACGAGAACGAGGACGAGCTCCAGGTCGGCTCCCCGCGCTTCCGCCGCACCAAGAGCTACGAGGAGGAGCACGAGGAGGGCCACGTCGGCGACCAGAGCGGCCACCACTGACACCCACCCACAGGTACGTAAAATGTCCGACCACGACCACGGCCACGCACACGACGAGGGCCACGCGCACGGTCCTGGGTGTGGCCACGACCACGGGCCCGAGCACCAGGGCCACGGCCACGGCCACGACCACGACCACCACGGCCACGACCACGGCCACGATCACGGTCATGGCCACGCGGCGCCGGAGCGCAGGTCGGGGCAGCGCCCGGCGGAGGACGGCAGCCCCGCGCTCCAGGTGGACATGGCCGCGGTGCTCGAGGGCGAGACCGACGAGGTCGGGCGCTTCCAGGTGCTGGAGCGGCGCCTGGAGGGCCAGAAGGGCATCAAGGACATCCACCTCCGGAACGACCGGGGCTACCTGGAGCTGTGCGTCCACTATGACCCCGAGGTGTCCAGCTTCGAGGCGCTGGTGGCGCACATCAAGGAGGTGGGCAAGGACGTCTCCAAGCGGTACCGGGTGCAGCGGTGGTTCGTGCGCGGGATGGACAGCGCCCAGTGCGCCTACCACATCGAGTTCGCGCTGAACCGCACCAAGGGGGTGCTGGAGGCCAACGTGGCCTACGCCGCCGAGCGCGTGGTGGTGGAGTTCGACGGCGAGGTCATCAAGCCCGCGGCGATCGTGCAGAAGATCGAGACCCTGGGCTTCGACGTCGAGGAGCCCGAGGCGGGGCATGCGTGCTGCGCCCACGCCCACGCCGGGGGCCTGGCGCCCAAGCTGGAGATCCCGCTGTCCATCGCCGCGGGGGCGCTGCTCTTCCTCGGGCTCTCGCTGGAGAAGCTCCTCCCGGGCTCGCAGGTGCCCGCGCTGGTCCCCACGGTGCTCTACGGCATGGCGGCCGCGCTGGCGGGCTTCTTCCCGGTGCGCGGGGCCCTCACCGCCCTGCGGCTCAAGCAGGTGGACATCGAGACGCTGATGGTGCTCGCGGCGGTGGGGTCGTGCTTCCTGAAGGCGTTCTTCGAGGCGGGGCTGCTGCTGTTCCTGTTCAGCCTCGGGCATGCCCTGGAGCACCGCGCGCTGGACCGCGCCCGCCGTGCCATCGACGCCCTGGGCAAGCTCCGCCCGGAGACCGCCCGGGTGCGCCGGGAGGGCGCCATCGTCGAGGTGCCCGTCCCCGAGGTCAAGCGCGGGGACATGATCGTGGTGCGCGCCGGGGACCGCGTGCCCCTGGACGGGGTGATCAAGGAGGGCCGCTCGTCGCTGGATCAGGCCACCGTCACGGGCGAGAGCGTGCCGGTGTCCAAGGGCCCCGGGGAGCAGGTCTTCGCGGGCACCATCAACACCGAGGCCGTCCTCGAGGTCGAGGTGACCAAGCTCTCCTCGGAGTCGGCCATCGCCAAGGTGATCGACCTGGTGACCCAGGCCGAGGCGCAGAAGTCCAAGACGCAGCGCTTCACCAAGAAGCTGGAGCAGCGCTTCGTGCCGATCGTGATGGTGGCCTCGCCCGCGCTGGGCGTGGCGCTCTTCGCGCTGGGGCACACGCTCCAGGAGAGCTTCCTGCGCGCCATGAGCCTGCTCGTGGCGGCGTCGCCGTGCGCCCTGGCGATCTCCACGCCCGCGGCGGTGCTCTCCGCGGTGGCCCGCGCCGCCCGCGGGGGCGTGCTGATGAAGGGCGGGCTCCACCTGGAGACCCTGGGGAACATCAAGAGCGTAGCCTTCGACAAGACCGGCACGCTCACCATGGGCAAGCCGAGGCTCGTCTCCGTGGCCCCCGCCGAGGGCGTGGACGAGGCCACGCTCCTGGGCACCGCGGCGGCGGTGGAGGCGCTCTCGTCGCACCCGCTGGCGCAGGCGGTGGTCAAGGGCGCCCAGGAGAAGGGCGTGGCCTTCACCCCGGCCCCGGGCTGCGAGACCGTCCACGGCAAGGGCCTGCGCTCCATGGTGGACGGCAAGGCCGTGGCCATCGGGAGCCTGGACCTCTTCGCCGAGGCCAAGGTGCCCGACGGCGTGGTGAAGGACGTCGAGCGCCTCCAGGAGGCCGGGCAGACCACCATGGTGGTGCGCAGGGGGCGGGACTGGCTCGGGGTCCTGGGCGTGGCGGACACGCTGCGGCCGGAGTCCAAGGCCACGCTCCAGGCCCTGCGGGCCATGGGCGTCACGCGCACGGTGATGCTCTCCGGGGACAACGCCCGGGTGGCCCGCGCCATCGCCAGGGAGGTCGGCATCGACGATCCGCGCGCGCCCCTGATGCCCGAGGGCAAGGTGAGCGCGCTCAAGGAGCTGGCCCGAGAGGGCGGCGTGGCCATGGTGGGCGACGGGGTGAACGACGCCCCGGCGCTGGCCGCGGCCTCCGTGGGCATCGCCATGGGCGGCGCCGGCAGCGACGTGGCCCTGGAGACCGCGGACGTGGTGCTCATGGGCGACGACCTGCGCAAGCTCCCCTTCGCCGTGGGCCTGGCCCGCCAGGCCACCGCCGTGGTGCGCCAGAACCTGGTGATCTCCCTCGGGGTGAGCGGGGTGTTGGTGATCGCCACGATCTTCGGCTGGGTGCGCATCGCCCACGCCGTGGTGCTCCACGAGGGCAGCACCATGGTGGTCGTGCTCAACGGCCTGCGGCTGCTGCTGTACGCACTGTAGGCGGGTTGGCTACACCGTAGGCGCGCCGCCCTTATTGGTTTTTGCGCTCGTTGCGCTTCTTGATGAGACCGACGGCGGCCTGCACGAGGCCCGAGGGGAGCCCTCGGGTGGCGGCGAGCTTTTTCACGTCGTGCTCCCGGAGGTAGTTCAGGAGCTTGAGCGTCTCGGACAGCGGGGTCTTGGGGTTGAAGCAGAGGTTCAGCTTGATCTCGTAGTGCCGCGAGAAGCGCCGGTCCGAGGCGATCTTGCGCAGCACCTCGTCGCCCACGGAGCGGCTGCAGGCGAATTTCACCACCTCGTCGTCGTTGAGCTTGGGCGAGTCCAACACGGCGCCGGACACCATGCGGTTCGGCGAGCGCACCAGCATCGCCCGCTGCGCCGCGTTGCCCACCATGGCCATCCGGATGCGCTCCGTCACGGTCATCTCCAGGATGGACTTCTGCACCTTCTCCGCGTTGCCAGAGGTGCGAAAATCCCCGTCCTCGTCGTCGCCGAACTCGTCCTCGGTGAGCACCGAGGCCTCCGCCATGCTGGCCGCGAAGAACTCGTCGCCGGGCAGGGGCTCGTCCCCCGCCTCCGGGATGAGCTGGAGCTTGAGCGCCGCGACGATGCCCTCGAAGCCCGGGATGTTCAGCTTGAGCCCGTGCCGGGCCGCGAGCTCCACCATGCGGTCCGTGGTGGACATCCGCGTGCGCTCGTTGAAGTACAAGACCTCGATGATCTTCGGGCACCGCAGGAGCCGCTGCTCGTTCACGGCGAGGAGCTCCGCGGTGGCCTCGTCGCAGTGGGCGGCCACCCGGACCGCGGTGTCGTCCGAGGCGTTGGCGTGCCGCAGGACCCTGGACACCACCTCCGGGCGGGCGGCGTAGCGCGTGGCCAGCGCGTCCAGCACGGCGCCGGGCAGCTCCAGGCTCCCGAGGGCGCCCTGGAGCACCACCTCCGGGAGCGCGCCCAGGGACTTCACCGCGGTGTCCCGCAGGGCCTGGTCGGCGTCGTACGAGAGGGCGTACAGGGCGCTCACCAGGGCCACCGGCGGCAGCGGCGCCAGGCCCCGGGCCAGGAGCATCTTCATGGGCGCGGGGCCCGACAGCACCTTCCGGGCGGCCTCCGGCAGGAGGCCCGGGTCACACGGGTGTTCCATCCCCGCCAGCGTACCCCCGCCCGGGCCCTAGCGCACCTGGTGGATGCGCACGGAGTTGGTGCGGCCCTTCACCGCGATGGGCGCGCCGAACACCACCACGATGCGGTCCCCGGGGGCCACCCAGCCGTTGCCCAGGAGCTGGGCCTGGACGGCCTCCACCATCTCGTCGGTCTCCCGCAGGGGCTGGAGCACCCGGGAGGTCACCCCCCAGTAGAGCCCGAGCCTGCGCCGGATGAGCTCGCTCGGGGAGAACGCCACCACCGGCACCGACGGGCGCTCCCGGGACAGGAGCCGCGCGGTGTCCCCGCCCTGGGTGAAGGCCGCGATGAGCCTCGCGCCGGTGTCCCGGGCGGCCATCACCGCCATCCGGGCCGTGGCCTCGGAGAACGGTATCGGCGGGGGCGACGGCGGCGGCCCCTTGGGGCTGTAGTACGGCGAGTGCTCCGCCGCGGCGATGATCCGGGCCATCATGCTCACCGCCAGCGTGGGGTGCTCCCCGGAGGCCGTCTCGCCCGAGAGCATCGTGGCGTCGGCGCCCTCGAAGATGGCCGTGGCCACGTCGCTGGCCTCGGCGCGGGTGGGGCGCGTGCTGGACACCATGGAGTGCAGCATCTCCGTGGCCACGATCACGGGCCTGCGGTGCAGCCCCGCGGAGGCGAGCACCCGGCGCTGGAGCACGGGCACCTGCTCCGGCGGGAACTCCACCCCGAGGTCCCCGCGGGCGACCATCACCGCGTCGGAGGCTTCTACGATGGCGTCCAGGTGCTCGATCGCCTGCGGGGTCTCGATCTTGGCCACCACCGGGAGCTGGCGCCCCCAGGCCTCGGAGATGTCCCGCACGAGCTTCACGTCCTCCGGGGCCCGCACGAAGGACACGGCGATGTAGTCCACCCCGTGGGTCAGGGCGAACATCAGGTCCTGCTTGTCCTTGTCCGTGAGGGCGTCAAGCTGGAGGTTCCCCGAGGGGAGGTGCACGCCGACGCCCGTCCGGAGGTCCCCGCCCTCCTCCACGGTGACCCGCACCACCGGGGGGTCAATGGCCGTCACCCGGAGGCGCATGCGCCCGTCGTCCAGGTGGATGGTGTCCCCCTCGCGCAGGTCCAGGGCGAGGGTGGGGTAGCGCACGGGGACCGTGGCGTCGTCGCTGGCGTCGCCCGCCACGAGCTGCAGGGCCTCGCCGGGGCAAACCTCCCGGGGGGCCGGCAGGCGCCCCACGCGGATCTTGGGGCCGCAGAGGTCCCCGAGGATGGCCACGGCCTTGCGGAGCCGCTCGCTGGCCTCCCGGACCATGGTGATGGCCCGGGCGTGGTCCTCGTGGGACCCGTGGGAGAAATTGAGCCTGGCCACGTCCATCCCCGCGGAGATCAGGGCCTGGATCTTCTCCGGGGTGGCGCAGGCGGGGCCGAGGGTGCAGACGATCTTGGCGCGGCGGGGACCCATTGGGTGCCCGGAGGGTAGCACAGGGGCTATACTCCGACGGATCACCCCAAGGCGGGGGCCTGGAACGGTCCCCGACCCTGCCGGAGCTTCAGCCTTGATGCACCCTCGCCGTGTCGCATGCCTCGCGCTGTTCGCGCTCTTGATCACCGCCGGGGCGTGCAGCGAGAGCCCGCCGGGCTTCGCCGACGCGGCCGCCAGGGACGACCTCGGGGACGACCTCGGGGACGCCCTGGAGGACGCGCGGAGGGACGGCGCCATGGACGGGGGCGACGCCCGCGGGAGGGTGTGCGACCGCAGCACCCAGTGCGACGACGGGGTGCCGTGCACGCAGGACTTCTGCGGGCCCGACGGGCGCTGCGTGAACCTCCCGAACTCCCGGGTGTGCGACGACGAGGTCTTCTGCAACGGGGTGGAGAGCTGCGACGCGCGGCGGGGCTGCGTGCGGGGCGCGCCGGTGTCCTGCAATGACAACTACACCTGCACCATCGACCGCTGCGACGAGCCCACCAAGCGCTGCGTGCACTCGCCCCGGGACTTCGACCGCGACGGCGACCCGGACATCCATTGCATGGCCATCGAGTGCGGGGACGCGGGGGTCCCGGAGCCCGACGCCGGGGTGCCCACGGCCTGCTGGCGCGGGGGCGACTGCGACGACACGAACCCGCGGGTGAGCTCGCAGCTCCCGGAGCTCTGCGGGGACATGATTGACAACAACTGCAACGGCCTGGTGGACGCGCGGGAGCCGGGCGGGTGCATGCGCCCGCCGCACGACCGCTGCGAGGACGCGCTGGACGTCTCCCGCGGGGGGCGCTTCACGGTGCGCACGCTGGGCACCGCGGGGGACTACCCCTTCCGCTGCGCGGGCGGGTCCATGCTCATGCGGGACGTGGTGCTGCGGCTCCGGCTGGACAGCCCCCGGGACCTGAGCCTGACGGCCAACACCTCCGGCGCGGCGGTGTACCTGGCCTTCGAGACGGCGTGCGGCACGGCGATGCCCGCGGAGGTGCGGGAGTGCACCGTGGGCCTCCCGGCGGTGTACCGCGCGAGGAACCTCCCGGCGGGGACGTACTACATCCTCCTCGGGCTCTCCACGGGGCCCATGACCGCGGGGGACCTGGACGTCACCGTGGACCTCACGGCGGCCACGCCGCCGCCCACCAACGACACCTGCGCCACGCCCATCGTGATCCCGCCCACGGGCGGGACCTTCATGGGTGACCTGATTGGCGTGGCGGACGACGTGCGCACGCGCTGCGGCGGGAGCAACCCGGACGTGGTGTACTCGCTCACGCTGACGGAGCCGCGGGACGTGACCGTGAGGGCCTCCGGGGGCCGCTCGGACAGCGTGCAGGTGTCCCTGGTGGACCGCTGCGTGCTGAGCCCGATGACCATCCGGTGCGACTCCGCGGTGCCCTCGCAGTTCATCGCGCACCAGCTCCCGGCGGGGACGTACTACGTCATCGTCGAGGGGCGCAACGTGCCGATGTTCACGCTGGACGTGACGGTGACGCCCGCGACGCCGCCGCCGCCCGGGGACACCTGCATGGACCCGCTGCCGCTCGCCTCGGGCGCCACGGTGATGGGCACGCTCATGGGCCGCGAGGGGGACGTGACGCTCTCGTGCTCGGGGAGCTCCGGGCGGGACGTGGTGTACCGCTTCACGCTCGCCGAGCGGTCCGACGTGAACCTCACGGCGCGCGGCGGGACCGGCGATTTCTTCTACCTCGGGGTGCAGACCGCGTGCGGGGACCGGACCACGGAGCGGGGCTGCCGCTTCGGGAGCCCCGCGCGGCTCACGGCGCGGGGGCTGGACCCCGGGACGTACTTCGCGGTGCTGCGCGGCACGGCCCCGAGGGACTACTCGCTCACGCTGGACGCGCGGCCGCCCCTGACGCCCATGGCGGTGATGGGCAACGACACCTGCGCCCTGGCCGCGGCGATCCCCTCGGGGGGTGGGCTCTACACCGGCACCACGGTGGGGCTCCGGAGCGACTTCATGTTCCCGTGCGCGCCGGGGGCCATGGCCGAGGACGCCGTGTTCCGCTACCACGCGGACGTGCGCCAGCGGGTGAGCTTCTCGCTGGAGGGCTCGGCCTTCGACACGGTGATGATGCTCACCCGCGCGGACGCCTGCCCCGGCATGGTGCTGGCCTGCAACGACGACGCCATCGGGCTCGCCTCGGCCTTCGAGCTGGTGGTGGACCCCGGGGACTACTACCTGTACGTGGGCGGCTTCTCCACCGCGGCCCGCGGGGCCTACACGCTCACGGTGCTGACCACGCCGCCGTGAGCCTGACCCGGGCCGCCGCCCACGCCACCAGCGCCGCGGCCACCACGGCGTTCTCCAGCGGCTCCCTCGCCGCGGCGAGGCGCCCGCCGTCCCCGAGCGCCAGGAGCGCGTACACGAGCACCGTCGCGGGCGTGAGCGGCGCCAGGAGGGCCACCGCCAGCGGCCCGTCGAGCGCGCGCCCCGCGGGGTCCGTCACGCGAAACGCCGCGCCTGCCGCGGGCTCCCAGCGCGCGCGGCCCAGCCAGTCGAGGCGCTCGCCCCACGCGCCCAGGGCGCTCGCCCAGCGCGTCTCGGGGTCCCAGCGCACGCCCCAGGCGCGGTCCCCGACGGGCCCGAAGGCGAAATACCCGAGGAGCATCAAGAAGCTGAAGAGCTGCGGGAAGAGCCACTCCTGCATCGCGCAGTGCAAGAGGGCCCCCGCGGCCAGGGCCGCCCCTCGCCACCGGGGTGACACCAGGAACAAGGGCAGCGTGGCCTCGCCCGCGGTGACGCCCACGTCCACCAGGCTCGCGACCCACGGCACGGACACCAGCGGCGCCAACAACCCGTTCCACCACCCGTGGTGCTGCGAGGGCTGGCGCACCGTGGCGGCCCAGCGGAGCACCTGGCCGGTGCCGCTCCACCACGGGTGCGTGAGCTTCACCAGCACGCTCCCCAGGTACACCACCTGCAACTGCGTGCGCACAAGCCACGGCAGGAGCGGGCCCTCGTCGGGCAGCGGCGCGCGGTCTTCCTTGAGGAGCCACCGGAGGCCCGCCCGGGGCCCCGGCGTGAATGCGCAGGCGCCCACCAGGAGCCACAGGAGGTAGAGGTTGTTGTGCCAGGTCGCGGGCACCAGCGCGTAGAGCCCGGCGAGGGCGCCGAGCACCAGCGCCCCGCTCGCGCGCCGCGGGTGGTCATGGAGCAGCCCCAGAGCGCCAACGGCCGCCAGCGCCACCAGGGCCCACGGGGCCCAGAGGTATGCCTCGCGCCCGTAGGACCACACGGCGAAGCACCGGGACCACTCGGGCAGGTCGCTCCACAGCCCGAGGAGGCACAGCCACGCGACGCCCGCGCGCAGCGCCGCGGGGAGCCGCGCGTCCACGGGGCGGTCCAGGGCGCTCACCGGGGGAGCCCCAGGGTGAGCACCCGGCGGAAGGGCGCGCCGTAGGGGGCCTCGCAGCGCAGGTCGCTGACCAGTACGCGCTCGCCCCGAGGGTCCACCGCGCGCTTGTGGCGGCGAAGGACCTCGTCCAGCGCGCGCGAGACCTCCTGGTCGTCTTCGGCGTAGGTGACCAGGGGCTGCGACGCGCGCACGAACTCGTCCGCCGTGCGCGCCAGGAGGAGCGCCCTCACGGGGTGCCCCTCGGGCGGAAGCGGCAGGGGCACCTCCTGGCCATCACCTCGGGTCCAGGTGACCCGGTGCGCGCAGCGGGCCGTGAGGGGCCCGGCGAACATGCTCCAGGAGAAGCGCGACGAGAACGGCGGCACCCGCGAGGGGCGCGCCCTCGCGAGCGGGATCACCACCTGCGCCGCGAGATACAGCGCCGCTACCCACCGCGCCGGCGACCATGTCCGCTGCGGCTCCACGAGCTCACCGCCGAGAGTGCTTGCGCTCACGCTGGAGTTCCAGCACAAACGACGGGATGGTGGCGTCGTCGCGTGAGGCTCCGGAGCGCTGGCCGGAGCCGTGGTGGAAGCTCCTCGGCCCGCGGTATGGGCACGTGCTCCACAGCCTCTGCTCGTATATGGGGAGCTTCCCCCCGGGGCTTCCGCGGTATTTCATCGAGCAGTTCACGGAGCCGGGAGACACCGTCCTGGACCCCTTCTCGGGCCGCGGGACCACCGCCCTGGAGGCGTGCCTCGCCGGTCGCGTCGGCCTCGGAGTGGACCTGAACCCGCTCGCCGCCCTCCTGACCGACGTCAAGACCGACCCCCCCTCCCGGGAAGCCTGCCTCCAACGCCTCGATGTCCTGGAACGAACCTACACCTACGCACCTGTAGGTGACCGCTGTCCGCCGGAGATATCGTTGCTCTTTGAAGAGCGTACGACGCTGCCGCAGCTCCTGCACCTGCGGGACAACCTGGACGCGACGGAGCGCACCGATCGGTTCCTGCTGGCGGCGCTGGCGGGGATCCTCCACGGGCACCACACCCGGGACGTGGAGAACTCGCGGTGTCTTTCCGTGAGCATGCCCAACACGTTCTCCATGGCGCCGGGGTACCTGGCGCGGTACATCGCCCGGGAGGGGCTCCGGAAGCACCCGTTTGATGCGTTTCACAAGCTCCGGGCCAGGGTGTGGTTCGAGCACGCCCAGGGGCTCCCGGCGCGGCGTGGCCGCGGGCTCCAGGGGGACGCTCGCAGGCTCGGGGCGGTGGTGCCTCCCGGGAGCGCGCGGCTGATCGTGACGTCGCCGCCGTACCTGAACGTGGTGAAATACGGCAAATACAACTGGATCCGGCTGTGGCTCCTGGGCGCGTCGGTGCAGGCGCTGGACGCCTCCCTCGACGTGCAGGAGACCGACCGGGCGCTGGGCCTCTCGGACAAGCTCCCGCTGCGGGCGTGGAAGACCTTCCTGCGGGACACGCTCCGGGCGTGCGCCGAGGCCCTTACGGACGACGGGGTGTGCGTCGTGGCCATCGGGGACGTGACCAACGCCGAGCACGGCGACCACGCCCTGGCCCTGGAGCTCTGGGAGGGCGTGCGCCACGCGGTGCCGCTCCAGCTCCGGGCGGTGATCACCGACGATGTGCACGCGGGCCGCAAGGTGAGCAAGATCTGGGGCGAGGCGCGCCGGGGCCGCGCCACGCGCACGGACCGGGTGCTGGTCTTCCAGCGCGAGGGCGCCCCGTGGAGGGCCCCGAGGCACCCCTCGCCGGAGGCGCTGCTCGCCCGGCTCAAGGCCGACAACGGCGCGCCGCTCGGGGTGGACGGCGCGCGCAAGGCCCTCGCCCGGAGGCCCCGTCGGGCCATGTGCATCCCGACGGCGACCCCGGAGGTGGGCTGAGGACCCTACGGGAACGCCAGCACCCGGGCCTCGCCGTAGCGCCGCAGGAGCCGGTCGATGTAGGCCAGGGCGTACCTCCTGCGGCGCTCGTAGCGCGCCAGCTCCTGCTCGCGCAGGATGGGCTCTCCCTCCACCGCGAAGGGCGCCACCGCGCGCCGCAGGGCCGACCCGTCGGCCACCCGGAGGCGCGCCACCAGCGCCCGCGAGAAGCGCTGGGCGCGGCGCAGGAGGTGCGCCCCGGCGGCGGTGTTCTCCATGGGGCCGTCGCGCCAGCCCTCGTTGTTGTCCCGGAACACGATGCGGTGGTGCTCGTCCACGCGGACGTTGTCCGGGTGCCAGCGGTCGGTGTTGGCCTGGAGGTAGTCCAGCACCAGGAGCGAGGCGATGTCCCGCGCTGCGACGGCTTCTTCCGCCGTGAGCGCCGGCCCCGAGGCGCGGAGCCAGCGGCCCCAGGCGCGCTGTCCGTCCTGCGTCGCCAGGGGCGTGGGCGAGAGCACCGGCATCCAGAAGAGCACCGAGCCGTAGACCACCTCGGGGGTGTGCCAGGGCTCCAGGTGGTCCTCCGTGGACGGCCTGAGGAGGTCCACGGGGAGCGCCCTGGACGCCACCGGCGGCACGCGGTCGGAGACGCCCAGGAGCCTCGCCAGGGCCCAGCCCGCCACGTCGTTGCGCCAGAGCACCGGGCGGTCCGTGGTGGCCGGCTTGAAGGCCACCAGGAGCCCGTCCCCGAGGTCGAGCTGGAACACCGGCCGCAGCCGCGAGAAGCGCCGTAGCCTCGCCCTCACCGGCCGCTCGGCCATGGCCCGCAGGAGCGCGTCCATGGGCCACCCGCGCCAGCGCTCCCCCCGGGCCTCCGCCGCGGGGTCCGCGGGTAGGGTGGGGCCGGACAGCGCCGGGGAGGGCGCCGCGGGAGGCGCAGGGGGCGCGCGTTGCGCGAGGCGTGTGGGCTCCGTACCCGGCGCCCGGTGCTCCGCGGCGTGGGCCGACGAGGCCCCGGAGCGGCACCCCGCGCACACAAGGCACAGCACCCACGGGAGGCTCCAGCGCACGGGCGCAGGATGCCACGAAGGCCCTCCGCCGTGTTATCTCTTGCGTCGTGCAGCGCGCGCTCGTCGTGGTGGCCCTGGTCGCCTGCCGCGCGCCGGCCGCGGGCGACGCGGGGCGCGGGGATGCCCCGGGGGACCCGTGGGACGCCCCCCCGGAGGACGCGCCCCACGCCTCGGACCGCGCAGACGCCCCCCTCGACGCCCCTCCCGACGCGCGCTCAGACGTCCCCCTCGACACCCCCCTCGACACCCCCCTCGACGCCCCCCTCGACGCCCCCCTCGACGCTCCAGGTGACGCCCCCCTCGACGCTCCAGGAGACGCCCCGGACGCGCCCCCGGTGCCCTGCGAGCCCGCGTGCGTCCACGGTCGGCGCTGCGCCTCCGGGCGCTGCGAGCCCGCGTGGACGCCCATGGCCACGGACGGGTCCCCCGCGCCGAGGAGCCAGCACGCGATGGCCAGCGCCGGGCGTGAGGTGCTTGTCTGGGGCGGCACGGACGTCCTCCGGGTCTTTGGCGACGGGGCGAGGTACCACCTGGACACCCGCCGGTGGCGCGCCATGACCTCGGAGAGCGCGCCTGCGCCGCGCTTTGCGATGGCCTGGGCCTGGACCGGGACGGAGCTCCTGGTCTGGGGCGGCCGAGACGGCGCGGGACAGCCCCTCGGGGACGGCGCCCGCTATGACCCCTCGCTCGATCGCTGGACCGCGATGACGTCGGAGGCAGCGCCCTCTCCACGCCACGGGCTGGCCTGGGCCTGGACCGGGACCGAGCTCCTGGTGTGGGGCGGCACGGGCCCGAGGACCCTCCTCGGGGATGGAGCGCGCTACGACCCCTCCCTGGATCGCTGGAGGCCGATGTCCTCCGAGGGCGCCCCGGGGCCTCGTACGGGCGCGCAGTGCGCGTGGACCGGGAGGCTCTTCCTTGTCTGGAGCGGGAGCGGCCCGGGGGCGCTCCTCGGTGACGGCGGCGCCTACGACCCCGAGAGGGACCGCTGGACGGCCCTCCCCACGGAGGGCGCTCCCACGCCCAGGACGCGCGCCACCAGCGTCTTTACGGCGCGAGGGTGGTTCCTCTGGGGGGGCTTCGGGCCGAGCTCTTCGCAGCGCGGCGACGGGGCCCTCTACGACCCCGCGAGGGAGCGTTGGAGCGCCCTCTCCAGCGTCGGGGCGCTCGGCGCCCGGGCCGACGCCGTGGGGGTCTCCGCGGGCGGGAGGGTGCTCCTCTGGGGCGGCCTGGCGGTGCGCTCCGTGAGCCCCCCGGCCACCGAGCGCTTCGGGGACGGCGCCGCCTGGGACGCGCTCCGCGGGCGCTGGAGCCCGCTGGAGCCCCTCGGGGCGCCCAGCGCCCGCAACGAGCACGGGGCGGTCTGGACCGGCGAGGAGCTCGTCGTGTGGGGCGGGGCCGGGGCCCTGGCGCGCTCGGGCACCGGCGGGAGGCTCCAGCCCGAAGCGAGCGCTTCCACACCGTAGCGCTTTGGTCTACGTTCCGGCGGCCCGTGAGCAGCGTACTTCGGAACATCCTCGACAGCATCCGTCAGCGCCGGAGCCAGCGGCCGGTGGTGATCTTTGACCTGGACGGCACCCTCTACGACAACCGCCCTCGCACGCTGCGCATCCTCCACGCCTTCGCCGCCGCGCTGCCCGCGGAGCATGCCCGGGACGCCAGGACCATGCTCCGTGTGACCGCCGGGGACCTCGGGTACAAGCTCGAAGACACCCTCCGGCCGCGGGGCGTGTCCGAGGCGGTGCTGGAGCTGTGCCGCCGCGCGTGGGCCGCGCGCTTCTTCACCGACACCGCCTGCGCGGATGACGTCCCCCAGCGCGGCGCCGTGCCCTTCGTGCGGCAGTGCTACGACCTCGGGGCCACGGTGGTGTACCTCACCGGCCGGGACACCCCCAACATGCTCGTGGGCACCGTGCGCGCCCTGCGAGATGACGGCTTCCCCATCGGCCTGCCGCGCGTGGAGCTGGTGCTCAAGCCCACCTTCGAGGAGCCCGACACGGCCTTCAAGATCCGTATGCTCGACGCCATGGACGAGCTCGGCGTGGTGGTGGGCACCTTCGAGAACGAACCCGGCAACGCCAACATGTTCCTCTCCCGTTGGCCCCTGGGGGTGCACGTTCTCCTGGAGACGCAGCACGCCCCGGGGGCCCCCGCGCTGGACCCCAGGGCCTTCGCCGTGGGGGACTTCACCCTGGACGGACACTGACCGGTGGCCGCCTCCGCCGAGGGCGTGCGCATCGACGGCCTCCGCAAGACCTGGCCCGATGGCACCGTGACCCTCGACGGCCTCTCCCTGGAGGTCCCCAGCGGTGAGGTCGTGGCCATCCTCGGGCGCTCCGGCAGCGGCAAGAGCACGCTTTTGCGCTGCGCCTGCCGGCTGGTGGAGCCCACCGGCGGGCGCGTCTTCGTCGGCGGCACCGAGCTCACGGGCCTGCGCGGGCGCGCGCTCGCTCGCGCGCGGGCGCGCGTGGGCTTCGTGTTTCAGCAGTTCAACCTCGTGCGGTCCTACACCGCGCTCGACAACGTCCTGTGCGCCCGCGTCGCCCACGTCCCCTGGCTCCGCGGCACCCTCGGGCTCTGGGGCGAGGCCGACCGGGCGCTCGCCCGGCGCTGCCTCGACGAGGTCGGCCTCGGGGAAAAAGCCCTCAGCCCCGCCCGGGAGCTCTCCGGCGGGCAGCAGCAGCGCGTCGCCATCGCCAGGGCCTTCGCCCAGGAGCCCGGGGCCCTCTTCGCCGACGAGCCCACGGCCTCCCTCGACCCGCACCTCGCCGAGACCGTCATGGACCTCCTGCGGTCCTATGGCCGCGCCCACCAGGTGCCCGTGCTCGTCAATGTCCACACCGTCGAGCACGCGCGGCGCTTCGCCGACCGCGTGCTCGGCCTCCAGCAAGGTCGCCTCGTCCACGACGGCCCCGCCAGCGCCCTCGCCGACCGCGCCCTGGAGACCATCTACGGCCCCAAGGAGGTCCGGTGAAGCGCCTCCTCTGGGTGCTGTGTATGTCCCTGTGGGTGTGTGTCCCACGTGTCGTATACGCCCAGGAGACCGTGCCCGAGGCGGTGCTCCTGGGCTTCAACCCGGCGGAGAACGCCCAGACGCTCCAGCGCTCGGCGGACGCGCTGGCGGGGCTGCTCTCGGCGCGGATCCAGCTCCCGGTGAGGGCCGTGGTGACGCTGGACTACACCACCCTGGTGGAGGCGATGCGCAACGGGCACGTGCACTTCGCGTGGCTGACGCCCTCGCCGCTGGTGCTGGCCGAGCGCCTGGTCGGGGTGGAGGTGCTCCTCACGCAGGTGCGCCGCGGGAGCCCGACGTACTTCTCCGCCCTGGTGGTGCGGGAGGACTCGCGCTTCCACACGGTGGAGGACCTGCGGGGGCGGAGCATCGCCTGGGTGGACCCCACGAGCACCAGCGGCTTCGTGATCCCGCGCTACCTCCTCCTGGAGCGGGGCCTGGACCCGTCGCGGTTCTTCACCCGGCAGGTGTTCGCGGGCGGCCATGACACCGCGGTGATCGCCGTGCAGCGCGGCCAGGTGGACGCCGCGGCGGTGTGGGCCGACCCCCCGGACGAGCGCACCGGCGCCTGGACGCGGTACCTCCGCGCGCACCCCACGCCCAGGCTCCGCCCGATTCTGTACTCCCCGCCGGTGCCCAGCGACGCCATCGCCGTGACGCGCGCCTTCCGCCGCGAGCACCCGCTCCTGGTGCGGAGCGTCTCAGCGGCGCTGGTGAGCATCGGTGAGAGCGAGGAGGGCCGAGGGGTGCTCCGGGAGCTCAACGCCACGGACGGCTTCGTGGCCGCCAACCCCGCCCAGTACGCCCTGGTGCGCCGGGCCTTCGAGGCCACCCGGGACGCCCGCGTGGGCACGCGCTCCGGGGCCTTCGAGCACCCGCGGGACGTGGCCTTCTTCGGCGCCCTGGTGGCCCTCCTGGCGGTCCTGGCCTGGCTCGGGCGCCGCACCTCGGGCCCGAGGCTCCGCGTGGCGTCCTGGGCGCTGTTCCTCCTGTGCCTCGGCTGGAGCGCCGCGGCGGCCACGATCCCCGCGGCGGAGTTCGCCCGCGGCTTCGGGCGCATCGTGGAGTTCCTCCGGGGGATGTTCCCGCCGGACCGGGGCGTGGCCGCGGAGGTCCTGGAGGCCACGGTGCTCACCATCCGCCTCGCCCTGGTGGGCACCGTCCTGGGCGTCCCCGCGGCGCTGGTGTTGGGCTTCCTGGCCGCGGAGAACGTCACCCCCTCCCGGGGCGTGCGCGCCGCGGCGCGCTTCGTCTGCAACCTGGACCGCTCCGTGGACCTCTTGATCGTGGGGCTCATCCTGGTGAGCGCCTACGGGCCCGGGGCCTTCCCCGGCGTCGGGGCCCTGGCGGTGCACACCGTGGGCTCCCTCGGCAAGCAGTTCTACGAGACCCTGGAGACCATGGACCCGGGCCCCGTCGAGGCCATGACCAGCGTGGGCGGCACGCGCCTCCAGGTGCTGCGCTGGGGCGTCTGGCCGCAGTTCGCGCCGCACTTCGTCTCGCAGGCGCTCTTCCGCTTCGAGCTCAACGTGCGCGGTGCGGTGGTGCTGGGCCTCGTGGGCGCCCAGGGCATCGGGTTCCTGCTCCAGACGTACATGCGCGGCGCGGAGTACGCCAAGGTCACCGTGGTGGTGGCCGCCATCGTCGCGCTGGTGATGGCCCTGGACGCCGTCTCGTCCAGGCTCCGCCGCCAGGTGCGGTAGCGCTCACTTCACATCCGGGCGCAGGCGCCGTAGCTGGGCGGCCGGTCCGTCAGGCCCTGGCACATCCGCCCCGCGGGGCAGGTGCTCATCGCCGCCATGGGGTTGCACGCCCGGCGGCAGAACCGGTTGGGCATGGCCATGTCGCACATCCCCGGCGACTCTTGAATGCACAGGTACCCCGGCAGGCACGCGCCGCTGGCGCAGCAGGGCATACCGTCCCCCACGGGGTTCATGGACACCGCAAAGCACGCCAGGGACCCGTCCGCGGAGGTCACCGCGCAGTACGGCCGCTCCATCGGGCAGCCGTTGCCCATCAGCGCCAGCGGGTCGCAGGTGACCGCCTGCTGGCACACATGGATCATCGTGCCGGTGATGGTCACCGCCCGGTCGCACACGCTCCCGGCGGTGCCCCCCCGCGCTGTGTCCCGGCACGAGGCGTTGTCCCCCTCGCAGCACATCTTCACGCAGGTGCGCGCCGTGGAGCCCATCATCCCCAGGCACACGAAGCCCTCCCGGCAGTCCGTGTTGCCCATGCACGCCGCGCCGCTCTCCCGCGTGCCCGCCGCCGCGCACGCCGCCGTGCTCCCGCCGCCCATCATGGCCTGCAGGTAGCACGCCTGCCCCGCCATGGCGCAGCCGGTGTTCACCACCGGGTTGCAGGGCCCCAGCATCGCCGCGCAGGCCCCCCCCGATGGCGGCGGCGCCGTGTCCGGCCGGGGCCCCGTGTCACCCGGTACGGCGGTGTCGGGCGCTGTGGTGTCCTGTACGGCGGTGTCCGCCGTGGCGGTGTCCACCGGTGGGGCCCCGGAGTCCGTCGGTGTGTTCATGCCACTGGAGCACCCGAGGAAAACGAGCGAGACCACCCAACCCATGCGGTTCATGCAAGACCCTCCTGCGGAAGCAATACAGGAGCGTAGCACGGCCCGGCGAGGGATCGCCGGAAAGCGTCAATGCACGGAGTGGACCGTGGGCCCGGGCGCGGGCGAGGGGCGCTCCTCGCGGCCCCGGGGCGCGAGGCGCCCGAGGGCGTGGTCCAGGGCGGCCTTGACGAAGCGCACGAAAAGCGGGTGGCCGGTCATGGGCCGGGACTTGAGCTCCGGGTGGAACTGGCAGCCCAGGAAGTACGGGTGGTTCGGCAGCTCCACCACCTCCACCAGGCGCTTGTCGGGCGAGGTCCCCGAGAGCACCAGGCCCTTGGACACCAGCGCCTCGCGGAAGTCGTTGTTGACCTCGTAGCGGTGCCGGTGGCGCTCGGAGATCTCCAGGGTGCCGTAGGCCTCGTGGGCCAGGGAGCCCTTCTCCAGCACGCAGGGGTAGGCCCCGAGGCGCATGGTGGCGCCCTTCTCGCGCACCGCCCGCTGCTCGGGCATGAGGTCAATCACCGCCGGGGCCCGCGGGTCGAACTCGGCGCTGTTGGCATGCTCGATCCCCGCCACGTGGCGCGCGAACTCCGCCACCGCGAGCTGCATCCCGAGGCAGATCCCGAAGAACGGCAGCGCCTTCTCCCGCGCATACCTGATGGCCGTGATCTTGCCCTCGGTGCCGCGCTCGCCGAAGCCACCAGGGACGAGGATCGCGTGGCAGTCCGCGAGCGCCTCCGCCACGCCCGCGGCGTCGGTCTTCTCCAGGGTCTCGGAGTCCACGTAGCGCAGGTCCACGCGGCAGTCGTTGGCGATGGCGCCGTGCACCAGCGCCTCGTGGAGGCTCTTGTACGAGTCCCGCAGGTGCACGTATTTGCCCACCACGGCGATCACCGCGGTGCCGCGGGTGGGGCGCGTGAAGCGCTCCACCAGGCGCTGCCACGGCGCCATGTCCGGCTGCCGCGACCAGATGTTCAGGCGCTCGCACAGGAGCTCGTCCAGGCCCTCGGCGTGGAAGAGCCCCGGCAGCTCGTAGAGGCAGGCCACGTCCAGGGCGGAGATCACCCCGTCCACCGGCACGTTGGCGAAGAGCGAGATCTTCTCCTTGACGGCCCGGTCCAGCGGGCGGTCCGTGCGGCACAGGAGGATGTCCGGCTGGATCCCGATCTCGCGCAGCTCCTTCACGCTGTGCTGCGTGGGCTTGGTCTTGAGCTCGCTGGCCGCGGAGATGTACGGCACCAGCGTGACGTGCACGCTCACCGCGTTGGTGGGCCCGAGCTCCAGCTTGAGCTGCCGCACGGCCTCCAGGAAGGGCAGGCTCTCGATGTCCCCGACGGTGCCGCCGATCTCCACGATGGCCACGTCCACCCCCGCGGTGGCCTCCAGGAGCCGGGCCTTGATCTCGTCGGTGATGTGCGGGATCACCTGCACCGTCGCGCCCAGGTACTCCCCGCGGCGCTCCTTGGAGATCACCGCCTGGTAGATCTTCCCCGTGGTGAGGTTGTTCGCCCGGGTCATCCGCGCGTTGGTGAAGCGCTCGTAGTGCCCGAGGTCCAGGTCCGTCTCCGCCCCGTCGTCGGTGACGTACACCTCGCCGTGCTGGTACGGGCTCATGGTCCCGGGGTCCACGTTGATGTACGGGTCGAGCTTTACGTGCGTCACCCGCAGGCCCCGGGCCTCCAACAGCGCCCCGATGGACGCCGACGCCAGGCCCTTGCCGATGGACGACACCACGCCACCGGTCGTGAACAGGTACTTGGTCCGCTTCGCGCCCATCGCTCCGTCGCCTCCGTAAAGGCACTCTAGGCCAGGGCCCTCCCCGCAGGCGAGATTGCCGCAGGGTCACCCGGGGAGGTGCCGGAAGATTTTCCAGGGATCGGGTGTGTGGTATGGATGCCGCAGCGGAAGGGATGCTCCGCGCGGTCCACGCCGCAACGGGATTTCACCTTAGGCCCCGGCGATTTGCTTGTCAACGAAGGGGGCCTCCAACACGCGGGTGCATTCCCAAAAACGCAAGCACTTCGGGTATCTTCGGGGGCATGGCGACCGCGAACAACCGAACGCCGATGCCGGACCTCTCGCGGCGGTTCCTGAGCGCGTGTGTGCGGCACGCCCGGAGCCCGAACCACCCGGTGCTCTCGGACGCAGCGATCCTGCGGCACGTGACGCTCCTGGGGCTGATGGCGGGCCGCGGGGCGATCGCCGGCTACCGTGACCGCCCGGAGCGCCGGGCGGATGTCCTGCGCGAGGTGATGGGCTTCCAGGCGCGCAAGACCGCCATGAAGTTTCCGCCGCACATCGCCGGTGCGATGCTCCAGACCGCGTTGGACGAAGGCGACATCGAGGCCACGCAGATCCTGGACGCGGTGGGGGACGACCTGGCCGACTGGGGCACGCACCTGTGGCACCTCCTGGAGGGCACCCGGTGGTACGAGCGGGACACGCCGGAGCACCGCGCGCTCCTGGCGCGGGTCCTGGGCGAGGTGCTCGCGCTGCGCCTCCTGGACGGCCCCGGCGGCCGGGACACGGCGTCCACGCTGGTGGAGATGGTGGGCCTGCGCTCGCTGGTGAGCGACGCGATCCCGCTGGAGCTCCGAGAGCGGATCGTGATGGCGTCGCTGAGCGCGGCCCGGGGCAACCAGCGCTGGAGCGAGGTGGAGCTCCTGGAGGTGCTCACCCTGGAGGAGCTGTGCCGCTGGGCCCCCATGGGCTCGCTGGTGAAGGTCCTGCACGCGGTGGCCCGGCGCTTCGGGTGGATGGAGGAGCCCCCCGCGGAGCGCGTGAGCGCCGCGCCGCCGGAGCCCCAGAAGCCCGTGGTGGACTCCGGCGAGCCCTACCAGGCCGTATCCAGCTCGCCGCCGCCGTCTACGCCGCTCGGGCAGGTGGAGCCCGAAATCGCCGTGTCCAGCGCCCCCAGCGCGATGCCCCCGCCGCCTCTGGACAGCGCCCAGGGGGCCGTCGCGCCGCGGCAGGTGTCGGGCTCCCCTCGCTCGGGGGTGAACGTCGCCCTGAACCGCCTCTCCAGCCCGCCGAGCTACCCGGGCCGCGGGGGCCCTCGCCGGAGCGAGTGACGGGGCTACACCCCGCGGAGCTCCACCCGGCACAGGGCCGAGGGGGTGTCTGGGTCGTCGCGGTCCAGCACCACCCAGGCCACGGCGGGGTCGTGGCGGTCGAGCACCAGGCCCTCGGGCTTGTCCGTCAGCGCCGCCCCGCCGCGGTCGAAGAGCAGCCCCTGGCGCGCGCGCCCGTCGGGGGTCTGCACCCCCAGGGCGGCGCCGATGCACGGCCCGTCGTGGTAGGTGTCCGGCGAGTCCTCCGCGGCGGCCAGGTAGAGCGCGGCGCCGTCCCTCCCCGCGCACCCGTCGGTGAAGGTCCAGGGCACCTCCCGGTCGTGGGTGGGCGAGCGGGCTCGCCCGAGGTCCCAGGCGAGCGCCCCCGCGAGGGCCCGCTGCACCGCCTCGGGCACCGGGGCGTCGGGCGCCGAGCGGCACCGCTCGAAGTACCCGAGGAGCGCCCCGAGGGGCAGGTCCACGGTGGCGCTCTGCGGTGAGAGCCCCCCCCGAGGCGCGCCGTTGCCTCGCTGGAAGAGCCGCAGGACCGCGCCACCGGGGCGTGGGAGCGCCGCGGCGCCCTCCACGTTGAGCTCGCTCCCGGCGAAGCCCTCGGTGGCCTCCAGGAGCGCGTACAGCTCCCCACACTGCACGAGCTCGGGGGCGGTCCCGTCCCAGCGCACCACGGTCCGGCGCGCGGGGGTGCTCCCGCTCCCCAGGGCCCAGCACACCCCGTCCCACACGAAGAGGGCCTCGAGGTCCAGCTTGTGGTGCTTGTTCCCGAGGGCCTCGCCAAAGACCCGGGTCCCCTCCACCGGCGGCAGGGGCACCGGGTGCGCCAGGCCCGTCGAGGGGTCCACCAGGGCGAGGTAGTTCACGTCGTCCTGGGCGACCAGGAGGCGCCCTCGGAACCACCCCACGCCGCTTCCGGCGCGCACGTGGGCGGGCTGCTCGGGGTGCTCCCGCGCCGCGTACACCATCGCCCTGCGGGCGGTCACCACGCCGCGCAGCCCCGGGTCCAGCTCGACGCGCTCCATCGCCCCGGAGCTTAACCCCCTCAGGGCGCTTGCCCTTGACCGTTCGCGCCGGAAGGGTTCACCTCACGGCGTGGATGCCAGCACCCGAGCGGCGTGGGTCATCGTGGGGGGGGCCACCGTCACCGCGGTCGCATGCGGGGTCTGGCCCACCTTCCCGGACGACCGCCTGCACCCCCCTTCCCTGGACTCCGGCCTCGCGGACGGCAACGTCCCGGACACCGGCACCCTCACCGACTCCGGTGCCCGGCCCATGGACAATGGAGTTGACACCCTGGAGCTGGACCGCACGCTGGCGGAGCAGCCGTTGAAGGACACCTCCGGGGATGTGCTGCCGGAGGTGATGACGGACCCGTGCGCGCGCCCGCCGGTGGCGCCGGTGACGGCGGTGCGCCTGGCCGAGGGGGTGACGGACTCCCTGGACCTGGCGTTTGACGGCGCGGGCTCGCTGGCGGTGGGCTCTCGCGGCGCGGTGGACCTGGTGAGCCCCGCGGGGGGGCGCACGTCGCTGTTGTCGTCGCTGGGCGGGGACGTGACGGTGCTGCGCTTCACGGCGTCGGGGGAGCTGCTCCTGGGGCTCCAGGCCCGGGATGACGCCGGGACGCCCGTGTGGAGCCTGGTGCAGGCCCCGGCGGCGGGGGGGAGCGTGATGCCGAGGGTGTCGGGGTTGCGCTCCGTGGGGGGCCTGGCGCTGGACCCCAGCGGCGGGCTCTGGGTCGCGGACACGGAGGCGGGCACGGTGCTCCGGGTGCCTCCGGGGGCCACCACGCCCAGGGTGATGGTGCGGGACGTGGTGGCGCCCACGCACCTCACGTTCAACCGGGACGCGTCGGCGCTGTTCATCGCCACGCGCTCGCGCACGGTGTACCGCGTGGCGGTCACGTACCCGACGCCGCCCGCGGACGCGGGCGCGGGGGATGTCCCTGACGCGGAGCCTTCGGACCTGGGCCCCGCAGGAGACGCCGCTGTGGACGTTCCCTCGGACGGCGACCTGCCGCCCTGCCGGGGCCAGACCGAGGACGGGGTGACCACGGGCTGCGGCCTGCCCTCGGCCGGGGGCTTCGAGCCCATCACGGGTCTGGCGATGGACGTCTGTGGGTACCTCTACGTGGCCACCGAGGGGATGGTCATCTGGCGCATCCCGCCCGCCGAGGGGCCCTTCCAGCGCTTTGTCACGGGCGTCCAGCCACGGGGGCTGGCCTTTGGCCAGGGGCCAGGCTTTGTGTCAACTGCGTTGTACACCCTGAGCGCGGAGACCGGCGCGGTGTTCACGGCGGACGTAGGGATCCCCGGGGTACCCCGGCCGGTGCCTGCGCGGGGGCCGTAGGTTCGCGTGTCTTGACACCCGAGGGGGTGGCACCTAGGGTGCCGCCCGGTAGCGCCCGCCCATACCCGCCGTAGCTGTTCCACGACACGCCCACTCCCCTTTTGGACCGCCGCGCCGATGCGTGGCGAAGCGAGAAATGATGGAAGCGATCAACCTCCGCGAGCTGAAGCAGAAGCCCATGCCGGACCTGGTGCAGATGGCCCGGGAGCTTAACATCGAGAACGCCGCGGGGCTCCGCAAGCAGGAGCTGATCTTCGCGTTCCTCCAGGCCCACGCGGCGAAGAAGGGCGAGGTCTTCGCGGACGGGGTGCTGGAGTGCCTGCCCGACGGCTTCGGGTTCCTCCGGGCGCCGGACTACAACTACCTGCCGGGGCCCGATGACATCTACGTGTCGCCGTCGCAGATCCGGCGGTTCAACCTCCGCACGGGGGACAGCGTGCAGGGGACCATCCGCCCGCCGCGGGACAACGAGCGGTATTTCGCGCTGCTCAAGGTGGACCTGATCAACCTGGCGCCGCCGGAGGCGACGCGGGACAAGATCCTGTTTGACAACCTCACGCCCTTGTACCCGCAGCAGCGCTTCAACCTGGAGCACGACCGGAGGAACTACTCCACGCGGATCATTGACCTGCTGGTGCCCATCGGGATGGGGCAGCGGTGCCTGATCGTGTCGCCGCCGCGGGCGGGCAAGACGGTGCTCCTGCAGAACATCGCCAACGCGGTGAGCACCAACCACCCGGACGCGAAGCTCATGGTGCTGCTCATCGACGAGCGCCCGGAGGAGGTCACGGACATGCAGCGCTCGGTGCGCGGGGAGGTGGTGTCGTCCACCTTCGACGAGCCCGCCACGCGGCACGTCCAGGTGGCGGAGATGGTGATCGAGAAGGCCAAGCGCCTGGTGGAGCACAAGCAGGACGTGGTGATCCTGCTGGACAGCATCACGCGCCTGGCGCGGGCCTACAACACGGTGGTGCCCCCGAGCGGGAAGATCCTGTCCGGCGGCGTGGACGCCAACGCGCTGCACAAGCCCAAGCGCTTCTTCGGCGCGGCGCGCAACCTGGAGGAGGGCGGCAGCCTGACGATCATCGCCACGGCGCTGGTGGACACCGGCAGCCGCATGGACGAGGTGATCTTCGAGGAGTTCAAGGGCACGGGCAACAGCGAGATCCACCTGGACCGCAAGCTCATGGAGAAGCGCATCTTCCCGTGCCTGGACATCAACAAGTCCGCGACGCGCAAGGAGGAGCTCCTCCTGCCGGAGTTCGTGCTCCAGCGGGTGTGGCTCCTGCGGCAGCTCCTGCACCCGCTGAACGTGATCGACTCCATGGAATTCCTCCAGGACAAGATCAAGCGCACGGAGAGCAACCGGGAGTTCCTGGAGAGCATGAACCAATAAGGGTCTGTTTCTGGACAAGGTCTCCGTGGCGACCTCAGCCCCCGGCCCCATAGGCGTTAAGCGCTA
>JACRDB010000100.1 GCA_016218725.1 Deltaproteobacteria bacterium
GACCTCAGGGACCCTAAGCCGGGCGAACCCCGGCCTCCACCGCCCAACCCCTGGCGAAGTCCGAGCTCCGCGGTGCCTTGGGGGATCGGTCCCGACGACATCGCTACGTGATAGCGCTTAACGCCTATGGGGGTTGGGGGGGGGTGAGGTCGCCGTGCGGTCACCGCGCCCCGCGGGAGGCCTCCAGCGCCCGGCGCTCGGCGGGGTGTTCATTGTAGTAGGTGTCCACGCTCTCCCGACTCAATTCTACCTCGATGAGACCGTCGGAGGTCACCCTCGCCTGACACCCCAGGCGGGACGTGGCCTCCACCCCGAAGGCCTTGTCCAGGATGTCATTCTCGTCGTCTTCGAGCTCCGTCAGGAGCCCGAGGCCCGCGCGAACATACACATGACAGGTGGAGCATGCGCACACCCCCCCACACGCGCTACCCTCCGGGGCGTGGGCGCGCTGAGCGGCCTCCAGGATGCTCGTCCCCAGGGGGACGTCCACCTCCGGGCGCCCCGCGGCGTTGAGGAACCGTACCAGCGTCACCTCAGTCCTCCTTCGCGCCCGCGGCCAGGTGGGGGTGGAGCGCGCGATCCTTCACCAGCTCTTCGAACTCCGCCAGGGCGTGGCCCTCCATGGCCCGCTCCAGGGCGCGGTTCATGCGCCGCTCGGCCAGGGGCAGCGCCGCCCGGTCCAGGGCCTCGGTGCGGTGCTTGAGCGCCCGGTCCTCCGGTTGGGAGAGCGCCTCCCGCAGGGCCTGCATGGCACCGTCCACTTCGGCCCGCTCGTCTTCATCCAACAAGCCGCCGTCCTTGGCGAGGGCGCCCGCGGTGGCCCGGAGCACCTGCTCGGCCTCGACGACCCGCTCCCGGAGCTGCCGGGTGCGCAGGTCCTCCTCGGCGTGCTCAAAGGACTCCAGGAGAAGCCTCTCCACGTCCTCGGCGGCCAGGCCGTAGGACGGTCGCACGGTCACCTCCTGCGACGCCCCGGTGGTGGCCTCCCTCGCCTCGACGGACAAGAGACCGTCGGCGTCTACCCGGAAGGTGACCTCCAGCCTCGCCATCCCCGCGGGCATCGGGGGGATCCCCCGGAGGGTGAAGCGCGCCAGCGAGCGGCAATCCGCGGCCAGCTCGCGCTCGCCCTGCACCACGTGGAGCTCGAAGCCCGTCTGGTTGTCCGCGTAGGTGGTGAAGGTCTGGGCCCTCGCGGCGGGGATCGTGGTGTTCCTTGGCAGGAGCTTCTCGGCCACGCCGCCCATGGTCTCGAGCCCCAGGGAGAGCGGGATCACGTCGAGGATGAGCGCGTCCTGCCGGGGGCTCTGGCCCGCCAGGAGGTCGGCCTGGACGGCCGCCCCGAGGGCCACCACCTGGTCGGGATCCAGGTCCGTCAGCGGCTCCTGCCGGAAGAGGCTCTTTACGTACTCCCGCACCAGCGGCGAGCGCGTGGAGCCCCCGACCAGGATCACCCCGTCGAGCTCCTCGGGCTTGAGCCTCGCGTCCTTCAGGGCCCTGCGGCACACGGGGCCCGTGCGCTCCACGATGGGCCTCGCCAGCGCCTCGAAGCGCGCGCGGGTCACCGTTGTCTTGAGAACACCCGATGGGTGCCGCAGGACAACCTCCGCGCGGTCGTCCTCGGTGAGGGCGTGCTTGGCCGCCCGGGCGGCGTCCAGGGCCTCGCGCACCAGCCCCGCGGAGGGCTCCGTCACCCCAGCCTCCTCCAGGAGCGAAGCGGCCAGGGCCCGGTCCAGGTCGTCGCCGCCCAGCCGCGCGTCGCCGCCCGTGGAGCGCACCTGGAAGACCCCGTGGTCCAGGGAGAGAATGGTGACGTCAAAGGTCCCGCCCCCGAGGTCGTACACCGCGAAGGTGCCGGTCTCCCGGCCCTTGTCCAGCCCATACGCCAGCGCCGCCGCGGTGGGCTCATTCAAGAGCCTCAGCACCTCCAGGCCCGCCAGGCGCCCGGCGTCGCGGGTGGCCTGGCGCTGGGCGTCATCGAAGTACGCCGGCACCGTGATCACCGCGCCGCCCACCCGCCGCAGGGCGTCCTCGGCGCGGCTCCTGAGCGCGTAGAGGAGCTCCGCGCTGGCCTCCACGGGCGTCACCGCCCGGCCCCGCACCAGGAAGCGCACGGAGTTGGCCTCCGCCTCGCCCGCCGGGGCGAAGTCATAGGGCCCGAGCCTCCGGGTCTCCGGGTCGTCGGCCCCGCGGCCCATGAAGCGCTTGACGCTCACCAGCGTCTCCTTCGGAGCCTCCGCCGCCAGGGCCAGGGCCTCGCGGCCCACCACCACGTCCCCGTCCGCCCGGTAGTGCACCGCGCTCGGCAGGAGCGCCTGGAGGTCACAGTCCAGGAGACACTCGGGCCGCCCGTCCACCACCCTGGCCACCAGCGAGTGGGTAGTCCCGAGGTCAATCCCGATGGGCGTCGGCGGCGCCTTCGGATCAAAGATCTGCAGGAGCGCCATGGGGTCCCTCAGCCCTCCTCGAGGACGTCCGCCTCGTCGAGGAAGCGCTTGTAATATCGCAGCTTTACGGCCGCATCCCGGGCCCGCTTGAGGTCCCCCGGGGCGGGCGCCTGGTCCCCGCGGAAGACCCCCGAGAGGGTGTCCTCCTCGGCGCGGGCCAGGGCCTCCACCCGCCCCCGCAGCGCGGCGATCTTCGCCTCGACGCCGCGGGCGAGGTCCAGGGCCTCGCGAAGCTCCAGCACCTCCAGGAGCAGCTCCTGCGTGGGCCGGTCAGCGTCGGTGAGGCCGCACCCGTGGAGCGCCAGGAGCGCCGAGGCCCGCCCGAAGGGGTCTCGGAGCGCGCGCAGGGCGTCGTTTACATCTGCGGCGCGCGGGGCGACCAGGGCGCGCTCGGAGGCCGGGGCCCCCGCGTGGCGGTCCGGGTGCAGGGCGCGGGAGAGGTCCCGGTGGCGCTGCTCCAGGTCCTCACGGCGGAGCGCGAAGCGCGGCGGCAGCCCGAGGGTCTCAAAGGGGTTTCCCATCTGGGATGGAGTGTCCGCTCAGACGCTGAAGCTCTCGCCGCAGCCGCAGCCTGAGGCTTCGTTGGGGTTCACGAACTTGAACCCGTGGCTCATGAGCTTTGTCTCGTAGTCCAGCGTGACGCCCCGGAGGAACACCAGGCTCTTGGGGTCCACCACGAGGCGCACGCCGTCGAAGTCGAACACCTGGTCGCGCAGTCGGGTCTCGTCCGCGAACTCCAGCACGTAGGCGAAGCCCGAGCAGCCGCCGCCGCGGACCCCGAGGCGCAGCATGGCGCCCGGGGTGCCTCGCTTCTGGAGCTGCTCGCGGGCCTTCTGCACGGCCCTGGGCGTGACCCTGAGGGGCGCTGCGGGCGCCTCGACGGCGGTGGCGGTCGCTTCCATGATCACGGCTCCTCCCTCACCCCGCCTCGCCCCGCCGGGCGCGCTGCTTCCGACGGAAGTCCTCGATGGCGGCCTTGATGGCGTCCTCGGCCAGGACCGAGCAGTGGATCTTCACCGGCGGGAGGCTAAGCTCCTCGACGATGTCCGTGTTCCGGATCTTCTCCGCGTCGTCCAGCGAGCGGCCCTTGAGCCACTCGGTGGCCAGCGAGCTGCTGGCGATGGCCGACCCGCACCCGAAGGTCTTGAACCGGGCGTCCTCGATGACCCCCGCGTCGGTGACCTTGATCTGCAGGCGCATCACGTCCCCGCAGGCCGGGGCGCCCACGAGGCCCGTCCCCACGGTGGGGTCGTCCTTGTCCAGGGTGCCCACGTTCCTGGGGTTCTCCGCGTGCTCTACCACCTTGTTGCTGTATGCCATGACACCCTCAGTGCGCTGCCCATTGGATGGACTTGAGATCGATGCCCTCGCGGGCCATTTCGTACAGCGGCGACAGCTCCCGCAGGCGCTTCACCTTCCCGATCACCAGGTCCGCCACGAAGGCGACCTCCTCGTCGGTGTTGAAGCGCCCAAGGCCGAACCGGATGGACGTGTGCGCCAGCTCCTCGTCCACGCCCACCGCCCGGAGCACGTACGAGGGCTCCAGCGACGCGCTGGTGCACGCGCTCCCGGAGCTCACCGCCACGTCCTTGATGGCCATCATCAGCCCCTCGCCCTCGACGAAGGCGAAGGACACGTTGAGGTTGTTGGGCAGGCGCAGCGGGCCGCACGGCGGGCCGTTCAGGTACACCTCGTCGAGCTCCGCCTGGAAGCGCGCCCAGAGCCGGTCGCGCAGCCCCGCGAGGCGCCGGGCCTCGTCGCGCCAGCCCTCGGTCAGGAGCTCGCAGGCCTTGCCGAAGCCCACGATGGCCGGCACGTTGAGCGTGCCCGAGCGCATCCCGCGCTCGTGGCCCCCGCCGTCGATCTGCCCGGCGAGGCGCACCCGGGGCTTGCTGCGACGGACGTACAGGGCCCCCACCCCCTTGGGGCCGTAGATCTTGTGGGCCGTGATGCTGGCCAGGTCCACGCCCATCTCCCGCACGTCGAACTCGGTCTTCCCGATGCCCTGCACGGCGTCCACGTGAAAGAGCACCCCGCGCTCCTTGCAGAGCCGGCCGATGTCCCCGATGGGCATGATCGCCCCGATCTCGTTGTTGGCGAGCATCACGCTGACGAGAACCGTGTCCGGGCGCAGGGCGGCCTTGACGGCGTCCGGGTCCACCCGCCCGTCCTTCCGGACCTCCAGGTAGGTGACCTCGAAGCCCTGCTTCTCCAGCCTCTTGCACGAGTCCAGCACCGCCTTGTGCTCGACCCGCGTGGTCACGATATGCCGGCCCTTGTCCCGGTAGAACTCCGCCACGCCCTTCAAGGCCAGGTTGTTGCTCTCGCTCGCGCCCGAGGTGAAGACAATCTCCTCAGGCTTCTCGGCGTTCACCAGCCGGGCGATGCGCTCCCGGCCCACGGCCACCGCCTCCTCGGCCTCCCAACCAAACCGGTGCGACCGCGACGCCGCGTTGCCGAAGTGCTCCGTGAAATACGGCAGCATCGCGTCCAGCACCCGCGGGTCCACCGGGGTGGTCGCGTGATAGTCCATATAGATCGGTAGCTTCAGGGCCATGGTCGCTCAGCTCATCTCATGCAGGGCGCGAGCCGTGGAGGCCCGCGACCAGCTCAGGGGTCGAACACTGGTGAAGTTCACACCGGGCGCAGGCGGTGATCAGCCGCACAGGGTCGCACACCTCGCAGGTGCGCAGGTACCCCACGGCGTGGCGAAGCTCGTCCCTCAGGGACTGCAACCGCTGGAGCTGCGCCTCGGTCTCCGCGAGCTTCTGGGCGTAGAGCTCCTGGATCCGGGACATGGCCCCGGGCGCCGAGTGGGACTCCTCCCACTGGTGCAGGAGCTCACGGATCTCCGGGAGGGAAAAGCCCATCTCCTGAAGCTTGCTGATCCACCGCACCCGAACCTCCGCGTCCGGGCCGTACACCCGGAACCCCCCCTTGCTCCGCTCCGAAGGCTTCAAGAGCCCCAGCTCTTCATACAAATGCAGGGCACGTACGGTCTTGTGGGTACGCGTGGCCAGATCACCTACATGTAGGCGTTCCCCGTCCGACGATGAAATCATCGGTGGAGGCGGCACTTCTGCGATGGGGAGGCGGACAGCCATGGGGAGTCGAACCCGTACGTAAAGGTGAGGGTTCGTCTTGAACCCTTACGTAAGGGTAAGGCTTGGGTATGTCAAGCCCGGGGCCGGGGGAGAGGTCAGGAGCAGTTGTAGAGGGCGGTGATATTGATCACCGAGCCCGTGCGCAGGCGGTTGCAGCTCTCCCCGTGGAACACCACGCTGCCGGCGACGAAGGTCCAGCCGTTGGTGGCGTCCGTGGGGACCTCCGTACCGTTGAACTGGACCCGGAGGAGGGCGGGGTTGGTCACCGTGAGGGTGACCGGGTAGGTGCACTCGGTCCCTGTGGCGGCGATGGCCCGCACGGCAGTGACGAGCTCCATGGTGTCGTTGGCCTCGTACCAGGCGTTGGGGCCGCTCCTGGGGCGGCCTCCTGCCAGGGCCATCTGTTGGAGCGCGCTCCGGAGCGAGGCGCTGGTGCCGGGGATGCCCAGGACGAAGGTAGGCGTCCCCGAGGCGTTCATGGCCATGAGCTGGTCGGTGACCACGCTGAGCCTCTGGCCGCAGGTGGGTTCGCCGTCCGTGGCCAGGATCACATACCGCGGGAGCGTCGAGCTGTTGGCCATGAGCCACGCCTGCGTCGCCTGGAGCGCGCTCTGCGTGGGGGTGTTGCCCCCCGGGGCGAAGTACCCGAGCACGGTGTTCACCGCGACGGCGTTGGACGTGCGCACCGGCACGGTGATCATCCCGCTGTTGACCCCGCACCCGTTGTCTATCGGGAACACGTTGAGCCCGAGGTCCAGCGCGTCATTCAGGAGCGGCAGCGTGCGCGAGAGCGCCGTGCGCACGGCCCCCCAGCGGGTGGCCCCGTCCGGGGTGCGGGCCCCCATGCTCCCGGAGCGGTCCACCAGCACCACCACCCGCGCCCTCCGGGGCTCCAGGAGCGCCACCGTGCCCCTCATGCACATGACGCACGAAGGGTGCCCCGCGCACTCCGGGTCGCTGCACCCGGTGCGCCCGTCGCAGTTGCGATCGGTGGTGGAGCTACAGTCCTCGGGGCCTGGGAGCACCCCGCTCATGCACGGGCTCCAGTTGGCGCCTCCGCCCGGGAGTGGGTTGCAGGTGGAGGAGCCCGCGCGGCAGGCGCCCATGCCCATGGCCCCGCCGGGACCGTCGCTGCACATGCGGGTCATGCCCGGGGTACAGGTGCAGCCGTTGCGCGGGTCTCCGTCGCAGTCTGCGTCCATGCCGTCACAGCGCTCGGGACCGGGGAGCACAAAGCCCTCACAGGCTCCCCAGGCCAGCATCGCGCCGCGGGCGAGGCAGGTCTGGCGACCGGCGCGGCAGGCACCGCGACCCTCGGTGCCCATACGCCCCGCGTAGCAGCTCCGGAGCATGCCCGCCGCGGGGCAGGGGCAGTCTTCGTCAATGGTGCCGTCGCAGTCGTTGTCCATGCCGTCGCAGGCTTCCATCGCGGGGGCGACGGAGCCACGGCACGGCCCCCAGGTGCCCTCCGGGCCGGAGCCGTCGCACGCCTGGGTGCCGTAGGCGCAGAGCCCCACGCCCGCGAGCCTCGGGTCTCCCCCGTAGCACCGCTGCACGGCCCCCACGGCGCAGGCGCAGCCCTCGTCCACGGCGCCGTCGCTGTCGTTGTCCAGGCCGTCGCCGCAGAGCTCCATGGGAGGGCCAGCGCCGCCGTCGCCGGGCGGGGCGAGGTCCGGGAAGGGAATGTCCGGGAAGCCCTCACCGCTGTCCGGGCAGCCCTTCATGCACTTGGGGAAGGGGTCCGTGCCGCCGTCCATCCCGCGGGCGCGGGCGTCCGGCGTGTTGGCGTCCCCAGCCTGGGCGCACGCCCCGAGGAAGACCAGCAGCCCGAGCCCGAGGAGCGATCGTCCCATGGGCCCGACGGTACTACGATTCCCGCGCCCCGGTCAGCGCCCCGGCGGGGAATGCACCAGGCGCAGGAGAGACACCTCCGGGCGGCTCCCGAGGCGCGCCAGGGCCTCGCTCTCACCGATCCCACGGTTCACGAACAGACGCCCCCCGGAGGGCCAGGCGTAGAGCCCTCGGAGGTAGGGCTGCGTGTCGCTCACCAGCGGACAGATGGTGGTGAAGGGCACGCACACCTGGCCCCCGTGGCTGTGCCCCGCCACGGCGAGGGCAAAGGGCCCCAGCTCCCTCGCGCGCAGCGCGCGCCAGTTGTGGGTGAGGACGATGCGCACGTCCCCGGGCGTGGCGCCCGCCTGGGCCCTGGCGGCGTCGGTGCGCTCGGCCAGGACCTCGTCGAGGCCCACCACGGTGACCCCGGGGACGGGCCTCGCGTTGGCGTTGCGCAGCACATGAAAACCAAGGCCCGTAAGGAAGTTCGTGAGCGCGTCGGAGCGCGGGGTCTCGTCCACGTAGGGCTCGCTGTCGTGGTTTCCCATGACGGCGTACACCCCGTGGTGGGCCCGCAGCGCGCGCAGCTCCCGGAGGATCGCGAGGCGGTCCGGGGTGGCCTCGTAGCCCGCGATGTAGTCCCCGGCCAGGAGCACCACGTCGGGGTGCGTGGCGTTGGCGGCCTCGACGCTGCGCCGCACGATCCACGCCTGCGAGCGCCCGACGTGGAAATCCGCCAGCACGGTCACCCGCAGGTCCGGCCCCGCCCAGGGGAGCACTGTCTCCGTGGTCTCCAGCCAGTAGGGCTCGACGAAGCGCATGTAGAGCCCCAGCCCGAGGCCCCCCAGCGCCAGGGCCCCGGAGCCCGAAAAACCCCCGCGGAGCGCGCGCTTCTGGAGCCTGCGCCCCAGGGCCAGGGCCGGGCCCCCGTAGACCCCGAGGCCGAGGAGGAGGAGCGGAAAGACCGTATCGCCTTGCATCGGAACTTTGGCATCATGGCACACCTACCCCATGGACCACGACCCCGACGCGCCGCACGGCGCCACGCCCAGGACCCTCGCGGAGGACCTCACCCCCGAGGACCAGCGCCTCGCCGAGGACCACACCCTCGGGGGCCGCTGGACCCGCTGGGGGCCTTACCTCTCGGAGCGCCAGTGGGGCACCGTGCGCGAGGACTACTCCCCGGACGGCTGCGCCTGGGAGTACTTCCCCCACGACCACGCCAGGAGCCGCGTGTACCGCTGGGGCGAGGACGGCCTCGCGGGCTTCTCCGATGAGCGCCAGCGCCTGTGCCACGCCCTGGCGCTCTGGAACGGCCAGGACCCGATCCTCAAGGAGCGCCTCTTCGGGCTCACCAACCAGGAAGGGAACCACGGAGAAGACTGCAAGGAGCTCTATTTCTACCTTGACTCCACGCCCACGCACTCATACACAAAGATGCTCTACAAGTACCCCCAGCGGGCCTTCCCCTATGAAGACCTCGTCCGGGGCAGCGCCGCGCGGGGCAAGCTCGACCCGGAGTATGAGCTCCTGGACACCGGCGTCTTCGACGACGACCGCTACTGGGACGTGGAGGTGGAGTACGCCAAGGCCCTCCCGGACGACCTCCTCTTCAAGGTGACGGTGCACAACCGGGGCCCCGAGGCCGCCACCATCCTGGTGCTCCCGCAGCTGTGGTTTCGCAACACCTGGTCCTGGCGGCCGGGCTATGAGAAGCCCACCATGGTCCGGGTGGACGGCCACGTCCTCGCGGAGCACCTGCAGCTCGGGGCCTTTCATTACTACTGTCAAGACGCCCAGGAGGCGCTCCTGACGGACAACGAGACCAACCTCCGGAGGCTCTACGGCGTAGACGGCCAGCGGCACACCCGAGACGCCTTCCACCGGTACCTCGTCCAGGGCGACGCCGAGGGCCTCCGGGCCGAGGGGGCGGGCACCCGGGCGATGTACGTGCGCAGGCTCCTGGTGCCCGCCGGGGGGAGCGCCGCGGTGCGCGCGAGGCTCCTGACCTCGGACCCGCGGGACCCCTTCCGCACCTTTGACGAGCTCCTGGAGAAGCGCCGCCACGAGGCGGACCTCTTCTACGAGCGCGTGCAGGCCGGCGTCCCGGACCCGGAGCACCGCCGGGTGCAGCGCCAGGCCTTCGCGGGGATGCTCTGGTCCAAGCAGTACTATGGCTACAACGTGGAGAAGTGGTTGTCCGGTGACCCGCTCCAGCCCCCGCCCCCCGCGGAGCGCAAGCGCGGCAGGAACAGCGAGTGGGAGACGGCCAACAACGGCGACGTGCTCTCCATGCCGGACAAGTGGGAGTACCCCTGGTACGCCGCCTGGGACCTGGCCTTCCACACGCTCCCGCTGGCCATGGTGGACCCGGACTTCGCCAAGAACCAGCTCCTGCTCCTGACCCGGGAGTGGTACATGCACCCCAACGGCCAGCTCCCGGCCTACGAGTGGAACTTCGGTGACGTCAACCCCCCGGTGCATGCCTGGGCCACCTGGAGGGTCTTCCAGATGGACCGCAAGCGCCGCCGGGACGAGGGGGACCTCTTGTTCCTGGAGCGGGTGTTCCACAAGCTCCTCTTGAATTTCACCTGGTGGGTGAACCGCAAGGACGTCCTCGGGCGCAACCTCTTCCAGGGGGGCTTCCTCGGGCTGGACAACATCGGCGTCTTTGACCGCAGCGCCCCTTTGCCCACCGGCGGGTTCATCCACCAGTCCGACGGCACGAGCTGGATGGCCATGTACTGCCTGAACCTCCTGCGCATCGCCCTGGAGCTCAGCCGGCACAACCGGTCCTATGAAGACATCGCCGTGAAGTTCTTTGAGCACTTCCTGTCCATCGCCCACGCCATGACCGACGTGGCGGGCCAGGGCATGGGCCTCTGGGACGACGAGGACCGCTTCTACTACGACGTCCTGCACACCGGGGACGGGCGCATCGTGCCGATGAAGGTGCGCTCCATGGTGGGGCTGATCCCGCTCTTCGCCGTGGAGACCATCGAGCCGGAGACCCTCGGGGCGCTGCCGGAGTTCTCCCAGCGGCTCCAGTGGGTGCTGGACAAGAAGCCCGCCCTGGCGTCCCTCGTCTCCCGCTGGGCCGAGCCAGGCCGCGGTGATCGCAGGCTCCTGTCGCTCCTGCGCGGCAGCAGGATGAAGGCCCTCCTGCGGCGCATGCTCGACCCCAACGAGTTCCTCTCGGACCATGGCGTGAGGGCCCTCTCTCTACATCACCGTGACTCACCGTACATCTTTGAGGGTGCCGCTGGGGAGTCCTGGACGGTGAGCTACCAGCCCGGCGAGAGCACCTCCGGGCTCTTCGGCGGCAACTCCAACTGGCGCGGCCCGGTGTGGTTCCCGGTGAACTATCTCCTCATCGAGAGCCTCCAGAAGTTCCATCACTACTACGGGGATGACTTCAAGGTGGAGTGCCCCACCGGGAGCGGGAGGCAGTGCACGCTCCTCCAGGTGGCCGACGAGCTCTCGCGCAGGCTCCTGGCGCTCTTTGTCCCGGACCGGTCGGGCCGCAGGCCCTCGCACGGGCCGCACCCCAAGTGGGAGGACCCGCACTTCCGGGACCACCTGCAGTTCTACGAGTATTTCCACGGTGACTCGGGCCACGGCCTCGGGGCGTCGCACCAGACCGGCTGGACGGGGCTGGTAGCTCGCATGGCCACCCGGCGGGCGCGCTGACGGCGTTCCCTCCGTGGGGGACTTCTGCTAGAGCGCGGGGATGTTCAAGAAGGTACTGGTGGCCAACCGCGGCGAGATCGCCGTGCGGATCATTCGTACGCTCCACGAGCTGGGCGTCCAGGCCGTGGCGGTGTACTCCGACGCGGACCGCGCCGCGCTCCATGTACGCATGGCCGACGAGGCCTGGAACATCGGACCGGCCCCGGCCCGGGAGAGCTACCTGGACATCTCCCGGGTGCTCGACGCGGCGAAGCGGTCCGGCGCCCAGGCCATCCACCCAGGCTATGGCTTCCTCTCGGAGAATCCCACCTTCGCGGACGCCTGCGAGCGCGCCGGGGTGGTCTTCGTGGGGCCCCCGGCCAGCGCCATGAGGAGCCTCGGGAGCAAGCCCGCCGCCCGCGCGGTGATGGCAGCGGCGGGCGTGCCCATCGTCCCGGGGGCCGCCAGCGGCACCGTGGAGGAGCTGCTCTCCGCGGCCGAGAGGGTGGGCTACCCGGTGATGCTCAAGGCCGCCAGCGGCGGGGGCGGCAAGGGCATGCGCCTGGTGGACCGCCCGGAGGAGCTCCCCGGGGCCTACGAGCGCGCCCAGAGCGAGGCCCTGAAGGCCTTTGGCGACGCCACGGTGTACCTGGAGAAGGCCGTGGTGAGGCCACGCCACGTGGAGATCCAGGTCCTCGGGGACCGCGAGGGCAACGTGGTGCACGCCTTCGAGCGGGACTGCTCCATCCAGCGCAGGCACCAGAAGGTGCTGGAGGAGACGCCCTCGCCCGCGGTGACGCCGGAGCTGGTGGCCCGCATGGGAGAGGTGGCCGTGAAGGGCGCCCGCGCCGTGGGCTACCACTCCGCGGGCACCTTTGAGTTCCTCCTCGGGGCCGACGGGAACTTTTATTTCCTGGAGATGAACACCCGGCTCCAGGTGGAGCACCCGGTGACGGAGCTGGTCACGGGGCTGGACCTGGTGCGCGAGATGCTCCGCGTGGCCTCGGGCGAACCCCTTGGATTTACTCAAGAATCCGTGGTCCGCCGGGGCCACGCGGTGGAGTGTCGGGTGTACGCCGAGGATCCTTCAAGCGGCTTCCTGCCATCACCCGGTCGCATCGAGGCGCTGCGGACGCCCGCGGGTCCCGGCGTGCGCGACGACGGAGGGGCCTACCCGGGCTGCGAGATCTCCAGCTTCTATGACCCGTTGATCTCGAAGCTCAGCACCTGGGCGCCGGATCGCCCGCGGTGCCTGGCGCGCATGGCCAGGGCCCTGCGGGAGTACGTGGTGACGGGGATTCGCACGAACCTGGCCTTCCACCAGCGGCTCCTGGAGCACCCGGACTTCCAGGCGGGACACTACGACACGGGCTTCCTGGAGCGTCACAAGTCCGCGCTTGTGGACTGGCCCGAGGTGAAGGACGCCGACGCCGAGGCGTGGGCGGTGTGCGCGGCGGTGGCCGCTTCGAGGCTGGAGGGCGCCAACGGGACGGAGCGGGAGGGTGTGGGTCCGGGGGCTGGACCATCGCCGTGGGTGAGGGCCCACCGGGCCCGCCTCGGGTGAGGTCGCAGCTCACACCCGGTGGGGAATGTGCACGCTCTCCCGCGCGCCGAACTCCTGCGCCAGCTCGTAGCCCGCGTCGGCATGGCGCAGGACCCCCATGCCGGGGTCCGTGGTGAGCACCCGGGCGAGCCTGCGGGCAGCCCCGGCGGTGCCGTCGGCCACCACGACCATCCCCGCGTGGAGCGAGTTGCCGATGCCCACGCCCCCGCCGTGGTGGACGCTCACCCAGGAGGCGCCCGCGGCGCAGTTGATGAGCGCGTTGAGGATGGCCCAGTCGGCGATGGCGTCGCTGCCGTCGCGCATGCCTTCGGTCTCGCGGTGGGGCGAGGCCACGCTGCCGCAGTCCAGGTGGTCCCGGCCGATGACAATGGGGGCCTTGACCTTGCCCGTGCGCACCAGGTCGTTGAAGGCCTGACCCACCCGGGCTCGCTGACCGTAGCCCAGCCAGCAGATGCGCGCCGGGAGCCCCTGGAAGGCCACGCGCTCGGCGGCCAGCTCCAGCCAGCGGCGCAGGTGCGGGTCGTCGGGCACGGCCTCCAGCACCGCCCGGTCCGTGGCCCGCAGGTCCTCCGGGTCGCCGGAGAGCACCACCCAGCGGAAGGGCCCCCTCCCGACGCAGAACTGCGGCCGGAGGTACAATGGCACGAAGCCCTTGAGCTCGAAGGCGTCGCTCACCCCGGCGCTCAGGGCCTCCGCCCGGATGTTGTTGCCGTAGTCACACGCGAAGGCCCCGGCGCGCTGCATGGCCAGCATGGCGCGCACCTCCTGCGCCATGCCCTCCCGCGCCCTCTTCACATACTCCGCGGGGTCCGAGGCCCTCAACGTTGTCGCTTGATCGAGGGAGTACCCTGGTGGGATATAGCCAACAAGCGGGTCATGGGCGCTGGTCTGTTCAGTGACGAAGTCCGGCGTGACGCCCCTGCGGACCAGCTCCGGGTACACCTCCGCGGCGTTGGCTACCAGCCCCACGGAGAGCGCCTCGCCCGCCGCGCACGCCTCGCGCAGCCACCCGAGGGCCTCGTCCAGGGAGGGCGTGGCGCGGTCTACGTAGCGCGTGTCCAGGCGGCGCTGGACGCGCTTCGGGTCCACCTCGACGGCGAGGCACGAGGCGCCGTTCATGGTGGCCGCCAGGGGCTGGGCGCCGCCCATGCCCCCGAGGCCCGCGGTGAGGATCCAGCGGCCCTTCCAGCTCCCGCCGAAGTGCTGGCGCCCCGCCTCGGCGAAGGTCTCGAAGGTCCCCTGGAGGATCCCCTGGGTGCCGATGTAGATCCAGCTCCCGGCGGTCATCTGGCCGAACATGGTGAGGCCCAGGGCCTCCAGCCGCCGGAACTCCTCCCAGGTGGCCCAGTTGGGCACCAGGAGGGAGTTGGCGAGGAGCACCCTCGGGGCGTCCTCGTGGGTGCGGAAGCGCCCGACGGCCTTGCCCGACTGGATGAGCAGGGTCTCATCGTCGCCGAGGTCCCGGAGCTCCCGGGTGATGATGTCAAACGCGTGCCAGTTGCGGGCGGCCTTGCCGGTGCCGCCGTAGACCACCAGGTCCTGGGGCCTCTCGGCGACCTCCGGGTCCAGGTTATTCATCAGCATCCTGAGGGCGGCCTCCTGGACCCAGCCCCGACACTGGAGCACGGATCCTCGCGGCGCCCGGACGATCCGGTGCGTATCCATGGCACTGAAGCTATGCCCTCCGGGCGCGTTAGATCCAGTCCTTCGTGGCCAGGAGGTCCAGGTCCTCGCCGGTGAGGTGCTCGGCCACCTGGAGGGCGCTCACCACGGCGCCCTCCATGCACGGGATGTCTACCCCGTTGCGCGTCCAGTCGCCCGCGAAGTGCAGGTTGGGGCGCGCGGGGTTCGTGGGCCTCGGGCGGTCCACCAGGGCCCCGGGGAGGGCGAGCACATACCGGTCCGAGCGGTCGATGTTGAGCCTCACGTACTGGAACTCCAGCGGGTCCGGCGTGGCCGGCGGGGCCCAGAAGGCCCCGCGGGACAGCGCCGCGAGCCCCGCCGAGCGCCCTCGGGGTAGCACCACCCCGAGCTCGTCCACCACGAAGCGCAGGCACTGGCTGCGCGCGTAGGTCTCCTCCTGGACGCGCGCCACGGCGTCCGAGGGGTCCAGGGCCCACGCCGCGGGCCACGGCCCGCAGGCGTAGAGCAGCCCCGCCGGGGGGTTCGGCCCGAAGTGCTCCTGCGCGAGGAGCCGGTCGCCCACCACGAAGGTGTTGAGCGGCTGGCGGAAGCCCCCGACCGCAAGGGACCCCGGCACCCAGCCGAGCTGCGCCGTGCTGCGGGTGTGCCAGGTCTGCACCTGCACCGTGGCCACCGTGGCGATGCGCGAGATCCGCGCGAGCTCCGTCACCCCGTCGTGGGTGAGCACCCGCGCGGTCACCGGCGCCGGGAGCGCGCACACCACGTGATCAAAGTGCTCCCCGTCGATGTATTCGTCCTCGGCCGCGGAGGCATGCTCCGAGTCGGCGTAGAGGTTCGCCCCCGCGGGGAGCCCCGCGAGCTGCGAGGCGTCCGGCTTGCGGGTCCAGCAGGGGGTGGTCCCGACCCGCACCAGCGGCTGGTACTCCGCCACCCCTGGGGCCAGGAGCGCCTGGCGCTGGACCCTGACCCTCCGGGCCCGGCCCCCTCGGAGCTCCAGGGAGGTCACCCTCCGGAGGAGCTCCACGCGCACCCCGCGGGCCTTGAGCACCTCGTACACCGGCGCGAAGACGCACTCGCCCATCCCGGCGTTCATCACGTGATACACGGCTTCATCGTAGAAGATAGCGAGCCGCAGGAGCCCCCGCACGGCCAGCCCCGCGGCGAGCCTTGGTTGCGTGAAATCTCCGCCCTGGTAAGCGAATACGGCGTCATAGGGGACCTGCACGATGGGCCCCTCCAGGAGGGCGTCGGAGGCGCCGTGCTGCCGGAGCCAGGCCCGGAAGTCCAGCGGGTCCAGGTCGTCGAAGCTGCGCGTGAGGTCCACGGCGAGGGCGAGGATGCCCCGGGCGAAGACCACCACGAACTCCGCGAGCTGCTCCGCCAGGGTGCTCTCCGGGTGCAGGGCGTCGGGCAGGAGCGCGGAGAGGGCCCCCTTGAGCACGTGCCCCAGGCCCGCGGCGACGCCGGAGCCCTTGTCCACCAGCGCCCCGACGACGGCCTTCAGGTCCGCGAGCCCCGGCGGCCGCGCGCCCCACCCCGGCGCCGACCGCGCCAGGCGCAGCGGGAGCGCGTGGCGCCCGTCGGCGAAGGCCAGGTCCCAGCGCGCGGAGAAGGCCTCCTCGAAGGTGGCCGGGAAGTCCTTGCCGGGCTCTCTACGAACTTCGTTGAAGACCCCTCGCAGCAACCGAAGGAAGTTGTGATAAAAGCCAAAAATGACGTGGATGCCGTGCTCTTCAATGCGGTCACCGGCGTCGGGGTTGCGCCAGCTCGCGCCCTTCCCGCCGAGCCGGTGGCCCTGGGCGAGCACCGTCACCTCGAAGCGCTCGCGCCGCGAGGGGGTGTCCGTCAGGGCGAGCGCCGCGGCCAGGCCCCCCATCCCCCCGCCCAGGACCAGCACGCGGCTGCGGCGGTGGGAGGCGACCACGGCGCCTTCCCCGAGGCGGAAGTCCATGGTGAAGCGCGCCACCGCCAGGGGGGTGAGGGGCCCCGCGGCGAGGCCGAGCATGGCGTGGAGCGGGTCGCTGGCGAGGCTCTCCACGGTGACGGTCCAGGAGGTGGGGTCCCCGGCCTGGAGCCCCTGGAGGGAGAGCACCGTGGCGCGGCACCGCACGAGCTCCCGGAGCGCCGCGGCGGCGCCGTCCGGCGTGGGCACCTCCCGGCGCTGGTAGAGCGGCACCGAGAGGAAGCGCGAGAGGGCCTCCTCCAGCGGGAGCGAGGCGTCCAGCGCGAGGTCTGGGAGAAGCACCGAGGGGAGCCACGGTGCGCTCCCGGCGGACACCGTGAGGAGCGGTTGTACCCTCCAGGGAGAGCCATCGAAGACCTGGGCGCCGAGGACCTCGACGCGCGCGGGGTCGTCGGGCGAGGGCTCCTCGGGGAAGGCGATGGCGTGCGCGGGCTTCTTTGGGAGACCAAAGAACTCCCGGCCGAGGCAGACGGCCACGGCGCTGTCGGGGTAGAGGGCCGGGACGTGGAAGCCCACGGTGGTCCTTCCCCCTTCGGTGCAGGTCACCGGGAGGAACCACGAGGCCTCGCGGTAGCGCTCGGAGCCCCTCGTCGGGAGCGCGCAGGACGCGCGGGAGACGTCGGTCAGCGCAAGGAGCGCGAAGGCCCCGAGGGCGCGCACCTCGGCCGCCGGGAGGGCCCAGCCAAAGGCGCGGGCGACGGTCCCCTGGAGGGCGTCCGGAGCACAAGGCACGGCCAGGAGGAGCGTGCGTACGCCCTCCAGGAGGTACGGCGGGGGCAGGTCCAGGGAGCCCGGGAGCGCGCTGCGGGGAATCATCGGGGCGAACCATAGCCCCGGTGGGCGGTCACTCCCAACACACGTCCAGGGAGCCCCGGTCGGGCTCCTGGAGGTCCAGGGTAATCCTAGGGCGGTGCCCCTGGTGGAGCACGATGCCCTCGGCGGTGCCCACGGCGTAGCAATCGAGCCAGCCGTAGAACTCCCGGTACTGGAGCCGCACCCGGGACGGCCCCAGGCGCTCGGCGGAGACGCTCCCGCCGTGGAGCACCCTGCGGTGCATCGCGGGGAAGGCCAGGAGGACGTCGCCCAGATCTCCCACCATGGAGAGCATCACCCTCCCGAGGGTGCTGCGCGCGAAGGTCGCCAGGTCCGCGCGGGCGACCCTCCGGGCGGCCTCGCGGAGCGAGAGCTCCGGGTGGAGCTTCGTGCATGCGGCGTACGTCAGCCGGGAGTAGTCCACCTGGGGGTAGTCCCCGAAGGGCAGGTAGCGCCCGAGCCTGGGGGGCGAGAGGAGCCCCGGGACCTCGGTCTCCCACCGCGGTCCTAGCTGGGCCACGCGCTCGGCGAAGAAGAGGCCCTTCAGCGTGAAGCTCCGCGGAAAGCGCGCGAAGCGCGCCTCGGGGTCAAAGCCTCCCTCCAGGGGGACGTCGGGGTCGAGCGCGGTCACCGATGCTCAGGCCGCTCCTTCCCGGTGATGGTACCAGCCGACGGTCGCGCCCGGTGCTGTCGGAGCGTTGACGCCGCGCGACCGAGGCGTATCGTGCGGCCGCAGGAGCCAGAAGAGGGATCGCGTGCCATTCCCGGGATACACCGACAGCGACTTCGACGCGTACCTGCCCGCCCGGGCAGGCTCCAACGCGTACAACCTCCCGAGGCTGGAGGTGCAGCAGAAGACCCTGGGGCTGGCCCGGGCGCTCCGGGAGCGCGCGCCTGCCGAGGCCGTCGCGCTGGAGGTGCGCGCCAGCGACGCCGCGCCCACGCTCTGGAACCGCAAGCAGGTGACCGAGCAGTGGGTGTTCCTCTGGCGGGACGCCGCCGCGCGGCAGGCGCTGGAGGAGCTCCTGGACCGCGGCAGGTCCCTGGCGGCCACGCTCACGGACCCGACGCCCTTCACCCGCCACGCGTTCCTGGCGCTGCGGGTTGATCCCGCGGGGGTGGAGGTGTGCCTCCGGGTGCCGGGCGAGGCCTGGGTGGACGCGCGCAACCTCCGGGCGCTCTGCCAGGACGCCGCCGCGGGGGAGAGCCTCGCTGGAGCCCTGGGCGCCCTCCCGCCGGGCTTTCGGGTCTCCTCCGGGGCGGAGAGCGTTGGCCCCGCGGAGGCAGACCGCGCGGCGCTGGAGCGCCTCACGGAGGGTCTGGAGGGCTCCGAGCGCGCGTGGAGCGTGTCCCTGGCGGTGCCGAGGCCCGAGGCGGTGGCCGCGGGGTCACAGCTCTTGAACGCGCTGGAGTCAGCCTTCGGGGCGCTCCTGGCGCTCTACCGCCGGGTGGCCTGGAGCGCCGACAACGACCGGGTGTCGGCCCTGTCCGCGGCGGCGAGCGCCCACGCCGAGAGGGAGGCCCACCTGCGCGAGGAGGCAGCCCGCGAAGCGGCGTGGAAGGCCGAGCACGACCAGGCCATCGAGCGCCGCCGCGAGGCCGCCGCCGTCGAGGCTAGGGAGCGCGCGTCCAGCCACGAGCCCGTGCGCCCCTCGGCGGTCCAGGCGGCCGTGCAGCCCGTCGTCGAGGCCGCCCGCCGCGAGGCCGAGCAGGCCCGGAGAGAGAGCGACCGAGCCCGCCTCGAGGCCGAAGCCCGCGACGCCCTCGCGCGCGCCGCGCAGATTCGCCCCGCGCGCCGGGCAGGCGCGCGGCCGGAGACAAAGTCCCACACGGACGTACCTGCGCATTCGCCTCGCGCCGAGGCTCCGGCGAAGGCGCCGAGGCCGGAGGCGCCGCGGGCGGTGCGCGAGGACAGCGAGGCCGCGGTGGCGCTCGGGACGCGGGTGAAGGTGTGCGCGGGGCCCTTCGCGGGTCGCGTCGGCACGGTCACGGAGCTGGACGGTCGCGGGGCCAAGGTGGCCTTCGGGCTCTTGAGCGCGCGCGTCGAGGCGAGCGATCTGGTGCGGCTGGTCGAGGGCTGAGCGCCGCGCTGCATGTGTGCAGCGCGCGTACAGGGGTGTGCAGGGCCCTGCGCCGTGTGCGGTCAGGACGCATCGAATGGTCCGGAGCGTCTTCGCGCGAGCGCGTCCGGGCACGCAACGTGCTGCGGCGCAGGGGTGCCACAGCGGGAGCGTGCGCGGATGAACTCGAGCTTCACTTCCTTCGAGCGGGCGAGAGTGTTGTGGGTGGTCGGGGGGGTGCTGGCGGGGTGTGGCGGCGAGGCGCCGGCGACCGCGGGCCCCGATGCCGCTTTCGTGTGCCCGATGGGTACCGAGGCCCTGCAGAGGGCGCTGCTGGCCCCTCGGTGTGGTGACACCGACTGCCACGGACCGCGGATGCCTGCGGTCGGGCTGGACCTTGTCACCCCAGGCCTGGAGCGCCGCGTCGTGGGCGCACCTGCGATGGGCTGCGGGGCCGTGACGCTGGTCGTTCCAGGGGATCCTGCACAATCCTACATGTATGCAAAAGTAACCCAGGACATGCCCTCCTGCGGGGATCGCATGCCGCTCGGCCCACGGCCGCTCACTTCCGCCGAGCAGGCGTGCGTGGCGGCCTGGATCCGCGGGCTGCCTGCGCGAGACGCCGCGGTGGACGCGGCCTCGGACGGCGCGGTGGACGCGGCCCTGGACGGCGTGGGCGACGGGGCGTCGGAGGCGGCGGTGGACGCGCCGATGGACGGCGCGGGTTGCCCGGCGGGCGCGCTTCGGTGCGGGGCGCGCTGCGTCGCCGCGGCGGCGGACCCATCCAACTGTGGCGCGTGCGGGCGCGTGTGTGCGCCGGGGCAGAGCTGCGCGGCGGGGGCCTGCGCGTGCCCCTCGGGGCAGAGCCTCTGCGGCGCCTCCTGCGTGGACACCCGGACGAACCCGACGCATTGCGGCGCGTGCGGGCGCGGGTGTGCGCCGGGGCAGAGCTGCGTGGCGGGGGCGTGTGCGTGCGCCGCCGGGCTGGCGCTCTGCGGCGGGGCCTGCGTGGACACCCGGACGAGCGCGGTGCATTGCGGCGGGTGCGGGCGCGCCTGCGGCGCCGGACAGGGCTGCGCGGCGGGGGCGTGCGCGTGCGGGGGAGGGCTAGCGCTCTGCGCCGGGGCCTGCGTGGACACCCGGACGAGCCCGGCCCACTGCGGCGGCTGCGGGCGGCCGTGCCTGGCGGGGCAGAGCTGCGCGGCGGGGGCGTGCGCCTGCGCCGGGGGCCTGTCGCTCTGCGGGACCTCCTGCGTGGACACCCGGTCGAGCGCGGCCCACTGCGGGGCTTGCGGGCGCGCCTGCGGCGCCGGGCAGAGCTGCGCGGCGGGGGCGTGCGCGTGCGGGGGAGGGCTCTCGCTCTGCGCCGGGGCCTGCGTGGACACCCGGTCGAGCGCGGCCCACTGCGGCGCCTGCGGGCGGGCGTGCGTCGCCGGGCAGGCGTGCGTGGCCGGGGCCTGCGCCTGCGGGGAGGGCCTGACCCTCTGCGGTGGCGCGTGCGCGGACACCCGGACGAGCGCGGCGCACTGCGGCGCCTGCGGCGTCGCGTGCGGACCGGGCTTCGTCTGTAGCCGCGGCGTATGCAGCCGCGGCGCGTGCTCCCCGGGGACCACCAACTGCGGCGGGTCCTGCGTAAACCTCGCGCTGGATCCCACGAACTGCGGAGCGTGCGGGCGCGGCTGCGCCGCGGGCCAGAGCTGCGCCTCCGGGGTCTGCGTATGCCCGAGCGGCCAGCTCGCGTGTGGGTCCGGGTGCGTGAGCACCCAGGTGGATCCCACGAACTGCGGCGCCTGCGGGCGCGCCTGCGCCGCGGGGCAGACGTGCCTGTCCGGGGCCTGTGTCTCGTCCTGCGCCAGCGGCACGACACTCTGCGGCGGGACCTGCGTGGACACGCGGACGAGCGCGGCCCACTGCGGCGGGTGCGAGCGCGCCTGCCCCGCGGGCCAGGGCTGCGTGGCGGGCGCGTGCGCTTGCCCGAGCGGCCAGACCGCGTGTGGGTCCGTGTGCGTGAGCACCCAGGTGGATCCCTCGAACTGCGGCGCGTGCGGGCGCGCGTGCGGCCCGGGGCAGAGCTGCCTCTCCGGGGTCTGCGCGTCCAGCTGCGCGAGCGGCACGACGCTCTGCAGCGGGAGCTGCGTCAACACGCTCTCCGACGCGGCGCACTGCGGCGGGTGCGGGCGCGCCTGCCCCGCGGGCCAGGGCTGCGTGGCGGGCGTGTGCGCTTGCCCGAGCGGCCAGACCCTTTGCGGCTCGGTGTGCGTCAACACGCTCACGGACGCGGCGCACTGCGGCGGGTGTGGGCGCGCATGCACTACCGGGCAGGCGTGCACCGCGGGGGCCTGCGTATCCACTTGCGGGAGCGGCACGACCCTCTGCGGCGGGGGCTGCGTAAACACCCAGACGGACAGCGCCAATTGCGGGGCCTGCGCGCGCGAGTGCCCCTCGGTGCAGGTGTGCACGGCGGGCGTCTGCGCCTGCGCGGCGGGCGCGACCCTGTGCGGCGCGAGCTGCGTCGACCTCCAGTCCGACGGCGCCCATTGTGGGCGCTGCGGCAACGCCTGCGCGGTGGGGCAGACCTGCCAGGCGGGCGCCTGCTCGAGCTCCTGCCCGGCGGGGACCACGCTCTGCGCGGGGAGCTGCGCGGACCTCCGCACGGACAACGCCAACTGCGGGGCCTGCGGGCGCGCCTGCGGCACCGGCCAGGTGTGCGCCGCGGGCGCCTGCGGCGGCTGCGGCGCCATGGTCAGCTTCGCCGCGCAGGTGCAGCCCATCTTCGACGCGAGCTGCACGACGGGGTGCCACGGCGGCATGCGCCCCTCCGGGGGCCTCGCGCTCCGCAGCGGCGCCTCCTACACGAGCCTGGTGGGCGTCCCCTCCTCGGCTTGCTCGTCGCGGCTCCGAGTGGTCCGAGGCTCCGTCTCGACCAGCTACCTCATCAACAAGCTCACCGGCGTGGGGATGTGCTCGGGGACGCAGATGCCGGGCGGCAGCGGCGGCGTGCTGCCCTCGACCCAGCTCGACCTCCTCCGGGCCTGGATCTGCAACGGCGCGCCGAACAACTGAGCCTCAGCGCCCCGGGTCGTCGGGGTCCTCGGGCGGCGGCGGCGGGCGGCTGCGTCGGGGGGGCGCGGGCTTCGGGCGCTCCCGCTCCTTGAGGCTGGCCGAGGCGTTCACCTCCGGTCGCACGGTGGAGGCGCCCTCGTCGGTCTCGGCGTTCTTGAAGCGCACCTCCATCTTCACCTCGAAGGCCAGGCCCGTAAGAATCTTCTTCACGTCCGAGGCGAAATTGGTGGTCTGGAGGAAGTCCCGCAGCTCCTTGGCGACCACCGAGTAGAGGCCCTTCTTGGTCTCGTCGAGCTGCTCCAGCACCACCCCGGCGGTCTCCTTCGGGAGCTTGAGGTTCTCCACCAGGCCCCGCAGCGTGTCCTCGGAGCGAGAGATGGCGTCGATCCCGCTCTCCAGGCCCTTCTTCACCAGGCGCTCCAGGATCGAGTGCCGCTCCGGATCTCTGGGCTCGTGCTCGCTCTTGCGCTCCTCCATTGTCGTTTCTCCAAGCATGCGGCAATCCCCGGTCCGGTGCTACGCCTTCGGCGATGCCGGACGTACTCTTGATCTCCAAGCCCATCGCCCCGCCCTGGAATGACAGCAACAAGAACCTCGTCCGGGACCTCTCCCGGGGGATGACCCGCTGGCGCCCCAGGGTGCTGGTCCCCCGCGGGGAGGCCCTCGACGGGGTGCTCTCGGAGCCCGTGTACCAGTCCCGAGGGGCCTACGCGCCCGCCCGGAGCGCCAATGTCCGGGTCCTCGGGCGCCTGCTCCTGGGCCCGAGGACCGCGGTGTGGCACTTCTTCTTCGGCCCGAATCCCACCACCCTCCGGGCCGGGGCCCTGGCCTCGGGGCTGCGGCGCGTGCCCACGGTGCACACCGTGGCAAGCGCCCCGGACGACCTGGAGCGCCTCACGTTCTTCGCCGACCGCGTGGTGGTCTTGAGCGAACACACCCGCCAGAGGCTCAGGCACCTCGGCGACCGGGTGGTGAAGATCCCTCCGGCGGTGACCGCCCCGCCCGTGGAACCCTCGCGGGTGGAAGAAGCCCGCAGGCGCCACGGCCTCCCCGCCCGGTATGTGCTGTACCCGGGGGACCTGGAGTTCTCCCGCGGGGCCGAGACCTTCGTGCGCGCGGCGTCTCTGGGAAGGCGCCCCTGGGTCTGGGTGGGGGCCTCCAGACCCAAGACCCACCGGGCTCGGGAGGCCCTCGGGCGCCTCCAGGCCCTCGCTCGGGACCAGGGTGCGGAGCTCACGTGGCTCGGCGAGCTGGACGACATCCTCGCCGTGGTGGCCGGGGCCTCGGCCCTGGCCCTGCCCGTAGAGACCCTCCACGCCAAGATGGACTGGCCCCTGGTGCTCCTGGAGGCCCTGTCGTACGGGGTCCCGTGCGTCGTGGGTGCCGGCACCGCGGCCGCGGAGCTCGAGGCCTCCGGCGGGGTCACCGTGGTGCCCTCGGGCTCCCCCGAGGCCCTGGTACACGCCCTGGAGGCCCTCCTCGGGGACGCTCCGGCCACCGCCCGAAGGGCCCTCGAAGCCCAGCGCTGGGTGCGGGCCACCTGCGCGCCCGCGGTGGTCGCCCGGGCCTGTGAGGCCCTCTACGATGAAGTGTGCTAGAGCCCGCGCGATGGCGGACCTCGACCATACCCGGGCCTACTACAACGACTTCTCGCGGTGGTATGAGCGCGAGCGGGGCCGCGGCTACCACGGCATGATCGACGACCTCGAGCTCTCCGTGGCGGAGCCCTTCGCGCGGGGCGGGCGGGTGCTGGAGGTGGGGTGCGGCACGGGGCTCATCCTGGAGCGCCTGGCCCGGGTGGCCTCTCACGCCACGGGCCTGGACCTCTCGCCGGGGATGCTGGAAAAGGCCCGGGAGCGCGGCCTGGACGTCCACGAGGGCCTCGCCACGGCGCTCCCCTTCCCGGACGATACCTTCGACCTCGTGTGCTCGTTCAAGGTGCTGGCCCACGTGCCGGACATCCGCGGGGCCCTCGGAGAAATGGTGCGTGTGTGCCGCCCCGGCGGGGTCGTCCTGGCCGAGTTCTACAACCCCTGGAGCCTGCGTTACCTGGCCAAGCGCCTGGGGCCCGCCGGGAGGGTCTCGGACCGGCGCACCGAGGCCGAGGTGTACACCCGCTTCGACAGCCCCTCGGACGTGCGGTCCATGGTGCCCAAGAACGCGAAATTATTGGGTTTTCGTGGGGTTCGTGTGCTCACGCCGGCGGCGGTCCTCCACCGGCTCCCGGGGCTCTCTCGGGCTCTCCAGGTGGCCGAGAGGGCCCTGGTGGACTCCGCGCTTTCGCGCTTTGGAGGCTTTCTGGTGGCGGTGCTGGAAAAGCACCCTGTGGCCGGGTGACCAGACCCGGTACACTCCGGTTGAAATGACCTCCACGGCGCGCATCCTGGTGGTGGACGACGAGGCCTCCTTGCGCCAGATGATGGACGTGCTCCTCCGGCGTCAGGGGCACGAGGTGGTGCTGGCCGAGGGGGTGCGGGAGGCCAAGGACATCCTTGAGAGCGCGCCGGTGCCCTTTGACCTGGTGGTCACGGACTTGATGATGGCCGACGGCATCGGCCTGGAGGTGTTGGACAAGGCTCGGGCGCTCTCCCTGGACACCCAGGTGCTGCTGGTGACGGCCCATGGGAGCGTGGACACGGCGGTGGAGGCCATGCGCCGCGGCGCCTACGGCTACCTGGAGAAGCCCCTCTCCGTGGCCGCCGCGCGGGCCGTGGTGGAGAAGGCCCTGGAGAAGCGGGCGCTCCTCCACGACAACCGCTCGCTGCGCAAGCAGGCCCGGGCGCTCACGCCCGACGAGGGCCAGGCCCTGATCGGGCAGAGCGCGGCCTTCCGCGCGGCGCTGGAGTTCGTGCGGCGGGCGGCGCCCACGCGGGCCAGCGTGCTGGTCACCGGCGAGAGCGGCACCGGCAAGGAGCTCTTCGCCCGCGCGGTGCACCAGGGCTCGGACCGCGCCGAGGGGCCCTTCGTGGTGGTCAACTGCGGGGCCATCCCGGAGAACCTCATGGAGAGCGAGTTCTTCGGCCACGACAAGGGGGCCTTCACCGGCGCCGACCGTCGGCGCGACGGGATGTTCAAGGTCGCCAGCGGGGGGACGCTCTTCCTCGACGAGGTGGGAGAGATCCCCGTGACGCTCCAGGTGAAGCTCCTGCGGGCCCTCCAGGACCGCAAGGTGCGCCCCGTGGGTTCCAACACCGAGCTCCCCGTGGACGTACGCATTGTGGCGGCCACCAACCGGGACCTGGCGCGCATGGTCCGGGAGAAGACCTTCCGCGAGGACCTGTATTATCGCTTGAACGTCCTCCGGCTCCACCTCCCGCCGCTGCGGGAGCGCCCGGAGGACGTCCCGACGCTGGTGGAGTACTTCCGCAGGCGCTACGCCGAGGAGGAGGGCAGGCCCATGCTCGGCTTCTCCCCGGAGGCCATGAGATCGCTCCTGGCGTACAGCTATCCTGGGAACGTCCGGCAGCTCGAGAACGCCATCCAGCGCGCGGTGACCCTGGCCCAGGGCGCCACCATCCAGGTGGACGACCTGCCGCCGGAGCTCCTGGGCGCCGAGGCAAGCACCCAGGAGGTGTTCGCGCTGCCTCCGGAGGGCCTGGACCTGGAGGCCACCCTGGCCCGGGTGGAGCGCAGCCTCCTGCGCCAGGCCCTGGAGCGGTCCAACGGTGTACGGACCCGCGCCGCCCAGCTCCTCAGGCTCACCTTCCGGTCGTTTCGGTACCGCCTGGCCAAGCTCGGGCTCTCCTCGGATCCGGAGGGGGAGGCCGACGGCGAGGGGGGTGGTTGAGCGCCTCCCGCGGAGTGGGGTAACATGACATCACGGCGTGTGTCCGCCGTTGGAGGCCACCGGTGCCATGAAGACCAGATCCCGACGCAGGCTTGGGGGCTTCACCCTCACGGAGCTCATGATCGCGGTGGTGATCCTCGGGGTGCTGGCTGCCGTGGCCAGCGCCGGGTACGGCTCGTACATCCGCCGGGCCAGGGCCTCCGAGGCTCGCACGCAGCTGGCGGCCATCGCGGCCCGGGAGACCGCGTACCGCTCGGAGTTCGGGGTCTTCTGCGGGGCCGGGCGCTCGGGCGTGCCCACCACCACGGGCATCTCCAACGCCTGGCCCACGGCGACGCCGGGCCAGAACGCGGATTTCAACGCGAGCGCGCCCACGCAGTGGGCCGAGCTGGGCTTCCGCCCCAGCGGGCGTGTGCGCTTCCGGTACGTGGTGGTGCCCGGCGCTCCCGGCGCCACGCCGCCCGGTGAGACCTCCCCCGCCGGAGACCTGTGGTACGTGGCCGAGGCCTACAGCGACCTCGACGGGGACAGCACGCTGTCCACCTTCCGGCACTACTCCCTGGGACCGGGCGTGGTCGCCGTGGGGTCCGAGACCGAGTGACCGAGGCGAGCTCCGCGCGGCTGACGGCCTTGGCCTTCGCGCTGGCGTCCGTGGCGCTGGTGGGCGCGGAGCTGCGCCTGCGGAGGGACCTGAACCGCACCTTCGAGTCCCGGCGCCGGGTGCTCGACGCCGCGGAGGTGCCAAAGCCTCTGGTGGCGCGCCTGGCCACGCTCGGCCACACCGAGTGGGCCACGGACCTGCTCTGGGTGAACGCCATCGTCTACTACGGTGAGACTCTCCTCGGCTCGACCACGTCGAACTATGTCCGGCACTACGCGGTCACGATGCAGGCGCTGGATCCAGACTTTCGCCCCGCCTACTTGTGGGGCGCCATGGCGACCATGTACCGCATCACCCAGCCCACCCGCGCCGACGCCGAGGACGCCGTGGCGATGCTCACCGAGGGACATCGGCGCTTCCCGCACGATGCCGAGATCGACTACAACCTCGCCAGCACCATGGCCTTTGAGCTCGGACCCAGGGTGACTGACGCCGAGCGCCCCGCCGTGCGAGCCCGCGCCGCCGAACACATGCGCCGCGCCGCCCTGGCGGGTGTAGGGCCCGCCTGGTTGCCCCTCACGGCGTCGGCGTTCCTGGTCTCCGCAGGGCGCCTGGACGCCGCCGTGGACCTGGTCCGAGACGCGCTCCTGCGCCCCGTGGATGGCGCCCTCCGCGCCGAGCTCCAACAGCGCCTCGATGTGCTCCTGCGACGCCGAGGACGCGAAGACCCCATCGAGGATGCGATGGCGGGCATCAACTCCGAGAGGCTGGATACCTTTCCCTACCTTACCCCACCTATGTATACCTTTGTGGGGACTCCGGTGATCCCTAGAGTTCCGGAGCCTCCAAGGTTTACCGGGCCCTTGCGGGACCATCGGTAGGGGCGGGTCACTCCAGCGGGTGGTTCAGGTCCGAGGTGCTCTCGCCCGCGCGGATGGAGACGCTCCAGGAGCTCTGCGCGCCGAGGTCCCGGTTGACGCACGACACGCGGTGCGAGCCCGCGGGGAGCTGGAGGATCCTCGGGGTGGACACCGTCTGGCCATTGATGGTGCACTGCGACGCCGGCCGTGTGGAGAGCCTCAGGGTCCCCATACCGCCGCCACCGGAGGGCTCCGGGTTGCGACTCGGGGAGGAGGCCACCGGGGAGGCGGGCGTGGGCGGGTGATTGAGCCCGGCGGAGCGCGGAGTGCGCCTCGGTCCCGAGGGTCGAGGCGCGGCGGCGACTGGCGCCTGGGGCGGCGCCGGGGGCGCGGTCCCGAGGAGTGGTTGTGCCGGTGAAGTGGGCAGGAGCAAGGGCTGCGACGGCACCGACGGGACCACCACGGAGCCCGGGAGGCCCGCGCCGGGCAGCGGGGTGGCAGGGTTCAGCGCCTGGGCGCCGGGAAGCGCCGCCGTGCCGGGCAGGAGCGGCTGCGTGGGCAGGGGCTGCGTGGGCATCGGGTACGCCGGCGGGAGCGTGGGCTGGGCGGGGGCCTCGGGGTCGAGCACCACCTGCATGTGGGCCACCTGGCCCTCGCTCACGGGCACGTCCTGCTGGTAGGTACGGAACCCTGGCTTGCGCACGACCACGTGGTGGAGCCTCGCCGCGGCGAGGTTCTGCACGGTGAAGCTCTGGCCGTTGCCGATCTGGGGCTGCTCGTCCACCAGCACCACGACGCCGCCGACATTGGTGGTGATCTGCAGGGCGCCCATGGGCTCGCCGCGGGTGAGCTTGAGGCCGAGCACCACCGCCGCGGCCACGGCGATCACGCCCATGAAGGCCAGCATGGCCACGGAGTTGTTGTCCCGGCGCCGCGGCACCGCCTGGGTGACGCTCCCGGCGGGCCACTCGGGCCTGCCCGAGCCATTGGTGCGCTGGGCGCCGGGCATGGAGGGCTGCGCCCGGGGGAGGTTGGCGATGGGCGTCGGGGCGGGGTGCTGTGGGCCCACCCCTGGCGCCGTGGGCATGGCCCCGAAGGCCGACCCGGGGCTCATCCCGACGTGGGTGGCGCCGTTGCTCGAAGGCCCGACCACGGGGTTGAGGTTGGTGGTCGCTGGCGGCGCGCCGGGCGCGGCCACCGCGGGCCCGCCGAGGAACGCGTTGGGGGGTGCCCCCGGCGGAGGGGCCGCGATGGCCGAGCTCGTCACCGGCTGGAGCGACGTGGACACGATGGGCGCCACCGCGGCGCTGGACCCTGGCGGCGGGATCAGGGCCGGGTTGGGCGCCGGAGGGCGGCTGGAGTGCACCGCGGGTACGCCCGGGATGGGCGGCACCACCGGCAGCGCGGGCACCACCGGGAGCGAGCCGGTGATCCTCGGCGTGGACGTGGTCACCCTGGCGGGGACGTGCGAAATGGGCGGCGAGGCCACCATCGGCGGCGGCGACGGGATGGACGGGGAGCCCTCGGGCTTGTCGTACACCTGCGTGGCGAGCTCCTCGTCGTCCCACTCCATGTCCATCGCCTGGGCCTGGGCCTGGGCGTGGACCTGGGCATGGACCTGCGCGTGGACCTGCGCGGGCGCCGCGACGGCGACCACGGCCTGCGGTCCGCTCCCGCGGCCGTTGCCGTTGAGGTGCGCGCTGGGCGGAGGGGCCCCGCCGTGCTTCCCGTTGACCACGGGCGCGCCGACGCCCATGGCCGTGGCGCGGTTGACCTTGCCGAGCGGCGGCGGCGGCGGAGGGCCCTTGGACAGGGGCGGCGGCCCCTGGCGCCCCTGGGCCACGGACTGCGGCAGGGCGCTGGAGCCCTCGAGCACCTCCAGGTCGCTGGCGCGCCGCGAGTCGAACTTGCGGAACTCCTCGTCGCGGGAGGCCTCCTTGGCGATCTCCTCGGCGAAGAGCTTGCCCATGTACGCCGAGAGGTCCTTGCGGGCGAAGAAATTCCCCGAGGTGTACATGAACGACTGCAGGTCGTCGTGCAGGTCCATGGAGGTGCGGTAGCGGTCCTCCGGGTGCGGGGCCAGCGCCTTGAGCACGATGGCCTCGAGCTCCTCGGGGATCTTTCGGTTGTACGCGCTGGGCGGCGTCACCTCGACCTTGCGCACCTTCTCCAGCGTGGAGAAATCGCTCTCCCCGACGAAGAGCCGCTCCATGGTCAGGAGCTCGTAGAGGCAGATCCCGACGGCGAACACGTCGCTCCGGCGGTCGATCCCGAGGCCCCGCACCTGCTCCGGGGACATGTACCCGAACTTGCCCTTCAGGATCCCCGCCTGCGTCTTGGAGCTCTTGCTGGCAGCCTTGGCGATGCCGAAATCAATGAGCTTCACGTCCCCGTCGTAGGACACCAGGATGTTCTGCGGGGACACGTCCCGGTGCACCAGCTCCAGGCTCCGCCCCGCCGCGTCCTTCTTGTTGTGCGCGTAGTCCAGGCCCTCGCAGAGCTTCATCACCATGTAGCACGCCATGGGGATGGGGATCGTCTCCGTGCGCTTCCTGGCCCGCTCGAAGATCGCCCGCATGTCCTTGCCGCCCACGTACTCCAGCGCGATGAAGTACGCCTCGCCCACCTTCCCCAGCTCGAAGATCTGCGCGATGTTCGGGTGCGTCAGCTGCACCGCGAGCTTCGCCTCGTCGACGAACATCGCGATGAACTCCTGGTCCTCGGCGATCGACGGCAGGATCCGCTTGACCGCCACCAGGCGCTCGAACCCCGCCTCCCCGAAGGACTTGGCCTTGAACACCTCGGCCATGCCCCCGACGCTGATGCGTTCGAGCAGGTAGTACTTCCCGAACTTGACCGGGTTCTTCACCGCATTGACCTCAATCTCGGTTGCCTCTCAGACCTCAGGGCTACACGACCGGGACCCGGAGGCCCACGACGCCACGCAGGATACACGCACGCACGGGTATTCTATTTTACCCACGAAATCCCCTCCGCGTCAACGTGAGGGACCCCAGAACCGGTCTCCTTCGGCACGATTTGTGCTTTTCCCTTGGACTGTCCGAGGCGCTCGGAGCTTGGGTCTTCACGGCGGGGTGGGTGTTGTGGGCGCGGCGGGGGTCTGGGGAGGGTGGCGCCCGCCCCAGGCGGGCATGGAGACGCTCCCGCGATGGACATTGACCTGGACGTTGCCGTCTTCTCCCATGCGGTAGCGTACCCTACGGTGCTGGGCGTCGTACCAGACGCGCATCGGCACGGGGTGCACCTCGGGGAAGATCCTACGGGCGCCCGGGGGCTCCCTCTCCAGGAGGACGAAGCGGGTGGGGGCGTCGGAGGCCACGGGGGCGCCGGCGGCGTCCCGGTCGCCGCCGGTGGCGAGGGCGGCGGTGGCGGGCAGGGCGAGCCTGGGGCCCTGGCAGCCCGCGAGGGTGAGGGCCCGGAGTACCAGGTCTGGCACCGCCCGGTCGGCCACGGCGAGCACCAGGAAGCCGTTGTCGTCCACGCCGGCACCGCGAAGGACGCTCATCCCGGGGACCAGGGGCGCGGCTTCGAGCCTCGGGCCCTGGGCGCCGAGGGTCCAGCGGCCGCCGGCGTGGTCGTCCCAGCCCAGGCCCGGGGCCTCCTGCGGGGCCTCGGAGACGCCCAGGAAGCGCGCCACCACGGTGCCCCGGGCGTCCGGGCGGGCGAGGGACACCCTCCGTGGGTCCACCCGGACGAGGTTCACCCAGCGCTCGGGCTGCGCGGCGTCCGGGCGGAGGCGGGTGCGCGCCAGGGGCCAGGGGAAGCTCGTGGTGGCGAGGCCCGAGACATGCCACACCCCTTCGCCTTCCTGCGCGGGGGTGCACGCCCCGGGGGTGGTCGCCCCGGGGAGCACCGGGCGCAGCAGGAGGTAGAAGAAATCCCGCGGGTCCCGGCGGAGGTACCGCGGGGCGCTCCCCTGGTGCATGGCCCTCACCATCCGGCGCGCACGGAACACGAAGCCGGGCGCCGAAGGGACGTTGCCTTCGGACTGGTACCCGCCGAGGACGCCGCGCCCGAGGCGCGGGGTGGTGGCGGCGCGGCTCACGCGGAGGAACTCGAAGCCGGTGTTGGCGCCGTTCATGTCGAGGTGGAGGCCGAAGGTGCAGCGCGCGGCCAGCATGGCGTCCGCGAGGGTGCGCTCGGTCTGGTCCTCACCCCAGAAGAAGGCCACGTGGCGCTCCCGGGTGGTGCACAGCCCCGTGCGGGTGGTGTGCATGTCCCCGGGCGCCGAGTGCGGGGCGGTGCCGCCCCAGAACGTGCGGTGGTAGGGGTTGAACACGCCGTCCTCCACCAGCGAGGTGAGGTTCTGCCGGAACTCCAGGAGGTCCGTGGGGACCTCCGGGGCCTCGGGCCAGGAGCCGAAGCCCGTGGACCCGTCGCTCAGGACCGCGATGGTGGCGCCCCAGGGCTTCGGCGGCAGGAAGAGCGTCCCTTCGGCGTAGACGCCCCACTCCCCGTGGAGGGCCTGGAACCCGCCGTTGAAGCCCGCGGCCAGGCGCAGGAGCGAGCGCTCGTCGCGCGGGACGCTGCCGCTACCCGTCTCTCCGGTGGCGCCCATGGGCTCCTGGGAGCCCGGGGCGACGTGGAGCTCCACCTGCCTGGGGTCCCACAGGGTGATGTACACCCGCGTGTCCCGGCGCTCGCGGTCCGTGCGCACGAAGGTCTGGAAGAACGTCGGCGGCGCGCCGGGGTTCCTCGCGATGAAGGGGTCGTCCGCCGCGGCCGCGGCCCACTCTCCCTCGTGGGCCAGCGGCGGGCTCAGGGGACCTCGCAGCGGCGGCGGCGGCCAGGCCTCCACCGGGCCCTCCAGGCGGTCCTGCGGGTGCGGGCCCGAGAGCACGTCCGCGAGGTCCTCCGCGGCGTCCTCCTGCGAGCGGTCCGGGCCGAGGTTGACCCTGGCGCGCGCCACCCGGTCCTGGAGCTGGAAGCCCAGGTGCTCGGCCCACGCGATGGGTGCGGGCCCCACCCAGGGCACGGCCCTCACGGTGTCCACGAGCCAGGTGACCCAGCTCGTGGTGCCCGCGAGGCGCGGGCGCGCCTGCACCCAGCGCTCTCCCTCGAGCACCCGGGGCCCCGCGAGCGCGACGGTCACCCGGTGGTCGTCGTTGGCCACGCCAAGCTCCGAGGGGCCCAGGGAGAGCCTCGCCCGGCGGGCCGGCGGCGAGAGGTTGTAGCGGTAGAACCCGTAGCCCTCGGGGCTGCCGGTCTGTTGGAAGCGGGTGATCGCCGCGCGGAGGCGCCCGCCGGTGTCCGCGGGCGCGTCCCGCTCGTCGGAGGCGCCCCGGGCGTCCACCAGGGTAAACGCCGCCACGCGCTCGCCCACGCGGGTCTGGAACGCCGCCCAGCGGCCCTGGCAGGAGAGGTCGGCCTCGTCGGCCTCCGGCGAGCGGGTGAGGTTGGACACATCCTCCACGGCCCAGACGCCATCGCCGGTGGAGGTGCGCGCGGTGACCGCGTAGAGGTCCCGGGCCTCGGCCCCCACCCTCCCGAGGACGAGCACCCTCCTCGGGCGCAGCCCCGGGGGGTCCAGCCAGCACGGCGCCGCGGTGCTGTCGAGCGTCACCCCGCGCGCCATGAGCACCTCCCGGACGCTCCCGTGGTGGGCCGAGGCGAGCGCGACCCCGCCGCTCGCCAGGGCGCACAGGGCCACGGCGCGGAGCATGCTCGCGGAGCCCTCCACCGCCCGTTGGAGGCGCCCCGCCGCGACGTTCTTGATAGCGCTCCTGGCGTCCACCGCAGGGAGGGTGTGTACGCCACGCCCGTCGGGTTGACAAAATCCAGGGCCGATCCTGTGATCGGAGGGCGGCCTTGCCGGGACCTCGGGGCTCGGGGTAAGACCCAGGGCCTATGGAGTCTCAAGCGCCCTGGAGGGCCTCGAAGGGGCCGGGGAAGGTTCGTTGGGGAGCGCGGGTGGGCTTCCTCTGTGTGGCGCTCCACGGAGCCCTGGCAAACGCCCAGCCCGCGGTTCCACCGGGCGCCCCGGCGGCGCCGGAGCGGGCGCTCACCCTCCGGGAGGCCACCCAGCAGCTCCGGGCCTCGGAGCCCGACGCGGTGCTGGAGGCCATCGAGGCCATGAAGGCCATCCGTACCCCGGAGGTGGTGCCGCCGCTGGTGGAGCTCCTCCAGCGCGGCGTGAGCGATGACATCATGGACGCCACGGTGCGCGCCTTCGGGGTCATCGGCCAGCCGGCGGCCATTGATGAGCTGTCGTCGCTGCTGCACCACCGCCGGGCGCCGGTGCGCCTGGCCGCGGTGGAGTCCCTCGGGCACCTCCGCCAGGACCCGCGCGTCCGCCCCCTCCTGGAGAGCGCCCTGCGCGACTCGGACGCCACCGTGAGGGGCCAGGCGGCGCTGTCCCTCGGGAGCATCAACGCCCGCGCCTCGGTGGAGATTCTCCAGCGGGCCTTCGAGCGCAACGTGCCGGAGGCCGCTGCGGCGCTCGGGCTCCTCGGGGATTTCCGCGTGGCCGAGCGGCTCCTGGAGGCCGTGGGGCGCGCGCCCCTGAGCGTGCTGATCACGGGCTTCCAGGGCTTCCTGGCGCGCCGGGACCTCACCGACGAGGAGAAGACCAACATCATCAACCGCCTGGTGGACCGCTCGCCCACGCGCCAGGTGCGGGCCTTCCTCCAGGAGTGGCTCCGGGGGCTGCCGCCCGCGGACCGCTCCCGGGCCCGCCAGCGCGCCGAGCGCGCCGTGCGGCAGATTCAAGACCAGGCGCCCGGAGCGCCGAGCGCTCCGGGGTCCGCCGCGCCGAGCGCTCCGGGGTCCGCCGCGCCGAGCGCTCCGGGGTCCGCCGCGCCGACCGCTCCAGGGCCCGCCGCGCCCGCGGGAGGTGCCCCGTGAAGCTCCGCGGCGCCGCCCTGGCCCTGCTCCTGACCACGCAGTGCATGCCCCCCATCCGGGTGTCCACGGCCTTCGCGTCGCGCTTCGGCGACAACGATCAAACCCGCCTCGCCCGCGTGCTGGAGCGCCTCCCGAGGGAGCGCACCCCGCGGAACCAGGGCCTCCTGGCCGCCGTACTCCAGGGAGATCGCCGCGAGGTGGCGGTGTACGACATCGCCACACATCGCCCTCTATGGAGCCAGGCCCTGGCGGCCTCGGGGACGCCCGAAATCGTAGGGGACGCGCTGGTGGTGGAGACGGGGCACACGACCCAGCTCCTGGACCTGCAGACGGGCGCTTCCCGGGGGCAGGTGGAGCACACGGGGCTGGAGCTCACCGGGGCCGCGAGGGACGGGGACCGGGTGGTGTTGTGCTTCTCCTCGGGGCTCGCGGGGGGCGGGCGCCGTAGCGGGAGGGTGGTGACCCTGGACGCCCGGAGCGGGGGGGTGCGCTGGGAGCATGAGCTCTCGGGGCTCCTGGGGCGTCCGGCGGCGCTCGGGGGCCTGGCGTTCATCCCCTGGGACCGGCAGTCCATCGCGGTGCTGGACCTCGCGACGGGGGTGGAGCAGGCGCGCCTTCGGTCCACGGACGACGTGCTCTCGTGGGTGTTCGCGGGGGACGGGGGGGTGTGGTACGGCGGCCGGGGGCTGTACCACCTGACGGCGGACAGCGCGTCGGGGACGCGGCAGGGCAGCGGGCTGCTGGTGAACCCCCTGCAGGGAGTGCCGGGCGATCCCATGCTCTACCAGGACGGGTTCCTCGCCACGACGGGGACGCGTACGGCGCGGGACCACATCCGCTTCGGGTTCCTCCCGAGGGTCGGGGAGCACGGCCGCGCCGCGCTCCACGACGACGCGGTGTACCTGGCGTACTACCGTCACCTCCTGGCGGTGGACGTGGGCCAGGGGACCGTGCGCTGGGCCCAGCGGCTGGAGGAGGACGTGGAGAGCCTCACGGTGACCGCCCGAGGGGTGTACGTCACCTCGGGGACGGGCAAGGTCCGGGGCGTGGACCCGCGCACCGGGGCCGTGAGCGTGGTGGCGGAGCTCAACGCCCCGCTCGGGGCCATCGCCGCGGACTTCGACGCGCTGGCGGCGCCCTCCGGGGGCGCGCGCCCCGACGGCTCCGTGCGCGAGCAGCTCGTGGGCCTGGTGCTCGACGCGGACAACCTCCTGGTGCCCTTCCGGGGGTGGCTCGTGGGGCTCCTGGCCATGA
>JACRDB010000099.1 GCA_016218725.1 Deltaproteobacteria bacterium
CGGCGGCGGCGGCGGCGGCCCCCCGTCCGGCGGCGGCGGCGGCGGGCCCCCCGTACACTGGTCCGGCGTCCAGGCCCACTGGGCGCTGGAGCACGCCCCGCCCGTGGGGCCCGTGCCCGTGCCCGAAATGCACCGGTTCACGTTGCTGCACCAGCCGCAGCCATCCCGCGGGGTGCACGCCCCGCACGAAGTGGAGCTCGCACAGGGGTCCGTCCCGCCCCCTTCACACCGACCGGCGGTCGGTACACACTGCCGGATGGTGCCGGAGATCGTCGCGCACGCGGACCCCGCGGGGCAGGTGGCCGTGCAGGGCGCGCCGCAGAAGGTGACCCCCGCGGCCGTATTGCGGAGACAATAAGCCCCGGCGCCGCACTCCGCGTGGGCGGTGCATGCGGTGCAATACCGACCGCCGGTCGGTGGCGGGGGCGGCGGCGGGGCCGAGGCGCACATCTCCGTGCGCCAGACCCACTGGGCGGAGGTGCAGGCCCCGTTGCCAGGCGCCGTGGAGGTGCCCGAGAGGCACCGGCCGAGGTTTGTGCACCACCCGCAGGGCGTGCGGGCGGCGCAGTCCAGGCAGCTCGTCCCGGCGTTGCAGGGGTCCCGAGGATCCACCGGCGGCGCCGTGTCCGGCGGCGGCGTGGCCGTGTCCGTGGGCACCGTGGAGTCCCGCGGCGCCGAGGAGTCCATCACCGGCGGCGCGTCCTGCCCGACGGCCATGGAGTCCTGGGGGGCCGGGTCGTCCTCGATGATGATCACCGGGGCGTCCCCCTCGGTGTCCCCGAGGCCCCCGTCCGTGTCCCCATCGGTGACCGCGAAGTCCAGCGAGCCCTCCGCGGAGCACGCACCGAGGAGCGCCAGCACCGGCGCCCAGCGCCAGCGGGCGCGGGTCATCGTCCTGTGGTGTACCATCGGCCTTGACTCCAGTTTTGAAGGATTACGTGCGCGGCCCCGCGGCGGACGTACTTTCGTAACACACATGTCCACCACGGCAAGGACCGCCACCCCCAGCGCCACCGCCAGCGTACGCGTCGAGGGGCTGCGGGTCTCCTTCCGCGGGGTCGAGGCGTTGAAGGGCCTGGAATTTTCCTTCGGGGGCCCGCAGGTTGTGGGGATCCTCGGCCCCAACGGCGCGGGCAAGAGCACGCTTTTGGACGTCCTGGAGGGCCTGCGCAGGCCCACCGCGGGGAGGGTGTGGCTCCTGGGCCAGGCCCTGGGCGAGGGCTACCCCCGTGGGCGCGTGGGCGCCGTGCTCCAGCGGGAGTTCGTCACCGACCGGATGAGCGCCCGGGAGTACGCCGCGCTCTTCTCGACGCTCCAGGGCGTGCGCGATGGAGCCCCGGGGATCCTCCGGGAGGCCGGGCTGGAGCACCGCGCGGAGGTCCCCCTGGACCGCCTCTCCGGCGGCGAGGCCCAGCGGCTGCACCTGCACACGGCCCTGGCCCACGACCCGGACCTGCTCTTCCTGGACGAGCCCTCGGCGCACCTGGATCCCATGTCCCGCCAGCGCTTCGGCGAGCGCCTCAAGGCCGAGGGGCGGCGCCGCACGGTGGTGCTCTGCACCCACGACCTCACCGAGGCCGAGGCCGTCTGCGACCGGGTGCTCTTCCTGGTGGACGGAGTCCTTCGGCGCGAGGGCACCGTGGAGGCCCTCCTCGAGGCCGTGCCCCCGGAGGCCCGCCACACCGGCACCCTGGCCGACGCGTTCTTCCACGCCTGCGGGGCCCGCCTCACGGACAAGGGCGACCTGGCGTGAGCGCGTTCTCGCAGCTCTTCCGGCTCCGGGCCCTGGAGGTCCTCCGGGCGCGCGCGAGCGCGGTGTTCTTCTTCGCCGTGCCGCTGGTGCTCCTGGCCGCCCTGGCGGTGACCTTCGCCAACGGGCACCCCTTCGAGCGTCGACGGGTCGCCCTGGTGGGCCCGGTCCCGGGTGGAGCCCTGCCGCCCGAGGTGCTCCTGGTGCCCACCCGGGACGAGCCCCTGGCCCTTCGGTGGCTGTCCACCCACACCCTGGACGCCGTGCTGGTCACCCGTGGGCCCCCGAGGGTGCTCACCGGCCCCCGGGGGCGCCTCCTGGGCGAGGGCCTCGCGGGGCGCGTGCCAGGCGCCGCCGTCACCACGGTCCCGCTGCCCCGCTGGGGCTATGTGCACTACCTCTTCCCGGGCCTCCTGGCCTTCACCGTGCTCACCTCCGGGCTCTTCGGCATGGGCGGCGCGCTCCTGCGGGACCGCGAGAACCGCTTCCTGCGCAAGCTCGCGCTCACCCCCCTGTCCCGCGCCACCTTCGTGGCCGCCCAGGGCAGCGCCCGGGGGCTCCTGGTGCTCGGCCAGAGCGCCCTGCTGACGGCCGCCGCGTGGCTGTGCTTCGCGCTACCACTCACGCCCTGGCGGGCCCTCGGGCTCCTGGCGCTCGCCGCCTGCGGCCTGGTGGTGTTCCTCGGGCTGGGCCTCGCCCTGGCGTGCCTCGTGCGCGCCGAGGCCCTGCTGGTGGACGCCATCTTCGCCCTCACCACCCCCATGGTGCTGCTCTCCGAGGCCTTCTACCCCGCCTCGGAGCTCCCGGAGCCCCTGGCGCGCACGGCCACGTTCCTCCCGACCACGCAGCTCGTGCGCCTCGGCCGGGTGGTGCTCCTGGACCCCTCACCGTCGCCCCGGGAGCTCCTCCCGGGCCTTGGAATCCTGGTCCTCTGGGCGCTCCTGGGCTTCGCCCTGGGCCTGGCGTTCTTCCGCTGGACCGAAGACTGAATGGCGGTTCAGTCCTTGAGGGCCTCGGCGCCGCCGATGATCTCCATGAGCTCCTTGGTGATCATGGCCTGGCGGGTGCGGTTGTACTGGAGCGTGAGCTTGTCGATGATCTTCTTGGCGTTCTTGGTGGCGCTGTCCATGGCGGTCATGCGCGCGCCCTGCTCGCTGGCCACGGACTCCAGCATGGCGCGGTAGACCGTGACCTCGACGTACATCGGCAGGAGCCTGTCCAGGAGCGCCGCCTGCGAGGGCTCATAGAGGTGCTCGGCCTTCGGCGGGGGGGGGCTCTGGGGCTCCGACGCGGTGGCCGCCCCCGCGGAGCTGGTCCCGGGGCTGGGGTCAATGGGCAAGACCTGGAGGAAGGTGACCTTCTGGGCGATGGCGCTCTTGAACTCGTTGAAGACCACCACCACGCGGTCCACCCGCTGGGCGCGGTCGTCCGCGGTGAAATCGCCGATGAGGGTCCGGGCGATCTCCGCCGCGCGCTGGGCGCCGCCCTCGTAGGCCCCGACGAGGTCGTGGCGGAGCTGCGCCAGGCGGCGGCGCTTGAAATAGTCCCGGCCCTTGCGGCCCACCAGGGCGAGGGCCACCGCGCGCCCCGCGGCGTCCTCCTCGCGCAGGGCCCGGTCCGTGGCGCGCAGGATGGACGAGTTGAAGGCCCCGGCCAGGCCCCGGTCGCTCGTGAAGATGAGGTAGAGCACCCGCTCCACCGGGCGGGTCTTCAGGAGCGGGTGCAGGTCATCGTCGGCCGCGGCCTCGGGGGTGGGCGCCGCGGGCGGCGCCACGGAGCGCAGCACCTCGGTGGTCTTGAGCGCGTAGGGGCGCAGCTCCACGATGCGCTGCTGGGCGCGCTTGAGCCGCGCCGCGGCGACCATCTTCATGGCGCGGGTGATTTTTTGTGTGTTCTTCACCGACGCGATGCGGCGGCGGATGGACTTCAACGACGGCATTCTCTGCCTCCGCCCTCTCCGAGGGGTCTACTTCTTCTCGTCCGCCACGAAGACCTTGGCGAAGGCCTTGAGGGCGGCTTCCAGCGGCTCGCAGAGGAGCTCGCCCTTGACCTTGGCGCCCACCACGCTCCCGTCGGCGATGCCCTTGAGCACCCCCTCGTGGCTGGCCTCCAGGTAGGTGTACAGCTCCCGCTCGTAGCGCCCGAGGGCGCTCACCGCGTAGCCGTCCAGGTAGCCCCGGTTGGCCGCGTAGATGATCGCCACCTGGCGCTCCACGGGCATCGGCGCGTACTGGCCCTGCTTCAGGATCTCCACCAGGCGCTCGCCCCGGGCGAGCTGCGCCTGCGTGGCCTTGTCCAGGTCCGAGGCGAACTGCGCGAAGGCCGCCAGCTCCCGGTACTGCGCCAGCGTCAGGCGCAGCGTGCCGGCGATGTCCTTCATGAACTTCACCTGCGCGTTGCCGCCCACGCGCGACACGGAGATGCCCACGTTGATGGCCGGGCGCACGCCGGAGTAGAACAGGTCGCTCTCCAGGAAGATCTGCCCGTCGGTGATGGAGATCACGTTCGTCGGGATGTACGCCGACACGTCCCCGGCCTGCGTCTCGATGATCGGCAGCGCCGTGAGGCTCCCGCCGTAGCCCGGCACGCTCTTGACCGCGTGCTGGTCCTTGTCCTGCATCCCGTTGAGGTGCTCGTCGGCGTGGATCTTCCCGATGGCGCCGACGTACACCTTGCCGTCCACGCCGGGCTCCTTCGCCTCGTCGCCCTTCTTCACGATGACGAAGTGCTCGGCGCACTTGGCGGCGCGCTCCAGGAGCCGCGAGTGCAGGTAGAACACGTCCCCGGGGTAGGCCTCGCGGCCGGGCGGGCGGCGCAGGAGGAGCGAGAGCTGGCGGTACGCCACGGCCTGCTTGGACAGGTCGTCGTAGATGATCAGGGCATGCTTGCCGGTGTCCCGGAAGTGCTCGCCCATGGTGACCCCGGTGTAGGGCGCGATGAACTGCAGGGGCGCCATCTCCGAGGCGTTGGCGGCCACCACGGTGGTGTACTCCATGGCCCCGAACTCCTGGAGCCTGGTCACCACCTGGGCCACGGTGCTCTGCTTCTGCCCGATGGCCACGTAGATGCAGTAGACGTCCTTGCCCCGCTGGTTGATGATCGTGTCCACGGCCACGGCGGTCTTGCCCGTCTGCCGGTCACCGATGATCAGCTCGCGCTGGCCCCTCCCGATGGGGATCATGGCGTCGATGGCCTTGAGCCCCGTCTGGAGCGGCTCCTTCACGCTCTGGCGCGCCACGATGCCCGGGGCCTTGATCTCGATCCGGCGGCGGTGAGGGCTCTCGATGGGCCCCTTACCGTCCACCGGCTGCCCCAGGGCGTTGACCACCCGGCCCTTGAGCGCGTCCCCCACGGGCACGTCCGCGATGCGCCCGGTGCGCTTCACCGGGTCGCCCTCCTTCACCGCCGTGACCTCGCCAAAAACCGCGACGCCGACGTTGTCCTCCTCCAGGTTGAGCACCACCCCCAGGAGCTGCCCCGGGAACTCCAGGAGCTCCCCGGCCATGGCCCCGGAGAGGCCGTACACCCGGGCGATCCCGTCGCCCACGGTGAGCACCGTGCCCGTCTCGGAGACCTCCAGGGTCTTCTCGTACGACTGGATCTGCTTCTTGATGATCTGGGAGATCTCTTCGGCGCGTAGTTGCATCGTGGCCCTCGTGGCTTGCGTACTTCAGGACGGCAGGAGCGCCTGCTGGCGGAGCTCCGCCAGGCGCGTGCGCGCGCTGCCGTCGTAGACCTTGTCCCCGATCCGCGTGACCGCCCCCGCCAGGAGCGACGGATCCACCTTGCGGGTGAGCGTGATCGCCCGGCCCGTCAGCCGCTCCAGCGCGGCCTTCAGGCGCGCGGCCTGCGGCTCCGTGAGCGCCGCCGCGGAGGTGACCTCCGCGTGGAGCCTCCCGGAGCGCTCGTCCGAGAGGCGCTGGAGCGCCTCGCTCACCGCGGGCAGGAGCGCCCCGCGGCGGCGGTCCGTGAGGAGCAGCGCGGCGTTGCGCACCGTGGCGCCCACGCCCAGGCGCCGGAGCACCTCGACCATCACCGCCTTGCGGGCCTCCTGCGCGACCACCGGGTTCGCCAGGAGCGCCAGGAGCTCCGAAGAACCGCGGAGCGCGTCCGCCACGGCGCGCAGCTCCTGGTTGACCTTGTCCAGGGCGCCGTCCTCCTGCCCGAGGAGGTACAGGGCCCGCGCGTAGCGCCTCGCCGCTGCGTCACTCATGCGCGCGCCCCCTGGTTGCCGGGGTTGCCGGGGTTGTCGCCCGCCGAGGGCGCGAGGCCCTCAAGGTCTTGCATGTAGCCGTCTGCGAGGCGCCGCTGATCCTCCGCGGTGAGGTGCTTGCGCACGGCCTCCTCGGCCGCCGCGGCGGCCAGGAGCACCGCCTCCTGGCGCAGCCCCTCGCGGAGGTTCTTGAGCTCCTGCTCGGCCGCCGCGGCGCCCTCGGCGCGCATGCGCTCGGCGCGGGCGCGGGCCTCGGCCACCAGGCGGTCGCGCTCCTGCTCGCCCGCGCGGCGCAGCTCCGCCGCGAGCTCCTTGCGCTCCTCGCCCAGCCGCGCCTCGCGGGCCTTGCACTCCTTAAGGCTCGCCTCCGCGGAGGCCAGGAGCCTGCGCGTCTCCGCCAGCTCCGTCTCCACCGCCGCGCGGCGCTCCGCCAGGGCCGGGTTCACCGAGCGCTTGATGGCCATGTACAGAATGGTCGCCAGGATCAGGAAATTGATGATCGGCGCCACGAAGGGCGGGGGCCCCGGGCGGCGCACCTCCTCGGTGCCGTGGTGCGTCACCACCTCCTCGCCGCGGAGGCTGGTCCAGTTCATGGGCCCGGGGCTGTGGAAGTTCTCGTGCACCCCGCCCGCGCCGTGCTCGCCCTGGCCGTGCTGCGCGGGGTGTTCAGGGTGTTCAGGGTGTTCCTGGCCGCGCGCCGCGAGGGGCAGCGCGCACAGGGAGAGGCCGAGCGCGAGGGCCTGGAGCGCGCGCCTCACGACCGCACCTCCCGCCGGAGGACCGTGGACGCGATGGCGGCCGCGAGGCCCGGCACCTCGGCGAGCACCTCGGCCCGGAGGCTCTCCCGCTGCGCGGCGAGGGCCTCGCGGTTCCTGGCCACGCGGGCGGTGACCTCCGCCTGGGCGGCGCCGAGGAGCTCGGCCTCCTGGCGCTGGCCCTCCTTGCGGAGCCCCTCGCGCTCGGCGGAGGCGGCGGCCCGGGCGTCCTTGAGGTCCCGGTCCAGGCGCTCCCGCAGGGCGCGGGCCTCCTCCTCCAGGGTGCGGGCGGTCTTGCGGGTGCCCTCGATGCCCTCCTCGCGGGCGGTGAAGACGTCCAGCATGGGGCCCCAGAACCAGGCCTTGAGGACGAAGAACAGCACGAACCACAGAGCGATGTTGGCGAACAACGTGATGTCCACGTTGATCAGCGGTCGGTCGTTCGCGAGGAGGAAGAGCGAGAGGTGCTGCATGGACGCTCCCTCGCGCACCCGCTGGAGCACCGGTGCGCGGCGACGGGCCCCGAGCGGCCCGTGGACGGGCGGCGCTTCTAGCACCGGCCCTCGCGCGGGGTCAAGGCACCCGCAGGGACGGATCTAGCGCCCGGCGCCGCCCAGGCAACACCCGCGGGGCGTCAGTGCCGCGCGGCGTCCGAGGGGGTGCGCTGGGTGGGCCTCTGGGGCCGCAGCGGCGCCAGCGCGTAGGCCCGCTCCACCCGCACCCGGACGTTGCTCGCCACGGTGCGCGACGCGTCCCGGTTCTCCCGGGTGAACAGCGACGACGGGAAGGGCAGCCGTGGCTGCGCCAGCACCTCGAAGACGAAGCGCGTGGCCGGCTCGGCCCCCGGCGCCCGCTCCAGGAGGCAGTGCACCTCGAAGCGCTCCATGTTGCCGTCCACGGCCCGGCCGGTGATCTCCACCTGGTCCCGGGCCCGGCTCCACCGGGCCTCCAGCCGCAGGAGCGCCCAGATGACCCCGAGCGTGGGCGTGAGCGGCACCTGCACGTACAGGTCCGTGGCGCCGCGGTTCCTGTGCACCACCCGGCTCTCCCGCACGTGGGGCATGAACTCGTGGTAGCGCCCATAGTCCAGCATCGCCTGGGACACCTGCTCCAGCGGCGCGTGGATCACCGTCTCGCTCCGCCCACGACGGATGGTAAGGCCCTCCACCGGCAGGTCCGTCACCGTCACGGGCTCCGTCGCAGGGGCGGGTGCCGGTGCAGATGTAGGTACAGGTGTGGAAACCTGGGCGGGTGTGGTCCCAGGTAGGTTCGCCTCTGGGGATGTAGGTGTGGGTGTACTTGTGGGTACCGGCTGGGCCTGGGCGGCGGTGGCGAGGGCGGAGAGGGTACCTGCCAGGATCCAACGGGTGGGGGGGCGCATGGGTCTTGGCTCCTCGTTGGTGATGGTACGGCAGGAGCGGGAGGGAGCTCCAGCGATCCCACCATGACCACTGGGACCATTGGGTGCAACGGGCTGGCGATCAGTTCGCGTCCGGTGGCGGGGGGGGCGCGAGGCGTTCGAAGACGGCGGAGAGGACCTCATAGCGGGTGGAGAGGCGGTAGTAATCTTCGCGGTCTACGCAGCCGAGGCCGGTGAGCACGCCCTGGACGAGGGCCCGGCGAGAGGGGGGCAGCACGAGGTCCGGGCCGGTGAGGGCGCTCTCGGTGCACTGGATGGCGCTGCGGGCCATGGCCACGGGGCGGACCGAGAGGCCCGCGAGGTCAAAGGTGAGGGTCCAGCCCTCGGGGTCCTGGTGGCCGACCCAGCGGCCGTCGTACCGGCGGCGCAGGAGCTCACCGAAATATGCCCCGGCGGTGGCGGCCAGGAGGGTGAGGACGGGGTCGGGCTCCTCCCGGGCCTGGCGCAGGTGGTGATCCAGCACCGGGAGGGTCTCGGGCTCGTAATCCAGGGTGAGGCCGAGGGCCCGGTGGACCTCCTCGACGCAGCGTTTGGCGCGCTCCCGGGCGGTCTGGGCGATGTCGTCTCCCATGGGGCGGGGCTATACCCGCCCGGGGCTCCGGGCGCCAGGGCGCTGCCCACTGGCGGCGGACCTTGGATAGCTGCTACACCACACGGGTTCCACGCGAAGGGGTGCCCGCGCCATGCTCGATGAGATTTTGGATGACCTCAAGCAGTCCAACGTCAAGGCCCACGAGGCGCTCAAGCGGGAGCTCTCCCGGCTGCGGGCGGGCCGCGCCAGCGCGTCGATGCTGGACGGGGTGCGGGTGGACTACTACGGCACGCCCACGCCCATCGGGCAGATGGCCACGGTGACGGTGCCGGAGCCCCGGTTGATCCAGATCAAGGTCTGGGAGCGGGGCCAGGCCAAGGCCGTGGAGAAGGCCCTGCGCGAGAGCGATTTGAACCTCAACCCGCAGGTGGACGGGGACCTCCTACGGATCCCGCTGCCGTCGCTCACCGAGGAGCGCCGCAAGGAGCTGGCCAAGCTCGCGCGGAAGCACGGCGAGGAGTGCAAGATCGCCATCCGGAAGAACCGCAAGGAGGCCAAGGACATGGTCGACCAGCTCACCAAGGACGGGGACGTGTCCGAGGACGACGGCGACGCCACGTGGAAGAAGGCCGAGGACCTTGTGGCCCTCGCGGTGAAGCACGCGGACGAGATCGTGGCGGCCAAGGAAAAAGACATCATGACGGTGTGACGGTGGCGCCCCGTCGCGCGGCGGTGTGGGCCCTGGTGGGTCTCTTCGTGGGGCTGCCCCGGGGCGCCCTGGCGCAGACCCCGGCGCCCGCGGTGGTCTCCCGGCCGATGGTGCAGCGGGCCGGGGGCCTGGCGGTGCTGGCGGCGTCCAGCGTGGCGGCCAGCCGCGTGGGGGGCGGCCGCGGGATCGCGGGGGTGGGGCTGCACCTGGCGCTCACCGTGGGCCTCGGGCGGGGCTTCGAGGTGGACGGGGGCCTCGGGCTGCGGGACCCCTCGGACGGGGCCCGCCTGGCCGCGGACCGCTACGCCCGCATCGACCGCGAGGACGTCTACCAGGTGGGCAACCGCACCCTCGGGAACCCCTACCTGCGCGCGCGCTTCGCGCTCCTGGACCGGCCGGACGTCCCCGTGCACGTGGGCCTGGACGCGCTGCTGGTGGCCCCGCTGGCGGAGCAGACGGCGCTCTCGCTGGGGGTGGGCGCGCCGGTGCACCTGGTCCTGGGCGCGCGGGTGCGGGTGGAGTCCGGGCTCTTCCTCCAGGTGATCCCGAGCGACTCGTCGTTCCTGCGCAACGTGGTGAACGTGCCCCTGCGGGTGAACGTGCGCCTCGGGGCGGTGGTGACCCTGGGGCTGGTCACCGGGCTCGTGGCGGCCAACGTGGGCCGGGACACCGCGGAGCCCGTGCGCATCCCGCTCGGGCTCCAGGGCTACCTCCGGGTGCAGCCCCGCACGGACGTGGTGTTCCAGGTGCTGTACCCCGCGCTGGAGCCCTTCGGCACGGACGCCATGGGCTTCGGCGTGGGGATCCTCGCGCGACGGTGACGTCGCGGTCAATCAATCAAAGCGCGGCGTGAGCGTGAGCATCGCCGAGAGGTCCCAGTAGAACTCGTCCGAGGTGCGGAAGCGGTTGCCCGGCGCGTCGATGGCCGGGCGGTGCAGGGGGTCCGGGGCGCTGTTGGACACGCACCCGCCGCGCCACTCGGGGTGCTCCGGTGGGGGGTTCGTGCTCGGGTTGCACGCGTCCGTCGCGGTGATGTTGTGCGGCGTCACCCAGGTGAGCCCGCCCACCACGCTGAACCGCAGGAAGCGCGCGGCCTGGAACGCCAGGGTGATGTTCGTCCCCAGCATGATGCTCGACGCCGTGGACGTGAGCCCGTCGAAGTACACGCTCCGCCCGGCCTGGCAGGTGCCGTCGTCGTTGCGCACGTTGGAGGGGCACCCGGGGACCGCCAGCGCGCGGCTGGGGCTGCTCCCCAGGGCGTCATAGAGCACGCTGTAGTCACGCCCCTGGGAGCGGTAGGTGCCCCGCACCCGGAAGTCCAGGAGCACCCGCTGCCAGGTCTCGCGGTTCTCCCAGGGGATCACCTCGGCGCCCACGGTGAGGTTGCCCACGATGGGCGGGAAGTTCGCCAGGAGCCCGTACGGGGTGTCCAGGTACTTGAAGGGCGTGTCCCGCTGCGGGAACTCCGCCAGGACGTCCAGCGCCGCGTAGGGCTCCACGTACCCCAGGCGCCGCGACAGGGACGTCTGGAACCACAGCCCGTGGAGCCCCCGGGAGATCCCCGCGCCCCCGCCGCTCGTGGGCGCGCTCCGGAGCGTGGGCCCCGTGGAGTTCACCCCGGACGAGGGCACCGACGGCACGCTCTCCGGGCTGGGGCACGACGCCACACCCATGGGCGGGTTGCTGTTGCACGCATGCATCGTGGGCCCCACCGGCGGGCGCCACTCGAAGCGCACCACCCAGGTGGGCTTGGTGCGGTCCCGCTGCTGGTTCAAGATCGCCCAGGAGAGCCCCAGGCGCACCTGATCGATCCCCGCCCGCTCCGGCCCCCGGAAGCCGTTGTCCCCGAGCTGGAACAGGTTGGAAGGCATCCCCTCGTGGGTCCAGCCGTCCGTCAGGGCCCCTTGCCCCTCGGTGGCGTTCGCGTCCGGGAAGCGACGGATCTCCCGCGTGTTGCTCAGCACCACCGGCACCCCGAAGGTCAGCGCCAGGTCGTGGTAGAGCGCCAGCTCCGCGTTGGCCAGGAGCGTGTGGGTGGTCTCCCGATACTGCCCCACCCGCGCAAACTGCGGGATCCCCGTGGAGGGGTCCATGACGGCCCGCAGCTCGCGCTCCACCGTGGCCGTGTGGAGCTGGTACTGGTACCCCGCAGACAGACGAAAGCTCCAAGAGCTCCCGGAGTCAAAGGCGTCCACCACGTCGGTGAAGGTGGCCGTCTCGCTCAGCATGGCCAGGCCGCCGGAGCCCGTCACCGCCACCGGCACGGCCCCGTCGGGCGCCGCCCCCTGCGCCTGCGCCGCGGCGCCGCGCCCCAGGAGGATCGCCACGATGGCCCAGGGAGACGCGCGGAGACGCTGGTGCATGGTGTTCGGGGACCCGACCGGCACCGTAGTCAACGCCGCGAACCCGTGTCAAGGAGTCGTTGGTGCCTCCACCGGTGCGTCCCGGAGCGCCTCGTCGCGCAGCGCCTCCAACGACGCCAGCTGCGCCAGGGCCGTGACGTCCCCGCCGCGCAGGGCCAGCGAGCGCCCCCGGCGGGCCCTCGCGGTCCCACGCCCCAGGGCCAGGGAGAGCTGCGCCAGCAGCGCCTGCCGGGCCTCCGGGGCGCCGCCCCCGGTGCGGAGCCTCGCCAGCGCCGTGCGGGCGTCGGCCAGGTCCCCGGAGCCCGCGCGGGACAGCTCGGAGATGGCATACAAATGCGCCTCGGGCCGCCCCACCGCGGCGCTGCGGTTCGCGCACCAGCGGGAGAGAAGCGCCTGCGAGGCCCCGGGGCCCGCCCCGCTCCCCGGCAGCCCCAGCGGTGTGAACACCCGGCTCTCCCCCGGAGCCAGCGCCACCGGCGCCACGGGGCGCACCTCCCTCGCGGCCAGCTCGGGCAGGTCCACGTCGAGCAGCACCGGGTGCTGGGCCTGGGCCCGGAGCCTCGCGCGCGCCGCGGGCGTCAGCCTCGTGGCGCGGGCCGCGGGCGGCGCAGGCGTCGCCCAGAGCGTCACCCCCGCGGTCTCCGCCCGCACCGCCGTGCTCCCGTCCAGGGCCACGCACACCCAGGCCCTCCCCGTGGACACCAGCACCCTCCCGGCGGGCGTGTCCACCCTCACGGCCTCCCCCGCCAGGGACACAAGCTCCACCCCACCCAGCGTATGCACCGCGTGGGCCCCGGCATGCCCCGGCACCTCCAGCGCCCCCGAGGCCCCTGCCCGGAGCGCCCCACCGCCCTCCAGGGACACCTCCACCGCGCTCTCGAGCCCCGTCGAGAGGAGGTCCCCCGGGAGGAGCCCGTCGCCGTCGCGGGCCGCCCGGCGAGGGGCCTCGGGCTCCCCCGGGAGGAGCACCCTCGACCCTTCACTCCCCCGAGACCGCAGCCGGAAGGTCCCGTCCACCGCCACCGCCCCGCGAAGCCCCGAGAGCGTCCACCAGGCCCGCACCACCCTCGGAGGCGCGTCCACGGCGGCCTCGGATACGTCCCTCACGGCGCTGTCGGTCACTGTGGGTGGAGGTATGGAAACTCCCGACCTTGACCGACATCCCGAGAGCACCCCAAGGAGCCCGAGGATACCTGTGAGGGCGCGCAGACCCGGGTGCCGCCGCACGCCCCTACGACGCTCCGAAGTCCGGCACCTTGGGGTTCGAGGGCACCGAGACGGGTTCTTCGGCAGCGCCGGTGGGCGGCGAGGGGAGGGTGTCCCGCTCGCCGTCGGGGTTCTCGGGCTCGGCTTCGTACGCGGCGTGAGCCCCCACCGGGTCCGCGGGGCCGTCCTGGCCGGGGTCGCTGGTGCGGTCGAGGGACACCACGGGCCTGTGGGGGAGGTCTGCCAGGGAGCCCAGGGGGCGGGTCTGGCGGAAGTCCTCGGGGACCGTGGGGCGGTCGCGCTCCTCGGAGCGCTCGTCGGGGTCTTCGCCCACGAGGAACTCCGCGGTGACCTCGTCCTTGAGCTGCTCGCGGGCCTCGCCGAGCTGCTCGTTGGTGCGGCGCAGCCGGGCGGTGAGCACGCCGATGATGTTCCAGAGGAGCTTGAGGCCGGTCTCCTTCTGCGTGCGCAGGAACCGGAAGAGGTCCCCGCGGGTGATCTCCACGAGGCGCGAGGGCGTCTGGGCGAGCACCGTGGCCGAGCGGGGGCTGCGCTGGACCAGGGCCATCTCGCCGAAATGCTCGCCGGGGCCGATCTTTCCGAGCTCGTGGTCCCCGCGGGTGACCACGCACTGGCCCTTGAGCAGCACGAAGAGCGAGTCGTCCTGCTCGCCCTCGGAGACCACCCGGGCGCCCTCGGGCACGTCCCTGGCGCGGGCGATGGCCTGGAGCTGCATGAGCTCCCGGTGGTCCAGGTTGCGGAAGAACGGCAGCGCCTCCAGGGCCGAGTACGACTGCGTGAGGGCCTGGACCACGGCCTCCTTCTGGGGCTGGTCCGGGAGCGTGAGCACCACGGCGGTGACGTTGTCCTGGCCCCCGCGCGAGTTGGCGTAGTCCACCATGCGCTGGGTGATGGCCTCCTCCGAGGGGCCCTCGGCCAGGGCGGCGATCTCGGGCTCGGTCTCGGCGTACCGGTGGAGCCCGTCGGAGCACAGGACGAAGCGGTCCCCGGGGGCGACCAGGACACACGCAGTGTCCGGCTCCACCGTGGGGTAGACGCCCACCGCGCGGGTGACGGCGTTCTTCACGGGGAACTTCGCCAGGACCTCGGGCTTGAGCCTCCCGCGCCGGCGCAGCTCGTTCACCACCGAGTGGTCCTCGGTGAGCTGCCGGGCCTGACCGTTGCGCACCAGGAAGGCCCTGGAGTCCCCCACGTGGCCCAGGAAGGCCCGACCCCCGACCAGGAGGAGGGCCGTGAGAGTGGTGCCCATCCCGCGCAGGGCGGGGTCTTTGTCCGCGGCGCCGTGGACCGCGGCGTTGGCGGCCACCACGGCGGCCCCGAGGAGGGCCTTGACCTGGTCCGGGCGCACCTTGGGGTGGCCCTCCTCCAGGCCCCGGACCACGCCCCAGACGCCCCGGACGTGCTCCCGGAGGGCGTCCGCGGCGATGCGCGAGGCCACCTCGCCGGCGGCGTGGCCACCCATCCCGTCGCACACCACGAAGAGCCCGAGCTCCCGGTCGCAGAGGAAGTTGTCCTCGTTGTGCTCGCGGGTCCTGCCTACGTCGGTGCGCGCGTGGACGCGGGCTTCGGTGCTCACCCTCAAAGTGGGTAGCACCGCGGGTTCCGCGGCGTCAACGGCAGAACGTTGCGCGAGGGCCCCGGATGGTGCAGGCTCCCCGACCTTTTTTCGGTTGCAGGGAATTCTCTCGCGGGAGGAGCGGAGCGATGGCGAGGCACCTCGGGCTGGATTTCGGCACCACCAACAGCGCCCTGGCGGTGGCCGAGGCGGGCGCGAACAGCGCGCGCCTGGCGCGCTTTTCGGACGGAGAGGGCCGCACGGAGACCTTCCGGAGCGTGCTCTGGTTCGACCCCCAGGGCGCGGGCCCCGGGCAGGTGGAGACCCGCGCCGGGCCCGAGGCCATCCGTCGCTACCTCTCGGCGGGCGGCAGCGGGAGGCTGCTCCAGTCCCTGAAGTCGTACCTGGCCAGCGGGCTCTTCCAGTCTACGCAGGTGTACGGGCGCACCTACTCCCTGGAGGACCTGGCCACGGTGCTCCTGCGGCACCTGCGCGCGGGCGCCGAGGCGGACCTCGGGCCCCTCGGGGGCCCCGGGGCGAGGCTGGTGGTGGGCCGCCCGGTGCGCTTCGCCAACAGCGACGGCGAGGCCGACGAGGCCCTGGCCCTCTCCCGGCTGCGCAAGGCCCTGGCCCAGGCGGGCTTCGAGGCCCCGGTGTTCGAGTACGAGCCCGTGGGGGCCGCGTGGTTCTACGAGTCCACGCTGGACCACGACGAGCTGGTGCTCATCGGCGATTTCGGCGGCGGCACCAGCGATTTCTGCTTGATGCGGGTGGGCCCCGGGGCGCGCAGGAGGGCGTCCTCGGCGCGGATCCTGGGCACCGAGGGCGTGGGCCTGGCGGGCGATGCCTTCGACGGCCGCGTGGTGGACCATGCCGTGGCCCCGGCCCTGGGCAAGGGCAGCGCGTTCCGGTCCTACATGGGCGGCAAGCTCCTGCCGGTGCCCCCGTGGCCCTACGCGAAGCTGCGGCGCTGGCACCACCTGTCGTTCCTGAAGAGCCCGGAGACCCTGCGCTTCCTGCGCGACGTGCGCGCCACGGCCCTGCGCCCAGAGGCCATCGACGGGCTCCTGCACCTGGTGGAGCACGACCTCGGGTACGCGCTCTACAGCGCCGTGGAGGGCGCCAAGGTGGCCCTCTCGCGCGCCCCGGAGGTGCAGTTCACCTTCCGCGACGGGCCCGTGCAGCTCGGTTCCGCGGTGCCGCGGGCGCTCTTCGAGGCGTGGATCGCCGAGGAGCTCACGGCCCTGGAGCGCTGCGTGGACAAGCTCCTGGAGCGCGCGGGCGTGGGCTCCCGGGACGTCGATCGGGTGTTCTTGACGGGGGGCTCGTCGCTGGTGCCGTCGGTGCGGGCGGTGTTCGCCCGGCGCTTCGGGGAGGGGAAGCTCCGCGCGGGGCACGAGCTCACCTCCGTGGCCCTGGGGCTCGCCCTGCGGGCCCGGGACCTGGAGGGTTGACGTTGCGCCCGTACGGGGTAGGTGTACCGTGGTCCCGATGAAGCGCCGGGGGTTGGTTCTTGCGGGCCTCTTCCTCCTCGGGGGCTGCTCCTCGGGGGACGGCACGGACCTCCTGGACGCCGCAGGGGACGCTGCTACCGCGGACACCCCGGCCCCCGATGCCCCCGCGCCGGACAGCGCCGCCCCGGACGCCGCCCCGACGGACACGCAGGCGCCCCCCGCGGACACCGCGCTCCGTCCACCGGACAGCACCCCGCCGGTGGACTCCGGCGCGCCCCCCACGGACTCGCCCCTTCCCCCACCCGACAGCAGAGTCCCCCCCGAGGACACGGGCGCCCCTCGCCCGGACGCGGCGCCTCCCGAGGACCGGGGGCCTCCGCCGGTGGACCGCCCGGTGCCGCCGGACCTGCCTCCGCCCGAGGACACCGCCGCACCCGCGGACACGGCCCCGCCGGACGCCCCGGAGCCCGACGGGCCCGCGCCGACGGACGCTCCGGCCTCGCTGCGGCCCTTCGCGGACGCCGCGGGCTTGTGCCGGTACATCAACGAGTCGCGCACGCTGGGGGCGGCGCACATGCGCTTCCGCGGCGAGCCCCCGCGGGGCGAGTACCACACCATGCGCTACTGGCCCACGACCTTCACCGTGGACGCCGCGCTGTCGGCCCAGGCGATGACCGAGGCCCTGCGCATCGCCGCGGGGGGCGGCCCCCGGGGGCGCTCGCACACCTGCGGGATCGTCCCGTCGGGGCCGCTGTGCCAGTACCTGTACGTCCAGGGCCTGGACACGGCGAGCACCACCTACGCGGCCCAGGAGTTCCCCGCCGACTGGGGGCCCGGAACCCTCCGCGCGGCGTTCTCCGTCACCAACGCCGTCGCGAGGCTGCTCCTCTACCACCACGACACGGGGGCCGCGAGCTTCGGGCCCCGCCTGACGCGCATCGGCTGTGGCGCCGCCCCGAGGCCCGACGGCACCTCCTGGTGGGTGGCCATCCTCGCGCCATGATGCCCTCAAGGTACCGCCGCCTCGCCTCGCTCCTGGCGCTGGCCACCTGCGCCTGCGCGAGCCCGGCGCTCGACGACGAGTCCCTCACCCCGGTGGAGGACGCGGTCACCGTGGACACCTCCACCCCGCTGGCGCGCGCCCAGTACGACCTCACGGTGGCCTTCGCCAACGGCTACCGCCCCCGCTGCGTGGCCCCCACCCAGGACGCGGGCCCTCGCCGTCGCAGGGTGCTGGTCACCGGCTTCGGGCGCTTCCTCACGAACCCGGTGAACGCCACCGGCATGCTGGTGAGCACCCTCGTGCCCGCGGCCAGCTACCCCACCACCGCCCCGCCAGCGTCTAACCAAGTTGACGACCCAGCACCCCAGACGCGGGTGGTACAGAGCACGGTGCGGTTGCCATCGGTCGGTACGGTAGACATCTGCGCGATGATCCTGCCGGTGCTGTGGGACCTCTCGGCGGTGCTGGTGCTCAAGGAGCTGGAGTCCTTCGGGCCGGACGTGGTGGTGATGAACGGCATCGCGGGGCGCGAGCAGGCGCTCTGGATGGAGCTCGGGAGCGTGAACCGGGCGATGGTGCTGGAGGACGGCTCGGGGATCCTGCGGCCGAGGCCTCCGGCGGGGCAGCGCTTCGCGGCGCTGGTGCCGTCGGCGCCCGCGGACGAGCTCCGGCGGGGGATGCTCCTGTCCTGGACGGCGGTGCGTAGCGCGGCGGAGTCGGCGCTGCGGGAGCGGGGCGCGGAGGTGCACGACGGGAGGCGCTTCGACCACGTGCTCCAGGGGGTGCTCTTTGGGGGCTTCCCTCGGGACGGCAACACGTACCTGTGCAACAACGTGACGTACACGGTGAACTACGCCATGGCGCACCCGGGGCGTACGCTCACCTTGCTGCAAGCGAGCACGCCGCGGCGGGGCGCCACGAACCGCGTGCAGGTGCGGCTCACCCGGGACCTTCGCGCGTCCCCGAGGGTGTTCTTCCACTGGCCGAGCGCGCTCTCGGGCAGGCACCTGGAGCTCGGCGCCGAGGTGCTGGCGGCGGCGCTGGGCGCGCAGCTCACGGCGGCGCGCACGGGGCGCGAGCCCCCGCGGCTCGGGGACAACGCCCTGGCGGAGCTGTCGCCGTCGGGCGAGACGTTCTGAGGGCGCCGCGGTGTCGCCGTCCTCGGTGCTCACCCGCACCGAGGCTCCTTACCGCGCGCCGACCGCGCGCCAGCGCGCGGCTACGGCTGGCAGCGTGAAGGGCAGGGCCACGAGGTCCGAGGGATCCTGGACGAGGGACACCCTCGCAACCCCCGCGAGAGGGCGGCCCTCCATCATCGAGGAGAGCGCCCCCAGGGGCCACCGCACCGCGCCCATGGCGTACCGGTACCCGTGCGCGGCGGGAGCCCAGCACTTGATGGCCGCGAAGGCGAGCGCCGTCCCGATGGCATAGCCCACGAGAGCCCGGCGTCCCGGCGGCGGAAGCGCCGTCCAGGCCCCCGCGGCGGCCTCGTGTAGCCCCATCAAGAGAAGGGGAAAGAGCGCCATCCCTGCGAGATCCGAGAGCTTGCCGGTCCACCACCCCGGGAAGCGTTGCTTGAGGACATGGTCGTTCAAGAGGAGGAGCGCCAGAGCCGCGAGCGCCACGGGGTGCAGGAGGCTCTCTCCGGCCATCGGGGGCGCGACCGGTTCAGGGCGCATCGCCGGGCTCCACCCGCACCACGCGGAGGTACGCGCCATCCGGCGTGGGGCAGTTGCCCCGGCACGAAGAGCACCCACCCTGGTTGCACCCACCCTGAATGGAGACCTGCACCAGACGAGCCCCGGGAGGGACACGATACTCGAAATGCCTGCCGTCGACCGGCGTTGCGGTCACGAACTCGTCACGACCATCCTGGACCAACCGGGCGGTCGGCGTGTGGCTTGCCTCGACCCGCACCACCAACCCCTGGCTCGACGGCGCCCGGATGGTCGGCTCTCCAGGCGCCTGGACCCGCCACCCCATGGGCGCAGGGGTCGCCAGGCAGGCCAGCGCCGCCACGAACAGGACGACCCTGCCAGACCAGACTCGTGCGCGTTGGTGGGAGAGGTTCTTCATGGTGATTCTAGTGGCAAGATCGCTTGTTGGTGGGCTCTCCAGCGCCCAGAGCCAACGACGTTGACCGCCATCGTCGGGAAGGGGACCGGTGGTCTGGCGCCACTGTAGCAGAAGTACCCTACGTGTAGGCGGGCGCGCGGCCTACGGGCTGACGAAGGTCGCGCCGATGAGCGCGCAGGTCGCGCGCACCAGGTCGGGGGTGAAGGGCGCGCCGTAGTACCACGCGGTGGTCCAGCCCATGCCCATGGGGAGCATGATCCGGCAGCCGCCCACGGCGCCCGCCCGGGGGCAGGGCCCCGCGGCCCAGGTCCGGCCCGCCGCGCCGGTGCATGCGCGCCGCTGCTCCTCGACGCCCATGGTCGGGACCTCGAACTCGCTGCACTGGTGGGTCGGGCCCGCGACGAAGTCACACGAGAAGAGCCCGGCCGTGGTGAAGACCACCGGAGAGCCCGGGAGCTCCATGTCGCGCGGGTCCCAGGCCCTGGCCAGCACGCGGTGCAGGCCCACCGCGGGCCCCAGGGTGAGCACCGCCTCGGCGCGGCCCGTGACGGGCGCCGTGCGGTTCTCCCGCGGGGACACCGAGCCGCCGCCCTCGGCGAGCTCCCAGGTGACGCGTACGTCCCCCACGGGCCTGTCCATCGGGTCCACGACCTCGACGGCGAAGGGCAGCGTCAGGCGCATCCCGGGCACCCCCGACTGGCCGTTGCCGTGGTCCCGCGACGCCATCCGGATCCGCGGGACGTCCCCGGTGACGAACTCCACCGGCGAGCCTTCGAGCTCCCGGTAGAGGGGGTGGCTCGGGTCCGGGAGGTTGTACGCCCGGGCCCGCACCCTGTTGACGCCGGGCCTCGGCCCCAGGGTGAGCACCGTCTCCGCCCGACCCGTCCCCGCCGCGCTGCGCCCCTCGCGCACGGACACGCTGCCGCCGCCCTCGAGCACCTCCCAGGTCACCCGCACCCCGCCCATGGGCATGCCCGAGAGGTCCAGGGGCTCCACCACGAAGGGCTGCGGGAGGGCCGTCCCGGGCGGTCCCGATTGCCCGTCGCCGCTGCCCAGGACGGCTTTCCGGAGCCGCGTCGGCAGCGCCCTCCAGGTCCCGCGGTAGCCGCCGTCGCTCGCCGAGGTCACGCCGTCGTTGGCGATCACCGCCACGCGCGTGCCGTCGCGCAGGCCCGTGCCAGGGCCCTCTTCGTCGTAGACGCAGGACAGCCGCTCCTCGAGGCGCTCGGCGTCGCAGGCGCCCGCCTGGGGCCGCTGGGCATCGCGGGAGCCGCGGGGGTACACCCGCGCCTGGAGCTCCCCGGCGCCGGGCCCCATGCCCTCGACCTCCAGCATGAAGCGCTGCCGACGCCCGGTGCGGTTCGAGAGGTCGTAGCGCAGCCCCGAGAGGTGCCTCAGCGCGCGCCCGAGCTCCATGACGCCCCCGGCGCGCGCCGTGGCGTCCGTCATGGAGAGCTCGCGGAAGACCTCCTCGAAGGCGGCGCGGCTGGCGCTGCGGCTGACGCAGATGTCTGGTCGCTGCTCCGGGGGGAGCGGGCGCTCGAAGCGCTCCCCGAGCCCGCAGGCCGACCAGAGGTCCTGGTGCGTCGCCCGGGTCTCGTCCAGCGCGGCCCCTCGCACGTCCGGCGTGGCGTCGTCGCGGTCGAAGTCCTTGAGGTAGAGGTAGGACGCCACGAAATCGAAGTAGGGCCGGTCGAAGGTCGGGCTGCCGCGGCGGAGCCGCGCGCGGATGATCCCGTCGAGGTCCGCCACGGTCGCCGGCCCCCCCCGGCGCACGGCCATCGCGGCCTCGTCGAAGACGGCCCGGAGGCCCCGCGGCCCGAGCCAACGGAAGAAGGGGTGTCGCTGGTACTGTGGCGCGAAGCATGCGGCCTCCTGCGGCGCCGTGGGGTAGGGGCCCCGCCGGCGTCCCATTTCGTCGCAGCGAGGCTCCGGGAAGGGCCCGGCGGTGGGGCGCGCGATCCCCTCGGGGACGAGGGGCAGCGGGTCGAGGGTGAGCGAGAGGCAGACCTTCTCGTTCTCCGTGGCGTCGTAGAGCTCGTCCACCACGGCGTCGACGGAGCTCTCGATGACCCAGAGGTTCGCGGGGTGGACCAGGGTCCAGGGGTTGGTCCAGGCGCGCTGGATGAGGTGGAACACCTCGTGCGCCACGGTGCCCTCCAGGGCTCCGGGGTCTTCGAGGGAGGGCCCCGACGCCGTCGGAGGCAGGAAGAAGTAGAGGTTGAACACGATCTGCCCCGGCCCGAGCATGAGGTCCGCGCCGCCCACCGGCCTGGGCTCGAAGCCCTCGGGCGCGATGTTGGTCTCGCCGCTGGTGTTCACCCGGTACGCGGCGATGGTGACCCGCAGCGAGCCGAGCGGCGGGAACTGCAGGGTCCCGGTGTAATACCGAACGGAGTCGAGCAGGGCCTGCTTGATGCGCCGCCGGACCTCGTTGGCGTCCGCGGCGCAGCGCTCGGACAGCGGCGGATCGGGGTACGCCGCGCCGCTCGCCGTGCGCGGCGCGAGGAAGGTCACCTCGCACTCGGCGGGCGGCACGGGGCTGCCCCCGCCGCGCGCGGCGCCGTCCGGGAGGGGGACGACCTCCCGGGTGACGGGGCCGTGCGCCAGCCAGGCCGACAGCCGCGTCGAGCCCGTGGCGGGCAGGGGCGCCCGCGCCGTCAGCGACCACGCCTCCCCCTCGCGCCGCGCCGTGGTGCCCAGGATGGCGTAGAGGAACGCGGGCTGCCCGGCCGCGTCGAGCGCGCGAGACTCGTAGCGCCCGGCGACGAAGAGCCGCGCGGGGTCGGTCCCCTCGGGCACCAGCGCCGCGGGCACGCGGAGGACGACCTCGTAGCGCGCGCTGAGCGCGGCGGGGTCCACGGCGACGACGATTTCGTCATCGCCAAGGCGCCGCGTGTCGTCGGGCGCGACGCCCTGCACCGGCACGGTGAGCCGCCGGACGTTGACGGCGCTCCGGGCGCGCAGGGCGCCCCTCGGGAGGCGCACCCCGGAGCCGTCGGGCAGGAGGGCCTCGCCGCCCTCGGGGCCGAGCTCCCGGGTGGCGCCGGGGACCGGGTCGGGGTCGGCGGTGCAGCCCGCGAGCGCGACGAGCGCGGCGAGCACGACGACGAGGCTCCAGCGAAGGCGCGCAGGGCAGACGTTGCGCAGGGACTCGAAGCGCATGGCGGCACTCCCTCTCCGGGTCGGGTGGCTTCTGCGATGGTACGCCATTGCGGCCAGTGCGCGCCACGCACCCCTTGCGCCGCGGGCTTGCGTCGGCCCTGCGAGTGGTGGTCAAGTGCGCTCTCCCACGGAAGGGCTGGGGCGCGGATGAAGATCACCCTCGACGCACTGGACGGACGCAACCTGACCCTCCGGCTCCCGCGGGACGGCGGGCGCGAGCACGTCCTGACCCTCTTCGACACCCGGCGCTTGCGGGGCGTCTTGGAGACCTCCCCCGAGAAGATCGCCCTCGACCCCGTGGAGGCCGACGACGTCCTCGCCGAGCTGAGCCTGTCCATGGAGAGCGGCTCGCTCCACCTGGCGGGCCCTTTGCACCTCCACACCACCACCCTCGACCTGGACCTCGCCCGCGGAGGGCGCAAGCCCGGGGTCACCGGCGAGGCCCGCAGCGCTGGCGTCGTGGCCCCCAGCGTGCGCCTCCTGCGCGGGGGCGTGGACCTCACCGCCGCGGCGGAGGGGACCGTCGTCCACGCCCGCCATGACCGCGACGCCGACCGCTGGGACGTCACCGCCGACACCCTGGAGGCCCGCTCGCTCACCCTCGCGCTCGCCGCGGCGCGCGTCACCGCCGCGGCGCTCCGCGCCCGCGCCGTGGAGGCCTTCACCGAGCGGGGCTCGGTGGGCGCGGCCCTCGCGGAGGCAAGCGCCGAGGGGCTCAGCGTCACCTTCGGCGGGTCCACGGTCACCGTCGACACGGCCGCGCTCAGGACGCTGCGCCTCGCGCGCGGGGCCGACGGCGGGGCCTCGGTGGAGGCCGCCAGCGTCGCGCTCACCGGGGTCACCTACGACGACGGCAAGCGACGGTTGAGCGCCCCCTCGGTGAAGCTCACGGGCCTGCGCTACGGCGCCGACGGCCTCGCCCTCGACGCGCTGGAGGCGGGCGAGCTCACCGTGGCGCTCGAAGGGCTCGCGGGCCCGCGGGAGCGCGCGGGTGAGCCCGCGGAGGAGCGCCGCCCGGGAGTGGGGAGCACGCTGGGCAGGGACCTCCCGTTCCTCGACCACCTGGCGGGCAAGATCGACGCCGCGGTGGTGGTGGACGTGAAGCTCCCGGTGGTGAAGCGCCGCGTGGCGACGCACCGCTTGTGCCTCGACGTCACCGACGGGGCCCTGGACTTCAAGGTCCTGGAGCATGGCCTCTCGCACCTGGAGGACGCCATCCTGGACTTCGAGGTCGACGCCGGGGGGCTCTACCTGGAGCTGGACGCGGTGGTGGTGAAGCGAGAGCTCCTCCGGTGGCCCCTGGACGCCGAGGGGCTCCAGCGCGCGAGGCAGCGCCGGGTGCGCCTGCGGACCCTGGCGCAGCCAAAGCTGATGGTGCGCCGGAGCGAAAAGGACCCCGACGCCGAGCGGCGCGTGGCCCTGCACCGGGTGGACCTGCGGGTCGACAACCTGGAGGGCGCCCTCCTCGGGGCGTCCACGCTGGAGCTGGGCGGCGGCACGCTGCGCCTCGGCGCCGATGGGGTCCCGGCCCTGGGGCAGCTCCAGGTGCGAGGGACCCTGGTGCACGACCTCACGCAGGCGGTGGCCGACACGGAGCTCACGGTGGCGCTCTCGGCCCTGGAGCTGGGGCTGGAGGGCGTGCAGGCAGGGCGCGCCGCGCTCTCCATCCAGCGGCTGTCCCTGGGGCAGGTGACCGACGCCGCGGTGACCTTCGCGGGCCTGCGCCCGTCGGCGGTGAAGGCCACGCTGCGCGAGCTGGCGCTGCGCGGCGTGCGCCGCGGACGGTCCACGCCGGCGGAGGCGTGAGCCCCCAGGCGCGGGCGGTCACACCGTGCGGGCGAGCACCACCTGCGCGGCGTAGTACAGCGGCAGCCCCCAGGCGCGGTTGTCAAAGCCCGGCGCTACGAAGCGATCGCGCGCCACCGCCAGGTCCGAGAGGAGAAAGAGCACCGCGCCCAGCGCCAGGGCGGGCTCCCCGGCGCTCCACGCCGCGCCCGCCGCCAAAGACACCATCGCCGTGATGCAGGTGACGTAGGCCACCACCGGGGGCTTCATCTTCGCGTCCACGTGCGGCAGGAGCCACCGGGCCACCCCCACGGAGAAGAGCCCCGTCACCGCCAGCGCGCCCAGCGCGGGCACCGCGCTCACCCCCCGCGCCAGGAAGGCCCCGGAGAAGGCCAGGTGCGCCAGGAGGAAGCTCCCGAGCCCCGCCAGGAAGGCCCCCCTGCCGCGCCCGAGGAGCAGCACGTCCCCCCACCAGGACAGCACCAGCGCCGCGAAGATCCACCGCCCATACGCGCTCCCCAGGGCCCCCCGGGCCAGCGCCACCCACAGGAAGCCCGTGGACGCCAGGGGCTTGGTCGCCCACACCCCCACACCCCGCGCCTCGGCCAGCACCAGGGCCACCACGGACGAGACGGTGAACAGCTCCGGGAGTCCCATGTGCGACGCCGGAGTGTACTACCCTCACCTACGCCCCGGTGCTCCGACGGCACTTCACCCGAACGCTCCTCGGCACCGCAGGGCTCCTCGTCGCGGTGCTGGCCCCCTGGGTGCTCGCCGCCCAGACCGTGAGGCTCCTCGGGCTCCTGGGCGCCGCGGAGCCATCCCTGACGCAACTCGGGGCCTTCGCCGCCGCGGCCCTGGGCCTCGCGACCCTGGCCCTGATCCCCATCGTAACCACCGCGAGCGCCCTGGTCACCCTCTGGCGTTGGGATCGCGACGGAACCCTCCGCGCCCTGGCCGCCTGCGGCATGCACCCCGCAGCGGTGGTGGCCCTCGGGCGTCGGGGCTTCTTCGCGCTCGCCGTGGCGGCGTCGGTGGTGACCGTCCTGGGCGAGCCCGCCCTGGCCCGCTCCCTTCGGGGGACACTGGCCACCCTCGCCCAGCGCGCCCTCACCCGGACCGTCCAGCGCGGAGGCGCGATGGCCCTCACGGACGAGGTCGCGATCCTGGCGCCCGAGGGCCTCCCGGGGCCCCGGTGGGTGGTCCTGCGGTCCCCCCAGGGCGCTCCGAGGGCGGTGCTGGCGGCCGACTCCGTGGCGGTGCAGGGAGCGCCCACGGCGCAGCTCCGCCTGGGTGGCGTCGCGTGGCTCGCGCGCTCCTCCGAGGGCACCGTCCGAGGCACCGCCCGGGCCGTCACGGTGCGCGCGGGCGTCCCGGAGAGGGTGGAGGCCATGGTCACCCGTGAGCTCCTGGAGCCGGTGTGGGTGCGGGACCCCGCGGTGGCCCGGAGGCACGCGCTGCGCTGGGCCGTAGCCCTCCTCGGGGCCGTCGGGGCCCTCCTGGCCTCGGCCGTGCAGGCAGGGACCCGCGGCCCTCGGAGTCGGCGCTTCCTCCTGGGGCTCCTGGCGGGCCTCGGGGCGCTGGTGGGAGGGCACCGGCTGCTCCTCCGGGCGGTGGCGCTCCAGGGGCCCTGGTGGGGCGCACACGGTGCCGCCCTGGCGGTGGTGTTTGGCCTCTGGGCGCTGGCCGAAGGGGTGCTCGGGGCTGTCCGGCGGCGCCGGGCGGTGCTATAGCCCTGAGGAGGGCGCCGTGGCCTTGTGGTCGTAGAGCGCGCCCCGAAGGCGGTCACCATGTTCGGAATGGGTCCCACGGAGCTGGTCATCATCCTGGTGTTGGTGGTGTTGATCTTTGGCGCCGGGAAGATCCCGGAGCTCGGGCGGGGAATCGGTGAGGGGATCTCCAATTTCAAGAAGGGCCTGCGCGAGGGCTCCGACGACAAGCTCAACACCAGCGATCGCCTGCCCTCCGCCAGCGACGCCAAGGACGCTGAGAAGCGCGCCTGAGCCGTGCGCTTCGCGCCGTTGAATCCCCCGCGAGGGGGGCGCAACGGAAGTGTTTGTGATGGAACCCGCCTGGATCGTCGTCGCCTCGCTGGCGCTCTCCACCGTGGCGGCGCCGTCGGTGTTTGAGCTCTGCCGGGAGTGGCTGCAGCGCCGCCGGGAGCGCTCCCTCCAGCGCCTCTCCCGGCAGCTCCAGGCGATGCCCGAGCGGGACCTGGTGCTCCTGGCCGAGCGCAACCCGGTGCTCAAGGACCACGCCCAGGCCGCCCCGGTGAGGGCCCTTCGCCAGCGCCTCGGCCGCGCGGACCTGCTCCCGATCCTGCGGCGCTGGAGCGCGTTCTCCGCGGACGTCCACGCCGCCCTCCCGGACCGCCTGGATCGGCGCTCCCTGGAGGCCCACCACGTCGTCAGCGTGCAGCTCGCCGAGGTCAAGGCCATCCTGCAGGAGTTGCAGGCCCGTCGGGGACGGTGAGGGCCGTGCCAGAGTGAGCCATCGGGGCGCTCTCCGGGCGATTTCGTGAAGGGTTCGCCGTAGGACGGCCACCAAGAACAGGCACCTGCGCTCGTTGGCCCCGTTCGTGCTGGGGTCCCACGGACGACGACCCGGAGGCTCACCATGCGCACCTTCTCGCTCCTGCTCGCTTTGACGCTCGCGCCCGTGGTGGCTCAGGCCCAGCCCCGGAGGGCCCCGAGGGCGCCCCGCAGGAGCGTGGCAGCGGCCCCGGCGAGGGTCACCCCGGCGGCGCCGAGCGCCACGGTGGCGCCGGTGAGGGCGGTGCGGGACCGGTTTCGCGGGACCTTCAGCGTAGGCGCCACCGTAGGGGTGGGCTCCCCCCGAGGGCTGGCCGGGGCCTTCGTGGAGCTTCGACCCTGGCGCTACCTGGGGGTGAGCGTGGGAGGAGGCTTCGGCGGGGCCTTTGGTCCCGCGGTGGACGCCTCGGTGCTTCTGTCTCCCGTGGGTGGGAGGAGTTGGGCGCTAGGCGTGGAGGGTGCGATCTCCAACCACTTCTCCTACATCTCTGGAGAGTTGATCCCTGGGCGGCCTGCGTTGCCTGGGAGCACGCAGTGGGCGTCGGTGGGGGCCAACCTGGAGCTACGCCCATCGCGGGGGATGATGTTTCGGGTGGGGGTTGGGCGCTCGTGGCTCTTGAACACGGGAGATTTCCGGGTGGCGACCACGGCGGAGCTGCGCAACGCCGAGCTGGCGCAGGAGAGCACGCTCCCCGGGGCGGGGCCGGTGGACGCGGTGCGTGCCGCGGCCGAGGGGAGCACCCTGGGGGTGTGGTACATCCACCTGGACGTGGCGCCGGCGTGGCGGTGGTAGGGGCGTCGGGGGCCGGGAGGGTGTACCGTAGGGGGCATGCGCTTTGTTCTCGCGGTGCTGGGCGTAGGGGCGTTCCTGTCCCTGGGGTGTGCGAGCGGCCAGACGGGCAACGGGTTCCCGGACCAGGACGGGGCCACGGGGGACACGCCGTCGGACCTTGAGGACGCGGCCTCGGACGCCAAGGACGGCGCCCCGGTGCTGGACTCTCCCGGGGACGCCTCGGGGGACATGGTCCCGTCGGGGCCTCCGTGCCGCGGGGACGACGACTGCCAGGCGCCGGACCTGTGCACCAACGCGCAGCGCTGTCGCTTCGGGCACTGCGAGGTGGTGGGCGGGCCGTCGCTGTGCGACGACCGGGTGGCCTGCACGGACGACCGCTGCGACCCGGCGCGCGGGCGCTGCGTGCACACGCCCAACGACGCGCGCTGCACCGGGGGTGAGTTCTGCGGGGGCTCGCTCGGCTGCGTGCGGGAGCTGCCGTGCGAGCTCGGGGACGAGACCTGCGCGAGGCTCAGCGGGGACCCGTGCACGGGCACCTGGAGCTGCTCCGGGGCGCGGAGGGTGTGCGTCCGCAGCGCGCCCTTCAACTGTGATGACATGGACATGTGCACCATGGACGTGTGCATGGTCATGGGCACCTCGCCGGGGTGTACGCACACGGGGCCGAACTACATGACGGACCCGATGCACTGCGGGCGGTGCATGAACCGGTGCTCCGCGGGGCCCCACCAGGTGACCACCTGCGCCATGGGGATGTGCCAGAGCGCCTGCGAGCCGGAGTACGTGGACCTGGACCGCATGGCCGCCAACGGGTGCGAGTGCCACACCACGGACGCGGACGCGCCGGACACCGAGTTCCGGGACACCAACTGCGACGGGATCGACGGCGACGCGGCGCGGGCGATCTTCGTGTCGCCGCGGGGCAATGACATGAACCCCGGCACGATGATGAGCCCCAAGCGCACGCTCCAGGCGGCGATCGCGACGGCGGCGATGGCCTCGCCGGTGCGGTCGGTGTACGTGGCCGCGGGGACCTACGCCGAGAGCGTGGAGCTGGTGGGCGGCGTGAGCCTCTACGGCGGCTACGACGACACCATGGGCTGGCGCCGGGCGATGGGCAACAGCTCCGTCATCGAGGGCGGGACCACGGCGGTGCTGGCCCAGCGCTTGATGGCGCCGGTGGAGCTGCAGCTCCTGGAGGTGCAGTCCGCGGACGCCATGATGCCCGGCGAGAGCTCCTACGGGGTGCGGGCGCTCAACTCGTCGGCGATGCTCACCCTCCGGGGGGTCCGGGTGACCGCGGGCGCCGGCGCCCCGGGCACGGACGGGCGCGACGGCACCATGGGCGCCGACGGGGCCATGGGGGGCAACGGCGGCGGCAACGGCGGCGGGGGCGCGGGGGCGTCCCCGTGTGGCGTGGCCGGGGGCGCTGGAGGCAGCGGCGGCAACGGCAACCGCAGCGGCGCGCGCGGCGGGGACGGCAACGGGACCGGCGCAGGCACCGTCGCTGCCATCGGCGGCGCGGGCGGCGCGGGCACCGGCTGCACGGACAGCGGCTGCGGCCGCCCTGGCGCCGACG
>JACRDB010000010.1 GCA_016218725.1 Deltaproteobacteria bacterium
ATGGTGCCCCCGGCCCCGCCGGCGCTCCCGAGGCCGCCGCCGCCGCCGGCGCAGGCCGACCCGGAGCCCCCGGAGGGGCCCGCGACGGCGGTGCCGACCTGGCCGCCGACGCCGCAGACGCAGTTGGCGCCGTTGCCGCCGTTGCCGCCGGAGACGTCCACGCGCCCGGCGATGGTCACGTCCCCGATGGCCCGCAGGTCCAGGACGCCGTTGCCCGACACGCGCACGGTCACGCCCGACGGGATGTTGATGGTGGTGAAGTTGTGCACCCCCGGCGTGAGGGTGACGCTCCCGGTGGGGTTGAAGGCCCCCTCGGCGCCGGTGGACGGGAAGCGCGTGCACACCCCCGCCTGGCAGGTGAGGCCCGCCGCGCAGGACCGCCCGCAGGCGCCGCAGTGGGCCCCGTCGGTGTTCAGGTTCACCTCGCAGCCGTCCCCGGGGGCCATGTTGCAGTCGCTGAAGCCCGCGTTGCACGACGCCACGGTGCAGCGCCCGGCCATGCAAGCCGGCGCGCCGTTCGCGATGGCGCAGCGCATCCCGCAGCCGCCGCAGTGGGCGGCCTCGGTGTTCAGGTCCGCCTCGCAGCCGTCCGCGGCCATCAGGTTGCAGTCCCCGAAGCCCACATCGCAGCGCCCGATGGCGCAGCGGCCCATGCTGCACACCGCGGTGGCCCTGGGGAGCGCGCACGCCGACCCGCAGCCGCCGCAGTTGGACGCGTCGCCCTGGGTGTCCGTCTCGCAGCCGTTGGAGGCCATGCGGTCGCAGTCCTCGCGGCCCGCGGCGCAGGCGGAGATCCCGCAGGTGCCCGCGCGGCACACGGGCGTGCCGCCCGGCGTCACGCAGGCGTTCCCGCACCGCCCGCAGTGATTCTCGTCCACCAGGGTGTTCACCTCGCAGCCGTCCGCGGCCATGGTGTTGCAGTCCGCGAAGCCCGGGTCGCACCTCCCCACGGTGCACCGCGAGCCCGCGCACGCCGCCGTGGCGCGGGGCACGGCGCACGCGCGGTTGCACGCCGCGCAGTGCGCCGGGTCCGTGCGCGTGTCCACCTCGCAGCCGTTCATGGCGTCGCCGTCGCAGTCCGCGAAGCCCGCCACGCAGGAGATCACGCAGGACCCCAGGACGCACCCGGGGAACGCGTTGGGCCGCGCCGGGCAGGCGTTCCCGCAGCGCCCGCAGTGCGACGAGCTCGACCCCGTGGCCACCTCGCAGCCGTTGGTGGCGTTCATGTCACAGTCCGCGAAGCCCTCGGCGCAGCTCCGCACGGTGCAGCGCCCCATCGCGCACCCCGCGGTGCCGCTCGGCGGGTTGCACAGCGTCGAGCAGCTCCCGCAGTGCGTGGGGTCCTCCGTGAGGTTGACCTCGCAGCCGTCGTCCGCGCTGCCGTTGCAGTCCGCGAAGCCCGCGTTGCAGGTGAACCCGCAGGCCCCGCCCGCGCAGGTGGCCGCGGCGTTGGCCCGCGCCGGGCACCGGTTGCCGCAGCGCCCGCAGTGCGCCACCGCCGTGGTGGTGTTGGTCTCGCACCCGTTGGCGGCCATCATGTCGCAGTCCCCGAAGGGCGGCGTGCAGGACCCCACGGCGCACGCCCCGTTCATGCACGCGGCCACGCCGTTGGTGACCATGCAGCGCGTGTCGCACACCCCGCAGTGGGCGGTGTTGGTCAGCGGGTCCACGCACGCTCCCGCGCAGCACGTCTGCCCCGACGGGCAGGGCCGCGCGGGGTTGCAGCCCACGGTGCACACGTTCCCCACGCACAGGAACCCCGGCGCGCAGTGCTCGTCCCTCGCGCACTCCACACAGGCGTGGGCCATGGTGTCGCAGCGGTCCCGCCGGGGCCCCCCGGCGTCCAGCACCACCCCGCCGTCGCCCTCGCGGCAGCCCTCGTCGGCGCGGCAGCCCGCCACGCAGGCGCGGGTCATCGCGTCGCAGTGCTGGCTCGCCGGGCAGGTGTCCCGCTCCGCGAGGCACCCCACGCAGCGGCCCATGGCCGTGTCACAGACGCCCCCCGCGGGGTTGCCCATGCAGTCCATGTCCGCGCGGCACCCGCTGGTGTCCATGGGTGTGGTGTCCTGTACGGCCGTGTCGGGCGGTGTGGTGTCCTGTACGGTCGTGTCGGGCGGTGTGGTGTCCATCGGCGCGGTGGTGTCCGTCCCGAGGTCCGAGGCGGCCTCCGAGGCGGTGTCCCCGCCGCCCGAGTCCCTCATGCCGCCGATGACGCTCGACGCGTCGTCGCAGGCGGCGAGCCCGAGGCCCACGAGCACCCACGGTCCAAGCCAGTGTCGCATGTTGAAGCGCTCCTTCCCGGCCACGGTACCGCACTTCTCCCTCGGGCTGGAACACCCTCTCAGGGTTGGAAGCGCGCCCCGGAGGCGAGGCGCATGAGCGTGCCCGCCCCGCCCCAGACCAGCGCCTCGGAGCCCGTCCAGGCCAGGGCGTGCTCGTTCCGTGGCGACGGCGCGCCCAGGGGCTCCGTGGGCTCCCAGCGGTCCATCACCGGGTCGTAGAGCCCGCCGGTGTCGTGACGGACCACCGTGGCCGGGCGCGTCGACCGGTCGCTGGAGAGCCCCCCCCACACGAAGAGCGCCCGGCCCGTGAACACCGCCGGGGCGTCCCCCCGGGCCGACGGCGCCCCCTCCAGGGCCAGCGGCCTCCAGCGATCGGTGCGGGGATCGTAGCGCCCCCCGTCCCGGAACTGGTCCGCGGAGGACGTGTACCCTCCCCACACCAGGAGCTCGGTCCCGCTCCAGCCCACGGATGCCGCGCTCCGGGGCGCCGGGGCGCCCTCCGTGGAGAGGGCCCTCCAGCGGTCCATCACCGGGTCGTAGCGCCCCCCGTCGCGCACCAGACCGTCACCCGTGGAGCCGCCCCAGACGAGCAGCTCGGTGCCCGTCCACGCCCCCACGCACTGCGTCCTGGCGCTCGGGGCGCCGGTCGTGGCAAGCGCCCTCCAGCGGTCCGTCACCGGGTCGTAGCGCCCACCGGTGGCCTCCAGCTCCGCCCCGAGGCCGCCCCAGACGTAGAGCTCGGTCCCGCTCCAGAGCCCCACGCCGTTTGTCCGCGGCGCGGGCGCCCCCACCGCGGACGCGGGCCTCCAACGGTCCGTCACCGGGTCGTAGCGGGCGCCGTCCTGGAGCGGCTCCGAGAGGTTCCTCCCGCCCCAGACCAGCACCTCGGAGCCCGTCCACGCGGCCACCGCGCGGAACCTCGCGGACGGCGCCCCCACCCGCGCCACGGGCCTCCATCGGTTGGCCACGGGGTCGTAGAGGGCCCCGTCGTGCAGGAGCTCCAGCACGTTCTGCCCACCCCACACAAAGAGCTCCCGCCCCGTCCACGCCACCGCCGCGTGGGACCGCGGCGCCGGAGCGCCGGCCCCGGCCATCGGCGCCCAGGCGTTGACGCAGCGCCCGCCCTCGCACCGACGCCCCCCCACACACACGGGCAAGCACACCGCGGCGGGCTCCCGAGGGACATCCGTGGCGCCCGCGCCGTCCTCGCGGTCCAGGGACGGAGCGTCCATCCCAGCGCTGTCGGCGAGTGTGGTGTCAGGTAGGGTGCTGTCAGGGAAGGTACGATCGGGCGGGGAACTGTCCGAGGGCGGGAGCGTGTCCATGGGTGGAGAGGGCGCCTCGGGCTTGTCCGCTGCGTCGAGGGCAACAGCGTCGACGGAGGTGTCCCTCCGGGCGCCGTCGGGCGCCGGGGCGGGGTTCGAGGCGCAGGCCGAGAGGAGCGCCCACACCCCACGAGCGCGCGCGAGGGGCCGCATGCTCGTGGGAGTGTGGGCACCGGGCGAAACCCGGTGTCAAGGGCTCACCCGTAGAGCGCGCGGAGCTGCTCCAGGGTGGGCACCGTGGCGAGCCGCGCGGCGGCGCCCTCGCCGTCGTTCGCGTCGAGGGAGGTGTCATGGCCCTCGAAGGCCCTCATGCGGGAGATGAGCGTCTCGCTCCAACCCGACAGGAGCTGCGTGCGGCGGTCCTTCGGGTCCGCCTGGCTCTGGCCGTAGCCCGAGAGGTTCACCGAGTGCACGGCCACGTCGTGGTTCACTCTGGCGCGGTAGCGCGCGAGCATTCCCGCGACGGAGCAGTCCTTGGAGAACCACTGCGACATCTTCACGCCGCAGTTGGTGTCCCCCTGGGTGTAGCAGCACAGGTCCGAGAGGAGCACCACGCGGTCGAAGCGCTCGCCCCGCTGGGTGATGTCATCCAGGGCCCACCACAGGCCCGTCTCCGTGCTGCCGCCGACGCCCTCGCCGCCGTGGCGGCCCTGGACCCCGAGGTACCGTGCGTTCTTGTCCTTGCCCTGGGCGTAGGCCTCCACGCGGTCCTTGATGGCCATGGTGCGGTCCTCGGCGGTGAAGGGCACGCGCGTGAACCGGTCGCCGAAGACGCCGATGACCGCGCGGTCCCCGAGGCGCTTCGCCAGCACCGCCAGGAGCGTGTTGCCCGCGTCCGAGACGCGCAGCTTGCTCTTGGCGGAGATGGGCGCCCCGAGCGCCGAGCCCGAGTTGTCGACAATGGCGAAGGTGCGCCCCGGGAGCTCCGGGACGTTCTCCACCAGCTTGTCCAGCGCGGCGTCGATGGCCGCCCGGGCGGGCGCCGAGGTGACCTCCGCCCGCGCCGCCACGAAGCGGAACGGGAGCTGCTTGTGGTCCCCGCGGCCCGTGAGCACCCGGTGGACCTTCGCCCAGACCTCGGGCCCCACGCCCGCCTGCTCCAGGTTCCGGAGGTTGCGCAGGAGCGCCATGTAGCCCACCAGGTCGCTCTCGACCAGCCAGGACCACAGCTCCCGGGAGGGGCCGAACTGCGACAGGAGCACCTCCCAGGTGGCCAGCGATGCCTTGGCCAGCGCGCGGGCCTCGTCGTCGAAGGTGGCCTTCTGCGCCAGGCGCTTGCGCGCGGCGATCACCGGCGTGGCGTCCGGGTCCGTGACCTCGCCGGTCACCAGGTAGCGGTACACGGGCTTCGGGAGCCCGCGGTCGGTCCCGCGGTCAATCATACGGAGCACGTCCCGGAACGTGGGGCGCACGTCCGAGTCGTACTTCATGAGCTGCGCCTCGGAGAAGCGCCCAAAGGCGTCCGCCAGGCCCCGCTTGAGCGCGTTGGGGAGCTTCTGCCCGCGCTTGTTCGCGCCGATGCCTCCCGCGAAGAGCGACAGGTACGCCGCGAACACCTGCCGCAGCTCGTCCGCGCGCTGCACCACCCGCGGGGTGTACCCGCGCACGAAGCCCTTGGTGGCCGGCTCCTGCGCCGCCACCGCCAGCAGCACCTGCGGCGTCGTCCGGAGGTGGAGCTCCGTGCGCGCCCACAGCGCCACCACCAGGAGGTCCCGGGGCGTGGGCCCCCGGGCCACCGCGTGGGCGGTCTCCAAAAGCTCCCGCGCCTGCGCCGTCACCCCGGTGCCGTCCTTGGCGCCCTTGTCGTCGGGCGGCGCCGAGCGCACCGCGCCGGTCTTGCGGAGCTCGCGCTGCGCGTCCGCCTCGGAGCGGTTCGGGTCGTAGTACCGAGGCTCGTTCCAGAAGCCCCCGCCCAGCATATGAACGAGCTTCACGCCAGGGTCGTCCACCTCGAAGGCCACCCCCGGGACGTGGGCGTGCGCCACCTCGCGGGCCTTGTGGGCGTCGAGCATCGGGCTGCGGGTCATGCCGAGACGTGCCATGGGACTGTACCTCCGGTGAGGAGAGACCCGCCTTGCGCGGGCCCTGCGGAGCTGTAGGGAGAGGTAGGGGAGTGTGTGAGCGGAGCGAGGCCGAGGAGGGTCCCTGAGGGATCGTTGGTTTCAGTCTTGCGGCTGAATGGAAGTAACCCTGCAGGTGTACTGCGGCCCCGCGGCAGGGATAGCACCGCGCCTCCCCCGCGCAAGGCTCAAAGCGACGGGCGGCGCACGGTCTCGGTCTCCAGCTCCCTCGGGGGCCCCACCGCGGGCGGGACCAGCGCCGGGACGTGGAGGTCCGGCAGGCCCTGGGCGATGCGCCAGGCGCGGTCTTCGCGGCCCAGGGCCATGAGGGCCTCCCGCACGGCGTCGGCGAGCTGGCGGTACACCTCGGGGCTGGCGGGCTGCGCCGTGAGGTGGCCGAGCTCCAGCGGCGCGCCGAAGCGCAGGGTGATGGGGTCCCCCTTGCGGGTGAAGTTCCCCGCGATCTGCCGACGGATGTCGTTGGTCATCCCGAGGGTGAACACCGGCAGCACGATGGGCCTCGCCCGGTGGATGATCTCCCCGGTGCCGAGGGCCGCCGGGAGGAGCTCGTAGGGGTCCCCCACGCGCTTGCGGGTGCCCTCGGGGTGGTAGCCCACCACCGTGCCGGCCTCCTGGAGGAGGTCCGCGGTGCAGCCCACGGTGTACTCGTTGAAGGCCTTGCGCGCGCGGTCCCGGAGCACCGGCGGGTACATGCTCCAGGCGGCCATCACGCCGTTGACCACCACCCCCAGGGGGCCCTCGTAGAAGAACGTGCTGCGCACCGGGAAGAAGAGCTTGCGCACCCAGGAGGTCTTCCGGAACAGCACCGTGGACATGAGGTACAGGTCAAAGAAGCTCCGGTGGTTGCACACCACGAAGACCCCCCGGTCGGGCGTGAGCGCCGCCAGGTGCTCCAACCCCTGGAGGCGCAGGAGGTTCTTCGTACACTGGTGGATCCAGCTCTGGGCGAGCACCTTGAGGAAGGACTGCGCCACGCGCTTGAGCGAGGGCCGACGGTTCACCGCGTCCGCGATCCCGAAGGCCGCCCGCTCGAAGCCCTTCAAGAGCTTGAGTTGTTCCGGGGTGGGGCTCAGCATGGCCCCGTTTTCACTCAATCTTCGTCGGGCGTCAAAGGCCCCGGAGGGATCGGCTCCGGCGCCTCCTCGGGCTCCCACGGCCAGGCCTGGTCCGCCAGCACCTCCCAGTCCACGAGGCCGGGACGAAATGCCCAGGGGTCGTTGTCGGGTTGCTTCATCGGCGGCCTCCAGAGGGGGTGGACGAGTGACAACATAGCCTTTGTTTTCCATGCTTCAAGGCCATGATTGACATATTCTGTCCAGCGCCTTCGCGGTGGGGGCCGGGCCGGTGCTAGGATCGTGGGCCCGTGGCCTCGGCGAGACAGCTCCCTGCCGGAACGATCATCGCGCAGGACTTCCGGGTGCTGTGCCCCCTGGCCGTGGGGGGCATGGGGGCGCTCTACGTGGTGGAGCAGCTCTCGACGGGGGCCGAGCGGGCGCTCAAGGTGATGCATGCGCGCCTGGCGGCGGACCCCCGCTCGCGGCAGCGGTTTCTCCAGGAGGCTCGGGCCAGCGGGAGGATCGAGAGCGACCACGTGGTCCAGGTGATCTCCGCGGGCGTGGACGACGCCTCGGGGACCCCGTGGATCGTGATGGAGCTCTTGAAGGGCCGGGACCTGCGGGCCACGCTGGACCTGGGCGGCAAGCTCCCGCTGGAGGAGGCCTCCACGGTGCTGCGGCAGCTCGGCCACGCGCTCTCGGCGGCGCACAAGGTGGGGCTCGTGCACCGGGACGTGAAGCCCGAGAACATCTTCCTGGCCAACCCCCGCCGGGGGGGCGCGGCCTGGGTGGTCAAGCTCCTGGATTTTGGCATCTCCCGGGTGCTGGAGGAGGCCTCCCTCGGGACCACCAGCGCCCTCGGCTCGCCCCTGTGGATGGCGCCGGAGCAGGCCGTCCAGGGCGCCCTGAGCCCGGCGTGTGATGTCTGGGCCTACGGGCTCGTGGCGTACACCACGCTCACGGCGCGCTCGTACTGGAACGCGGGCAACCAGAAGGGCGCTTCCATGGAGGCCATGCTCCGGGAGCTGCTCGCCGAGCCGATGCCCGCGCCATCGACCCGGGCGGAGCCCTGCGGGGTGACGCTCCCGGCGGGCTTCGACGGCTGGTTCGCGCGCTGCACGGAGCGCACCCCCGCGCAGCGCTTCGGCGACGCCGGGGCGGCCCTGGCGGCCCTGGAGGCGGTGCTCTCCGCGGCCGAAAAGAGCGTGAAGGCAAAGCCCCCGGAGGTCTTTGGCACGGGCCGCACGCCCGTGCAGGGGAGCGCCCAGGCGCCGCGCGAGGTGCACCCCACCCCGGCCGGGGCGCTCCCCGCGGTGTGGGGTCCCGCGGGGCCCACGCCCGCGCCCCGGATGTCCGAGGTGGTGGCCCCCGCGGCCTTTGCAGCCGCGCCGCCCGGTGCCCTGGCGCTCCCGCCCACGGGGCCCGGGGCGCCGCCGCCCTCGGCGGTCCCGAACCCGCCGACGGTGCTGGCGGCGCCGACGCCCGCCGCGTCGCGCACGGTGGCCTGGGCGCCGGGGCAGCCCGTGCCGCCGAACCTGGCGCTCTACGGCGCCGCGGGGCCCTCGGGAGGGCGCGCCTCGGCGCCGACGCCCACGCCGAAGGGTCACCGGGGCCTCTGGGCCGTGGTGGTCGGCGTGGCGATGCTGGGCGTGGCCATTGGCACCGTGGCCTTCCTGGCCTCCGAGGACGATCGACCTCGGAGGCCCCGGAGGCCCCGGAGGCCCGCCCCGGGCGCCCCCGCCGCGCCGAGCACGCTGGGCGTAGGCTGGACCCACGCATGCGCCCTCGGGCCCGGAGGGAGCGTCCAGTGCTGGGGTTACAGCGCCTTCGGGGCCCTCGGGGACGGCACCGTGCAGCCGCGCGGGACGCCCGCCCCGGTGGCGGGGCTCGCGGGCGCCGTGGAGGTGGTCTCTGGCGCCTACCACGCCTGCGCGAGGCTCTCCGATGGCACCGCCCGGTGCTGGGGCCTCGGCACCAGCGGCCAGCTCGGCGAGGGCGGGCTCCAGAGCCGCTCGACGCCCACCGCGGTGGCGGGCCTCGGGGGGATCGCGCAGCTCGTGGCCGGCGAGGGCCACACCTGCGCGCGCAGGGCCCAGGGCACGGTGACATGCTGGGGCGCCAACCAGCATGGCCAGCTCGGCGACGGGAGCGTGACCGACCGGGTGACCCCGGTGGAGGTGCCCGGCCTCGGCGACGTGGTGGAGCTCTCCGCGGGGGACGAGCACACCTGCGCGAGGCTCCGGGAGGGAACGCTCCGGTGCTGGGGCAGCGGGACCTTCGGGCAGCTCGGCAACGACCTCCTCGGGGAGCTGTACACGCCCACGGCGGTGGCGCGCATGGACCGGGTGGTGTCCCTCTCGGCGGGCGCCTGGCGCACCTGCGCCGTGCGCGAGGACGGAAGGGTCTGGTGCTGGGGCCGCAACGACGCGGGCCAGGGCGGCGACGGCACCACGCTCCTGCGCACCGCTGCCTCGCAGGTCCTGGGCCTCACCGACGCGGTGAGCGTCCGGGCCGGTCCCTTCCACACGTGCGCGCTTCGCGCGGGGGGGGCGGTCGCGTGCTGGGGCGTCAACGACCAGGGCGCCCTGGGCGACGGCACCACGCAGACGCGCTCGGCGCCGGTGGCCGTCCAGGGCGTCGCCCGCGCCACGGACCTGTGCCTCGGGGAGAACTTCACCTGCGCGCGCTCCGCCGCCGGGGTGCAGTGCTGGGGCGCCAACGGCCAGGGCCAGCTCGGGGACGGCACCGCCCAGGACCGCCCCTCGCCCGGCCCCGCGGTGCTGCGCTAGCCGTGGACGTCGAGCCCTACGATGTGTGCGTCCTGGGCGGCGGCCCCGCGGGCTCCGTGGCCGCGGCGCTCCTGGCCCGTGCGGGCGCGCGGTGCGTCCTCCTGGAGCGCGAGGCCTTCCCACGGTTCCACGTCGGCGAGGCCCTGAGCCCCAGGGCCCTGCCCGTGCTCGACGCCCTCGGCCTGGCGGAGAGCGTGGACCGGCGCTTCACCTGCGCGGTGGGGCTGCACTTCACCTGCTGCCGCACCGGACGCCAGCGCGCGGTCCCGTGGAGCCTCGGCCTGCGGGGCTCGCACCCCCGGGGGTGGCACGTCCCCCGGGGAGCCTTTGACGCGCTCCTCCTGGAGCGCGCCAGGGCCCTCGGGGTGGACGTGCGCGCCCCCTGCACCGCGGAGGACGTGCTCTTCGAAGACGGCCACGCCCGGGGTGTCCGCGCCCGCACCCCCGACGGCGCCCGGGTGGGCTTCCTGGCCCAGGTCATCCTCGACGCCACGGGTCGGGACACCCTCCTCGGCGCCCGGGTGGCGGGGAGGCAACCCATCCCGGGCCTCGACGCCACGGCGCTCTTTGCGCACTTTGTAGGTGCACGTAGGCGAACAGACCACATCGGCGCCTTCCTGGAGGTGTTGTTGTTCCCTCACGGGTGGCTCTGGCACCTGCCCCTGCCCGGGGAGGTGTCGTCGCTGGGGGCGGTGTGCAGCGAGGCGTGGGTGCGCGCCCGGCGCAAGGGCGAGGCGCTGGAGCCCTTCTTTCAGCGCACGCTGGAGGACGCCCCGGCGGCGAAGGAGGTCCTGGCTCCGGCCCGGAGGCTCACGCCGGTGCAGGCCATCGCGGGGCTGTCGTACCGGTGCGAGCGCCGCGCGGGCGACGGGTTCCTGCTCCTGGGCGACGCCGGGGGCTCCGTGGACCCATTTCCCCCGTTGGGGCTCCTCGGGGCCCTGGAGGGGGCACGCAGGGCTGCCCTGGCGGTGGAGAAGGCCCTCGGGGCGGGGGACACCTCGGCGGAGCGCTTCGAGCTCTGGGAGGCGTGGTACCGGGCCCAGGAGGCGCGGCACCAGGCCCTGGCCCGGGCGCTCTACGGCGGGGCCCTGGAGACGCTGCTCTTCGACGCCCCGGGGAGCGCGGGCCTCCAGGCCCTGGCCTCGGCGCTCGCGGGGGACGCCCTGGACGTGGATTTCACCGCATGGTCGGAGTGAGCGGGGTCTGTCGCCCGCGCAGCTCCTGGGCGACGGGCCAGGCGTCGAGGCTCTGGCGGGTGACGGGCCTGCACTGGCTCCGGGCGAGCGCCGAGGCCACATCCCCCGTGGCGGCCACCACCAGGGTGACGCTCACCCTCCCGGCGTACACGAGGATCGCCTCCATCACGCTGGCGTGCTCGCGGCGCCAGGTGATGCGCCGCACGGGCGAGCGGTCCGGGGCCTCGGGGCAGTCCCAGAAGCCCGTAGGCTCTCCGTAGCGCGCGCGCAGGGCCTGGAAGTGCGGCAGGAGCTCCTCCGTCGAGGTGAGCCTGGAGAGGAACTGCACCTGCGTGACGATCCCTGGAGGCGTCGTGAGGTACACCACCCGGGCGCCCTCCTCGGTGGTCTCTTCCAGGTGGGTGTCCATCCCCTGGGCGGGCGAGGCCCGGGGGCGCAACCTCCGGAGGTCTTCGACGGGCATCGCGAGCCAGAGGGCCTCGAAGCCCGGAGGCATCAGCGCGTGGGAGCGGTTGGCCACGCCCTGGAGCGCCCCGCGGGCGCGCTCCCGGGCGCGCTCCCTGGCGCGGTCTTCCGGCGTCACCGGGGTGCTCGGCGGCGGGCTCGGGGGCGCTTCGCGCAGGCGCACCGCGGCCCACACCACCGCGGCGACGGCTGCGGCCCCCAGGGCGTACACCCAGCGGGACCGCCCGGCCCCCGACGAGGTCAAGCGCCCTCCAGGAGGGCCGGGAAGAGCCAGGGTTCGCGCCACCCATCGCCGGGCGGGAGGCCCCGGGCGAGCACGTCCTGGTAGCGCGTGAAGAGCGCCCCCACGGTGCCAAACCGCGCCGCGGCGCGCGCGCAGAAGCCCTCCAGGTCGCCGCAGCGGGCGTCGCCGTAGGTGTGGTACCGCACCCCGGCGCCCGCGCTGGACGCCGCCAGCCACTGGAGGAGTGCCTTCAACTGCGGGTGCCCCGCGAAGACCCCGCAGCCCCAGTGACCCGTGGCCACGGTGTGGGGTGCGCCCTCCCCGTGCGCGCGGGAGAAGCCCACCCGGGCCTTGTGGAGCTCCCGCAGGAAGAGGGAACCCTGGAACTGCGCGGAGCGATCGATGTGGCGCCGGAAATCCAGGGCGTCCATGGCCACCAGGGACACCTTCGGGGTGCCGTCGGGGTCCCGGGCCGAGGGGTCCCGGTGGTCCCCCGCGAAGGCCAGCGTGAAGGCATAACCCTTGAACGCCGCGAAGCGCTCGGCGCCGTGGAGCACCAGGGCCTCGTCGGGGCCCAGGGCTGGGCACAGGGGCAGCGCCGCGAGGAGCTCCGGGCTCACCGCGAAGCGGATCTCCTCCTGGACGCAGCCGCCGGAGAGCACGCCCCCACCGAGGTATCGGTTGGCGAAGTCCACCTGGAGGCACCCGTCGGCGTCCTCGATGCCACCGCTCGGCACCTCCGTGAGGGGCCCGAGGGGAGCCTCTTCCCTCGCCCAGTCCTCCGCCGTGCGCGCGGGCTCCACGCGGCGCACGACCCGCAGCGTGCCCCGCGGAGGTCCCTCGGCGATGCGGTCGAAGTAGTGCAGCACGCAGCGCAGCTTGGCCTGCTCCTGCGGGGCGCGGGAGGCCAGGAGGCGATCGAAGCTCGTGTGGGGGAAGCTCTCCTCGCCGTGGTGGGGAGCGGGCAGGGACCCCAGGACCATGTGGGCGATCACCGACGCGGCGGTGCCTCGGGGGATGGCCGCGCCCGCGCTCCGGCCCGTGAGCAGGAGCGCCGGGAGGTGGGCGTACCCGAGGGCCCCGGCGTGGTGCAGGATCGACGGCAGCACCCGGGCGAAGAAGCGCGCCGAGAGCCCCGGCTCCTGCGCCAGCACGGCCTCCCGGCCCGCGCACACCGACGGGTGCCGCGCGAGCAGCGTGCGGAGCCTCATGAAGCTCCCGAGGTCCCGCGGAGGCGAGCGCTCGGCGCCGCGCAGGGCCGTCACGATTGCGGGAGGCGGGACCCGGAGGAGCGGTTGATCCACGTGCGTGACGGAGCTTACTCCACCCTACGGCAGAGCACGTTCTTCAGGTACTCGCCCTCGGGGAAGGCCGGGAGGCACGGGTGGTCCGCGGGCGCCCCCCACGTGTCCAGCACCTGGAGCGCGCGGCGGGCCTTCTCCGCGCCGTCCGCCAGGGTGCCCCGAAAGGCCGCGAGTCCCACGTGGCTCGAGCACGACCCCGCCAGGTACAGCCCCTCGGGCGAGAGCACCGCCAGGCACGCCGCGTGGAGCGCGCGGTAGCTCTTGAGGGCCCCCTCGACCGCGGACTCCCGGGGCGCAAAGCTCGGCGGGTCGGCGATCACCAGGTCCCAGCGCGCCCCGCGGCGACGAGCCTCCGCGAGGAAGGCCGGCACATCCTCTGCCGCGGCGTGGTGCCTCGAAGGGTCCAGGCCGTTGGCCGCCCAGGTCCGTGTGGCCAGCGCGAGCGCCGCGGGGGCCGAGTCCACCGTGGTGACATCGAGAGCGCCCCCGAGGCCCGCCGCCACGGAGAAGCCCCCCGTGTACCCGTAGAGGTTCAGCACCCGGAGCCCCGAGGAGAGCGCCCTCACCCTCCGACGGGACTCCCGCTGATCGAGGAAGAGCCCCGTCTTCTGCCCCTGGAGCAGGTCCCCGAGGAGCGTCATCCCGTGCTCCAGCACCCGCACCTCCCCCTCCGGGAGAGAGCCCCAGAGCGCCGTGGTGCGCCGCTCGGCCCCTCGGCCCTCGCGCCCGAGGAGCGCCCCTACCCCCAACCCCCGGAGCACTGGCTCCAGCGCCTCCGCCCAGACGCCCTCCCACGCCCTCGCACCATCCCCATCGAGGGAGAGCACGCCTACATTGCCGTACACATCGCACACGACCCCTGGGAGGCGGTCACCCTCGCCGTGGAGGAGCCTCCAGGCGGTGGTGTCCGGTGGGGTGAGTCGCTTTCGGAGCTGGAGGGCCTGAGAGAGTCGAGCGTCGAGCCAGGGGCGGTCCAGGGCTTCATCACGGACGGTGAACACGCGCACGGCGAGGGTACCGGAGCCCTCCGCGAGGCCCCTGGCGACGAAGCGACGGTCGCGGCTCTGCACGGTGACCACGGCGCCGGGCTCGGCGGTGAAGGGACCGAGGGCCTCGCGCCAGAGCCATGGGTGCCCCTGGGCGAGGGCGCGCTCCAGGGGTTTTCGAAGCTCGACCGTGACGGTTGCGGTAGGTACCATTGTATTTTCCGGGGAGACCGAAGGATTGTACGGACTTTATTGCGCACCTGTGGAAACCTCACACAGTCGCCGTTAGACATTCCTGAAACGGACCATCATTCAATAAGACACCTGGAGTTCAAGCACGACCGTGGACCTGGAGAGGCTGGCATGCTGCAAGACCCCTGAGGAGCTCGGGCAGGTGCTGTCCGCGGTGGCGCGGGCGCGCACGGGCGCTGACGAGGTCGAGCTGTGGACCTTCCAGGAGGACGGGCGCTACCGCTCGGTGAAGAGCCCGAACGTGTACCGCAGGCCCGAGGAGCTCGGAGTGAAGGATCTCCCGGCGGAGGTGTCGGCCTCGGTGGCGCCGGGGGCCTGGCGGGGCAAGATGCACCTGCGGGCGCTGCCGCTGCGCACGGGGGACACCCACGTGGGGCTGGTGGCGCTTGCCTTCGAGGGCGAGGCTCCGCCGGTGGAGCTCCTGGCGCGGGACCTCCACGCGGAGCTGCCGCTCTGGAGCCTGTGCCTCGATCGGTTTCAGCGCCGGTCGTCCCCGACGCCCACGGAGGACGCCACGGCGCGGGTAGGGGCGGGCATCGCCCACACGCTGAGCAACGTGCTCCAGGCGGCCATGTCCGCGGCGGAGAGCGCCCGGCACCTGGCCGAGCCCCTGAGCGCCCGGGTGGCCCTGGACGACGCCCTGGACGCCCTGCGCCGCGCGGCGTCGCTCACCCGGCAGCTCGCGGTGCTGGGGGGCACCGCCGGGGAGCTCAACCCCGCGGAGATGCGCACGCTGGTGGCGGGCCTGGTGGCGGCCCTGAAGCCCCAGATGCCCTCCGGCGTGCTCCTCACCCACGAGAGCGACGACCAGGACGGCTGGGCCCTCATGGACCGCTCCACCGTGGAGGCCACGCTGGCGGGGCTCATCTTCGTGGCCCGGGAGCTCCTCGGGGCCTCCGGGACCATCACCCTGTCCACGCAGGTGCTGGCCTCCAAGGGCCCGAGGGATCCCCGCACGGTGGTGGTGCAGGTGCGCAGGACACCCTCGGCGATGGGGCGCCCCACGCCCATGCCGGGGCTCCAGCCCAGGGCCCCGGACAACCAGGGTGGGGACAGTTCCGGCGCGGGGGCCCTGGGGCTCACCTTTGCCCAGCTCGCCATGAGCCGCCACGGCGGCGACGCCTCGGAGCAGGGCCTCCCGGACGGCGGCGCCGTGGTGGTGCTGCGCATGCCCGAGGCGCGCTTCTCCCCGTCCCGTCGGATGAGCGGGACCACCACCCGCGTGCTGACCACGGGGCTGCGCATCCTGGTGGCCGACGACGAGCCCGCGGTGCTCCGCGGCGTGGCCCGCATGCTCGAGGGCTCCGGCCACCGGGTCACCATGGCCAGGGATGGGAGCGAGGCCCTGGGCTTCGTGAAGGCCCAGCCCCTGGGCTTTGATGTCGCCCTGTTGGACCTCACCATGCCGCGCCTGGCGGGCCCCGCCCTCATGGCGGCCCTACGGCGCGTGGCCCCGAAGCTCCCCGTGGTGGTGATGACCGGCTACGCCTCGGACGAGATGGTCGAGGCCCTGCGCCAGGAGGGCGTGCTCACCGTGCTGCGCAAGCCCGTCGAGGCCAGTACGCTCCTGGCCGCGCTGTCCGGGGCCTCGGACGCTTAAGGGCCCACAACCTCGACGATGCCCTCCACGGAGCCCTCCGGGAGCAGCGCCAGGCCCTGCCCGGTGCGCGCCAGCACCGCGAGCGCCGAGGGCATCGGGTCCGTGGTGAAGTCCACCCGCGCCCAGGCCTCGCGCAGGACAGCGTCGGGCAGCGGCCGGTGTTGCAGCTGCGCCAGGGCCTCGCCCACCTCCCGGCGCCCCGCCTCGGGCTCCCGGCGCAGCCGCGCCACCTCCTCGGTGTGGGCGCGCAGGAAGCGCAGCACCGTGCCCCTCGCGGCGGCGAGGTACGGCGCCCGCACGGCCACCACGGTGCCCGGGAACGCGCGCCCCGGCCACGCGTCGCGCTCGTCCAGGAGCCTCACGGCGCCGACCTCGAGCACCGCCCGGGTGGCCCAGGGCTCCGGCAGCCAGGCCCCGTCCACCCCCCCACGGCGGAGCTGGAGGAGCACGCTCGACGGCGCCATCGGGGTGATGGACACGTCCCCGCCGTACTCCGTGGAGGCGAGGCCCCGCGCCTGCAGGTGCCTCCGGAGCGCGAGGTCCTGGGAGTTGCCGAGTTGCGGCGAGGCCAGGCGGCGACCCCGCAAGCGGTCCGCGTCCCCGAGGCGCTCGGCCATGCCCACCAGGGACGCCCCACCGGACGCGGCGCCGCTCACCACCCTCAGGCCCCGGCCGCGGGTGCGGAGGTACCCGCTCAGGGCCGGCGTGGCGCCCACATACACCACGTCCACGGCCCCGGACAGGAGCGCGGTGACGGCCTCGGGGCCCGCGGTGAACACCCTCGTCTCCAGCCGGGAGGGCGCCAGGGCCCGGGCGAACCTCCCGGACGTGACGCCCGTCAGCGCCGGGGCATGCGTGAGGCTGGGGAAATAGCCCACCCGGAGCACCGACGGGTCCGGCGGCGCGCGGCACCCCGCGAACACCAGCGCCACCAGGAGCACCCGGCGAAGGACCTCGCTCACGCGCGCTCGAGCCCCCAGAGGCGCCGCACGCGGCCCTCCAGGCGTCCGAAGACGAAGTGGTCGCTGGCGAGCCCCAGGGCCACGATGACGGCCATCACGGCCAGGACCAGGGCGAGGTCGCCGAGCTCGCGGCCGAGCTCCAGGAGCTGCCCGAGGCCCCCGGAGACATAGAGCAGCTCTCCGGCCAGGAGCGAGCGCCACGCGAAGGTCCACCCGAGCCTGGCGCCGGAGAGAATCCCCGGGAGGGCCGCGGGGAGCACCACCCGACGCCAGAGGAACCACCCCCGGGCGCCCATGGTGCGGGCGGCCCGTAGGAGCACCGGAGGCAGGGCTCGCACCGCGCTCTCCGTGGCCACGGCGATGGAAAGGAGGCTCCCGAGGACCACCACCACCTGGATGGCCATCTCGCTCAGGCCGAACCACAGGAGCGCGAGCGGCAGCCAGCACACCGAGGGCACCGCCTGGAGGCCCAGCACCACGGCCCCGAGGGTGTTCTTGACCAGCGCCGAGCGCGCCAGGGCGATCCCCAGGGCGACCCCCACGGTGAGGCTCACCCCGTAGCCCACCAGCAGCCTCGCGAGGCTCTTGAAGACCGCCCGGTGCAGGAGCCCCGCCCGCGCCGCGCGCAGGAGGGCCGAGGCGACGTCCCCGGGCCCCGGCAGGAGCCACGGCTCCACGCGCCTAGATGCCGCCGCCCAGGCCCCGAGCAGGATCGCGAGGAAGATCGCTCGCTGCAGGTGTCCACGCATCGTCCAGCTCCTCCCGGATGACCTTCTCGATCTCGATCTTGAGCTCCCGCTCGACCACGGCGGCCAGGAGGGTCACGTCCCGGTCGTTGGCGCCGCGGGGCCTGGGCAGGTCCACGTCCAAGACGCGCTTGACGCGCCCGGGGCGGGTGCCCATGACCACCACCCGGTCCCCGAGGCGCACGGCCTCGCGCACGTTGTGGGTGACGAACACCACCGTGGTGCGGGTGCCGAGCCACAGCCGCTCCAGCTCCGCGTGGAGCAGGTCCCGGGTCTGGGCGTCCAGCGCGGCGAAGGGCTCGTCCATCAAGAGAATGGCCGGGCGCCCGACGAGGCACCGCGCCAGCGCCGCCCGCTGGCGCATGCCGCCGGAGACCTCGTGGGGGTGGTGCCCGCGGTAGCGCCACAGGTGCACCGTGCGCAGCATGGCCTCCACCCGGCGGTCACGCTCCGCCCGGGGGACCCCCGCCACCTCCAGGGGGAAGGCCACGTTGTCCGCGACGGTGAGCCACGGGAAGAGCGCATGCTCCTGGAACATCACCGTGCGGTCGGGCCCGGCCCCGGCGACGGCCTGTCCCGCCACCCGGACCTCGCCCGTGGTGGCGGTCTCCAGGCCCGCGATGAGGTTCAGCACCGTGGTCTTCCCGCACCCCGAGGGGCCACACAGACACAAGAACTCCCCCTCGGCCACGGCGAGGTCAATGGCCTGCAGGGCCGCCCCTCCGCCGCCCCAGACCTTGGCCACGGCCCCCAGCTCGATCAGCGGGCGACCCCCGGCGCGGCGGTAGGTGTCCTGGGCGGCGTCCAGCATGGTGGAGTTTCTGTCTGGTAGAGTGAACGATCGTCCCCCCGGGCGCAAGCGCTACCGGGCGTAGAGGATCACGTTGAAGTACCGGGCCTCGGTGCGGCCGGGGTTCTCGTAGGCGTGGGGCACGTCGGCCTCGAAGTACACCGAGTCCCCGGCGGTGAGGTCGTAGACCTCGTCCCCCACGCGCAGCCGCAGGACGCCGGTGAGCACCGTGAGGCTCTCGCAGGTGCCCCGGGCGTGGGGCTCGCTGCGGGCCAGGCCCCGGCCCGCCAGGCGCAGCTCGTAGCACTCCACCAGCGGCGAGGCCCCCGCGGGGGTCAGCGGCCGGGACTCCAGCCTCCCGTCCACCGAGCGCAGCACCTGGGCGTCCCCGCGGCGCAGGACCCTCACCCGCTCGACCCCCTCCTCGCCCAGGAGCGCGGAGAAGGGCACCCCGAGGCCCGCGGAGATCTTCCACAGGATCGCGATGGTGGGGTTGGTCTTGCACGTCTCCACCTGCGACAGCGTGGCCCGGGACACCCCGCTGCGGGCCGCCAGGTCGTCCAGCGAGAGGTCCCTCGCCTTGCGCAGCGCCCGGAGGTTGTCCGCCACCCGGCGGGTGAGCTCCGCCGCCCCGAGCTCGTCCCCCTCCTCCCCGGCGCAGCCCCCAAAGGGCGCCTCCGGGGCCTCCGGGAGGGGGTTTGACATCCTGGCGGACTTTGCCATAGTGAATTTGTCTCCAATCGGGTGGAACCCGTAGGACCTAGTATACACCCCCTGCGGTCCCCCGGCGACGCTCTTGTGGTCCCCTCCGCTCACTCTCAAAGGCTCCGATGGCCCTGACGAGCTCTCCTCACCGCGGCGCGACCCTGTGGCTCACGGGGCCCTCGGAGGCCACCGAGCCGGTGGCGCGGGGGCTCGCGGCGTGGCTCCTCGCGCGGGGCGCCAGGGTGGAGCTCCTGGCCGGGGAGGCGCTCCGGGCGAGGCTCTATCCCGAGCTCGGGGACTCGCCCGAGGACCGGGCCGAGGCCGCCCGGAGGGTGAGCCTCCTGGCGCGGGTGCTCGCCCGCAACGGCGTGCTGGTCGTGTGCTGCGCGCCCCCCCCGCCCGAGGGAGGCGCCCGGGAGAGCGCCTCGCCGGCGGTGACCCTCCTGGTACAAGACCGCGGCGCAGGCCGCCCGCTCGAACCCCTCCGCCCGACGAGGGCGGACCCCACCCTCCGGATGTCGCCATGCATGCCCCCAACGCCCCGCTCCTCCCGCGCTTCAGCGACGCGCGGGACATTGATGAATTCCTCGAGGTCCTCGGCCGCTTCGAGCGGGGGGAGCTCTCCAGCGATGCGTTCCGGAAGTTCCGCCTGACGCGCGGGGTCTACGGCCAGCGCCAGGAGGGCGTGCAGATGCTCCGGGTGAAGGTCCCCCAGGGGGTGCTCTTCCCCGCGGCGCTGGAGGCCCTCGGCGCCGTGGCGGAGGACGTGGGGCACGGCCTGGGGCACGTCACCACCCGGCAGAACCTGCAGTTCCATTTCATCCCGATGGCCGAAATGGAACGCGCCCTGCGCGCGCTGGACGCCGCGGGCCTGACCACCCGGGAGGCCTGCGGCAACACCGTGCGCAACGTCACCGCATGCCCCTTCGCGGGCGTGCACACCGCGGAGACCTTCGACGTGGCCCCGTACGGCGAGGCCCTCACGCGGTACTTCCTCCGGCAGCCCTGGGCCGGGGACCTGCCGCGCAAATTCAAGATCGCCCTCTCCTGCGGGGGGAGCGCCGGGGACTGCGCCTACGGCGCCATCAACGACGTGGGGCTCGTCGCCCGCGTCCGGGACGGGGCGCGGGGCTTCCAGCTCCTGGCCGCGGGGGGGCTGTCCACCTCGCCGCAGGCGGCGCTGGAGCTCGACCCCTTCCTCCCGGTGGAGCGCGCTCACCTGGCCTGCGAGGCCCTGGTCCGGCTCTTTGACCGCACGGGCAACCGAGAGAACAAGCACCGGGCGCGGCTCAAGTACGTGCTCCGCAGGCTCGGCCCGGAGGGCTTCCGCCGCGCCTTCCGCGAGGAGTTCGACCAGGCCCTGGCGCGCTCCACGGGGCCCCTGGAGCTCCCGCCGGAGCGGGTGGAGCTGCCCCCGGCGCCGCGCTCGCAGGCCACGGAGCTGCGCGCCGAGGGGTACCTCCCCTGGCGGGCGTCCAACACCTTCGCCCAGCCCCAGGAGGGCTACGCCGTGGCCGTGCTGCGCCTGCCCCTCGGGGCCGTGACGGCCGCGCAGCTCCGGGGCCTCGCGTCCCTGTGCCAGACCTACGCCGACGGCGCCGTGCGCACCACCCTGGACCAGAACCTGGCCCTCAGGTACGTGCCCGTGGCGCGCCTCCCGGCCCTGCACCGCGCCTTGAAGGACCTCTGGCTCGCCCAGCCCGGCGCCCGCACGGTGAGCGACGTCACCTCCTGCCCCGGGGCCGAGAGCTGCAACCTCGCGGTGACCTCCTCCCGCGCCGTGGCCGCGGCCATCACCGCGCGGCTGGAGACCGACCCCGCCCTCGCGGAGCTGGTGGCCGCCGCGAGGGCCACGGTGATCAAGCTCTCCGGGTGCCCGAACTCCTGCGGGCAGCACCACATCGCCGACCTGGGCTTCCACGGCGCCGCCCGCAAGGTCGGGGACCGCACCGCGCCGGTCTACCAGCTCCACCTCGGCGGCGGCGTGGATGAGCGCGGAGCCCGCTTCGGCCGCCAGGTGGTCAAGCTCCCCGCGAAGCGCCTCCCGGAGGCCGTCGCCCGGCTCCTCGGGCTCTACGCCCGCGAGCGCGAGGGCTCCGAGGCCCCCTCGCGCTTCTTCGAGCGCGTCGCCGAGGCCCGGGTGCTCGCCGCCCTGGGGGACCTCGCGACGCTCGACGCCCGCACCCCCGACGAGGACTTCCTCGACGTCGGCGAGGACACCGGCTTCAAGGTCTCCATCGGCGCCGGGGAGTGCGCCGCGTAGAGGTATACACCGTGTATACCCTTACGCGCGCCTGAGGTCCGAGAGCTTGAGGAGGCGCTCCAGCCACAGGGCGGACTGCTTCTCCTGGACGCTGGCCTGGCGGAGTCGATCGTTGAGGAAGGTGAAGTCCACCCGGTCGAGCTCCTGGTCCTGGTTGAAGCAGGTGAACACGATGGAGGCCTTGCCCGTCTTCGGGTCCACAAGGCGCTGGAGGCACTGGGCGCAGATCTCCTTCATCATGCACTGCATGGGCGAGTTGATGCTCCCCAGGGCCACGTGGTCCTTCCGGGTGAAGCGCTTGAGCACGCCGTGGCGGGCCCTGCCCACGGCGGCCATCATGCGGTCCGAGCCGATCACGATCCAGCGGGAGCAGTCCTCCAGCTTGACCCGCGTGGGCCCGAGCTCCCCGCGGGCGTAGGCCCCCAGGGACTCCACGATGTTGCCCACGAAGGCCAGGTCCCCGGGCCTGCGGGGCGTGAGCATGGGACCGACATCACTGGACCACACCACCTGGTCGGCGCTGGCCTCGATGTCCTCCTGGTGGAAGAGGTCCCCGGGGTTCTTGTAGCCCGCGAAGTACACCACCTCGCAGCCGTGGGCCTTCAGGGCCTTGCCGATGGAGAAGAGCACCGCGTTGCCGAGGCCCCCGCCGCAGAGCACCACGTTCTCCCCGCGGGGGATCTCCGTGGGCGCGCCCGTCGGGCCCATCACCACCACGCGCTCGCCCGGGCGCAGGACCGCGCACAGCCGCGAGCTGGCGCCCATCTCCAGCACGATCATCGACAGGAGCCCGCGCGCCGGGTCCGTCCAGGCGCCGGTGAGGGCCAGGCCCTCCATGGCCAGGCGGGTGCCCTCCAGCACCGGCGCGTCGCTCTCGTAGTTCTGGAGCCGGTAGAACTGCCCCGGGCGGAATTTCCGCGCGGCCAGCGGGGCCTGTACCACTACCTCCACGATGGTCGGGGTGAGCCTCCGGACCTCGGTCACCCTGGCCGTGAGCTCATGGTCCACCGAGGCCCGGAAGCGCGCCCAGGCCTCGTCCCGCGCGGGCTGCTCGCCCGGGTCCAGCGCGCCGAGCTCCGGGGCGAAGGCCCTCACCACGTGGGCGTGGCCGTCCTTGGCGCTGGCCATGGCCTTGACCACGCTCCCGGCGTACACCGGGTGGTTGTCGCCGTAGAAGCTCACGGTCTGCCCCGCGGGCCCGAGGTACGACGTGAAGAAGCCCTGAGGGTCCCGCACCAGGGTGGTCCTCCCCGCCTCGTCCCGCTCCAGCCGGTGCTGCACGAAGGCCCTGGTCTTCGGGTCCATGGCGAAGGTCCCCGGCTGCTCGCGCTCGTACGTCACGTTGGGCGCGGTGCCCGCGGCGACGCACACCGTGCGGGCGGGGAGCTCCAGGAGCTCGCCGGTGGGGACGAGCTTGCCGTCGCGCACCTCCATGCGGTCGAACACCAGCGCGCGCACCGCGCCGTGGGCGTCCGCGAGGGCCTCCCGAGGGGACACCCGCTCGACGAAGGTCACGCCCTCCTCCAGGGCCTTCTCGACCTCCTCATGGTTGAGCCTGTACGCGGGGGACTCGTGGAGGGTCCGGCGGTACGCCAGGGTCACGCCCCCGAAGCGCTCCAGGAGGGCGTTGAAGCGCGGGGTCCTGCCCTCGCGCCGGGCCCGGTCGCGCTCCTCGCGCACCTCCCGGGCGTGGCCCAGGGCCTCCTTGAGCACCTCCAGCTCCTCCGGGTCGTAGCCGCGCCAGACCTGCTCGCCGAGCTCCCGGGCGAGGACCTCGTGGCGCGCCAGGAGCTTCTCCACCTGGACGATGTAGTACGCGCGCAGCTCCGTGGCCGTATCAATGGCCGTGAGGCCTCCGCCGATGACCACCGCCGGGAGGCGCACCGAGAGGTTGGCCAGGGAGCTTCTCTTGTAGGCCCCGGTGAGCTGCAGGGCCATGAGGAAATCCGACGCCTGGCGGATGCCCCGCAGGAGCCCGTTGGGGATGTCCACCAGCGTGGGGCGCCCCGCCCCGGCGGCGATGGCCACGTGGTGGAACCCCAGCGCCCAGGCGTCCGTGAGGTCCATGGTGCCGCCGAAGCGCACCCCGCCGTGGACCGCGAAGCGCTCTCGCCGGGCCAGCGTGAGGTAGAGCGCCAGGAGGAAGTTCTTGTCCCAGCGCACGGTGATGCCGTACTCGCTCACGCCGCCGAAGCCGAGGCCCACGCGCTCGTCGAGCTCGACGTAGTGGTCCCTCGCGCGCTCCAGCGGGCCCTCGACGAGGTGGGCGGGGAGCGGCTCGACCTTGAGCCCGTCGATGCCCACGACGCCGAAGCCCTCGTTGAGGAGGTACTGCGCCAGGGTGTAGCCCGCGGGCCCGAGGCCCACCAGGAGCACGTTCCTGCCGTTGTACGGCAGCGCGTACGGGCGCCCCGCCCGCAGGGGGTTCCAGCGCGTGAGGAGGTCGTACACCTCGAAGCCCCAGCGCAGCCCGAGCACGTCCGTCAGGATGCTCGTCTCGATCTGCGGGATGTTCACCGGCTCCTGCTTCTGGTAGATGCAGGCCTTCATGCAGTCGTTGCAGATCCGGTGGCCCGTGCCCGGGAGCATCGGGTTGTCCACCATGATCACCGCCAGCGCCGCCAGGGAGTCCCCGTCCCGCTTGAGGTAGTGCGCCTCGGAGATCTTCTCGTCGAGGGGGCAGCCCGCGAGCGGGATCCCGAGGGCGTTGGCCTTCACGCCCCCGTCCTTGCCGTGGAGCCCCTTGGAGCAGCTGTCCTTGTCGCGGTCGTGGCAGTAGATGCAGTAGTCCACCTCGGACAGCACCTCGCGCTCGGCCATCCTGCGGTCCGTGAGGGAGAAGCCGTCGCGCTCCCGGAGGTGGTGTGCCAGGGTCATCGCCTCGGGGAGCTCCGGGCGGGACCGCTTGAGCGGCACAAGTTGTTGAAAATCAAGGGTTTTTGGCTGCTTGAGGGACACCCACCGGGGGTCGAAGCGGGGGTCCCTCAGGCGCAGGTGGCACCAGCGGTCCAGGACGTCCAGGAGGGCGGCGTAGAGGCTCGCGGCGTCGGCCTCGGTGGCGACCGCGCCGGGGCACGAGGGGCCCACGGCGGCGAGGAGCGAGGGCTTCGCTGCCAGGGAGGCGGCCAGGGCTCGGGCGCGCGCGTGGTCGTCCTCGGAGGCGGTGGCGCCGCCGCGGGACAGCACCTTGCGGAAGAGCTCCTCGGCGCGCACCAGGGGGAGCACCGCGAGGGCGACCTCGAGCTCGTCGTCCCAGCGCTCGCCCTGCGGCTCCCAGGGGCCCTGAGCGACCAGGTCCAGGAGGCCGCGGGCGGCCCGGTCCAGGGCGAGGCGGTCCTCGCGGGAGAGGGCGTCGAGCTCCTGGGCCTTCCGGCGCAGGGGGCGCTTCTTGACGAAGTCCCGCTTGAACGCGAAGACTGGCGCCTCCCGGGACACCCTGGCGGCGTCCTGGGAGAGCGCTTCTTCAATGCCGAAGAGGCGCCCGAGGAAGGCCGAGAGCGCGGGCGCGAGGTGGACCAGCACCTCGGAGACGGCCTCGGGCCCCAGGGGCTCCCCCTTGCGGTAGCGCTCGAAGGCCTCCCAGCGCTCGGCGGGTACGCGCTCCCTGGCGAAGGCGTCGAAGGCCCGGGTGAGCCTCGGGAGGTGCTCCACGGCCCGGAGCTGGCGGTACGAGAAACCCGGGATCCCGGGCACGAGGTCAGGGTTGGTCATGGGTGGTCTTGCGGAATCCCCGCGTACTACCACACCCCGCGGGCGCCGGAAGGGCACCCGGGCCGTGAAGCCCCTGCGCTCCGGCCGCGTAGAACGGTATGGTGCGGCGTCCGTGAGCGAGAAGGCAAAGAGCACCCCGGCCCCGGCCCGGCGTAGGCGCCTGCGGTTGTACTCCGTGGTGCTCCTGGCGCTGCTGGTGACCCTGGGGTACGGGCTCCAGTCCCGCTGGCTCGGGGACCGGGTGGCCGAGCGCCTCGCCCTGGAGCTCCGCAAGGCCACGCGGATGGAGGTGCACCTCGGGCGCCCGGTGGTGTCCTACACCACCGGCAGGGTGCGCATTGACGACATCACCCTGGGCCCCCCGTCCCGGCCCCTGGTCTGGATCGGGAGCCTGGAGGTGGCGCCCAACCTTGGCGCGCTCTTCCGGGGGGAGGTGAACCTTCAGCAGGTGACCGCGGACCGGGCCCGGGTGTACCTCCAGCTCGGCGCGGGGCCCGACGGGGCCCTGGTCCTGCGCAACGGCCCGCCGCCGGCGCGGGAGCCATCCACCCCGGGGCCCGCGCCGAGCCTCACGGCGCTGGACGCGCTGCCCTTCCGGGACATCGCCATCGGGGACGTGCAACTCCGGGTGGAGCACGACACCCTCGGGAGCGTGGACCTGGGCCCCGTGGACCTGGACATCGTGCACCGCACGGGGACGCCCTTCCAGTTCGGGCTGCTGGTCCCCGGCGGGGCCGTGCGCTACCGCGGTGAGACCCACCGGGTGGAGCGCCTGGAGGCCCGCGTGGCGGTGGACCTGCGCGAGCAGACCGTGCGCGTCGCCACGGCCCGGGTCCACTTCGATCGCAGCACCCTGGACGTCTTCAACGCCCTCTACGACTTTGACCGCCAGCGCCTGACCGGCGTGGACCTGCAGGTGTACGCGCCGCTCCTGGAGGCCCTGGCGCTGGTGCCGGGGGCCCCGCGCTTCGAGGGCGAGGCGCGCGCGCGGGTGCGGGGCGCCTCGGCGGACTTCGTGACCGGGCGCTTCCACGTGCCCGCGGTGGTGGACGGCAACGGCCTCGCCCTGGACATCCCCGGGGACCGCGGCGAGACCTGGCGCTACGCCACCGGCGACGCGGTCCACGCCGTGGTGGACGCGACGCCCGAGCGCATTCTTGTCACGGACTTCCGCGCGGCCTACGGCAACGCTGACGTGCGCTCGGAGGCCCTCACGGTCACCCTCGGGGAGCGCCCCACGCTGGACGGCGTGGCGGACATCGCCCACCTGGACTTCACGCGGTTGATGAAGGACACCGCGGTCACGCCGAGGACCAAGATCCTGTGGACCCTCTCGGGGCGCGCGAGGCTCCACGGGACCCTCTCGCCCTTCCACCTGGAGGTGGGCCTGGAGGGGCTGGACACCACCAATTTCGCTGTCCTGCGCGACTTCTACACCATTTCACCGCAGCGGCCGCTGGTGCACATCCCGCGGGCGACCCTCACCGGCAGGATGGTCTTCACGGACGAGACGCTCACCTTCGAGGGCATGGAGGCGCGCTTCGGAGCATCCCTTGCCACCGTGGACCGCATCCGGGTGAGGCTCGCCCACGCGGCGAGCGACCCGGACCTGGTGATCGAGAACCTCCGCTCGGAGGGCCTCCAGCTCGGGGACCTGGGCCGCGTGGCGGACCTGCCCATCGGGGGCCACGTCACGGAGCTGCGGGCCAACCTCTGCGGCCACTTCGACGACCCGCCCATGGACGGCACCCTCAAGGTGGATGACTTCTCCCTGAGCGGCTTCCCCTTCGGGCACCTGGAGACCGCCCGGGGCACCGTCTGGCACTATCAGGACCTTCGGGTGGACCTGCGCGCCACGGACCGCTTGACCTTCTACCCCCTGTGCCAGAGCTTCTGGCGGCAGCACGTCCAGCGCAACACACCGCCCCCGCAGGGCTTCCCCCTGGCGGAGCTCACCGGGCGCTTCCGCCAGAGCGACTACCGCCTCCGGGACGCCTTCCTGGATTTCCGCGGGCGCATGAACGACATGGACGCCGCCACCTGGCGCCACCTCACCCCGGAGAACGCCTCGCGCACCTACGCGATGCTCACCGGGGCACGCGTCCAAAGCGACCGGCTCAAGCTCCATGACTTCTATGCCATGTTCCATTTCGAGAACGATCCGACGTTTACGCCCTTCGATGGCGCGGGCCGCGCGGACGTGAAGGTGAACTACGTCCTCGGGCGCCCGGGCGACGACCGCGACGGGGTGATGGCCGTGAACACCGCCCTGGACCGCTGGGACCTCACGGCCTTCGACGAGCGCCTGGACCACGCCGAGGCCCTGGTGGACTTCACCTGGCTGCGCCGCAGGGACGGCGCCCGGGGCGCCCGCACCTCGGTTCGGCGCTTCGAGGCCTGCAAGGGCGGGGACCCCCCGCGGGACCCGACGGCCCCCTGCGGCGACCGCGGGAGGCTGCGCTTCTCGGGCTCCATGGACGTCGGCGGCCAGGTGCACTTCGTCGCCGAGGCCGCCCGGGTGCCGCTCCAGGGCTTCGATGGGATCCAGCGGGCCCGGGCGCCGGTGGCGGGCACGGTGACGGCCCTGGCGGCCATCGAGGGCACCCCGGACGCCCCGAGGGTCACCGGGGATCTCACCCTCCAGGGCCTGACGGCCGTCGGGAGGAACCTCGGCACCGTAGACCTGCACCTCACCCAGAGCCCCCTGGGCGCGCCCGCCCCGACCTTCGAAGCGCGACCGCCGGATGGACGCCTGGACCTGACGCTCCGCGCCCTCGATGACCGCCTGAGGGTGCAGGCCCGGCTGGTCACCCCGTGGTCCCAGTCCCACTGGCGCGAGCCCTCGGGGTTGGAGCACACGTCCTGGGAGCGCGCCTGGGGCGCCTCGGTGCTCTCCGCCGACGCGCGCCTCGCGGAGGCCCTGGACATCCTCCCGTGGCTGCCCCCCTCGGTGCTGGCCAGGCTCTCCCCCGACGCCGAGGCCCGGGCCCGCCTCGCCCTGCGCGTGGACTCCGCCCGCCTCGACGATTTCCTCCACGCCGACGCCCGCGTCCGCGTGGACGAGCTCCAGGCCCGGGACCAGGGCGTCGGGCTCTCCCTCGCCCGAGGGAGCTCCCTCGCGCTGTGCATCCACGGCGGGTACTTCTGGCTCGTCCCCCCGCAGGAGCTCGGCGAGGGGATGCCCGACTGCGCCACGGTGCCGCACTACCTCTCCCCGAACCCCGCGGTCACCGCGCACACAAACCCCTTTGACCTCGCGCATCCGCAGTTCCTTGGGCCAGAAGGTACGGAGCTGTGGGTCACTGGCGGTGGACAGACTACAGGCACCTTCACCGGCACCCTCCGTGGAGAGGTAGACCTGGAGCGCCTGGCGGCGCTGACCCCGAGGGTGACCTGGGCGCGGGGGACAGGCACCCTGGAGGTCACCGCGGCGGGTTCCCGGGAGTCCGTGGACCTCGGGGGGAATTTCACCCTCCACGACGGGGCCCTCGGACTGGCGGACGTACCGTTCCCGGTGAACGACCTGGACCTGGTGGTGCGCTTCCAGGGCTCCGAGGCCAGGCTCGAAGAGGCCCGGGCATCCCTGGGGCCCGGGGTGGTGGACCTCACCGGTGGGTTCCTGCGGCTCCAGGGCACGCACCTGGAGCGCGTGGACGTGCCCCTGGTGGTGCGGAGTCTTACGTACGCCCCGCAGGAGGGCGTGGACCTGGGGCTGGAGGCCGACACGCACCTGCGCTGGGCCGCCGGGGACGAGCTGCCGGTGTTCTCCGGGGACGTGACGGTGACCCGCGGGCGGTACGCCCGGCCCATCGCGCTCTCGCTGGACCTCTCCGGGAGGCTCCGAGGCCCGGCGGCGCCGCAGTCGCAGGTGCGCTACGACCCGGCCAACGACCGGGTGAGGCTGGACCTGCGCGTGGCCACGCGGGCCCCGCTGAGGGTGGTGAACAACCTGGCGGACATTGACCTCCGGCTCACTGACGAGCGGCCCTTCCGGGTGCTGGGCACGGACCAGCGGGTGGGGCTCGTGGGCACGCTGGAGATCCCGAGGGGCACCGTGAGGCTCTACGGGTCGAGCTTCGACGTGCGCCGCGGGAGGCTCGAGTTCGACAACCCCGACCGCATCGCCGCCAGCGTGGACCTGACGGCGCAGACGGACATCGTGCGCAACAGCGACAACAACCGCGCCCAGTGGAGGGTGAACCTCCACGCCCACGGCACCACCGAGGAGCTCGCCCTGGACATGACCTCGGAGCCCTCGCTCACCCGCGAGGACATCTTCTTCCTGCTGCTCTTTCGGCTCACCCGCGCCGAGGTGGACCGGGTGGGCTTCAGCAACGTCTCGCAGGCGCTGGCGGTGGAGGCCCTGGCCCTGGCCTCGGGGCTGGACCGCGCGGTGCGCGAGGCCGTGCCCTACATCGACGAGTTCCGCCTCGGGAGCGCGTACAACCCGCGGACGTTCCGCACGGAGCCGCAGGTGTCCATCGGCCGGCAGTTCACCGACTGGTTCCGCGTGGGCGCCTCGGCCACGCTGAGCGACCAGCCGCAGACGCGCTTCACCTCGGACGTGCGCCTCGGGCAGAGCGTGTCCGTGCAGGGCACCGTGGACAACCCCACGAACACCCAGGGCTCCCAGAGCGGGAACTTCAACACCGGCGTGGACCTGCGGTGGCGCATCGAGTTCGAGTAGCCCTCGCGGCGCTGGCCCTGGCGGCGCTGGCCGCGGCGGGGGTGTGCCGCGCCCAGGAGGCCCCGGCGGTGGTGGCCTCGCTGCGCTTCGAGCCGCCCCTGCACGGCGAGGAGCCCTTCCAGACCGTGTGCGCCGAGTGGCGGCGGCGGGCCCCGGGCGCCCCGTGCCCCTTCCGGCCCGGCATGCGCCACGGCCCCGAGGCGGGCAGGGTGCTCCTGCGCGCCGCGCTGGAGAGCGGCACCTTCGCCGAGGCACGGCTGAGCGCGAGGGACACCCCCCAGGGCGTGGAGCTCCTCGTCCGCGGCGAGCGCCGCTTCACCGTGCAGGGCGTGACCGTGCTCGGCGTCCGCGCCCGCAGCGCGGCGGAGGTGCGCTCGGACCTGGAGCTCGCCGCGGGCGACGCCACCACCGAGGCCCGCGCCGTGCTGGCCCTGGAGCGCGTGGTCCAGGGCTACCGGGACCTGGGCTACAGCGCCGCCCGCGCCTCGCACCGCTGGCGCGAGACCGACCGCCCCGCCGTGCGCGCCCTGGTGGTGGACATCACCGAAGGGGAGCCCACCCGCATCGCCAGGGTGGACCTCGACCCGCCCCTGCCGGCCTCCCTGGCGTCGGACGTGCGGGGCGCCCTGGGTCTCGCCGTCGGAGACATCGCCGACCCGCACCAGGTGCGCCTGGCGCCGGAGCGCGTCCTCGCGATGCTGCACCGCGCGCAGTTTCTGTCCGCGAGGATGCTCGGCATCGAGCTGGTGGACAGCGCGCCCTCGCGGCAGCGGGTGGTGGTGCACGTGGACCCGGGGCCGGCGTATCGCCTGGCGTGGCAGGGCCCTCGGGCGTTCTCCACCCGGGACCTGGCCGAGGCCCTGAGGCTCGAAGACGAGCGCTCCATGGACCCGAGCACGCTCTCCGTGCTGGAGGGGCGCCTAAGGAATTTCTACCTGCGGCGGGGCTTCCCGGACGCCACCGCCAGCGCCTCCGTCGCGCCGGACGGGGTGGACCGCGCGGTGCTGCGCTTCACGGTGGGCGAAGGCACCCAGCGGCTGGTGCGGCGGGTGACCTTCCTGGGCGCTCGGGGCATCTCCTCGGACGAGCTCTCGGACGACCTCCGGGGCTTGTTGCTGGAGGAGCTCCCGGGCGCCACGGCCCTCGCGGCGCCGGGCCGTGGCGTCGAGGAGCTCCTGGACGGCACCGCCGGCAGCGGCGTCCCGAGCGGTCACCGCGGGGGCGTGAGGCTCCACCCCGCGGACGTGTACGTCCAGGACCTGTACGAAGAAGCGGCCCGGAGGCTGGTCCTGCGGTACCGGGACCGAGGCTGGCTCGACGCCACGGTGCTGGCGCCCTCGGCGCTGCGCGCGGACCCCGCCCGGGGGCCCGGGGAGGCGCCCTGCCCGGCGGCGCCGGGCTTCCGCGGAGAGGGCGTCCGGCGCGTGGACGACGAGCTCGGGCGCCCCTCGGTGGACGTGTACTTCTGCGTGCAGGAGGGCCCCCGGACGCTCCTCGACGAGGCGGCCTTCGAGGGCGCCCGGGAGGTGAGCACGGCGGAGCTCGCGCGGGCCTCGCGGCTGGAGCTCGGGGCGCCGCTGCGCTACCGGGACCTGGAGGTCGCCCGGGTGGCTTTGACCGACTTCTACCGCGAGCGGGCGTACGCCTTCGCGCGGGTGGACCCGGTGCTGGAGCGCTCGCCGGATCACACCCGCGCGCGGGTGCGCTTCGTGGTGAGGGAGGGCCCCCGGGTGCGCGTGGGGGCCATCCACGTGCGGGGCAACGACCGCACCGCCGAGGCCCTGATCCGGCAGCGCCTCGCCCTCGCCGAGGGCGGCTGGTACCTGCTCTCCGCGGTGCGCACGAGCCAGCGCCGCGTGGGCGAGCTCGGGGTGTTCACCGGGGTCACCATCGCCCTGGAGGAGCCCGACGTCGAGGCGCCGGTGAAATCCGTGGCGGTGTACCTCGTGGAGCGCAGGCCCCAGGCCCTGGAGACCCGCGGGGGCTTCTCCACGGGGCAGGGCCTGAGGGCGGGCTTCGAGTATGGGTACAACAACCTCCTCGGGCGCGCGGTGGGGCTCTCGCTCCGGGCCGAGGTAGGCTACCTGGTGGAGATCCCGGGCATCACCCCGGCGTTCCCGACGGGCATCAACCCGAGCACCACGGAGCGGGTGCAGTACCGCGCCAGCGGGAGCGTGACCTTCCCGTATGTGCCTTACCTCGGGCCCGATTTCGCCACCGCCGTGGACCTGGCCTCGGAGGCCAGGATCACCACGGACTCGGTGTCCTACGCGTACCGCCTGGTGACCAACGGCGGGAGCCTGTCGCTCTTGAACCGCACCGTGCGGGGGCTCAACCTCACCCTCACCGGCGAGCTCCAGAACGCGGCCCTGACGCTCTTCGGACCCCTGGCGGGCGCCGGCCGGGACGGCTTCCTCCAGCGCTACGCGGACTCCTGCGCGGCCCTCACGGACGCCACCCAGGCCAGCGCATGCCAGGTGCGCCTCGCGATGCTCCAGCAGGTGCGCTTCCCGGAGGGCGACAACCTCCTGTCGGCCGTGCGCCTCGGGGCCGTCTTCGACCGCCGGGACAGCGCCTTCAACCCCACCCGCGGCGGGTATCTCTCGTCCACGGTGGAGTTCCTGCGCTCGCTCACGCGCCCCGCGACGCCCGGCGCGCCCTTCCCCACCACGCTCCACGTCGAGGCCCGCGCCGCGGGGTACCTCCCGATCCTCCGGTGGCTCGTGCTCGCGGCCAGCGCCCGCGGGGGCTACAACCTCCAGCTCGTGGACCCGTCGTCCACGCACCCCACCCGGCAGTTCCTCCTCGGCGGGGCCGACAGCATGCGCGGCTGGATCCAGAACTCCATGGTGCCCCAGGACCGCGCCGACCAGGCCCAGAACGAGGCCCGCGAGGACGCCCGCCGCGCCATCCTCTCGGTCCTGGGCGGGGACGTGTACGTGAACCTCCGCGCCGAGCTGCGCGCCTCCACCGGCTGGCCCAGCGACGCCTGGGCCCTGTCCTTCGCGCTCTTCTCGGACCTCGGGAACCTCTGGACGGACCCCGCCGCCGTGGACCTCCGGGGTCTGCGCTTCTCCCCCGGGGCGGGCGTGCGCTTCAACACCCCCTTCGCCGTCATCGCCCTGGACCTGGGCTTGAACCCCTTCTTCCGGGAGCTCCTCGGCGAGCAGCCCTACACCATCCAGTTCGCCCTCGGGGTGTTCTAGTACCCCATGGGAGGATCTCCTCCCACAGCCCGGAGGGGCCTTTGGGAGGGAATCCTCTCGCCGGGACCGGGCGAAAAAACTGAGGAATCAAAGGGATTTCGACCATCGGGGAGCCCCCGGGGGGCTTGGCCCGGCGCTTGCTCAAGAGAAGCTCCAAGCGATGAACACCACCCAGAAGAACCTACGGACCCTCGCCGCGGACACCTCCGGTGCCGCGTTCGTGGAGTACGTGGTGATCTTGATGGTGGTGACCCTGATCGCGGCGGTGGCGACCTTCTCCCTGGGCCGCCCCTTCGTGGATTACTATCGCTTCGCGCAGACCATCCTGGCCGTACCGTTCCCATGAAGGTCCACGGCCCGTCCCGCACCGTCTGATACCCTGGAGGCATCATGAAGAAGAACACGCGCTCGCTGATCAAGAACACCGAAGGTCTTTCCACCGTGGAGTACGTGATCATCCTGATCCTGATCGCGGTGGTGGGCATTACGGCGTGGCGCCAGTTCGGCAACGCGGTGGTGACCAAGATCACCTCCAGCACCGGCCAGGTGTCCGGCCTCGGGCCGTGACGTAGCGCCGGGGTGGTGGCGCCGCCGGGCTCTTCTGGCGGTGCTCCCTCCGGGTTGTCCGGGATGGTCGCATGAACGGCGTGCGCCGCGGGCCTGCGGGACCGCGGCGTCGTCATTTCTGGAGGAGCTGTCGTGTTGTTCGGGACCTTCGTGCCGCTACCGTGTGTGATCCTCGCCGTGGTGGCCGCGGCCATCGGGGCGTACACGGACTTCCGGCGGGGGCACATCCCGAACTGGCTCACCTTCGGGGCCCTGGGCCTGGGGGTGGTGCTCCAGGCGGCGTTCAGCGAGAGCCATGCCCAAGGCGCGCTGGCGGCGCTCCTCGGGGCGTTCCTCTGCGCGATCTTCCCGTGGGTGCTCTTCAAGCGGGACGCCATGGGCGGCGGGGACGTCAAGCTCTTCGCGGCCCTCGGGGCGCTCCTCGGGGCGTACCACGGCATCGAGGCGCAGTTCCTGGCCTGCTGCGCGGCGACGGTCTTCGCCCTGGCGCGGCTGGCCTGGTACGGCAGGCTCCTGTCGGTGATGTCCAACGCGCTCTTCCTGGGCCTGAACCCGCTCCTGCCCCGGCGCTGGAAGCGGGACATCGCGCCGGACCTGTTGACCAAGATCCGGTTCGGCGGCGGGATCCTCGCGGGGACCGCCATCGCCGCGCTCTACACCCTCCCCTTCAGCTACCTCTGAGGCACCTCATGGCACCGCGCAACACCCGGCCGACCGCTCGCTCCCTCGTGAGGGACACCTCCGGGGCCGTCTATGTCGAGTTCCTGGTGGCGTTCATGCCCTTCTTCATCATGGTGCTCGGGATGATGCAGGAGGCGCTCTTGTACAGCGCCCACCTGGTGGTCCAGCACGCGGCCACCACCGCCGCCCGGAGCGCCATGGTGGTGATGCCCGACTGCGAGTACCGCTACGGCGGCGCCGCCCAGCACGACGCCAACGGCGGCGGCCGCGGGGACGACCCGGTGAGCGCGCTCACGGGCTTCCTGGGCGGCGGCGGGGGCGGGGCCTTCGGGCTCGGGGGCGGCTCCAGCGACCTGTACCCCTCCGGGGGCGCGCGGCTGGACGCGATCCGCTTCGGGGCCTCGGTGCCGCTCCTGGCCACCTCTCCCTCCCTGGACGAGCTCCTCGGGGACCGGGACCCCCGGAGGAACAGCGTGCAGAACGCCATCGGCGGGACGAGCTCGCAGCTCGCGCGGCTGGCCTTCGGGGCCGTGGCGTACAACAACGCCGCGATGAGCGTGACCTTCCCGCGGGTGCCGCGCGCCAACGGCGGGCTCCAGACGCGGCTCACGCCCCGGGGGCAGCTCACGGCGCGGGTGACGTACCTATACCACTGCGGCGTGCCCATCGTGAGCGCGATGGCGTGCGACAACGCCGCGCAGCTCTACTCCGGGGTGCCCATCCGGCAGATCGAGGAGAGCACGCGGATCCTGTCCGGCGGGCGCTGGACCGTGGTGGAGGCGGCGAGCATCGCCCGGCGGGTGGAGGCGGCGCGCTCGCGGCTGGCCATCGCCCGGCCCGCGCTCCTCGACGAGATGCGCGGCGCGCGCTCCGGGAGCGCGGGGAGCGCGGTCCTGCTGGTGGCCACCGGCGGGAACTTCTCGGTGCTGCGCGCCGACGCGACGATGCCCAACCAGGGCCTCACCCGGACCATCGCGAGCCCCTGCTTCAACGACCGCTGAGGAACACCACCATGAGCCCGAGCGCCAAGCCCCGAAAGCCCCGACGGCGCGCCTCCCGCGGCGCGGCGTACACCGAGACGGTGGTGATGCTGCCGTTCTTCGTCGCGGTGTGGTCGTGCATGATGTACGTCCACCGCGCGTACAGCACCAAGGTGTTCGTGATGGCGGAGAACCGCAACTGCGTGATGTCCTACGCGTACGAGGCCTGCCGCACGCCGCCTCCGGGCTGCGGCGGGGTCACCCGCGGCACGGGCAGCGACTCCGGCGGCGGCCCTGGCGAGCTGGACGGGTTCATCCGGGGCCTGGGGAGCGTGGGCTCCACGCTCTTCGGGTCGATCTTCGGCCAGAACGCCAACATGCGCTCCACGCGCACGGTCTCGCGCCCGCGGCTCCTTGGGGGCGGCAGCCAGACGGTGCTCGCGGGCAACACGATGATGTGCAACACCGAGCGCCGCGAGCCCGAGGACGTGGCCCGGGACGCGTTCTGCAGCCTCACGCGGCTGTGCTAGAGGGAGGCGCGCGATGATCCGGCGATTCCGTCACCTTCCGCACACGCTCCGGCTGGGGGCCTTCGTGCTCACGGCGGGCCTGGTGGGCACGCTGCTGTCAGCCCGCAAGGCCCGCGCGGACATGCACGAGGGCATGCGCCAGCTCGCCCGGCAGCTCATGCCGTACGCCCAGGAGGGCGTGATGGAGAGCCCCCGCCGGGTGCAGCTCAACGGCGAGTCGCTCTACCTCGCCATGGGCACCACGCAGTCCTCGCCGGAGACGGTGCTGGACTACTACGAGCGCTTCTGCAACGAGCGCGCGGGGCGCCTCACGGAGCAGCTCCGCGAGGGGGCCCAGGCCGCGGGGGCCGGGGACGCGCTGCACCAGGCTGCGTTCAACCAGCTCTGGAACGCGCCGGGGCGGCGCAGCGGCGCGGTGGAGACCGTGCGCGACCAGGACGCCGACGGCGGCTACGTGGCCTGCCTGGACGTGGGCCCCGGGCGGCTCCCCGGGCCGGAGCTGGTGCGCAGGATCGAGCGCATGACCACCACCGGGGACCTCTCGGAGCTCGGCCACATGCGCTACGCGTACGTGACCCGAGGCACCACCGGCACGCGGATCCTCACGGTGGCCACGGAGGGGCGCTTCAACCTCTTCCGGATGTTCCCGCAGCAGGGGGACGCCCCCGGCGAGGACCTCCCGGGGCTCCCGCGGTACCCGGGCATGACCCGGAGGCTCTCGGCGCGCGAGGTGGGCTTCGACTACGGGCTCGGGATGTACGCCGTGCGCCGCGGCCGGGACGAGGTCCGGGGCTGGTACCGCAGCACGCTCCTCGCCCAGGGCTGGACCGCGCTGGACCTCCCGCGGGACCGCCGGCTCTCGCCGGAGCTCGAGCGCCACCGGGGCGAGATGCTCACGGTCACCCGCGGCGACGCCACGCTGCTCCTGGTCTTCGACGAGCGCGAGGGCACCACCACCATGATGTCCCTGGCGGGGCTCTAGGCCCCCACCAGTTCCGCCGGGCTACTTCTTCGAGTACTTCCCCGGCGAGCTCTGGACCACGATGTCCTTGGAGTACTGCTGGAGGAGCTGCGCGCGCTGCGCCGGGGACGCGTCCGCCAGCTCCTGCGCCATGACCTGCGAGCGCGCCTGACCGTAGGTCTGCTCGGCCACCCGCACCAGGCGCTCGGCGGTCACGTCCAGCTTCACCAGCTCCACCCAGTGCCCGCAGGACAGGAGCATCGAGCCCCCGTTGGGGTAGGTGATCCTCGCGTGACCCGCCGCGCCGCGGTGCGACCCGACCACGCACACCCGCCCGCCCTGGAGCGCGCTCTCATAACGCTCCAGGGCGCTCTGACCCTCGAAGGAGGTCACCACCGTGAGGACCTTCACCTGGTAGGGGGCGCCCCTCGCGGCCTCGGCGTCCAGCGTGTAGGCCACGGTGCCGCCCATCGCCTGCACCGAGGCCTGACCGCCCTCGCAGAGGTCCCCCACCCGCTCCAGCTGCGCGGAGCCGCAGCCCTGGAGCGCCGCCGCGTCGAAGCGCAGCTCGAAGCGCGCGCCGAACTCGCCGAGCTTCACCAGCGGGCAGGGGCCCAGAAACCCCGCGGCCGCCCTCTTCTTCCACACGCCGAGCAGCGCCTTCAGGCTGAAGTCCGAGAACATCAGCGTGTGGCCCCGCGCCAGGAGCACCTCCACCGCCCGGAGGACCAGCGCCGTGTCGCGGAAGCCCGCGTCGGTGCACTCGCTGCAACACTCCCAGTTGAACACCACGCTGTCCACGTCCACCGACGCGAGCTCGGCGTAGAGCGCCGCGAAGGGGTCCTCCGCCTCCCCCTCCCCCGGGGCCGCCCCCTCGCGCTGCAGGCGCTCCAGGAGCGGCGCGAGGGAGGTCGTGCCGCACGACCAGACGCTCACGCGCCCCTCCGGCGACTCCTGAGGGTACTCCCGGAAGAGCGGGTCGAAGCTCGACCCGTCGTGCACCGTCACCACCACCGCCACCAGCGGCTCAGACCCGGTCGCCCTGGTCGGGAAGCGCACCCGCTGGAGGTCCGAGGCGATCGGGATCCGTGGCGCGTTGGGTCCCTGTTGGTAGATCATCGCGGGAGTTCTAGCACGCCACGCCCAGAGGATATATACATCCATACGTATATACGCATAGAATGATTCTTCGTTCCTGGTTGCGGTGGGGTGGTGCCCGCTTCGGGTGGCGCGGGGGACCCTGATCGGTCACCCTCCGCGGTCCCCATGGAGCCCGCGGCCGAGTCCTGGCGCTACCCACCGCTCCGGGCGCTCCTCGCGCTGGCCTGGCCGGTGGTGCTCGCCCGCGCGGCGCAGAGCGTGGTGGGCTTCGCCGACGCGGCGCTGGTGGCGCCCCTCGGGCCCGACGCGCTGGCGGCCACGGCCAACGGGAGCATGAACGCCCTGGCGGTGTTCATGCTCCCGACGGGGATTGTCTTCATCGTCCAGAGCTTCTCGGCGCAGTTCTTTGGCGCCGGGGACACGGCCTCGCTCCGGCGCTACGCCTGGTATGGGCTCCTGGTGGCGCTCCTCGCGGAGCTGGCGGCCCTCGCGGCGATCCCGCTGGTGCCCTGGGTGCTCGCGCGCTCGGACTACACGCCGGAGGTGCAGTCTCTCATGGCGGGCTTTTTGGTCGTGCGCCTCGCGGGCGTCGGCGCGGCGGTGGGCACCGAGGCCCTCGGGAACTGGTTCGCCGGGCAGAACAACACCCACGTCGCGCTGGTGGCGAGCCTGGTGGTGATGGCGCTCAACGTGCCCCTCGCGTGGGCGCTGATCCACGGCGGCCTCGGGCTCCCGGCGCTGGGCGTCCAGGGCGCCGCCCTGGCCTCCACCCTGGCCACCTGGGCGGGCTTCCTGGTGGCCGCCCTGGCCTTCGCCAGGGCCCCGAGGGCCCTCCCCACGGGGCGGCTCAGGCTCCAGGAGCTCCTGCGCTTCGTGCGCTACGGGCTGCCCAACGGGCTCAACTGGTTCGTCGAGTTCGCGGCGTTCCTGGTCTTCGTGGACGTGGTCTTCGCGCGCCTCGGGACGCCCGCCCTGGCCGCGCTGATGGCGGTGCTCCAGCTCAACTCCCTGGCCTTCATGCCGGCCTTCGGCGTGGCGAGCGCCGGGGCCATCCAGGTGGGCAACGCCCTCGGCGCGGGCGCCCCGGACGCGGTCCCCGCGCTGGTGCGCCGCACCACGCTCGTGGCCGTCGCGTGGATGGTGCTGGTGGGGGTGGGCTACGGCGCGGCGCCCTCGGCCCTCCTGGCGCTCTTCGCCAAGGGTGATGGCGCCCTGGAGCTGGCCACGGTGGGCGTGAGGCTCCTCTGGGTGAGCATCGCGTGGCAGCTCTCCGACGCGCTCTCGGTGGTGCTCTCGGAGGCCCTGCGCGCCGCCGGGGACACGGCCTGGCCCATGGCCGCGAGGATCGCCCTCTCGTGGGTGTTCTTCGTCCCCGCGGCGTGGTGGACGGCGCGGGCGGGCGGCGGACCCGTGGCGGTGCTCCTCTGGGTGGTGGTGTACATCACCCTCCTGGCGGGGCTCCTCTACGCGCGCTTCCGCCGCGGGGCCTGGCGCACCATGGACCTCCGCGGGGCGTGAAGGGAAGCGCTACTCCTTCGGAGTCCAGCGCAGCACGGGCTTGCGCGCCGCCCGGGCTTCATCGAGCCGCCGCAGGCGTGTGTTGAACGGCGCCCCGTGGGCCCTGGCGGGGTCCTCGCGCAGCTCCTTCACGACACCCTTCACGGTCTCCACGAAGTCATCGAGCGTCTGCCGGGTCTCGGTCTCCGTGGGCTCCACCATCAGGGCGCCCGGCACCACCAGCGGGAAGTACACCGTGGGCGCGTGGAAGCCGTGGTCCAACAGCCTCTTGGCCAGGTCCATGGTCACGGTCTTGCTGCCGAGCTCCTTGCACAGGTCCCGGTCGGTGAACACCACCTCGTGCATGCACACCCCGGGGTAGGCCACCTGGAGCGTGTCCCCGAGCCTCGCCCGGAGGTAGTTGGCGTTGAGCACCGCCGCCTCCGCCGCCGCCCGGAGCCCGTCATGGCCCATCTCCGTGATGTAGGCAAAGGCCCGCAGCATCATCCCCCAGTTGCCGTAGAAGCTCCGAAGGCGCCCCACGGTCTGCGGACGATCATGGTCCAGGGTGTAGGTGATTGTCCCACCTTCACCCACCTCCTTGACCACGGGCGAAGGCCGGAAGGGCTCCAGGAAGCGTTTGAAGCCCACCGGACCGCTGCCGGGGCCGCCGCCGCCGTGGGGGGTGGTGAAGGTCTTGTGCAGGTTGAACTGCATGACATCGATGCCGAGGTCCCCGGGGCGGGCGCGGCCGAGGAGGGCGTTGAGGTTGGCGCCGTCGCCGTACACGAGCCCACCGGCGTCATGGACGATCTTCGAGAGCTGGAGGATATGGGTCTCGAAGAGGCCGAGGGTGTTGGGGTTGGTGAGCATGATGGCGGCGACGTCGCCCGTGTGCTTCTCGCACAGTCGCGCCACGGTCTCGGGCTCCACGACCCCGTCGGGGCCCGAGGGGAAGGCCACGGCGTCCAGGCCATTGAGGGCGCAGGAGGCGGGGTTGGTGCCGTGGGCCGAGTCAGGGATGAGCACCTTGCGGGGTGAGCGGCCCTGGGAGCGGAAGAACGCCCGGAGCATCATGAGGCCGGTGAGCTCGCCCTGGGCGCCCGCGGCGGGGTGCAGGGACACGCCGTCCATGCCGCAGATTTCCGCGAGCTGGCGCTCCAGCCGGAGCATGAGCTCCAGGGCGCCCTGCATGTGATCCTCGGGGGTGTAGGGGTGGAGCCGGGAGAAGCCCGGCAGGCGCGCGGCCCACTCGTTGACCCGGGGGTTGTACTTCATGGTGCACGACCCCAGCGGGTAGAACGCGGTGTCAATGCCGAAGTTCTTCTGCGACAGCCGGGTGTAGTGCCGCACCACCTCGGGCTCGCTCACCTCGGGCAGCCGCGCGGGGGTTCGGCGGGCGAGCGCGCCGAAGACGTCCGCGGGCTCCACCGCCGGCACGTCCAGCGGCGGCAGGGACAGGCCCGTGCGCCCGGGGGCGCCCCGCTCGAAGATCAACGGCTCGTCGAACTCGATCCCCTGGCTTGCATGCGACGACATACGTTCTCCTGGTGGCGCCCGAGCGCATAGCACAAGGGAGCCACGAGGCGGAAGAGCTCAAACGCGTGGCGGCAACCCGCCGACCGCGGCGGACCCAGTGGGACCTGGCGCGGCGAGGCCCGCTTCTCTCAGCACGGCCACGGGCAAGGGGAGGCGACCGAGCGCACGGGGCTCGACCTTGAGCGCCCCGCCCCCGTAGGACTTGCCCACCCGCGCGAGGTTGGCGACCGTACGAGGATCGCGGAGCACCCCCCAGAGAGCCTCTACACAGACTCCCTCGCGAGGTTGAACGCAGAGGAAGCCCGTCAGGGGCACCACCCCCGCGAGGTTCCTCACGAAGCGAGCTGACCTGCGGCCCAGGTATGCAAAGAGAAACGCAGGTGGGACCCGGGTCTCCATCTTGTACCAGGGACGCCGCATGCCGATGAGTGGACGCGCCGGTAGCCCTCGACGCACGCCCTCGCGGAGCAGGACCTGCACTGCCTGGGGAAACGCGCCCGCGGGACGTCCATCTGGCGAAAAAAGGTAGGTCGGGCGGCCAGCCGCGTCCAGGGCCTCGAGGGTCGCGCGATCGACCACGTCGGCGCCACCAAGCAGGTCCCTCGTACGGCCGAGCGCTCGCACCAGAAATCTACCAGGGATGCCATGGTCGCGGACCTGCGCGCTGGTCAAGAAGAAGAACTCGTTGTCTCCCGTGGCGATTCCGCGCAGAACCTGTGCGTACTCATCCAACACGGGTCCCCCACCCTCACCCACTTGAGGCGTACGCGAGAGGCCCGTCGAGAGACCCTCCGTCACCTGGCGGCGACGTACCTCGATCGCTCCTGAATCGGCGGAGAAATCACTCCGCACCCAGGCGGTCAAGGCGCCTGGATCGGCCGTGAGACAACGGGCCCAGGAGAAGGTCTCGGAGGGAGGTGATCGCTGTATCAGGAAGATCACGGCGTTGGTGTCCACCCCTGGGAAGGGAGTCGCCTCAGGGGCAAAGGTAACGACCGCATCAAGACGGAAATTCCTCGTGATCCACTTCCAGAGAGTGGCGGCGAAGACTCCCTCGGCGGTGTCCGCTGGCATGATGAAGGCGAGGCGCCCAGAGGGTGAAAGCCTCGCCAAGGCATGGAGCAGGAAGTACACATGATACCCAGCCCGTCCGTCCAACGGAGTCCCGATGAGGCGCTGGCCGTACGCGCGCAAACAGGCCTTGACCTCCGCGGAGAGCCTGTGGTGGCGTAGGTACGGTGGGTTCGCGACGATCGCCGGGAGCGCTGGCTCCGGCGGCCCGGAGGCGCCCACGACCCGCGCGAGGAAATCCCCCAGGGCGACCCCAGCGAGGTCGGTCTCGTCCAAGCCTCTCTCCCTGGCGCTCCGCAGGACCGCGGAATCGAGCTCGGTCCCGTGGACCGGGAGGGCCCGACCGAGCGCCCTTGCCACCGCCCTGGCAGCATGGATGAAGGCCCCCTCACCGACCGCAGGGTCGAAGAGCGTTGTCGCACCTCCACTCACCACGTAATGGACCATCGCCTCGGCGACCCAGGAGGGAGTCCAGAACTGGCCCTTGCGCCGAAGCGCCTCGCGAGGTTCGCCGGAGGGTGGGAGGTATTGATGGGGTCTTGGCCTCACGGCGCACCGGCACTCCCCGCCCTCGAACATTACAAACGGGAACGTCTTCGAGACCATGCCGCCCCGCGGCGACGGACGTCAAGAGGTGCCCCGCGGGGCCGCGCCATGGTGCCGACCGCCCCTCACGCCGCCTTCGCGCTGCCGGGCGGGAGGAGCCCCGCGTCCAGGAAGGAGAAGGTGCCCTCCCGCGCCACGATGACATGGTCCGTCACCGGGAGCTCCAGGGCCTCGCCCAGGGAGGCCAGCTGCTCGGTGAAGCGCAGGTCATCGGCGCTTGGGACCGGGTCGCCGGAGGGGTGGTTGTGCACCATCACCACGCTGCTGGCCCCCTCCCGGAGCCCGAAGGTGAGCACCACCCGCGGGGACACCGCGCACGAAGACGGCGTGCCCCGCGCCAGGATACGCTCGGCCATCGGGCGGTGCCTCCGGTCCAGGGCCACCACCACCACGCACTCCTCCGGCAGGTCCGCCAGGCGCGGCCGCCACGCCCTGGCCACGTCCCGGCTGGTGCCGTAGGCCGCCCGGCGGTTCATGGGCTCGCACAGCGCCCGGCGCGAGAGCTCCAGCGCCGCCACGAGCTGCAACCCCCGGCGCTCGCCCAGGTCCTGCACCAGCACCCCAGGACCCGCGCGAAGGAGCCCCCGGAGGCCCCCGTGGCGGGCCAGGAGCCCCGCCGCCCGGAGGCGCGTGTCCGTCGGTCCCCTCGACGGCCCAAGGCACAGGCTCAAGAGGTCCAGGTCCGAGGTGGCGTCCGCCCCCACCCGGCGCAGGAGGCTCATCGGATCTTCTACCGGTTGTTCAGGGTCTGCGATCATGCCCCGCACCCACAGCACGCCCGGTGCCACCCTCAGGGGGGCAAAAACTCCAATGATTTCAAGGGGTGCCTGGCGGAATCGGGTGGCGGACTGGCGGCGGGGGGTGGCGGATCGCCACCCCCGGGGCCGCGCGATGGACGCGCTACGGCGCCTCGAAGCGCATGTTGTAGCGCATGTTCTCGGCGTCCGAGAGGGCGTCTACGAAGGCGATGCCGACGCCTCGGGGGGTGTTCAGGCCCGAGAGCCTGGAGCCCAGCTGGCGGGTGTCCAGGGCCGGGCCGATGATGGGCCTGGGGATCTCGCCCCGGCAGTCCACGCCGGTGCCCGAGCCGTCGTCGTTGCAGTCCACCTGCATGCCGTTCTGGGCGCTGCGGACGTAGAGCACCGGGTCAAAGGTGGTGCTGCTGAAGATGCTCGTGCGCCGGGTGAACATGGCCCCCGGGTCGCTGCGGCAGGTGCTGAAGAGCTGCCGCCCGCTGGTGGCGCCGCAGGAGAGGAACCACTGGGCGACCTCGGCGCTGCTGGCGCCGCCGCAGGTGCCCGCGGTCACGCTGCCCCGCCCTAGGGTGCGCTGGCCGGTGTTGCCGGTGCCCGCCATCCGGGCGTTCTGGAAGTCCCTTGCGACGCTCCGGGCCACGAACTGCAGGTGCAGCGTGAAGGCCCCGACGTCGCAGCCGCCGACGGCGACGTAGTAGGTCCCCGCGGCGAGCACGCCCGCCGTGCGCGACTGGAGGACGCTGGTGAAGCCCCCGCCGGTGCCGCAGGAGCCGTCGTCGTTGCAGAGGCCCAGGTCCGGGAAGCCCGAGGCGGCCTGGCCCGGCACCGCTACCCCCGTGGCGTTGGTGAGGAAGAGCGAGGTGTCGTAGCTCGACCCGGCGGTGTCGAGGTACACCACCCCTTCCGACGGGGTGGTGAAGCGGTACCACACGTTGCCCACGCCGCTGGTGCAGCCACACGGGACCGTCGGCCCGTCGTAGGTGGAGCCCGTGGTGTTGCCCGTGACGGTCACCTCGCGCCCGGGGTTGGGCACGATGGCGATGGCGCCCAGGCGGTTGTTGTTGGTGGGCCGGCACGTCCCGATGACGCAGGTGGTGCCCGCGCCGCAGCGGTTGCCGCAGCGCCCGCAGTTGGCGTTGTCCGTCAGGAAGGTGCTGGTGGCCACGCACACCCCGCCGCAGCTCGTGGTGCCGGTGCCGCAGACGGAGTTGCACATCCCGGTGTTGCACGTGGCCGGCGCCGTGCAGCGGGTGCCGCAGCGCCCGCAGTTGGCCACGTCCCGGCTGGTGTCCACGCAGGCGGTGCCGCAGAGCGTGAGCCCCGTGCCGCAGCGGCACATGCCCCCGGAGCAGGTCTGCTCGGCCCCGCAGGCGTTGCCGCAGCGCCCGCAGTTGGCGCTGTCCGTCATGGTGTTCACGCACGCGCTGCCGCACATCGTGGTGGAGGCCCCGCACTGGCAGCGCCCGGCCACGCAGGTCTGCCCCGCCGCGCAGGCGTTGCCGCAGCGGCCGCAGTTGGCCCGGTCCGTCTGCACGTCCAGGCACACGCTCATCCCGCCCACGGTGCAGGTGGCCCTGGGCGCCGCGCAGGACGCCCGGCAGGTGCCGCCCATGCACACCTGGTCCATGGCGCACGCGGTGCCGCAGGCGCCGCAGTTGGCGCTGTCCGTCATGGTGTTCACGCAGCTCGACACGCCCATGGACGTGCACCGCGTCTGCCCCGAGGGGCACATCGGCGGCTGGCAGATGCCCATGGCGCAGCTCTCCCCCGCGGCGCACATGTTGCCGCAGGAGCCGCAGTTGGCCGCGCTGGCCTGCGTGTCCACGCACGTCCCGCCGCAGTCCGCCTGGCCCATGGCGCACATGGTCACCGCGCGGCAGGTGCCCATCGTGCACCGCTCGGTCATCGCGCAGGCCCGGCCGCACATGCCGCAGTGGGCGCCGTCGGAGTTCGTGTCCACGCAGCCCCCGCCGCAGAGCATCATCCCCCCGGAGCACATCATCGACGGCCCGCAGGTCCCGGCCCGGCAGACCTCCCCCGTCATGCATGCGTTGTCGCAGCGCCCGCAGTGCAGGGTGGACGTCTGCGTGTCCACGCAGCCCCCGCCGCAGACCGCCTCCGTGGGCGCGCACATGGGCGTGGTGTCCACCGGCGGCGTGTTGGTGTCCTCCGGCGGCGTCGTGTCCTCCGGGGGCGTGCCCGTATCCATGGGGGCAATGCCCGTGTCCATCGGAGGCGTCCCCGTGTCGGTGGGGGTGGTGTCCTCCGGGGGGGTCCCGGTGTCCACCGGGGTCATGCCCGAGTCCACGTCAATGGCGGGCATCCCCTCGCCGCAGGCCGCCAGGGCCAGCGCCAGCGCCGCCGGGAGTCTCAGTCTGTTCATTTTTGTTCCTTCAAGCATTGGGGTCATGGGTCATGGGAGCGCGCAGCGGCGCGTCTCCCGGTTGCAGGTGGTCCCCGTGGGACACCGGACGGTCCCCGAGGGGTCGCACCCAATGGCCACGCAGCGGTCAAAGCTCACGCACTCGCCCCAGCAGCCGCCGCGCACCGAGGGCACCTGCCCCCGGCCCGCGCACACGGGGGGCGGCGTCGCGCACACGGCCCTCCTCGGGTCACAGTCCGCGCAGGTGCCCGGCGGCGGGGGCGGGGCCTCCAGGCGACCCCAGCGACCCCCTCGGCACACCAGCACGTTGCAGAAGCTGCACGGGTCGCAAGGCCCGCCGCAGAAGGCCCCCTCCGGCGCGCAGGGGCCGCCGTCCACGGCGCCCGCGCAGGAGCCCCCCGCGTCGGGCCGAGGGGCGTCCGGCGCCCCCGCGTCGGGGCAGCGCCAGCCTCCGCTCTCACACACGCAGCCCGCGCCCGGAGGCCTCCCCACGCACGCGCACTCGGACGCGCGGATGGTCCCCGGAGGACACCTCCACGCGCCGTCTACGCACATGGCCATCAGCGCCGCGTCCCCGCAGGCGCCCCCGGGCGTGCCGCTCACGCACACCACGAACTCCATCGGGCACGGTCGCGTCCCGTCCGTGGGAGGGGTCCCGTCGCGGGCCGTGTCCGTGGAGGTGGTGTCCGGTCGGGAAATGTCGGGAAGGGTGGTGTCCTGTAGGGTGGTGTCGGGAGCTGTAAGGTCCGGTAGGGTGCTGTCAGCCGTGGTTGTGTCCGGGGTGGCCCCCTCGGCGGCGTCTGCCCCGCTGTCCGCGGTGTCCTGGGAGGTGGAGCTGCTGCACGCCAGGAGCGTCAGCGCCAGGGACAGGCACCGCGAAAAGGAAGTCACGGGCGCATTCTGGACGCTCCTCGCCGCGGTGACAACCCGAGGGCCCCCGGGAACTGTGGCATGCTCGCCGCATGCGTTGCTTGTGGCTTGCCGGGGTCCTGGCCCTCGTGGGCTGTCCGGGTCCCGGCACCCCGGAGCCGGACGCGCCGGACGCGGCGCCGGAGGACGCGACGCCGACGGACGTGGCCGGCGACGCACCGGTCGACCGGCCCGAGCCCCCGCCGACGGACGGGCTCCTGCACCTGCGCATCACCGACGCGGTCCGGGCGGAGCCTCTGCCGTGCAAGGTCACGCTCCAGGGCGTGGGCGGGACCCGGACGCCAATGCTCGGCATGGACGAGCAGCGAGGGCAGTGGCTGGACCGCGAGCGGCGGGTGCTGGGCGTGGGCCCGTGGCTCCTCCTGGCCGAGGGGCGGGCGGACGTGGCGCTCCCGCCCGGGCGCTACCGTCTCACCGCGACGCGGGGCGGGGAGTACGAGGCCCTAGCGCTGGGCGAGGTGGAGCTCGCGCTGCGGCGAGGTGCGCGGGTCGCCGGGGAGCTGCGGCGCACGGTGGAGACCGAGGGGGAGGTGTGCGCGGAGTTCCATGTGCACTCGGAGCCGTCGTTTGACAGCGACGTGCCGCTGGACCAGCGGGTGCTCTCCATGGCCGTGGAGGGGGTGGAGGTCTTCGCCAGCACGGACCACGACGCGGCCGGGGACTTCGGCCCAGCTCTGCGGACCACGGGGCTCCAGCGGCACCTGCACTGGGTCCCTGGCGACGAGATCACCGCCGAGGGCCTCGGGCACTTCAACGTGTATCCGTTGCCCGAGGGGATAGACCCCGCGACGCGGCTGCGGCCGGACTTCGGGAGCGTGGCGGACCTGGTGGCCCGGGCCCGGAGCGTGGCGCCGGACGCGGTGCTCCAGCTCAACCACCCCCTGTGGCGGCAGCACCCCATCGGGTACTGGGCCCTGGCGGGCCTGGACCCCATGACCGGCCGCAGCCGCATGGAGCTCGTGCGGGCCTTCGACGCCGTCGAGGTCTGGAACGGCCACACGCTGGACGAGTGGGCGGACGTCTCCGTGGGCGTCGAGGGCGTGCTCGACGCGTGGATGAGCACGCTCCAGCATGGCCGCGGGGCCACCGCCACGGGGAGCTCGGACACGCACCGGCTCTCGGCCTCGCCGCCCGGGTGGCCCAGGACGTACGTGCGCGTTCCCGACGACGACCCGTCCAGGGTCACCGATGTGATGCTCACCACGGCGCTCCGGGCAGGGGACGCGTCGCTCACGTCCGGGCCGTTCCTCCGGGCCCTGGTGGGGGGCGAGCGCCCGGGGCGCCTGGCGCGCGCCGAGGGGGGTCGGGTGACCGTCGAGGTGGACGTGCAGGGCGTGTCCTGGACGCCCGCGGACCGGGTGGAGGTGCTCGCCAACCGCGCCGTGGTGGCCTCCCGCGAGCTCCCGAGGCCCCGCCCCGGCGCTGGCCTGGAGCGCCAGCGCTTTTCGCTCCCGGTCACGCTCCGGCGGGACGCCTGGGTGATCGTGCGCACGCGCGCCCGCGACCCGGTGGGGCCCTACGCGGGCGTCCACCAACGGCCCATGGCCTCGCTGGCGCTGGTGAACCCTGTCTACGTAGACGTCGACGGCGACGGGCGCTGGACGCCGCCGGGCGAAAACGGCCCCTGAGTTGACCTGCGGGGCGCATGGTGCTTTCCATCGGTGCCGTGGCTCCAACGTCCCGCAGCTCCGACGAGCGCTACCAGAAGCTCCTGGACCGCCAGGCGTGGCTCCTGGCGTCCCTGGCGGACCTGCGCCGCAGCCGCGAGAGGGCTCCCTGGATCCTTGTCGGCAACGTGCTCGCGGCCCCAGTGGGCTTCCTCTGGGGCATCGCCCCGGCGATCCTGGTGGTGGTGGTGTCCGTGGGCTTCTGGTTCACGCTCTGGTACGTCGCCTGGATCCACCACCACGAGTATGACATCGAACTCCTGAACCTCCGCAAGGAGCTCAAGACCGTGGAGGCCGCCCGCGCCGAGGCCACCCCCCAGGCGTAGCGCCCGCGCGGTTCAGTAGCACACCCGCGTCCGCAGGTCCGTGGAGAGCGCCGCCATGGCCTCGGCCACGGAGTCCGTGACGTCCTGGTCCAGGTCCATGATCAGGTACCCGAGCTCCGCGTCCGTGGACAGGAGCTGCGCATGCACGTTGCCGTTGCGCTCGCTCACGATACGGTTCACGTCCCGCAGCACGCCCGGCACGTTGCGGTGCACGTTCAAGACCCGGTGCGTGCCCCTCGACGGCGCCAGCTCCAGCTGCGGGAAATTCACGCTCCCCGCGGTGGTCCCCTGGACGAGGAAGCCCCGGAGGCTCGCGGCCACCTCGCGCCCGATGGCCTCCTGGGCCTCCTCCGTGGAGCCCCCCACGTGGGGCGTAAGAAGCACGTTGGGCAGGTCCTTCAGGGGCGTGGCGAAGCCCTCGCCGTTGGCCTCGGGCTCGTCGGGGTAGACGTCCACCGCGGCGCCCGCGAGGTGCCCCGAGCGCAGGGCCTCGGCCAGGGCGTCCAGGTCCACCACGGTGCCCCGGCTGGCGTTCAGGAGGTACGCCCCGGGCCGCATGCGCGAGAGGAGCTGCGCGGTGATCATCCGGTGCGTCTGCGGCGTCCCCGGGACGTGCAGCGTCACGAACTCCGACCGCGCCAGGAGCTCGTCCAGCGAGGCCACCGGCGTGTTGTTCCCCATGGGCAGCCGCGTGCCCGTGTCGTAGAAGAGCACCCGGAGCCCCACGGCCTCCGCCAGCACCCCCACCTGGCGCCCGATGTGGCCGTAGCCCACGATCCCGAGCGTGCGCCCGCGGACCTCGTGGCAGCGGCTGGCGACCTTCTTCCAGCGCCCGGCGTGCATCTCCCGCACGCGGTCGCCGAGCTGCCGCGCCAGGAAGATCACCTCGGCGATGATCATCTCCGCCACGGAGCGCGTGTTGCTGAAGGGCGCGTTGAACACCGGCACCGCCCGGTCGTGGGCGCGGTCCAGGGCCACCTGGTTGGTCCCGATGCAGAAGCACCCCACCGCCAGGAGCTCCGGCGCCGAGGCCAGCACCGCGGGCGACACGTGGGTCTTGCTCCGGATGCCCAGGACGTGCACACCCTGGATGCGCGCGATCAGCTCGGGCTCCGGCAGCGCCTTGGGGAGCGCCTCCACCACGCACCCGGCGGACTCCAGCGCCGCGTGGGCCGAGGGGTGGATACCCTCCAGGAGGAGCGCCCGGAAGTGTGAGCGCGGCGGCGGCGTGGAGGTGGTGCCCATCGTGCCTCGGGACTAGTACCTTTACACAGGGAATTTGAAGGGTTGATCGTCCGATCCGCGTCGCGCCGCGGCGTTGCTCATCCCTCGCGTGGCGCTGCCACGCTTCGGTCTTCGCGCCTTGCGGCGCTTGCGTCTCGGACGCCAACCCTTCAAATTCCCTGTGTAAAGGTACTAGGGAAGCGCCGGCCGCGTGTCAAGGTGGCTCACCGCACGCACAGGCAGTGGGCGCGGTCCGCGCGGAGGGGGCGGCCCTCCCAGCACCAGGCGCCGTCGCAGGGCATGCCGAGCCTCCCGAGCGGGACACACGCCGCGCGCAGCGGCGAGGCCCCGTCGCACACCGAGCGGTCCGTGCACAGGGGCCGGGTCATCTCCAGGCACACGCCCCCCGCCCTGCCTCGGAGGGCCTCGCGGTCCTGGCTGAAGCAGAAGCTCCCGGTGGCGAAGAACAATGGCGTAGCCCGCGGCACGCACGCGGTCCTCGAGTCGTCGCAGCGGCCGTCGCAGCAGAAGGTCCCCGGGCGCCCGCAGAGGGCGCACCAGGCGCCGCGCCCGGGGACCGTCACGCAGGCGGCGCCCGCGGCGCATGCGCGGGCCTCGGAGCACGGGGTCCCGAGGGGCGCCGGGTCCCAACCTCCCGGGACCAGGTTCACCCGCGAAGGGTCCCACCAGACCATCCCCGGCCGAGGCTCCGAGGCGCCGTCCCCCGCGGGCGCCTCGGAGCGGGAGGGGGTGTCACCCATGGCGCGGGCGTCCGAGCTGGCGTCCGGGCCGCCGTCCAGCGCGCCTGGCAGGGGCGCCTCCCCGCAGGCCCCGACCAGCGCGAGCGCGAGTGCCAGGCGCCTCATGGCCTTGGGGGACGCAGGAGCGTGGGGTGTGGCGGAGGGGTCCCGAGCCAGGCGTTGAACCACGGGGTCCAACCGTCACTCGATCGGTGGGCGCCCACGAAGGGGTTCTCCCCGACCGGACCACCGGTCGCCATGGCCACACCAAACACCATCGCGGGGCCGTTGTCCACCGCGGCGAAGCCCGCCAGCGGGCGGTCCGGCCGCGCGGTGCCAGGCCCGGACACGGCCACGGCGGGCGCAAAGGTGAGCCCCAGGGGTCCGTCCGGGCTCGCGCGGCGCTGCCAGACCACACCCTCCCGGTCGGCGTACCAGAGCTCCAGCTCGCCGCCCGCGGCGCCCTCGGCATGCACGGCGGCCCCGGGAACCCCGGAGGCCAGCGCCAGGCAGCTCCGGACCGCGGGGGCAGTGTCCCCAGGGCCGACGGCCACGGAGCACCACCGGAGGACGCCGTCGGGGTCCGAGGCGAAGAGCTCCACCTTGGACCCGGCGCCCGAGGCGCGCACTGCCGCGACCCTCTGGCCCGGCGCGAGGCCCTCGACCAGCGCCCTCGGGGCGCCCTGGCGCGGCGCCCACCAGAGCGCGCCCGCCCCGTCCACCAGCGTGAGAGCCCACTGGTCATCGTTGTATGGAATGACCGTCAACGTTGTGGCTTGAGAGAGCCTCGGGAGGCTCGCCACCGTGCTCCACGGGTCCCACCGGTCGGCCCCGACGCGGCGGGCGGTGGCCCTGACGGTCCCGTCGGGGGCCACCACGTAGAGCCCCACGGAGCCACCGGGGCCGCCACCCAGGCCCGCGGCCACGGAGGCCCCCGGGGCAGCGAAGCCCGCGTCCCCGAGCACCTCGGAGCGCCAGGCCCCGCGGTCCCGGTCCAGGCTCCAGAACGCGTTGACCACCCGCCCCTCGCGGGTCACGAAGGGCAGGTCCAGGCGCCGCGCCGAGGGGAGGCCAGAGAGCACCGGGGCCAGGCGCTGCCCGGCTGCGGCGTCGCGGGTGTCGGGTACGCGCTGCCAGGGGTGCCACGCGTCGGCCACGCCGCCCGGGAAATAGCTGTGCTCCTCGGGCTGGTTGTGCCACCAGGAGAGCGTCAGGCCCGCGCCATCGACCGCTGTGAAAGCCAGGAGCTGCTGCGAGACCCCCGCGAGCTCGCGGACGAAGGCCACCGGGGCGCCCTCGCGCCGCAGGGGGAGCACCCCGGTGCCGTAGGCATTGAAGCGGTTGTCAAAGGTCGGCACGTAGAGCCTCCCGTCGGCCACCGTGGGCGTCACGAAGCGCGCGTGGCGCTTGATGGTGTCGCTCCAGAGGGCCCTGGCGGCGAGGAGGCCCCCGCGGCGGCGGGGGAGGTCCCGGGCGTCAAACGCATAGACCCTGCCAGGGCTACCATAGCCGTGGCAGTTCCCGTCGTCCTGGGACATGGTGGGGCTCCGGGCGCTGAAGGGCGCCACGTTGGCCGCGCACCACTGCCCCCCGGCGCCGGGGACGAGGCCCGCGGCGGGGACGAAGAGGGTCTGGTGCCCGGCGCAGCGGCACAGGTCCTCGGACTCCTGGAGCGTGGCCCAGACTACGGCGCTGTCGTGCGACAGGCCGTTCCAGGACACCACCACGTTGCCTCCGGGCATCGCCGCGGGCCCCGAGGGGATCGCGCCCAGAGGGGGTGTTTGATCAAGGCGGAAGCGCCCCTCGGTGGGGTCGTAGGGGTAGTCCCGGAGCACGTCCCTCTCGCCCCAGACAAAGAGGTGCCCGGGCGTCCCCGGGCGGCTCCAGGGCTGCGGCGGGAGCCACGCGGGCTGCCCGTGGATGTGGGGCCCGAGGTTCCATCGCGTGGCGTAGCAGTACGCCGGGCGCTGGAGGTTCCACACGTCGTTGGTGGCTTGAAAAGACTGGAGGGCCTCCGAGGTGACGCCGGTGAGCCTCGCCGGGAGGAGGTAGAAGATCCCGGGCTTGCCCCCGGAGAGCAGGGTCCCATGGGCGCCCCCGGGCAGGAGCGTGACGCCCCCGGAGGCGTAGTCCGTGTCCCCCAGCTCCATGGTCTGGAAGAACGACCGCGGCGCCGCGCCGTCGATCGGCGCGAAGTTCCCAGAGCACTCCCCGGGGGGGTTTGCGGCGGTGTAGCGGGCGTACTCCCGGGGCGCTCGGGAGCGGCGCAGGTCCACGCCCGCGAGGGTGGGCCCCCCGCCGCCGGGCCCCGGCGAGCGGTCCCGGGGGTTCTCCGTGGTGAGCGTGTCCCCCGGGAAGAAGCGCCCGAGGACCACCAGGCGACCGGCCTCGATCCGCGCGCGCACGACGCTCTGCTCTTCATGGCGAGGCGCCTGGTGGTGGAACTCCCGTGGGTTGTCCACCAGGGCGTTGCCGGTAGCATAGAAGAGGTCCCCGTCGGGCGTCGCCGCGGGCCCCGAGCCCGCCTGCCAGATGCCGCCGCCGTTGTCGAAGTGGGGGTCGTCGCCGGGGGTGGTGCAGTGCACGTCGGTGGGCCCCTGGGCGAGGTTGTTCAGGTCAAAGACCCAGAGCCACCCGTGAAACCCACGAAAATCGTCCCCCCGCGCGCCGAAGGCCACCAGGAGGTGGGCCCCGACGCGCAGGAGGCTCGCGCGCTGTGCCTGGAGCCTCGGGTCAAAGACCGTGGTCCCCGCGAAGCGCGACGCCGCCGCGCCGTCGAGCGCCACGGGCGTGCCGTCCCGGGGCTGCCCCGTGGCGAGGTCCAGGGCATAGAGCCGGAAGTGGTTGAGCATCCCGCGCTGGGCGCCGTCCCGGGCGCCGTCCACCGTGGACACGGCGTAGATCCTCCGGCGCTGCAGGTCCACCACGGGCGTGCTCAAGATCCCGCGGTTCTGGGTGTACGGTTCGCGCTGGAAGCCCCGGGTGGGGCCGTCGAGCTCCAGGGCGCCGCCGAACCACGGGTCCCCGAGGCGCTCCGAGGCCCAAAGGAGCCCCGTGAGGGAGGCCCCATGGGGCCCGGGCTGTCCCAGGTACGGATTTCCGTTCCCGGCGTCGAAGGCAAAGACCCGGTTCTGCGACGTGCCCACATAGACCACCTCCCGGGGCCGTTCTTCGCCGGGCAGGAGGAGCCCCGGTACGTAGAGCGGCTGCGTGGTGACCCAGCCCGGCACCACCCGCTCGTAGAGCTTGCCGAAGGAGCCCTCGGCCACCGTGGCGGGCGTCAGCACGCGCTCCGCGGAGTAGAGCCCGAGCCGCTCGTTGCCGTAGCGCTGCGTGAGGACGCTCCGGGAGTGTACCGCCACGGGCTCCGTGGCCGCCACCCGGGCGAGCTCCTCCGGAGGCCTGACGCACGCCGCGAGGGCCGCGAGGGACAGCACCACCACGGCCCGCACGGGCACATCAGAGCACACTCCGCCGCGCCGTCAACGAACAATGTCTTGTGTGGAGAAGGTGTCGCAGCGGCGTGTAGACCGCGGTCTACGCGCCACGGACCGGTGCGGCAGAGGCCCCGCGGGCGCCCGCGGCGGCGGGCAGGGTGACCACGAAGCGCGCCCCCCGGGCCGGGTGCGGGTCGCAGGTGAGGGCGCCGCCGTGCTCGCTCACGATGCGGTAGCTGGTCGCCAGGCCCAGGCCGGTGCCCTCGCCCTTGGTGGTGAAGAAGGGCTCGAAGAGCCGCGCGCGCACCGCGGGGCTGACCCCGGGGCCGCTGTCCTCGAAGGACACCTCGACCTGGGCCTGGAGGGCCCTCGCGCGCACGGCGACGGTGCCCTCGCGGTCCACGGCGTCGATGGCGTTTCGAAGGAGGTTCAGGAACACCTGGTTCATCGCCCCGGGACGGAGGCGCACCGCGGGGAGCGGCTCGATCGCCTCCTCGAGGACCACCCCCGGCGGGAGCCCGCGGCGCACCATGGCCACGGTGGCCCGGAGGCCCTCGGCCAGGTCGCCCACCACGGGCTCCGAGGCGTCGCCGCGCACGTACGCCCGGAGGTCGGAGTGCACCGCGGCGAGGCGCGTGGTGGCCAGCCCGATGGCGTCCAGGGCCGGCAGGAGGTCGCCGCGGGCGTGGTCGACCTCGCGGGCCTCCCAGAGCCGCCGCAGGGGCTCCGGGGCGCGGTCGAGGTCGGCGGCCACCAGGTCGAGCGCCCCGAGCAGGGCCTCGGCGTAGGCCCGCAGCGGCGGGAGGTTGTTCTGGATCACGTTCACCGGGTTGTTGATCTCGTGCGAGACCCCGGCGAGCAGCCAGCCCAGGGCCGAGAGCTTCTCGGACTCGACGAGCCGGGCCTGCGCGGCGCGCAGCGAGGCCAGGGCGGCGTCGAGCTCGCGGTTGCGCGCCTCCAGCGCCCGGCCCGCGAGGAAGATCCGCCGCGAGGCCCTGCCCCGCACCACCACCGCGCCCGCGGCGACGATCCACGCGGTCACCACGAAGAAGCCCTCGCCCAGCGCCTCGGCGGGCGCGCGCGGGCCGTCGAGCAGCGCATGCGCCGAGGCATGCGCCAGGAGCGCCGCGGCCCCGGTGCCCGCCGCCCAGCGCCCGGTCCAGAGCGGCACCACCCCGCACCCGAAGGGGACCAGGAGCGCCCCGGCCAGGTAGAGCGTGTGCTGCCGGGGAACCACCGCGAGCATCACCGCGATCGGCGCCGCCGCGCTCAGGGCGGAGCCCGCCGTGCAGAGCCGCACCCAACCAAGGCCCGCGGCGCGCTCGGCCAGGAGCCCGAGGCCCACCGCGAGGCTCGCCCCGGCCACCCGCAGGCCCAGGAAGCGCCAGGCCAGGGAGGGCTCGAGCGCGAAATCGAAGAGCGACCAGAGCGGCAGGAGCACCGCCACCAGCAGCGCAAACAGCCTCGCCCGAGGGCGCTCCTGGGCGAGCGAGTGCTGCGCCCACGCCAGGGCCTCAGCCGGCTCCTCGGCGCTCACGGCGCGCGTTCGGCCGCGGCCCGCCGCACCCACGCCAGGAGCGCGTCGTGGCTCCAGGGCTTGGCCAGGACCGCCGCGCAGAGCCCGTCGCGCTGGGCGTCGCAGAGCCCCGGCGCGTCGGCGTGGGCCGTCAAGAGCGCCCGCACCGCCCGGGGCCAGCGCGCCCGCGCCGCCGCCAGCACCTCCAGGCCGTCCATCCTGGGCATTCGGTAGTCCACCAGGAGGACATCCACCGCCTCGCGCTCCAGGAGCTCCAGCGCCTCGGCCCCGGAGAGGGCCGTCAACACCTTGAAATCCTTGCGGAAAGCACGGTTGAACGTGGAGAGGTTCGTGGGTTCGTCATCCACGACGAGCACCGTGAGCGTCGGGTCCATCCCGAGGACGGAGTCTAGCCCAGGTGCGGAGTCCTTGTCGCGGGTACCGTGTGGGGTGGCACCCCCACGTCGCGGCTCAAGGCTGGAAAGTGTCTGGGGCTGGGAGCGGTGAACCGCCAAGGCGCCTATGGCGCTCAGCCCTGGATGCAGAACTGGCCGGGGAGCGTGCAGATCCCGCGCAGGGGGTTGCAGCACACGGTGCCCACCGCGCAGATGGAGGTGCCGCAGGGGGTGGCGCCGGGCTGCACGCAGCGGGCGGTGCCGCCGGAGACCACGCAGCGCGAGCCGAAGCCGCAGCGCACGGTGTCACACGGGGACACGCAGCGGGCGGTGCCGTCGGAGTCATTGCACACGGTGCCCGGCGCGCAGAGCACCGCGGCGCAGGGCGGCGGGCGGCCGCAGACGTACCGGCAGGTGTTCTCCTGGCAGGTGAAGCGCCCGAGGCAGCGCGGCACGATCAGGCTCTGCTCGTGGCAGTCGTCCGCCTCGGCGCAGTACGACACGGCCTTGTGGAGCCGCGCAACCTCGCGGCCCGAGCGCGACAGGATCAGCGTCTCGGTCCCCTGGAAGCGGTACTGGAAGCCCCCGAAGGTGGGCGTCACCACGCCCAGGCGCGCGTCCTGCGGCGCCAGCGTGAGCGTGCGCGTGGTGGCGGAGTAGGGCCCCTCCTGCCGCGCCGTGGACGGGCAGGGCGCACGCACGCAGCGAATCCCCGTGTCCACGTCCGCGAAGTAGTGGTGGCCGCGACCCTCCGTGGTGCGCGTGAACACCAGCGCGTGGAAGGGGCCCGAGTCCCCGATCCAGGCGCCCACGAAGCGCTCCCAGCTCCGCGCCGCGACCTCGTCTACCGTGGACTCCTCGTCCGCAGGGAGCGCGTCCGGCGCCCCCACGCAGCCAAAGCCCACCATCGAGAACGCAAAGCCCAGCGCTAGCAACCTTTGAGTGTTCATTTGAAGCCTCCCAGTGGGACAATGTGTCCCATGCGCCCCGGCGCCCTGATATATAGGGTTCCGTAAGGGCGGGCCAGACATACACCCCCTTTATCCTACATGCAACCCCCTCCCCGTACTTTTCTTGACCTGGGCCTTCACCCCCCGACCCGGCGGGGTGTGTTAGAAGTCAGGGGATGTACGGGAAGGCGCAGGAGATCTACGCGAAGGCCCTGGCGGAGCTTGAGGACGCGGGGCTGACCAAGGTGGAGCGGGTGCTCCTGGGCCCTCAGGGGGGGAGGATCCGGGTGGCGCTCCCTGGGGAGGCGGGGCACCGGGAGGTGCTGAATTTCTGCGCCAACAACTACCTGGGTCTGAGCTCGGACCCGGAGGTGCTGGCCGCGGGGAGGCGGGCGCTGGAGACCCACGGCTTCGGGCTCTCGTCGGTGCGCTTCATCTGTGGGACCCAGGACCTGCACAAGACCCTGGAGGCGAGGCTCTCGGCCTTCCTGGGGACCGAGGACACGATTCTGTACTCCTCGGCCTTCGACGCCAACGGCGGGCTCTTCGAGACGCTCCTGGGCGAGGAGGACGCGATCATTTCCGACGCGCTCAACCACGCGTCCATCATCGACGGGATCCGGCTCTGCAAGGCCGAGCGGCACCGCTACCCCAACGGGGACCTCGCCGCGCTGGAGGCCCTGCTCCAGCAGACGCAGCACCGTCGGCTGCGCATGATCGCCACGGACGGGGTGTTCTCCATGGACGGGTCCTTCGCGCGGCTGGACGCCATCGCCGACCTGGCGGATCGGTACGGGGCGCTCTTGATGGTGGACGACTCCCACGCCACGGGCTTCGTGGGCCCCACGGGGAGGGGCACCCCGGAGCTCTACGGGGTCACCCGCCGGGTGGACGTGGTCACCAGCACCCTCGGCAAGGCCCTGGGGGGCGCCTCCGGGGGCTTCGCCTCCGGGCGCCGGGAGCTGATCGCGCTCCTGCGCCAGCGGTCCCGGCCGTACCTGTTCTCCAACACCCTGTGCCCCTCCATCGCCGGGGCCACGCTGGCCGTCCTCGACCGCCTGGAGCGCTCCACGGAGCTGCGGGATCGCGTCACGGAGAACGCCCGGTACTTCCGCGAGGCCATGCACGCCGCGGGCTTCTCGCTCAAGCCCGGCGCCCACCCCATCGTGCCGGTGATGCTCGGCGACGCGCGCCTGGCCCGGGACCTGGCCCGGAGTCTCCTGGACGAGGGGGTGTACGTCATCGGGTTCTCCTTCCCGGTGGTGCCCCGGGGCGAGGCCCGGATCCGGGTGCAGCTGAGCGCCGTACACTCCCGCGACGACCTGGACCTCGCCGTCGGGGCCTTCACCCGCGCGGGCCGCGCCCACGGGGTGCTCGCTTGACAACGGAACCAGGGGCGCCAACGGTAGCATCCAACCGGTGATGCCCGACACAGCCCCCGCCCTCGACGCCACGGTCCAGGACGCCCACACGGACACCCTGGTGCGCGGCGTGCAGGACGCTCCGGGCGCCATCCCGACGATGGTGCTGCCCTCGCCTCGCAGCACGGTGCTCCCGGTGGTGAAGGACCCGGGCTCCGAGGCGCCTACGTTCCTCCACGAGCCCAGGGAGCGCTACGAGGCCCGCAAGCCCCTGGGCGAGGGCGGCATCGGGGAGGTGACCCTCGCCCACGACCAGGACATCGACCGCCCGGTGGCGCTCAAGCGCCTGAAGCCGGAGATGGTCGGGCCCTCGTCGCTGGTGCGCTTCATCGATGAGATACGCATCGTGGGCAGGCTGGACCACCCGAACATCGTGCCCGTGCACGACGTGGGCGTAGACGCCGACCGGCGCTTGTTCTACGTGATGAAATACGTCGAGGGCGAGACGCTGGAGAAGGTCCTGGAGCGCCTCCTCGCCGGGGACCCGGAGTACCACCGGAGGTACACCTTCGCGCGGAGGGTGCAGGTCTTCCTCGGGGTGCTGCGCGCGGTGGACTACGCCCACTCCCGCGGGGTGATCCACCGGGACCTGAAGCCCGCCAACGTGATGCTGGGCACCCACGGCGAGGTCACGGTGATGGACTGGGGCATCGCCCGGGACCAGCGTGCCCGAGCATCCATCACCGTCGGTTCCGTGGGGGTAGGCACCCCGGGCGCGCCCTCGGCGCTCGTCTCCGACGGCTCCCTGGACGCGACCTTGAGCCTGGGGCGCACCACCGCGGGCTCGCTGGTGGGCACGCCACACTATATGTCCCCGGAGCAGGCCCGGGGCGAGAACGACAAGGTGGACGCCCGCTCGGACACCTACGCCCTGGCGGTGCTCCTCCACGAGTTCCTCACGCTCAAGCACTACCTGGACGACGTGAACACCCTCCCGGCGGTGCTCGATGGCGTGCAGTCCCGCGCGGCCCCCTTCGAGAACCCGGTCCACCCGCTCCAGGGGACCGTGCCCGTGGAGCTCCTGCACTTCGTCCATCGCGGGATGCGCAAGGACCCGGAGGCGCGCTTCGCCTCCGTCGCGGAGATGATCCTGGCGATCGAGCGGATCCAGTCCGGCAGGGTGGAGGTGCACTGCCCGGTGACCATGGTCAAGCGCATGGGCTACGAGTTCGGCCACATGACCGAGCGCTTCCCGACGCTCATGGTGCTCGGCCTCGTGGCGGTCCCGGCGCTGGCCGTGGTGGGCCTTGTGGGGCTCCTCCTGCGGCTCCTGTAGCGCCGTGTACGCCGTCAAGGAAGTGTTCTACACGCTCCAGGGCGAAGGCGCCCGGGCCGGGCGCGCGGCGGTGTTCCTGCGCTTCGCGGGCTGCAACCTCTGGACGGGCCACGCCCACACCCGGGACCGCGGCCCCGGAGGCTGCTCCCGCTGGTGCGACACGGACTTCGTCGGCACCGACGGCGACGGCGGAGGGCGCTTTCCAGACGCCCGGAGCCTCGCCGAGAGGGCGGCCTCGCGCTGGCCCGGGGCCTCCGTCGGAGCCCGGCCCTACGTGGTGTGCACGGGCGGAGAGCCCCTGCTCCAGCTCGACGCGCCCCTGGTCCGGGCCCTCCACGACCAGGGCTTCGAGGTCGCCGTGGAGACCAACGGCACGCTCCCGGTGCCCTCCGGGGTGGACTGGCTGTGCGTGAGCCCCAAGGCCGGAGGGGCGCTGGTGGTCTCCCAGGGCGATGAGCTCAAGCTCGTGGTCCCGCAGGACTCCGTGGACCCCGGGGACTTCGAGGCGCTGGGCTTCACCCACTGGTTTCTCCAGCCTCGGGACGGGCCCGAGAAGGCGGCCCACACCGCCTGGGCGGTGCGCTATTGCCTCTCCCACCCCCGGTGGAGGCTCAGCGTGCAGGTCCACAAGCTGGTCGGAATTCCGTAGGGGGACCGAAGCAAGGGAACCCCCCCGGGGCGTACGCTGTCCACCTGGTGTGTGGTCCGAACTATTCCCCGGGGTGGTGCGTTGTATAGTCCCGAACCCTCGATGACCTGGCGACGCTCACGGATCCTCCACGCGGCCCTGGTCGCGGCCCTCGGGGCCGTCGTGCTCCTGCCGTCCATCGCCCCCGCCACGGTGGAGGAGCAGCGCGCCCGGCTGCCCCCTCCCACCACCTGCACGGACCCCATCGAGGGCGTCTGGATGAGCCACAAATTCAACCCCTCCCAGGCGGACTGGTACATCTTCACCTTGAGCATCCACCGCACGGCGCCAGGCGCCGCCACGCTCCGGGGGGACATCCTCTCGCACTCCTGGGAGGGCAGCGCCCAGGACCAGGAGCCCCCTCCGTGCCGCCCGGGGCTGGACCACTGGACCGTGGCCATGCCCGCCGTCGGGGTGGTCGAGCCCGGCGGGATCGTGCGCTTCGGGGGCACCTCCTGGAGGCCCGAGCAGACCTTCTGCGGCCACGCGCCCCGGCCTGGGCAGTACAACGTAGACCACTTCTCCGGCACCATCGACCCGGCGCTGCAGGAGTTCCAGTCGGTCAACAATGACGGCGGGCGCAGCGTCAACGACCCCATGGTCTTTCGCCGCGTGCGGTGCTTCGAGCCCCCCGTCACGCCCCACATCCAGGTCGCCCCTCCCCCCTTCCGCCCAGCTACCCGCTCCCGCGGCTGCGGCCTCTCTTGAAGCCCGTACCCATGGCGCGCTTGAAGAAACTCCTCGCGGCATTGCTCAGGTACGCTCGCGTCGCCCGGGACCTGTTCCCCCTCACCGCCCTCGGGGCGCTCGTCCTGGCCGGCGCCGCCGTGGCCTTCCTTCGCTATGGCTACCGCCAGGTGGACCTGATCCTCCTGGTGGTCGGCGCCGTGGGCCTCGGTCTGGGGGTGCTCTGCCTGCTTCTCGTGACAGGTGCGGCGGTGTGGGTGTGGGTACGCTTCCGGCGACTCTCCGGCGCCGAGGCCCTGAGGCTGGAGTGTGGCTTCGCGGCGAGGACGGGGTTTCAGCTCCCCTCGCTCTGGTACGTCCCGATGGTTAAGCTGTCCTGGACGTGGCAGAGCCCGGAGGCCACGGTGAGGGCGGTGCCCTTCCGTCGGAGGCTCCACGAAGAGGTGACCCCCTCGCGCCGGGGGCTCCACGAGGAGATCGTCCGGAAGCTCACGGTGAGCGACGCCTTCGGGCTCACGGCGGTGACGCTCACGCTGCGGGAGGAGCGCGCGGTGCGCTTCGTCCCCTCGGTGGGGGCGCTGAAACAGATGCACGTGGTGCGGTCCATCGCGGGCGGGGACGCGCTCTCACACCCCGCGGGACCCCCGGAGGGGGAGCGCGCGGACATGCGGCACTACAACCCCGGGGACCCGATCAAGTTCGTGCTGTGGAAGGTCTTTGCGCGGAGTCGCCAGCTGGTGATCCGCACGCCGGAGCGGGCGATTTCTCCCGTGCGCCAGACCGTGGCGTACCTGGTGGCCGGCGCCGAGGACGAGCCCGCCGCGGGCGCCGCCCGCGTGGCGGTGGACTCCGGGGCCCTCGGGAGCGAGTGGGTCCTCGGGGCGGACGGCAACGACGTGTACGCGAAGTCCAGCGTGCAGGCCCTGGAGCTCCTGGCCCGCAGCGCGGGCACGCCCCCCGGGGGCAGCGGCGCGGGGCTCCAGGACTTCTTGAACAAGGCCACGCCGGGGGGCTCCCTCGGGCGGGCGGTGGTGTTCGTCCCGGGGCGCCCGGGGCCCTGGCTGGAGCGCGTGGTGGCCGCCGCCCGGAGCCGCTCGGCGCCGGGGCAGGTGTGGTCGCCGGTGGAGTTCGTGGTGTGCACCGACGGCATCGAGGTGGGGCGTCGGAGCTCGTGGCTGCCCTCCTGGGCGCTGCGCCGGGAGCCCCCGGCGCCGGGGAGGGCCCGGGCGGCGGCCCTCAAAGACGTAAACGCCGTGTGTGACGCCCTGGGCGGCGCCCGCGCGCGGGTGATGGTGGTCGATCGGCTCGCCGGGAGGGTCTTCGCCGAGGGGCACCGCCGGGCCATGGAGGCTACGTAGCGCCATGTGGGACAAGCTCGTCGCCGGCTGGCGTCACGCGGTGCGGTGCCTCGCCATGGCCCTCGCGGCCCTGGCCCTCTCCTGGGGGGTGACCCTCACCGAGGGCCTGGTGGCCGCGCTGGTCGGGGCCCTGGCCGGGGTCTTCGCGGGCGAGGCCCTCGGGCGCTCGCGGCTGCGCCTGCCGGTGGCCCTGGGGGGGGTGACCCTCGGGCTCCTGGGGCTCTGGGGCCTGGCGTCCCTGGGCGTCCGCCACGAGCTCCTGCCGGAGCTCCTCGGACCGGGCAACGCGCTGGTCTTTGCCGCGGTGCTGCGCTTCGGCGGCACGGCCCTGGGGCTGGTCACGGCCCTGAGGCTCGTGGCCGTACGGCGGCCCTCGCTCCTGGCGCTGGAGCTGGGGGTCATCGCCGCGGCCATCACCAGCGTGTTCGCCGCGCACCGCGACGGCGTGATCGCGCGCCCGCTGGCCCTCTCGGACTGGGCCTGGCGCAACGACATCGACCCGGTGCATGTGTTCCTCGCCATCGGGGCCGGGAGCGTGGTGCTCCTCGCGGTGCTGCTGGTGGTGGAGACCCGCTCCGGGCGGGGGCTCTCCTCGCTCCTGGCGCTGGCGGCGCTGGCGCTCTTGTCGGTGCTGTTCTTCAACGTGTCGGGGCTGCCGCAGCCGACCCCGTCCATGGACCTCGGGCTCACGGACGCGGGCACCGGCGGGCCCCCGCGGCGCACGCCCGACGCGGGCGGCCACGGGCCCTCGCCCAACCCCGGCGGTGACGGAGGCAGCGGCCAGAGGCCCGGCGAGGACGACGGCGGAGGCGGCCCGGACAGCGGCGGGGAAGACGGCGGCGGCGCGGGCCTCGACGGCGGCGACGGCGGCGGCGGTGGCGCGGGCCAGGACGCCGGCGACGGCGGCGGTGGCGCCGGACAGGACGCCGGCGACGGCGGCGGTGGCGCCGGACAGGATGCTGGCGAGGGCGGCTCCTCGGGCGGCGATGGCGGCGACTCGGGGCTGAACTTCCCGCCGCCGGAGCTCTCCGACGGGGGCGTGGGGCAGGCCCCTCCCCCGCAGGACGCAGGGCGCCCGCCTCCGCAGGACCCGTTTGACAACCGGGACCGCCCCCCCGGGGGCGCCGCGCCCATGGCCGTGGTCATTCTCGACGACGACTACTCACCGCCGTCCGGTGCGTACTACTTCCGCCAGGAGGTGTGGAGCCTCTACACGGGCAGCCGGCTCGTGGCCACCAACCGCAACGACGCCGACCTGGACGTGGTGGACGACTTCCCCACGCTCCCGACGCCTGCCCGGGAGGTGCCCCCGCGCACGCACCGCACCCGCGTGCGAGGGATGGTGGCGCTCCTGGTGGACCACACGCACCCCTTCGCGCTGGAGAGCGCCCAGGAGCTGTCCCCCACGCCCAACCCGAACGAGCAGCGCTTCGTGCGCGCGTGGCGCTTCGCCTCCCTCGCCCAGTCCATTGACTACCGGCGCCTGGTGGGCCGCCGCGCGGGCAACCCCACCTGGAGCGCGGACCTGCGCGGGTACTACACCCAGCCGCCCACGGACCCGCGGTACCGCCAGCTCGCCCAGCAGGTGGTGGACCGCGCGCTCCCGCAGCGCACGCGGCGGGACCCCTTCGCCCAGGCCCTGGCCATCAAGCTGTACCTGGACCGCGAGCTCATCTACTCCACCCGCGCCCGCCACGCGACCACCGAGGACTTCCTATGGGGCAACCGCACCGGGTACTGCGTGCACTTCGCCCACTCGGCGGTGTACCTCTGGCGCTCCCTCGGGATCCCCTCGCGCATCTCCGCGGGGTACCACTCGGACGAGTCCAACCGCCGGGGCGGCAGCGCCATCCTCCTGCGCTCCGGCGACGCCCACGCCTGGCCCGAGCTCTACCTCGACGGCGTCGGCTGGGTGGTGCTGGACATCGCCGCGGAGCGCAACATCGACCCCCCGGGCCACGCCACCGACGAGGACCTCCAGCGCATCCTCGGGGAGATGGCCCGGCGCCAGCCCCCGAACCCCAACACCCCCCCACAGGATGTCCGCGGCCCGCGCCCCCAGACCCACTACGGCCGGGACCTCGGCTACGGGCTGCTCTACACGCTCCTGGCGGCCCTGGGGTTGCTGTATGCCATCAAGCTCTGGCGTAGGGTGATTCCCTACCTCGCCTCACCTCGGAGTACACCTCGGGTGAGCTACCGTGCGCTGTTGGATCGTCTGGCCGAGGCGGGGCTTGTGCGGGAGACGGGCGAGAGCCGCGAGGACTTCGCGAAGCGCATCGCAGGCGCGGTGCCATCGTTTGAGAGGCTGACGGCGCTGCACGTGGCGGCGAGGCTTGGCAACCCGATGACGGCGCCGGAGGAGCGGCCGGAGTACGACCGGTCCACCTGGAGCAAGGGCCGCCGGGACGTGGCGAGGGAGCTTGGACAGCAGCCCCGCCCGTGGCGCAGGCTCCTGGGGCTCCTGCACCCCGCGTCGTGGCTGGACGTCCATTAGAGGAACGAGCGCACCATGGAAACCGATTTTCAGCAGTCCGAGCACATCACCCACACGCCGGCGCCGCCCATCACGGACCTGAACGGGGCCTACGGCGTGGTGCAGCGCCTCCGGAACCGGCTCCAGATGGCCGTCCGCGGCCGCGACGAGATCATCGAGGTGCTGATCATCGCGCTCCTGGCCGACGGGCACATGCTCCTGGAGGACTACCCAGGCAGCGGAAAGACCACGCTGGCCAAGGCCCTCGGGGACTGCATCATCGACGACCGGCCGGACGACGAGATCGTGACCTTCCGGCGGATACAGTTCACGCCGGACCTGCTCCCGTCGGACGTGACGGGCACCACCATCTTCGACCCGAACACCAACCGGTTCTTCTTCCGCCCGGGGCCCATCTTCGCCCACGTGGTGCTCGCGGACGAGATCAACCGCACGAGCCCGAAGGTGCAGTCCGCCATGCTCGAGGCCATGGCCGAGAAGCAGACCACCGTGGACAACCGCACGCGCAAGCTCGACGAGCTGTTCTTCGTGATCGCCACGCAGAACCCGCTGGACCTCGCGGGCACCTTCCCCCTGCCCAGCGCCCAGCTCGACCGCTTCCTCTTCAAGGTACGGATGAAGCACATCGACCGGGCCTCGGAGCTGGAGATCCTGGCGAGCTACAAGGCCCGTAAAGCGGGCGCCGGCCAGGACCTGCCGAGGTGTACCCGCACGGAGCTCATCCACGCCCGGGCCGTGATCGAGAACGCCGTCTGGGTCGCGCCGGAGATCCGCGAGTGCCTGGTGGACTTCGCCAACAAGACCCGCGCGGACCCGAGGGTGCTCCAGGGCACCTCCACCCGCTCCCTGGTGCTGATGATCCCCGCCCTCCAGGCCCGGGCGCTCACCCGCGTGAGGGACTACGTCAACGCCGAGGACGTGGCGTACCTGGCCCAGTACATCTTCGCCCACCGGCTGGAGCTCGCGCCGGGCACCGACAACATCGAGGCCGTCATCCGGGACTGCATCAACGAGCCCATGGAGCGCCTGGCGCGCGCCACGCTCAAGAGGGTGTAGCGATGTCCAGAAGCCCCCGCGCGTTGCCCCTGGTGCTGGCTACGGTGCTCGGCCTGGCCGGCGCCCGGGACTCCGCCGCGCAGAACACGCCGTTGCCGTACCAGGGCACCCCCGCGGAGCTCGAGGCCCTGCGGCTGTACAACGACAACCGGCTCCTCACGGCGCGCACCAGGGCCGAGGAGGTCCTGCGCGTGGACCCCGACTCCATCGCCGCGAACTACGTCCTGGGCTGCGTCTTCCGGGAGGCCGAGGGCTCTCTCGGGCGCGCCATGAACCACCTGGCCCACGCCCGGGAGGTGTACAGCGCCCGCTACGGCGAGAGCGCCAGGCCCCCCGGGGCCCCGTGGCAGCTCCACCGGGACCTGCTCAGCAAGCTCGCCCAGGTCGCCGGGGAGCTCGAAGACCACGAGTACCAGCTCCACATGCTGGAGTTCTATGACTCGCTCTACGAGCCCGACCAGATCGCCGAGCACGCCTGGCCGCTCCTGCACCTCGGGCGCTACCGCGAGGCCCGGGACTGGGCCCGGCGCGGCATGGCCCTGCGGGACCCCTGGGAGCAGTCCCTGGGGAGGAACGCCCTGTGCGCCATCGAGGCCGCCGCGCACCAGCGGCAGGAGAGCGCACGGGCCTGCCGCGAGGCCTTCGAGGCCGCCCAGGCCCGCGCCCGGGGCAGCACGGACGCGAACCCCGCCACGGCCCCCCACGTGGCCGTGCATGCCTACAACGCCTCGCTGGCCGCCGCGTCCACGCTGCGCTTCGACGAGGTCGAGCGCCTCGCCCTGGAGGGCACCCACCGGCTGGAGTACACCACCGCCAACCCCTGGAGGGCCCTCACCCGGCTCTACACCGACCAGGGGCGCATGATGCAAGCGGTCAACGCCCTGCGCGAGATGCAGCGCTGGCGCGTGCGCCAGCCCGCCAACCTGCGCGACCAGGACCGCGCCGAGACCGACGCCGCCGTGGCCACGGTGCTCCTGGTGGCCGGCGAGGCCGACGACGGGATGCACTTCATCAACCGCGCGATCGATCGCCCGGACCGCCGCGGGCTCGTGGCCTCCGACGAGGAGCAGGCCCTCGGGGCCCACGCCCTCCTGCGCCGGAGCCTGGCCCGCACCCGCGCGGAGCTCCTGGCCGAGCGCGCGAGCTGGGGCGGCACCCGGGACCGCGCCGGGGCGCTGGCCGAGAGCGCCCTCGGGAGGCTCTCGGCGTGGCCCGACGACGAGCGCGTGGCCAACACCCTGACCGACGAGGCGCGCCTGGACGCCACGCTGCGGTTCTACGTCCGCGGCGGGATCGAGCCGGTGCCGTCGTGGCTGGTCGGGGACCTGGTCCAGGTGCTGGGCGCCGGCGTCGTGGCCGTGGCCCTGCGGGACGTGCGCCGCGAGGAGCGCGCCAACGCCAACATGACCCCGTACTACGACGGCCTGGAGGCCGAGGTCGCCCTGGCCCAGGGCGACGAAGACCGCGCCCTCACCCTCGCCCGCCGGGCCATGGACCGGCTCCCCCAGGGCGAGGTGCTCCTGCGCGGGCGCCTCGCCGCGGTGGGCGCCCTGGCCGCCCGCGCCCAGGGCGACGAGCGCGTGGAGCTCGGCCTCCTGGAGCAGGTGATGCAACGGGACCCGAGCGCCCTGCGGCGCTTCCGCCTCGCGCTCCCGACGGTGTTCCGTAGCACCGGCACGGGCAGCGCCCTGGAGCGCTCGCTCACGCTCCTCGGGCGCTCCCCGAGGATGTCCGAGGCCGGCCGGGGCTTCGTGGTGACCGTGACAGGGAATGACCTGGCCCTGGAGGCGTGCCTGACGTCTCCGCTGGGGACGCGCCTCGGGTGCGCGCGGGTGACGCGGGCGAGGGTCACCACCAACCCCGACGGCTCGCGGCGCGCGCCCCCGACGGACGAGGAGCCCGAGGCCACCGCCTCGCGGCTGGCCGAGGAGTTCCACCGTACGGCCTTCGCGACGCGGGTGGGGCTCTCCACGCAGGACCTTCGCTCGCTGGACGGGTCCACGGTGGCGGACACGGCGGCGGCGCGGGAGCAGATGAACAACGCGCTGCGGGACATCACCGCCAACCCCGATGGAACGCCGTGAAGCGTCGGCGGCGCTGGGGGCTCTCGCTGGCGGTCCTGGGGTTGGTTCTGGTCCCGGCGCTGGCGCCGGCCACCATCGAGGAGCAGCGGGCGAGGCTCCCTCCCCCGGCGCCGCCGGGGACGTGCCAGAACCCCATCGAGGGCGTCTGGCGCTCGCTGCGGTGGTACCCGGGCAACCAGGCCTGGTACAGCTTCGTGCTGGAGATCCGTCAGCGGGGCACCACCCTGGAGGGCCGCATCGAGGCGTTCTCCTGGGACACGCCGCCGAACCGCCCGGAGCCCGGGCCGTGCCGCGCGGGGCTGGAGCACTTCAGCGTGGTGCAGCCCGCCCGGGGCACCGTGGAGGGGCTCCGGATCGACTTTGCCGCCACGGCCTGGAGCGTGGGGACGGTGTTCTGCGGGTCGCGGCCCTGGGGCTACAACCTGGACCACTTCCGCGGGGTGATTGACACCCGCCTGCAGGAGTTCCAGTCGGTCAACAACGACGGCGGCCTCCAGATCGACGAGCCCACGGTGTTCCGCCGGGTGCGGTGCTTCGAGCCCGAGGCGGTGCCGCACCCCTACGTGACGCCCCCGGCGTTTCATCCGCGCGCGCGGCGGCGCTTCGGGTGCGGGCGGTGAGCCGCAGGGCGTGGCTCGCGGTGGGGGCGCTGGCGGTGCTCCTCGCGCCGGCGCTGGCGCCGGCCACCATCGAGGAGCAGCGGGCGAGGCTCCCGCCCCCGGCCACCTGCACGGACCCCGTGGAGGGCGTGTGGATGAGCCACAAGTTCGAGCCGTCGCAGCAGCTCTGGTACGTGTTCACGCTGCGCATCCGGAGGGGCGAAGGGGACAGGCTCCAGGGGGACATCTCCTCCCACGCCTGGAGCGGCACGGACCAGGACCCGGAGCCCCCCCCGTGCCGCCCGGGGCGCAGCCACTGGGTGGTGCGGATGAGCGCCGAGGGCACCGTGCGAGGCCCCAGGATTGACTTCTGGGGCACCCGCTGGTGGCCCGAGCAGACCTTCTGCGGCAGCGCCCCGGGGCCCGGGAGCTACAACCTGGACCACTTCTCCGGCGCCATCGACCCGACGCTGCTGGAGTTTCAGTCCGTGAACAACGACGGGGGAGACCTGGTGGACGACCCCACGGTGTTCCGCCGGGTGCAGTGCCTGGACCCGGTGGCGCCGCCGCACCCCTACGTGACGCCCCCGGCGTTTCACCCTCGGAGGGGCCGGGGTTGCGGGCGCGGCCCGGGGCGATAACGGGTATACTCTCGCGCCGCGATGGAACCCACGGACCAGGAAGGCCCCGGCGCGCTGGTGGCCGGGCGCTACAAGCTCCTCTCGCTGGCCGGCGAGGGCGGCATGGCCGAGGTGTGGAGCGCGGAGATCACCGGCGCCGAGGGCTTCCGCAAGCGCGTGGCGCTCAAGCGCATCCACTCGCACCTGGCGCACTCGGAGACGTACCGGGCGATGTTCGTGCGGGAGGCGCGCCTCGCGGCGGAGCTCGACCACCCCAACGTGGTGCAGGTCTTTGACCTCGGGGAAGACTCCCGGGGGCTCTTCCTGGTGATGGAGTGGGTCCAGGGGGTGACCCTGAAGGACATCGCCGAGCTGTGCGACGCATACGGCGTACGGCTCACGCCGGCGCTCTCGGCGGCGCTGGTGATCGAGGTGCTCCGGGGCCTGGAGGCCGCCCACGGGCACCACGTGTGGGAGGACGACGGCGCCCGGAGGCACAGCCCGATCATCCACCGGGACGTGTCCCCGTCGAACGTGCTGCTCACGGTCTCCGGGGGCGTGAAGCTCGCGGACTTCGGCCTCGCGAGGGCGCTGGACAGCGCGGGGCTGACGCCCGATGGGATCGTGAAGGGCAAGCTGGCCTACATGGCCCCGGAGCTCCTCCGGGGGACGCCGGCGACGCCCCAGAGCGACCTGTTCAGCGTGGGGGTGCTCCTCTGGGAGGTCTTCTGTGGCCGCCGACGGTACGCGGGCATGAAGGAGGGGGAGATCGTCCAGGCCCTGGTCCGCGGGGACCCTCCGGCGCCCATCGAGAGCCTGAACCCCGACGTACCCGAGGCCCTCCGTGCGGTGGTGACCCGGGCCGTGGCCCCGGACCCTGCCCAGCGCTTCCCGAGCGCGTCGGCCTTTGCTCGCACGCTGAGCGACATCCTCCGGAGGATCCCCGAGCGCACGGACGCCACGCGCATCCACCGGGAGGTGACCACGGCCATGGAGGCCCTGCGCAAGCTCCGGGCGAAGCAGGGCCAGGCCGCCGCGGGCGTGAGCGCCCTGCGGGCCCCGACGGCGCCGCCCAACCTCCTCCGTGGCCGCACGGTGCCGCCCGTGGGCGGAGGATCGGCGCAGGCGGCGCCGCCGTCGGACAGCGCCGACCCGCTGGAGGACCGGGCCTCCATCGCCATCCCGCTGGTGCAGGGCAGCCCCCGCAAGGACGACTAGGGTCCCACCCCCAGAGGGGAGCTCCGGTGCCCCTTCGTGGGAGGTATTCCTCCCGAAAAGAGCGCCCTGGGCGCAGGAAGGGGCCCTCCAGGGGTAGGAACGGGCCTTGCTTGGAGGGTTCTTTTGGAGCATTCGGCCCCAAGGCAGCGACCCCGAGGACCCTCTGGGCAGGAGGTGCAGCGTGAGTGAAGGCAGGCGCAACGTACGGACCACCGCGCGATCGCTGACGGAGGACGACTCCGGCGCGATCATGGTGATCGGCGTGTTCATGGCGGCGCTGGTGACGGGGTTCTTGTACTACATCGTGGGGATCGCCAACACGATCATCTACCGCGAGCGCATGCAGGACGCGGCGGACGCGATCGCGTTCTCCGGCGCGGTGATGCATGCGCGGGGGATGAACCTGATCGCGCTGATCAACATCATCATGGGGCTCCTGATGGCGATCTGGATGGTGCTCCGGATCGTGCAGACGGCGCTCCTGGCGGCGATTGTTGTGTGCGGCCTCGGGGCGTGCATCCCGGCGGTGCCGGCGCTGGTGGCGGCGGAGCGGATCGTGGACCAGATCCAGAACTGGTACGCCAACGCGATCCTGCGGCCGGCGCTGCGGCTCGGGCACTCGGCGCAGGTGGTGATCAAGCAGGCGTGGCCCGTGCTGGCGCAGGTGCGAGTGGTGGGGAGCACCCTCGGGGGCGCGTACCGCCCGCCGGTGGGGGGCGGGTTCCTCCTGCCGGTGGTGCCGCGGGAGCTGCCCATCCGGAGCGTGCCGATCCGGCGGACGTGCGAGCACGGCGGCGAGTGGATCGCGCGGCTGATCACGCTGCCGCTGACGTTCATCCCTGGCCTTTCGGCGCTGCGGGGGACCATCAGCCGCTTCCTCGGGGCCGCGCTGGGGCAGCTCTTCTGCCTCCAGGACGAGGAGAGCATCCGCCCGCACGACATCGACCCTGGCTCCGGGGACTGCCGCGACGGGATGCCCGGGCAGAACTGCGAGTACGTGCAGCTCCGCGGGGTGGTGATCGCGTCGCGGACGCCGTTCAACAACAACCAGCGCGGGGTGGCGGTGGCGGCCTGGGGCCGGGCCCCGGGCGGCAGCGCGCTGAGCCTGTTCCAGCCCTTCACGCAGGTGGGCCTCGCGCAGGCGGAGTACTACTACGAGGGCACGGACCGCCGGGACGAGTGGACCTGGCACATGTACTGGCGCGCCCGCATGCGCCGCACGCGGCTCCAGGGCGCCCTCCTCGGCGGCATCCCCGGCGTGGGCGGCGACCTGAACCTGATCGACCGCATGCTCGTGCACTGACCTTTGCCCATGGCGGGGCCCGTGGCCCCGCCGCTCCCTCTCCTCCGCTCAGCGCTCCAGGTGACGTAACGAGTGGGCGAGGCTGGCCTGGCGCCACACTCCACCTCGGTGCCACAACGTGACCGATGCGCGTCCGCCTCGGTGCCACAACGTGACCGATGCGCGTCCGCCCCCGCGCATGACCGTCG
>JACRDB010000101.1 GCA_016218725.1 Deltaproteobacteria bacterium
AAATCGGGGGCAAGGGGGGCCTGACCCTGCTCGCAAGGCCGCGCAGTCAGGGCTCTCGTCTGGCTCCCCTTGCCCCCGATTTTCGGGGGAAAGGGGCATGGGGGTTAGGGGGCCACAGCCCACGGCCTCGGCGAAGTGCGGCTGTAGTATTATGTTGGTGGCCCCCTCTCGGATCACCGCCCGCAGGTCAACGGCACGGCCACGGCGCGGTTGGGGAAGGCCCCGGGGTCCGTGGTGAACACCGCCAGCGCGCCCGTCTGCGTGGGTGAGAGCCTGAGGGCCTCGACGCGGGTGGCGCCCGCGGGGAGCGGGAGGGGGAGGGCGCCCGCCATCCCGCCGCCGTCGGGGCCCAACGGGAGCACCCTGGGGGAGAGCACTCCGGAGCCGGTGACGTAACCCGCGAGGAGCTCTCCCCCCGCGGTGACCGCGGTGAGGAGGTCGCTCGACCCGCCTGCGCGAGCCTCCGAGAGCGCGCGCGAGGCGCCCGGGAGCCCCGCCGCGTCGACGGTCCGGAGCACGATCCGGAAGGACCTCGGAGGGTCCGCGTCGGCCTCCTCCCAGAGGGCCACCATGCCTGGCGGGAGGCTCACGACGCTCGGGCGCCGGAGGGTCAGACCGTTGCCGCGGAGCTCCACCCTCTCGGCGCGCGCGTCGCCGTCGGCGTTGAAGAGCCGCAGGAGCAGCCGGTGCAGCGAGGCAGAGCCCATGGCGGGCTCGGACCAGAGGAGCGCGAAGGCCCGGTCGGGGAGCGGGAAGCGCGCGTAGGACACCGGTGGATAGCCCTCGAACACGGTCGGAGCGCGCTGCGAGGGGGTGCTCCCGGCCGGGTCGAGCTGTACCATAGAGACGCCCCAGAGCGCGCGGACCTGCTCCGAGAGGAAGGTGAAGCCCTGGGCCCCGCCCTGGAGGTACCGACAGCCCGCGAGGGAGAAGCCCCCGGCGGGGAGCGTCACCGAGCGCGGGGCCGAGGGCCTCCCCTGGCTGTCCAGGAGCGCCAGGGAGCAGCGCTCCATCCCGGTCCCTCCGGCCTCGGCGAGCACCGCGTAACGGCGGTACGTCTCGTCCACCGCGAGGGAAGCCGCCTCCGGCGCGAAGCCCGACGGGAAGCGCACCACGCCTCCCTCCCGGCGGCGGCCGCTCGGGGTGAGGCGCTCAAGCACCGTGTCCGGCTGGCGAGCACCGCCCGCGTCGTCGGAGAAGAGGGCCCAGGCGCCGCCCTCGGCGGGCTGCAGGTCGAGGAGCGCGCGGTGCGTGGACGGCGAGCCCGGCGCCTCGAGCACCACGGCCTCGCCGACGCTCCAGCGGCAAGGCCCCTGAAGAGGGGCGTCCCCGGGCGGACCGGCCGCGTCGCCCGCGTCCCCCGCGGCGCTGCCCGCGGTGGTGCTGGGACAGCCACCCACCGCGACCGCGAAGACCCACAGCGCCCACCCTCGTCGCGACGGTTCCACGCGGCCCAGCGTACCGCACGATCTGCGCCGCGCCAATGCGAAGCTCGTCCGTGCGCGATGGGAGCTGTCATCGATCAAGGGACGCGTTGACCCTGCGGCCGACGTTGCCGATCCTGACCGGACGTCGAGCCGGACGCGGCCCGGAGCGCTCACGCTTCGAGGGCGCCGCACCCGCCGTCGACGCAGGAGGTGCGGCGATGAACGATCGCGGTCATTGGTGTGGACCTGCGCGGGTGCTCCTTGCGCTCGTCGCGGTCGTCGGGTGCGCGTCGGAGCCGGCGCAGCAAGGCGTTCCGGTGATCTCCGACGGAGCCCACGGAGGGACCGTGGGCTTCTGGTTCCTGCCGCCGATGGTGCGGCAGCCTTCGGTGCGAGGGCAGCAGGAGCGGCACCTGCGCCCCACGGTGCGCGTGGACCAGGTGGACGCCGCCGGGCGCGCGGTGCGGACCCTGGCAGAGTACACCCGGGACACGGGCACCGGCGGGCAGCGCTTGCGGGCCTCGGGGAGTCACTACCAGGTCAACTGGCCGGTGCGGGACTTCACCCTGGACCCTGCGCTCCGGTACCGCATCCGGGTGTTCCTGCCGGCGAGGGTGCTGGGCCCGACGGGCTGGACCGTGGACCCCGTGGGGAGGGAGCTCGGCATGGCCGATGTGGCGGCGGTCTCCCGGGGCGGCGAGCGCCACCGGGTGGCGGGCGAGGAGGTGGTGCTGGTGGACCACCGCACGCTGCCCATCAAGTTCAGGATTGACCGCGGCGTCGCAGACCGCGATGGGGACGGCGTTTTTGACTACGACGACAACTGCCCCGACGCGGCCAATGCCACCTCGGGGCCTCGGCCCTACCGCTGCGACGACGCCGAGGACCCCGAGCGCGACGAGGACGACGACCGCGATGGGGACCGGGAGCGCGACCGCGAGGACCGCGACCACGACCGGCGCGGCGCGACGACGCCGCACGCGATCCTGCAGCCGGACGCGGATGGAGACGGCGTGGGCGACGCGTGTGACAACTGCCCCAGCACGGCCAACGCCGACCAGCGGGACTCCGTCGGGAACGGCGTGGGAGACGCATGCCGCTGTCTCTCGGTGACCTGCGTGCCCGCGGGCGCCTGCCGCGCGGCGGGCGTGTGTGCGCCGACCACGGGCCTGTGCTCGGACCCGCCGGCTCCCGACGAGACAGCCTGCGACGACGGTGACAGCGCCACCCTGGACCGCTGCGAGGGCGGGGCGTGTGTGGGCACGGCGCTCCCCACGGCCACCGGCCCGGCGCAGGACTACCCCAACGCTCCCGACGCGCCGGAGCCGACGATTTCGCGCTTCCTCGAGACGCCCGAGGTGACGTACCTGGCGCTCGGACCCGGGGGCGTGTCGTGCAATCACCCGGCTACCTCGGACCCGGACCAGCTCGAGGAGGTCGGCCGCTGGACCGCTCCCGCGGGCTCGGACTGCTCGGACCTTGTGCGCGTCGGGACAAGGCTCTACGTCGCCTGCGGCGCCACCGGCCTCCACTGCCTCGACGTGAGTGACCCGCGGGCGCCGAGGCTCCTCTACACGGTGAACATCCCCGGAGCCCGCACCTGCTCGGCCCTCGATGACGTGGTCTACGTCGGCACCGACGACGGCGTCTGGGCCGTGGACACCGTGCTCCCGGGCGGCGGCAGCCCAAGCTGCCTCGGCGGCGCTTGCGCCGGTGGTGGTGGCGGCGGTGGCGGCGGGGGCGGCGGTGGCGGCGGCGGGGCCGGGGGCCCGAGCGGCGGCATCGGTGGCGGCGGCAGCGGAGTCCTCCGCGTGTGGGTGGACCGGCGCAACCTCTACTGCCTCTACCGCAACGGGTACGTGGTGATCGCGAACGCCACGGTCCCTCGCTCCCCCGTGGTGACCGGCTACGCGGGACCGTTCGCCAACCCCACGGACCTCGTGGTGCGCGAAGGCCTCGGGTACGTGACCTGTAATCCCGGTGGGCTGCACATCGTGGACCTGCGGCTGCCGACGGCGCCGCTGACCCTCTCCTCGGGGGGCATCGACCAGGACCTCACCGGCGTGGCGGTGACGGGCACCACCCTCGTGTGCCGCACGGCCCGGCGACGGTATGTGACCTGCTCCGTGGCCAACCCACGCTCGCCGACGGTGCTGACCGCGGCCCAGAGCCCCACGGGCATCACCGCGGTGGGCGTCTCTCGGCGAGGTCAGGGCCGCTGCGCCTACGGCCGCAGGCTCCTCACCTACGCGACGCCGCCGTACCTGGTGGCCTCCTCGCCGGCCAACGGCACCCGGGGGCTGTGCCCCGGAGCGCCGGTGACGCTGCGCTTCTCGACGGCGCTCTACGCCCCGAGCGTCGCGGGCTCGGTCACCGTAGCGGGCCCCGGGGGAGCAGTCCCCGGCGCGGTCTCGGTCATCGGCGGCGCCGTGACCTTCACGCCGACGGCGCCGCTGGGCGTCGGGCGGTATACGGCCCGCGTCACCAATGGCATCCTGAGCGACCCGCGCAACGTGAGGCTCGCGCCGTCGTCGGGCTACCGCGTGGACTTCGAGGTGACGGCCGCGTGCCTGCGCTTCACCACCCGCCCCTCGGCCGTGCGCGCGGGCGCCCCGGTCACCTTCGGCTGGACCGTGGACGGCGCCGCCACGGTGACGTCCAGCGCGCTCCTGGTGAGCACCGACCCGGACCCGAGCACCTCGCTCTCCGAGGACCCGGTGGTGGCCTCCGGCGCCGGCCCGGCCTTCAGCGCTAGCTGGAGTCCTCCCGCAAGGCCCGAGGCGCCAGTGACATATTCTGTCACGGCTGAAGTGGTGACCTCCGCGGGCAACCTCCTGGCGCCGACGGAGCTCCTGCAGGTGTACCCCGCGTGCGCTCCGGGGCTCGCGGACTGCGACGGGGACCTCGGCAACGGCTGCGAGGCGAGCCTCGCGGCGGCGACCTCCTGCGGGGCGTGTGGGGTGGTGTGCGCGAGCGGCACGGCGTGTCGTGAGGGTCTGTGCGTGCCGGTGTGCCTGCCGGGGCTGACGCTGTGCTCCAGCGGGTGCGTGGCGCTGGCGACGGACGCGCGCAACTGTGGCGCGTGTGAACGCGCGTGCGCCTCGGGACAGAGCTGCGTCGGCGGGGCGTGCGTGGTGCCGACTCCGGTGGCAACGGCGCTGGTGACGGGCCAGGCCGGGCTCATGGATGTCGCCTCGGACGGCACACACATCTTCTGGACTGCGCGGGGCATGGCGGGCGGAGGTGTCTACCGCGCCAACGTCGATGGCACCGAGGTGACCCTGCTGGCGTCGGGCCAGGGAGGCACGATCTCAGGGCTCTGCCTGGACGAGGGCAACGTATACTGGGCCACCTTCGGCGGAGGCACCGTCGCGAGGGCTCCGAAGACGGGGGGCGCCGTGACGGTGCTGGCGTCGGGTGTGGACAGCCCGGTGTCGGTCCTGGTCTGGGGCCGGGAGCTGTATTGGACGAGCTTCTGGGGCGGCACCGTGACGCGACAGTCCCTCGACACGGGCGCGCGGACGGTCATCGCCTCGGGGATCCCCGGGCGCCTCGGGGGCCTAGGCTGCGACGGCGCCTCCCTCTACCTCGGGAGCGTCGACGCCAACGCGATCTACCGCATGCCCATGACCGGCGGCGCCGTGACGCAGATCGCCTCGGGCGGCAACTACGCCGTCTTCGTGGAAGTGGACGCCCGGTACGTCTACTGGGCCAACGCTGGGCTCCGCACGGTGCAGCGCATGCCCCTCGCCGGTGGCGCGGTCACCGTCGCGGCGGAGTCTCCGGCGGGTAACGCCGAGGGCGTCGGGGTCGACGACCGCTACGTCTACCTGGCGGACTACAACACCGGGACGCTCTTCCGCCAGGCCAAGGAGGCGATGGTCTGCCGCGCGGGCCGCGGAGACTGCGACGGCGCCGAGGCCAACGCATGCGAGACCGACCTCCTCTCCGCGAGCGCCCACTGCGGCGCCTGCGGGAGCGCCTGCGCCGCGGGCTCCACCTGCCGCCAGGGCGCCTGCGTCGCCGCGTGCCCGCCCGGGCAGACGCTCTGCGCGGGCACCTGCGTGGACACGCAACGAACAAACACACACTGTGGCGCATGTGGGGTAGTGTGCGCTCCGGGCCAGGCATGCGCCCAGGGCGCGTGTGTGAGCGCCGCCACGGCGGCGGTGGCCGTGGGCAACGGGCCCGTGGCGATCATTTCCGACGGGAGCGCGATCTACTGGGCCAACCAGACCGGGGGCTCCATCCAGCGCGCCAACCGCGACGGCAGCGGGGCGGTCACGCTGGCGTCGGGGTACTCGCTGGCGAGCGCCGTCGAGGTCTTCGATACCTGGGTGTACTTCACCTCCTACGGGGCGGGGAGCGTCCACCGCGTGCCCGCGTCGGGCGGCGCCGTGGAGACGCTCGCCACGGGCGAGGCGGGGGCCGCGTCCGTCGCCGTCGCGGGCGGGTACCTCTACTGGACGCTCTGGCCCTCCGGCGTCGTGCGCAGGATGGGCCTCGGCGACCGGGTGATCGTCACCCTGGCCTCGGGGCTCCCGGGGCGCCTCAGCGGCATCGGCCACGACGCCACGAGCCTCTACCTCGCCAGCGCGAACACCAACAGCATCTACCGCATGCCCATCGGTGGAGGCGCGCTCACCACGCTCGCCACGGGCCAGAGCTACCCGGTGCAGGTGCAGGTCTTCGGGTCCTGGCTCTACTGGGCCAACGGCGGGGCCAGCACCATCGCCCGCATGCCGCTGGCGGGCGGCGCCCCCACGGTCATCGCCTCGTCCCCGGGCATCACCGACGGGGTCTGCGTGGACGGCGACTGGGTGTTCTTCACCAACTACTCCACCAACCAGGTGTTGAGGCTCCCGCTGGCGTCGCTGCCGCTGTAGGCGCGGTCACGCCTCGGCGAAGAGCTCCCCGGCGGTCGCGACCACCACGGCCCGGGCGAGCCAGCGCTCCAGGACCGCGAGCTCCGTGCACGACCGGACGCGCTCCCGCTCCGGGTCCGTGACCCCGAGGCCCCGCGCCGCGAGCACCGCGAGCACCGCCTCGGCGCGGCCTTCGAGCAGTCCCTCCACGCGGCCTTCGAGCTGTCCCTGATGCCTCCCCCGGGCCTCGCCGCGGGCCTCGCCGCGGGCCTCGCCCTGTTGAATGGCGGCGACGATCTCCGGGTTGCCCTGCGCGATGAGGGAGCGGGCGATGGTCCTCGCGCCAAGGACCTCATCCACGAGGGCGCCGACCGGCACGGGCACCGCGAAGCACGGGTCCGTCAGCACATCGGTGAGCGCCAGGCGCTCCCACGCACCCCGCGCGACGCTCCACTCGTAGATGGAGCGGTCCGTCACGTCCACCACGAAGGCGCGACGCAGGCCCCGGGAGAACAGCTCCAGGGCCTTGTCGGTGACATGCTTCCAGCTCTCCGTGTCCTTCACCTCGAAGATCAGCTCCTCCACCCGGCGCCCCCCCGTGACCGGGTCCCGCGCCCTGGGGTAGATGCTCACGTCCGGCGCGAAGTCGCTCCCCGCCGACGGCCGCGTGAGCATGTCCACGCTGCCCTTGTACGCCTCGCGAAGTACGGGCTTGAGTACGCCGGACAGGTCGAAGTGCTGCGTCCCGTGCGGCTCGTTGGCCGGCATGAGCGTGTAGCGCTCACCCCCCACGAGCTCCTCACGGCTCCCCTCAGCCACCACGTGCTCGTCGATCGCGGGCAGGCCCTGCCCCTGACCGGGCAGCACCAGCGCCCGCGCAGAGGCCCCAGGGGCCAGCAGGATCGGTCGTCGTGACGCCATCGGTCCCAGAGTGTACCACGTCCGGGGGAGGGAGAGCCCGCAGCGGGGCGCTCTTCCGCCCTCCTCAATCCGGCGGCACGGCCATGCGCTGCTCCGGCGCGTACCGGAGCGTATAGGGCCTCGCCTGCACGAAGACGAGCTGCCGCTCCCTGCCGCGCAGCAGGAACTCCACGTCCATGGCGCGGCCCCGCTCCCACCCGTCGCCGACGAAGTGGCCGTGGATGACCCTGAGCGCCGCCGCGAGGCGCAGCACCTCCGGGTCCGTGAGCACCGGGGCACCGCCCGTGAGCGTGCTGCGCGAGAGGCGCTCGAACTCTCCCTCGGAGGCGTAGGTGTAGTACAGCACCTGCTCGGGCACCTGGTCCCCACGGGCGCTGGTGACGGCGCCGCCCTCGTCCCGCGCGATCTGCGCGTTGATGAAATACCCCGGGCGGCCCTCGTTGAAGGGGTTGCCGGTGATGGCCACGCCGTCCACCACGTCGTCGTCGAGGGAGCCCTGGACCAGGACCGCCATGGCCACGAGGTGCTCGTCCACGCGGAAGAAGCTCCTCTCCTCGTGGGCCTGGAGGTTCCAGGTGGAGGCCCAGACGGCTCTAAGAGCGTCCGCCAGCGTGGCCTCGTCGGCGTGGGCAGGCACCACCACCGAGCGGTAGAGCCCCGCGCCGTTGAAGCCCTCCAGGTCCTCGGCGTTGGTGCTCGACCGCAGCCGCACCCGCCGCTCCGGGAAGCGCTCGGCGATGCGCTGGCGCACCCGCTGGAGGAGCCCCGGGTCCACCGGCGCGCGGGCGATGGCCTCCCGCAGCGCCTGGAGCCTCGCGGCGCGGGCCTCGTGGTCGTCGCGCAGGCGCGGGTCATCGAGAATGGCGTCGCGCTGCGCCACGAGCCCATTGGCCTCAAGGTGTGACAGGTACGCGCTGAAGGGCACCACGAAGGCGTCGGGCACCAGCACCGGCGGGCCCAGGGAGCCCAGCTCGCCGAGCTGCGAGGCCTTGGCCCCGGCGATGTCCACGTCGCTCCGCCGGAGCGTTCGCACGTCGGGCAGGCCCGGGTCCCTCGGGGACAGCTCCGGGCGCGTCACCGTGGTGGGACGCAGGCTCGCCCACGCGCTCTGGGCGCGCGCCTCGGTGGTCTCTCGCAGCGACCACTCCTGGGCGGTCACCCGGAGCTCCACCAGGTGCCCTTCGAGGGCCCGCACCTCGGGGCGCTCCAGGGCGTCCCGGAGGGCCATGTCCGGCGTGCCTCGGTTGGTGGCCAGGACCGCCAGGTGCGCCAGCGGGGTCTGGAGCTCGGTGGTGATCACCGCGGCGCACACCGGCAGGTCCAGGGGCACATGGTCCAGCACCAGCACGTCCGTGCGACGCACGCGCGAAGGGTCCACGGGGCCTCGCACCACGCGGAGGTACCCATACGCGGTCCCGAGGTTCACGGGCTGGTACCTCAGCCCCGCGTAGAGCTCCTCGGAGGTCACCATGGGCACCGCCGCCGCGCGGAACTGGTCCATCGCCGCCTCGTGCGCCGGAGGCACCGGGTGGTACTGGAGCCGGTCAGCGAAATACACCCTCTCCCTCAGCGCCTGGAAGGCCCTCACCGTGCGAGGGACGTCCAGGAGGTCCCCGGCCACGAGCTCAAAGCACCAGCGGTCCGTGTCCCGGTGGTGGAGGATGGTCCCGAGGATGAAGCGCCGGTCGGCCCTGCGGTACTCCCGGATGTTGAACGCCGCGTGGTCCTCGATGGGGTGGGCGGGCCCTCCCAGGAAGCGATCGGCGAAGAAGTAATGGATCTCCCAGCGCCGTGACTGGAGGAAATACACGCGCCAGTCGTCCTCCAGGTCGATCACCACCTTCACCACGTCGGTGTGGGCGAAGCGCTCCCTCCCCGGCGAGGACGCCAGGGCCGCCCAGACCGCGGGGCTGTCCACCCGGGCCGCACAGTCTGCGTTCCGGTCGGGGTGTCCGTCCAGGACGCTCCTTGGCGCTGGCGGGCGGCAGGCGAGCGCGAGCGAGAGGAGCGCGACTCCCAGGGCGAGGCGGAGGTTACTGGCGGGCATCGGGCGTTGGACCGCGATGGTGCCACGGATCGTTGGGTCTTGCGGCGACCTCACCCCGCGCCCGCCCGGCGGTTGCTATCCTCGGGCCATGCTTCGACGTGACCTCCCCCGCGCCCTGGTCGCCCTGGTCCTCGGGTGCAGCAGCGCCCAGAACATCACGGTCTTCGCCCCGGAGGACGTCACCGACGCCGCAGACGCCTCGGACGCAGCCCCCTCGACGGACGCCCCGGCCGCCGACCTGCCGGGCCTCGACGCCCCTCCCGGCGCGGACGCCGCCACGGACGGGGGCACCTCCGGCTGCCGCGCCCACGACGACTGCCGCAACCACGAGCTCGGCTACCGCCGGTGTGATCCCGGCTCCCGGCGCTGCGTCCGCTGCACCCCCGCGGACGATGACTGCGCCCCCGCCCAGCACTGCGACGGGAACACCTTTCAGTGCGTCCCGGGGTGCCGCGCGGACCTCGGGTGCCCGGGGCCCGAGGCGCCTCGGTGCCTCGTGAGCGCCCACCGCTGCGTGCGCTGCCTCGAAGACGCCCACTGCCCCGACGGAGAGGTGTGCCGGGACAGCCTCTGCGCCCGCGGGTGCAGCGCCTCCAGGCCCTGCGCCTCGGGCGGTCAGTGCTGCGCCGGCCAGTGCCGGGACACCCTCCGAGACCCCGCCCACTGCGGGGCGTGTGACACCGTCTGCGCCGCCGCCGGGGGCGCCGCCACCTGCGCCGCAGGGCGCTGCGGGATCACCTGCGCCACCGGCCGCGGAGACTGCGACGGCGTCCTGGCCAACGGCTGCGAGTCGGACCTGCGCACCACCAGCGCCCACTGCGGCCGCTGCGCCAACCCCTGCCCCGCTGGAGGGTCGTGCCGCGACGGAGCGTGCCCCTCCACCATGCCCTGTCCCGCCCCGCGTACCCTCTGCGGCGCCCTGTGCGTGAGCCTCCCCAGCGACGCCATGCACTGCGGCGCCTGTGGCAACGCATGCCCCTCCGGGCGCGTGTGCTCCCTGGGGGTTTGCATCACCCCCACGCGCCCTCCCTGCTCCCCCGCGGAGCTCGCCATGAGCGACGGCGTCTGCGCCGACGGCCCCGCCACCCGAGCGTGCACCGACGCGGACCTCTCGGGACCGCTGCCCGCGCGCCGCGTGGTGTTTGAACACACCGGCAGCGACCAGCGCTTCACCGTCCCCGCAGGCGTCACCGCCGTCGCCGTCAAGCTCTGGGGCGCCGGTGGAGGCTCCTGGGGCACGCACTCCGGTGGCTCCGGTGGGGCCGGGGCCTTCGCGTTTGCCGCCCTCGCCGTCACCCCGGGCGAGGACCTCACCGTGCTCGTCGGCCAGGGCGGCGGCGACGGCTTCCGCCGTATGGACATCTACGGCGGCGGAGGCCACGGCGGTTACTTCGCAGGCTCCGGCGGCGGGCGCAGCGCCCTGCGCAGAGGCCCCCGAGAGCTCGTCACCGCCGCGGGCGGCGGCGGCGGCGGGAGCTGCAACGGCACCGACCCCTGCGGCATCGGCGGCGCCGGAGGCGTCTCCTCCGGCGAGAACGGCACCGACTCGGTACCCAATGACGCCACCTACGGAGTCTCCGGCACCGGCGCCACCATGATGTGCGGTGGTGTGGGTGGCTACACTACCTGTGGGTGTGGCATCCCTCGTGGGGCCGGCGAAGGCGGGAGGCCCTTTCAGGGCGGGAGCACCATTGGTTCGGCGCCCGGCCAGGGTGGCGGTGGCGGCGGCGGCGGTTACCTTGGAGGGGCTTCCGGTGGTGGAGACTGCGGGGGCAACACCGGCGGCGGAGGTGGTGGTGGCCGGAGCTTCGCGGTACCCACCGAGGGCTGCGCCTCGGCGGGGACCGGACCCACCCCCGGGAGGGCGTCGGACCCCGACCGGGGGACCACCGGGGCAGGCGCACCCCCAGCCAGCGGTCGCGCCGGGAGCCACGGAAGGGTGGTGCTGTATTACTGACAACAGTGCTATGAAGCCGCGGTCGCCATGGTGGACGTTCGGTTGCGAGGGGTGAGAGATCGGGCCGTCGGGGCCCTGGCCGACGCGGTGCTCCCCAGCGGCTGCCCCGGCTCAGACCTTGACGTGCCCAGGGTCTGGGCGCGCATCGCCCGGGCCCTGGCAGCCTCCGGGAGAAGCGCCCTGGCCGGGCGCGTGCTGGACGCCACCGCCCGGAGGTTCCTGCCGGAGCCCGCGGGAGGCGGCCCCACGGCCTCCCCGGACCTGGTGACCGTCGCGCTGTGCACCGTCACCGCGGCGAGGCTCGGGCGCCCGGGCCTTGCGCTGCGCGTGGGCGCGCGCCTCGCGGGCTGCCGGGAGCCCACCCAGGGCGGGGCCTACACCACCACTGGCTCGGAGGGCGTCACGGACCTGGCGTCCACGGTGTACCTGGGCCTCGCGGACCTCGCGTGCGGGCATGTCCCGGGCGCCCTCGCGTCGGCCAGGTACCTCGCCGCGCTCTGGGCCGTGCAGCCCCACGCGGACGTGGTGCTCCTGCGCCGGGACCCTCGCGGGGCTCTGGTCACCGATGGGGCCCCGGAGGCCCGCGCGAGCTTCGCCCTGGAGGTCGAGGGCAGCGGCCAGGGCCACGGCGTCCTCGGCGAGGCCGTGGGCTTCCTCCTCACGCTGCGGGAGCTCGACCCGTCCCCCGGCGGTGTGGAGCTCCTGCGCCTCGCGGGGAACATCCTGCGCTTCGCCGGTAGGTGCGTGGGGAACATCACGGACCCCGCGGACGCCGCGGAGCTGTGCTGGGCCGCCGCCGCCCTCGGCAGGGTCACCGGCGACGGCGAGGTCCAGGACCTGGCCGCGAGGCTCCTCCGGGGGCTCTCCCCCCAGCAGGACGTCGATGGGTACTTCCGCCAGCACCGGGACGGCGCCGCCGAGCGCGCCGAGCGCACCGCCCGCGTGGCGAGCGCTCTTGCCGAGGCCTCGCTCACGGAGGACCCCGCGGGCCTGCCCGCCGCGGAGCCCTCGGCGCGGGAAGGCGTGAGGGTGGTGCTCTGCAACGCCCCCGGGGACAAGGTCCAGGCCCTGGCCGACGCGGTCCTCTCCGAGCGCCTCGCCGCATGCGTGAACGTCATCCCCGTGGTGGAGAGCGCCTACGAGTGGAAGGGCCGCTTCGAGCGGGAGCCCGAGGCCACCATGCTCATCAAGACCACCCGCGAGCGCGTGGCCGCCCTCACCGCGAGGCTCCGGGCCCTGCACCCATACGAAATCCCGGAGGTGCTCTCGCTGGCCGCCGAGGCCTCCGAGGGCAACGGGGACTACGCCGCCTGGGTGCGAGGCCAGGTACGCCCTCGCCAGGGATAGGGTAAGGTCCCCTTTGCCCAGAGGCACCCCACGGAGGATCGATGAGGCTCATCAGGATCGCGCTCGCGAGCGTCAACCCCACCGTGGGGAGCGTACAATCCAACACGGACCGGGCCGTCGCCGCCGCCGTGGCCATGGCCCGCGCCGGGGCCACCGTGGGCGCCCTCCCGGAGCAGGTCCTCGGCGGCTATCCCCCGGAGGACCTCATCCAGTGGAGGGGCTTCGTGGACGCCCAGTGGCGCGCCCTCCTACGCTTCGCCGCGGAGACGAAGCACCACGGCACGGTCTTCGCCCTCGGGACCGTGGCGGCGTTGAAGGGCCACCTCTACAACGTCGCCGCGGTGGTCCACCGGGGGCACATCCTGGGCCTCGTGCCCAAGGAGAAGCTCCCCACCTACAATGTGTTCTACGAGTCTCGCACGTTCTCTCGCGGGGCCCCCAACGTCTATGATGAAGTATCCGGAGTCCCCTTCGGAGACCTGGTCTTCTCGTTTGACTTCGGCAAGCTGGCGGTGGAGGTCTGTGAAGACGTCTGGTCCCCGGACGGGCCCCAGCGACGGCGCTGCTACGCCGGGGCGGAGGTGGTGGTGAACCTCTCGGCGTCGCCGTACCGCATGGGGGTGGTCAACACCCGCCGGGAGATGCTCGCCACCCGCAGCGGGGACAACCAGTGCACCCTGGCCTACACCAACTGCGTCGGGGCCAACGACGGGCTGATCTTCGATGGCGGCGGCTTCGTCTTCCAGAACGGCCGCCCCATGCTGGAGGCCCCCCGCTGGAAGGAGAGCTTCGCCTCCGCCGTGGTGGACCTGGACCGCACCCTGCGGCTCCGCACGGAGAACACCACCTGGCGCACGGACTGCCTGGACGCCCAGCGGGGCGGCGCCCTCCCGAAGACCCTCACGGCCCACGGGGCCACCGCGGACCGGGCGGGGCTGCCGTACCCCGCGCCCGTGCACCAGAGCTTCTTCCTCCCCGGGGCCTCCGCCGCCCGCAGCGCGCGGGAGGAGTTCTGCGAGGACCTCCTGGACGCCCTGGCCCTCGGCGTCGGGGACTACCTGGAGAAGACCCGGGCCTTCAAGGGCATCGCCCTGGCCCTCTCCGGCGGGAGGGACTCGCTCCTCACCCTGCTCATCGCCTGGAGGTACACCCAGAAGCGCTTCGCGGACCTGGACGAGGCTGCGCGCAGGGCCCAGACCGGGGAGTTCCTCCGGGCGTTCTACATGCCGTCGCGCTACTCCTCGGACCACACCTCGGAGAGCGCCCGGACCATCTGCCAGGACCTCGGGGTGCCCTTCCAGGTGGTGCCCATCGAAGAGGCCTTCAACCGCGAGGCCGAGGCCGCACGGACCATGGTGGGGGGCGCCCTCACGGGCGTCACCGAGCAGAACGTCCAGGCCCGGATCCGGTCCCAGCGCATGTGGAACTACGTGAACACCTCGGGGTTCCTGTTCCTCCAGACCGGGAACATGTCCGAGAAGGCCATGGGCTACACCACCATCGGCGGCGACCTGGAGGGCGCCCTCGCGGTGCTGGCCAACGTGCCCAAGACCGTGGTGATCTACCTCCTGGAGTACCTCCTGGAGGCCTATGGCTTCCCCGGCATCAAGATGACCCTCTCGGCCCCCGCGGGGCCCGAGCTTGCCCCCAACCAGAAGGGCGAGGACGAGCTCATGCCCTTCCCCGTGCTCGACGCGTGCTTCCACCTGTACGCGTCGGAGAAGCTCAGCCCCGCGGAGGTCGTCTACGCCCTCGGGTCCATCTTTCCCGAGTACGATGAAGCCGCGCGAAGCGCGTGGGTGACAAAGTTTACGCGTCTGTTCGTGCAGTCCATCTACAAGTGGGTCCAGGCCCCACTGTCCCTCCACGTAGGCAACCTGGACCTGGAGCGGGAGCGCGCCCTGCAGCTCCCGGTGGTCGAGACCACCGAGTGGACCCGCGCGTAGCGATCCTCTTCGAGGACCCGTCGCTCCTGGCGGTGGACAAGCCCTCGGGGCTGGTGGTGATCCCTGCCCGCGACGAGGACCCCGGGCTCTCGCTCCGGCACCAGCTCGAAGGCTCCCGCGGCGAGCGCCTCTGGGTCGTCCATCGCCTGGACCGCGGCACCTCCGGGGTGGTGCTCTTCGCCCGCACCGCCGAGGCCCACCGGGCACTCTGCCTGGCCTTCGAGCAGCACCTGGTCCGGAAGACCTACCTGGCCTACACCCAGGGCGCGCCCTCGCCCCCCGAGGGGGACCTCACCGTGGCCCTCCACACCGCCCGCCGCGGGAAGATGCGCCCCGCGCTGGAGGGCGAGCCCGGCGCCCTCACCTCGCGCACGGGCTACCGCGTCCAGCGCCGCTGGACCACGCCCTCGGGCGTCGTCGCAAGAATCGAGGCCTCGCCCCTCACCGGTCGGCAGCACCAGGTGAGGGTCCACCTGCGCTGGGCCGGCGCGCCGATCCTGGGAGACGCCCTCTACGGCGCGCCCGACGCGCGCATCGGGCGCCTCGCCCTCCACGCCGCCAGGGTCGAGCTCCCGCACGAGGGCGCCACCCTCACCCTCGAGGCGCCCCTCCCCGCGGACCTCGTGGCGCTGGAGGCGGCGCTCGGGGCGTGGGATCAAGCGTAGGGAGAGGCGCGCCGGTGGGAGAGGTCGCCTTCCGTGTGCTGGTCCATGGTCCCTCGGAGCCACCGTGGCTTCGCGCCCGTACGCTCCGCGCCCTCGGCGCCCTCGCGGTGGACGCCGTAGACACACCCACCGCGGCCGCGCTCTCCGCGGCGCTCCAGGCGTGCGCGAGGGAGTCCTCCGCCGCCCTCCTCGTGCGCGCCGGGTGCTCGGGCCTGGAGCCCTTCTCGCCGCCCCCGGCGAGCGCCACCGCGAGGCCCCTGTGCGCCCTCGGCGCCGTGAGCGACGGGACCGACCGCTGGGCGAAGGCGCTCTCCCACACCGGTGGGGACCTCTCGGGCCTCCCCGGGACAGCCTGGGAGGCGCTCCCCCTCGGGGCCCTGTGGCTCGACGGCGCCCTCGTCCCCGCGGTGGCCGCGGGCCTCCAGGGCGGCGCCCTCGGGCCCTCGATCGCGCGCCTGAAGCGTTGCAGGGTCGTGCGTTACGCGCCCCTGGACAGCGCGCTCTCCCCGGGGCTGCGGGTCTTCCAGGTGGTCACCAGCCTCCAGCAGGGAGGCGCCGAGAGGGTGACCCTCGACCTCCACGAGGCCCTCCTCGCCCGAGGGATCGAAGCCACCCTCGTCGTGGTGGGGCGCCCGGCACGACGGAGCTTCACCCTGCCGGAGGGGTTCCTCGACCTCTCGGAGCACCGCGGAGACCCGGTGCGCGCCGCGCAGGAGGCCGCGCGGGAGGCCGTGGCCGCCGGGGCGGACCTGGTCCACGCTCACCTCGTCTCCGCCGACGCCGTGAGGGCCCTCGGGGCGACGCTCCCCACGGTGGTCACCATCCACAACGCGCGCCCGGGCTGGCCCGAGGGGACCGACACCCTGCGCCCCGGGGACTGCGCCCTGCTGGTGGGCTGCGCCGAGGCGGTGTCCCGGGAGCTCCGCGAGGCCCTCGCCGGGGCGCCCGTCCGCAGCGCCTGGAACGGCGTAGGGGAGCCCCCCGGGGGCGCCGCCGAGGCCTGTCGGGACAGCCTCGGGCTGGACCGTTCATCATGGTTGTTGAACCTCTCCAACCCGCGCCCCCAGAAGGCTCTGGAGCGCCTGGCCGCGGTGCTCTCATCGCTGGACGAGGGCGTGAAGCTGGCCCTGGTGGGGGACCAGCGGGGCCGCACGCTCCCCGCCGTGGAGGCCCTCGCGTCCCTGGAGGGCGCCCTGGAGGCCCACGGAGTGCGCGACCGGGTGCTCCGGGTGGACTCCACCGACGAGGTGGGTCCGTGGCTCCGCGCCGCCGACGCCCTGGTCACCCCCAGCGCCTGGGAGGGCCTGAGCCTCGCGTGGCTGGAGGCCCGCGCCGTGGGCCTCCCGGTGGTCACCACGGCCGTGGGCGGGGCCCGGGAGCTCGCGCACGGAGACCCCGGGGTGCACCTGGTCCCTCCGGGCGCCACCCCCGAGGCCCTGGCCCGGGCGGTCTCCCAGGCCCTCCAGGCCGGCAGGAGCGCCTCGCCCCGGAGGCACTGCTTCACCGTGGACGCCATGACCCGGCGCTATCTGGGCCTCTACCGCCGGGTGCTGGAGCCCGTCCCCGTGGGGGACACGGTGTGGCTCGTGACCAACAATTTCTCCGTGGGAGGCGCCCAGTCGAGCGCCCGGAGGCTCCTCCTGGGGCTCCGCAGGCGGGGCCTCCCGGTGCACGCCGCCACGCTCCAGGAGCACTCCCCGAGGCCCACCCGAGGGCGCCGCGCGCTCCTCGCCGAGGGCGTGCCGGTGGAGCCCCTCCCCCCGCCCGAGGAGGCCCCCCCGGAGGCGTCCGTAGACGCGCTCCTGGCGTGCATGCGCGCGCACCCCCCGCGGGCGGTGCTCCTCTGGAACGCCCTGGCAGAGCACAAGCTCAGACTTGTGGATGCCCTGGTGGGCCACCGGGTGATCGATGTGAGCCCCGGGGAGATGTACCACGCGTCGCTCCAGCGCTTCTTCGCGCAGGCGTCGCTCCCTGCGGACCTGCCCTTCACCACGCCCGAGGACTACGGGGCGCTCCTGGAGGTCCTGGTGGTCAAGCACCGGGGCGAGGTCCCCGAGGCGCGGAGCCTGGGCGCGCCGGTGGTGGTGATCCCCAACGGGGTGCCGCTCCCCGCCGTCACCGCCGCGCGCTCCGGGGGCGGTCCCGTGGTCTTCGGGACCTCCGCGAGGATCTCCTCGCAGAAGCGCCTGGACCTCCTCCTGGACGCCTTCGAGCGCGCGTGGAGGCGGCTCCCGGGGCTCTCCCTGCGCGTCGCGGGGGGCGTCGAGGCGGGGCAGGAGGCGCACGCCCTGGCGCTCCGGGAGCGCGCCCGGGGGCTGCCGGTGCAGTGGCTCGGTGACGTCGAGGCCATGGACGATTTCCTCCTCGGGCTGGGGGCCTTTGTGATGGTGAGCGAGCCGGCGGGCTGCCCGAACGCCTCCCTGGAGGCGATGGCCCACGGCCTCCCGCTGGTGGTGACCGACGTGGGCGGGGCCCGCGAGCAGGTGGTGCACGGAGAGACCGGCCTCGTGACCCCGAGGGCGGACCCCGAGGCCCTGGCCGAGGCGATGGTGGCGCTGGCCTCCGACGGCGCCCTGCGCGCGCGCCTTGGCGCGGCCTCCCGGGCGCGCTGCGAGGCCCTCTTCTCCATGGAGCGCATGGTGGACGACTACCAGCGGCTGCTCGCCGACCCCTACCGGACCACCAGCACCCAGGGGGTCGGCCCCTGAGGGCCGTGGAGCGTGCCCCTCGGGCCGCGCACATACACCGCCGTGGAGGGGCCTCCGTCGAGGTTCAGCGCCGCCTCGCAGCCCTCCGGGTCGCCCACCGGAGACGGCCCCGCCAGGCGCTGGGCGAAGCGCAGGAGGCCAGGCCCCCGAAGGGGGCTCGTGAGCCCCCAGGTCGCCACCAGGTCTAGCGTGCGGCCCTGGTCCCTCACGCACGCCGCGGTGCGCGCGAAGCGCTCGCCGTCGTCCCGTCGGATGCCCACGACACGGCCAGGCTCCACCAGCCTCGGGCCGCACTGCACCGCAAGCGACGCGCCGCGCGCGTAGCCCGCCGAGGGCACCACCCTGGCGACCCCCGAGGAGAGCTCCAGCACCCCGGAGCCCCCGGCGTGGGCCCACCCGTGGAGCAGGCGCCCTTCGGACACCAGAAGCCCCGTGGGCGAGCGGTCCCGCTCGAAGAAGCCCGCGTCCACCGCCGCGAGGAGGGCGCTGTCCAGCGTGAGCTCGCGGAAGGTGTCCCGCGACGCCCTCTCGGCGGTGAGGCGCACCCGCGAGAGGTCCAACCGGACCACCACCCAGGCCAGCGTGGGGTTCGGCTCGCTCACCCCGAAGAGTCCCGTCGGGGCGTCGTCCCAGGGCACCTCGGCCCCGCGCCAGGAGACCCCCGGGGCGGCCTCCACCCAGGGCTCCAGCGCCGCCACGGGGGCGTCCGTAGAGGGCGCCCGGGGCACGTCGGCCAGGGCTCTGGCGCGGCACCCGACGAGCATCCATCCCACGACGAAGAGGGCCCTCCACCGATCTCCGACGGCGCTCATGGTTGTTGCTTCAAGGCCCCGGAGCGCCGCTGGACCAGCCCTTTGCGACGAGCCAGTACATCACCGCGAGGCGCGGCACCCGGAGGAGAATAAGCACTAGGAAGTGCGTGTAGCGCACCCGGTAGATGCCCGCGAACCAGCAGAGCCAGGCGTACGGCAGCGGGGTCACGCTCCCCACGGCCATGGCCCAGGCGCCCCAGCGGGCGAAGAGCGCGTCCACCCTGGGGCGCGTGCGCTCCAGGGGGATACGGAACACCCGGAGCCCCGAGAGCCTGGAGGCCACGTGGTAGCCCACCACCCCAGCCGCCATGGAGGCGGCCCCCATCGCCGCGAGCACCGGCAGGGGCGACAGGTGCGCCGCGATGGCCGCCACGAAGTACACCTGCGGCGGCGGCGGGATGTGGAAGCCGTCGCACAGGAAGGTGCCCAGGGCCATCCCCGCGATGCCGAAGCGGTCCACGAAGAAGCGCCCGAAGGCCTCCAGCGGCCCCCGGAGGTACCGCGAGAGGACCGCCATGCCCCCGAGGAGCACGAGGATCCCGAGGAGGGTCTGGCCCACGGCCCTCCAGGCCTGGAGGCGGCGCCCGGAGGGTGCGCTGAGGTCCTCTGGGGTCATGCGGGCGGCGTCGCCCGGGCCCGCGGCAGGAACGACGGGTTCCACACGGCCACCGAGGCCTCCACCCGCCGGAGGAGGTACCCGTGGAGCGCCCTGCGGCGGCCCTCGTCGTCGAAGTGCCCCTGCTCGATGGCCTCGCAGAGCACCGAGTCGTCCCCGGCGGCGCCCAGGAGCCGCTCTCGCTCCTCCCGGAGCCGGGCCTCCTGGGCGGGGTCCCGCGAGAGCTCGCGCTCCAGGACCCCCAGGACGTGCGAGGCCACCAGGGCCTGGAACTTCAACGGGGGCTCCGTGAGGCGCGTGAGCACCTTGCCCGCGAGGAGCTCTCTCACGGCCTCCAGGAGCTCCACCGCGGTGGGTCTTTCATTCATCGGTCGTTTTCCTTTTCGATCAGCGCCAGGAGCTCCCACTCCATCTCCGCGGCCTTGCGGCCGAGGCTGGCCAGCTCCACGCTCCGGTCCCGGCCCCCGAGGTGCCGCTGGCACTGGGCGTGGCACACCACCGCCCAGCGGAGGTTGCCCGCGACCTCCCACCAGCGCAGCGTGGCGTCGTCCACCTCGCGGCCCCCGGCGCGGTGGTAGCCCTCGTGGAGCTGGGCCCGGGTGCCCACGCCGCCCACCTCCAGGGCGTCTTTCTCGAAGCGCCAGTCGCGCACGGTGCACCAGGCCAGGTCCTCCGCGGGGTCCCCGACGTGCGAGAACTCCCAGTCGATCACGGTCCCCAACCCTGTTGGTAGAACCAACAGATTGCCCACACGGAAGTCCCCATGGACCAGCGTGAGGTCCCCGGTCGGCGCGGGGCGGTGGCCTTGGAGCCAGCGGTAGCCGTAGGCCCACACGGGGTTGTCCCGCTTGAGCGCGGCCATCGCGTCCCGCAGCTCCAGGAGGCACGCCTCCGCGGGCGTCTGGCCCCGGGTCGGCCTCGGCAGGAAGGCCAGGGCCTCCGTGAGGGGCACCATGTGTATCTTCGCCAGGGCCTCGCCGAGCTGCCCCGCCAGCACCCTCCTCGCGTCGGACAGCTCCGGCATGCGCACCACCCGGCGCCCGACGCTCTCGCCCGGGCAGCGGTCCATGGCGAAGGCCTCCCGCGCGGGTCTGTCACCCATTTCCAGCACCCACCGGGGCCTCGGGCACGGCACCCCCGCGGCGTGGGCCGCGGCCAGGAGCGCGAACTCATCCCGGCGGGAGAGCGCCGAGGCGTGCATGTTCACGGCCATGTCCTTGCGCACCACCAGGGCCTCCGGGGCGCCGGCCACCACGGCGTCCACGGCCCAGGTCTCCATGGAGGCCCCGCCCGCCAGGGGCCACAGGCGGTCCACGGTGGCGGGCGCGCCAGAGGCGAGGCCCAGGGCCTTCTCCAGCGCGGTGCGTACGGTCTCGGTGCTCATCGCGCCCTCATCCCCTCAGGAGCTCGCGGGCGATCACCATGCGGTGCACCTCGCTCGGGCCATCATAGATCCGGAAGGCCCTGGCCTCACGGTAGAACTCCGCCAGCGGGGTGTCATCGCTCACCCCGAGGCCCCCCAACACCTGGATGGCGCGGTCGATCACGCGGTGCACGCTCTCGGCCACGTGGACCTTGGCCATGGAGGTGGCCAGCCGCGCCTCGTCCCCGCGGGCCAGGAGCCACGCCGCGCGGTGAATGAGCAGCCTCCCCATCTCCAGCTCCAGATGCGAGTCCGCCAGCATCCATTGGATCGCCTGCTTGTCCGCCAGGGGACCGCCGAAGGCGTGGCGCTCCCTGGCGCGCGCGGTGGCCACCTCCAGCGCGCGCTGGGCCACGCCAGTCCAGCGCATGCAGTGGGTGAGCCTGGCGGGCCCGAGGCGCCTCTGGGCGATGCGAAAGCCCTGGGCCTCGCCTCCCAGGACGGCCTCCGGGCGCACCCGGAGCCCCTCGAAGCGCAGCTCGCAGTGGCCCCCCGGGGCGTGGTCCCCGAGGACCGGGATCCGGCGGACCACGGTGAGCCCGGGCGTTCCCGCGTCCACGAGGAACAGCGTGGAGCCCTTGTGCACGGGCACCTCGGGGTCCGTGCGGGCCATCACGATGAGGAACGCCGCCCCGTCGGCGCCGGTGGTGAAGCACTTGTGCCCCTCGAGCACCCACCCGTCGCCGTCCCTCCGCGCGAGGGTCTTGAGCGCGGTGGGGTCGCTCCCGGCGCCCGGTGCGGGCTCGGTCATGGCGAAGGCCGAGCGCACCCTGCCCTCGGCCAGGGGGCGGAGGTACCGCTCCCGCTGCGAGGGGTTGGCGGCCAGCTCGAGGGTGTGCATGTTCCCCTCGTCGGGCGCGGCGCAGTGCAGGGCCAGGGGGCCCAGGAGGCTCCTGCCGGCGGCCTCGAAGACGGGCGGCAGGTGCGTGAGGGGGAGCCCCAGGCCGCCGTACTCCGTGGGGATCTGCGGCCCGTAGACCCCGGCCTCGCGGGCCTTCTGGCGCAGGCTCGTGAGCGCCTCGGGGGCGATCCCGTCGTGGGTGACCTGCGGCTCCAGGGGGAGCACCTCGCGGTCGATGAAGGCCCGGACGCGCTCTGCGAGGAGGGAGGCCTCCGCGGGTAGCTGGAAATCCATCGCGCCGGGAGCCTACCACGAGCGCCTCGCGCCAGCGCCTACGGCAGGAGCGACGAGCGCCCCGGCGGCTCGGTGACCGGCGGGTGCCTCCCGGAGACCATCACCTGGTCGCGCCCGGCGTGCTTTGCGGCGTACATGGCCAGGTCCGCGCGGCGCTCCAGGGCCTCGGCGCTCTCGTGCCCGTCCCAGGTGGCCACGCCGATGGACACGGTCTGCCGGTGCGACACCCCCCCGAGGAGGGTCAGGGGCCGCTCGGCCAGGCGCTGCCGGACGCGCTCCGCGGTGGCCGCCGCGGCGCCCTCGGCGGCGTCCGGCATGATCAAGAGGAACTCCTCGCCGCCGCGGCGCACCAGCACGTCCGCCCGGCGCACGCACCCCCGGACGCTGTCCGCGAACTCGCGCAGGACCCGGTCCCCGGCGGCGTGGGTGTGGGCGTCGTTGACGCTCTTGAAGTGGTCCAGGTCCATCAAGAGCACGCTCAGGGGCGAGACCCGCTCGCGGGCGCGGTGCAGCTCCTGCTCCAGCCTCGGGAAGAGGTACCGCACGTTGAAGGCCAGCGTGGTGTCGTCCGTGAGCGCCAGGCGCTCGAGCCTCGCGCGCTCGATGGACGGCACCGAGCAGTTGGCCAGCAGCCTGCAGAGGAGCTGGTCCTCCTCGTTGAAGACCCCGACCTTCGCGTGGGACGCGCTGAGCACGCCGATGACCCGCCCCCCGGCCCGCAGGGGCTCCACCATGATGCTCCGCACGTCGAAGCCCTGCCCGAGGATGCTCGCGAAGCGCGGGTCGCTGCGGGCGTCGGCCACCAGCACGGGCTCGTCGTTGGCGACGCACCACCCGAGGACCCCGTCCCCGGGGGCGAAGCGCACCGGGCGATGCTCGATCCCCACGCCGGCCCGCGCCCCGCAGAGGAGGTCCCGGCTGTTGGCGTCCAGGAGGCGCACCGACGCGTGGTCCGCGGGCACCAGCGCCAGCAGCGCCTGCGTCACCTCGTGGAGCGCCGCCTCCAGCGAGCGCCGCTCCGCGAGGCCCCGGGTGAGCTCCAACAAGACATGAATGGCCCGGCGGGGGTCCTGATCGATGGTGGACATGGTTGGGTGTGGTCTTGGGCGCAGCACCGCCCTTCTGGCCGCTTGAAGCGACATGATACCCTGAAGACTCGCCGACGAGGGAACTCTTTGGATGTAGACCGAAGACCTACCGCATCGCCAGGGTGGTTGCGCACAGGCAGCGCAGCGCTCTCTCCTCGTCAACCCTCCTGGAGGACGGCCTCTTCCAAAATATCGACCATGGCCAGGGCGTGTGCGCGCAGCAGACGAAGTCTGTGGTCCTGTGGGTCCGGGTAGGTGCGCCCGGCGGTCTCCATGCGCAGGGACAGGTCCCTGGCGAGGCTCAGGCACTCTTCGTACACCGCCGCGCGGCGTTGGTCTTCTGGAAGGTCCGGGGCCCAGGACCAGCGCGCAGCGCGACCGTCGCCCGACCGAACTTCAGCCATGGAGCACTCTCCCCGAGTGGGTGTGTGTGGTGGGGTAGGATGCGCCAGCGCGCCTCCCGATTCATCCCCGACCCGATGACCGCGGGAACCTAACACACGACGGCGCGTTGTCCAGGTCCCGAACGGTGCCTTCTGTTTGTGGCGCGCCTCACGCGGTGACGAGTCGGAGGCGGCGACGCGCGCTCTCCGAGGGCCCCAGGGGCGGTTGCCTGCGCGGCTCCTCCGCGGGCGTCCACTGCGCGAAGTCCAGCGGGAGCGGCCCCGGGAGGCAGGGCTGGGCGGTGCGCTCCAGGAGCTGGAAGTCACTCTCCGCGGAGAGCCTCGGGGGCGCCGCGCCGGACGCTCCTCCCGCGTCGAGCCAGGGCTTGAGGGCCTCGAAGTTCCGGAGCACCGACGGGTGCTGGGGGTCCGCGTCCAGGGCGTCCGCGAGGCGGCGCGCGGCGAGGGCATGGTCCCCGCGCGCGCTGGCCGCGCAGGCCAGGGCGTTGTGGCAGAGCCCCGGCAGGGCGTGCCCGAGGGTGAGGGCGCGCGCCGCGGAGGCCTCGGCGCCCTCGGGGTCCCCCTCGCGCAGGAGCGCGCATGCCAGGTCCAGGTGGGCCCCGGCGTGGTCCCCGAGGCGGGCGAGGATGGCCCGGCACTCCTCGGCGCTCTCTCGATAGAGCGTACGGAGGCCCTTGTGTTGTTGGAAGAACGCCTCGAAGAAGTCCACGTCCTCCGGCGGCGCGTCGAAGGGGACCTTGAACTCCTGGAAATCGCCGGTGAAATAGACCTCGGGAGAGAGCCACCCGGCGGCCACCGCGTCGTGGTAGTCCCGCGTCCCGGGGTAGATGGACAGGCACGAGAACAGGTACTGGTGCGGCCTGGCGCGCTGGAGGAAGGCCCAGGTCTCCTCCAGGGTCTCCCGGGTCTCTCCGCGGTTCCCGACCATCATGTAGAAGCGCACCTGGATGCCGTACCTGCGGGCGAGCTCGGCGCTCTGGAGGATCTTCTCCGGGGTGATCTTCTTGTCGATGCGCGCGAGCACCTCCCGGGAGCCCGACTCCACCCCGAGGGAGAGCCTCCGGCAGCCCGCCAGGCGCATGGCCCGCAGGAGCTCGTCGCTGAGCACGTCCACCCGGGTGTCGCAGCTCCACTCGAAGCGCAGGCCGCGGGCGAGGATGCCCTCGCAGAGGCTGAGCACGCGCCTCCGGTTGGTGGTGAAGGTGTCGTCCTTCACCTGGAGCATCTTCACCGGGAGGCGCTCCAGGGCGCGCTCCAGGAGGTCCAGGGTGTAGGCCACGGAGTGCCCTCGGAAGCCCCTGCCCCAGGTGGTGTCCGCGCCGCAGAAGGTGCACGCCCAGGGGCAGCCCCGGGAGGTCATCACGATGTGCGAGGCGAAATATGCCTGCGGCGCGCAGAGGGTGTCCAGGTCTTCAATGGACGGCCTCTCGGGGCCCCGGGAGAGCCCCGAGGGCGCGCGCACCACGGCCCCCGCGAGGCCCTCCAGGGAGCGGCCGCGCTCGAGGCGCGCGAGGAGCTCGAGGAAGGTGGCCTCGCTCTCTCCCAGACATACGACGTCCACCGAGGGGTGGTGCCGGAGCATGGGCTCCGCGAGGGGCGTGGCGTGGGGGCCGCCGACCACCACCGTGGCGCGCGGGCGCAGGCGCTTGACCAGGTCGGCCACCAGGGCCACCCCGCGGCGGTTGGCGGTCCAGCACGACATGCCGTACACGTCCGCGTCCAGGGCTCCGAGGACCCCCTCCACGTGGGTCCATGCGAAGCCCGAGAGGTTCAGCACCTTCACCTGGTGCCCGGCCCTCAGGGCCTCGGCGCCCAGGGAGAGGAGCCCGTAGGGGAGCTGGAAGAAATCCGCGTCGAGGTCCCCGGGCTGCACGTCCCCGGGGGGGCCGTCGCGGGAGGTGTCCACCGCCTCGCCGCGGGCGGGGATCTTCCACGGAGGGGGGTAGAGGAGGGCGACCTTCATGAGCTCACGCCCGCGGGGGGAACGCCTCCAGGAACTCCGTGATACACTGGGTCTCGTCCACCCTTGGGGCGAAGCCCGTGGCTTGTCGGAAGAGCTTGTCGTCAATGACCACGGGATATTTGATATGGCTCAGGGCCCCGGGCGGGAGCCTCGGGAGCCCGAAGCGCCCGAAGAGGCGCAGCAGCAACGCTTCGGGGAGCGGGACGAAGCGCCTCCCGGCGGCCTCCACCAGCAGCGAGAGGGGGACCGGGCTCGGTCCCGCCACGTTGAACACCCCCCGGAGGCCCTCCTCCAGGGCCAGCACGATGGCGCTGGCGGCGTCCTCTTCGTGCATGTATTGAAACAACGGATCAAAGCCCAGGACCCCCGGCACGCGCCGCCCTCGGAGGAAGGTGGACAGGGTCCCGTGGCCCGTGGGGCCGAGGGTGTACGTCATCCGTAGCACGCAGGTGGTGAGCTGCGGGGCGCGCCACAGGGCGGTGGTGGCGTAGAGGTCCGCGGCCACCAGGTCCGCCAGCTCCGGGAAGGTGGTCACCGCCATGGGGGGGTCCTCCTCGGAGTGGTAGAGCGGCGTGTCCGGGCCCGCGCCGTAGTACGTGTGCCTGCCCACGAAGAGGCACTGCTTGACCCCGTAGGTCCTGGCGTGTTCGAAGACCGCGCGGGTCCCGCCGAGGTTGATCCGGTAGCGCTCCTCGGTGGCGGCCACCAGGTGGGTCACCGTGGCCAGGTGCACCACGGCGTCCGGGCGCACCCGCCGGAAGACCTCCTCGGCGGCGCGCTTGCGGATGTCCGTGTCGTGCATCTCCACGGACTTCGGCGCGGCCTCCCAGGGCCTGCGGTCTATCCCGATCACCTCGTGACCATGCTCCAGGAGGTCCCGGGCGACGATCCTCCCGATGACGCCGGAGATCCCTGGGATTAGCACCTTCATCGCCCGCCTCCGTCCCCGAGGGCCGGGGTGACGCCCCGGCGGCGGCAGCCCTCGGCGATCATGTCCCGGATGCGGTCCTTGACCTGGTCCACCCAGGCCTGGATCACGGGGTCGTCCTCGTCGCCGTCGCCCGGGAAGCGCAGGGGCTCGCCGTAGTACACCTCCATGGAGACGGGCAGGGGGATCGGCGCCAGGTACGCCGTGATGGGCACATAGGGCGCCCCCACGAGCCTCCCCAGGGTCTGCGAGTTCCACACCGTGGGGAAGGCCTCGCCGCCGCCCAGGAAGGCGAAGGGCACGATGGGCGCGCGGGCCTTGAGCGCCAGGCGCAGGAACCCGGTGCCGAAGTTCACCAGCGAGTGGCGCTCGCGGTAGAGCTTGGCGGTGCCCCGGGCGCCCTCGGGGAAGACCATCAGGAGCCGCTCGTCCTCCAGGAGCCGGACGCAGTGCTCCGGGAGGCCCGTGAACTGCCCGGTGCGGTTGGAGAACAGCGACGCGAAGGCCACGCGGTTCAGGAACTTCTCCACCATGCCCTGGGCGAGCCTCGGCGGGTCGAGCTCCCAGAACATGGACAGGATCACCATGAGGCCATCGATGGCGACGCCGCCGGAGTGGTTCCCGATGAGCATGGCGCGGCCCCTGGCGGGGACGTTTCCGGCGCCCTGGACGCTCACGCCGAAGTAGTTACGGTAGAGCCCCTTGGTGAGCGAGAAGGCCAGCGCCAGGTGGCGCTTCGTGACCCCGTAGGGGTCCACCCCCAGGCGGTTGAAGGGCAGCTCCAGGCGCTCCAGCCTCTCCAGCACCTCGTCATCGTAGAGAAGCGACAACGCCACAGTCCTCCCGCGTCCGCCCTGGACGCCGCGCCGAGCCTACCACGCTGGACCCACCTCAGGGTGCGTTCGGCGTCCCTGGCGTGGGCCTGGACACCAGCCTCCAGTCCATGGCGGCGTCGTCGGTGTCCGTCCCCGAGGGGATCCGGGAGAGGGAGCCCGGGGCGGTGTTGGAGTCCGCCACGGAGGCCGCCAGGGCCGTGCCCTCCACCAGGTCCACGGCGCCCGGGAAGCCCATGATGGTGGCCATACGAATGGGGCCCTCGTAGGAGAAGGCGTCGATCACGGTGAGGGCCCGGGTGTCCACCAGGGCCACGCCGTCCGGGGCGCCGTTCTGGATGGCGTCGTTGCCGATGTTGAACCGCGGCAACCCCATGGGCACGGTCACCATGGCGTTGCCGACCACCGCGAAGCCCCCTGGTGGGACCGTGCCGGTGAGCGCCACCCGGAGGTACTCCGCCCCGCTGGAGCCGTTGAGGAACACCACCGCGAGGCCCGCGAGGTCCACGGGCATCGCCGCGCCGTTGTAGAGCTCCACGAACTCCGCGTTGTCGGTGCCGACCTGGTCGTAGTCCACCTCGTTGATCATCAGGTGGCCGGCGCCCGCCTCCCGCACGGTGAACATGCTCCGGCGGGTGTCCATCCCGAGGGCGGCGGTGACCGTCCCCATGGCGTCCCTGGGCCCCGCGGTGAACACCGCCGAGGCGCCTCGACGGTCGCCGGGGACCAGCACCGTCGCGGGCGCGCTGCCGCCCATGTCCACCGCCAGGGTGACCATCACCCCGGGCGGAGGGGCCGGCACGTCCAGCAGCACCGAGAGCTCCTGGGTGCCCCCCGGGGCGAGCGCAAAGGTCGGCGGGGTCAGCTCCTGGAGCCTCGCGGGGCCGGTGGGCTCCAGCACCCTCACGGCGGCCATCTGGGTGCTCATCCCCACGGTGGCCGTGACGGTCACGGGCGCCTCCGAGGCCGTCACCCCTCGCACGGGCACCGCGGCGCTGGCCATCCCCGCGCGCACGGTCACGCTCTCCACGGCGAGCCCGGGGGCCCCGCTGGTCACGGTGACCACCGTGTCCATGGTCACCGCCCGGGTGAGCTGCACCGTGAGCGCCGTGGGGATCGTGGGCCCCGGAGCCATCGCCACCCGCGCGAAGTACGGCCCCGGCGCGAAGGGAAGCAGCGTGGCGCTGCCGCCCACCACGTCGCCGGCGCTCCTGGGCAGGAGCTTGGAGTTCGAGCGCAGGAAGCCCACCACCCCGGTGATGGACGCGAAGCGCTCGCCCATGGCGGGCAGCGGGCTCAGCCGGAAGAGGGCGTCGTCCACCCGGAGGCCGCCGGTGACCTCGAACTCGTAGGTGGGGGCCGTCTCGCCTCCCGCGGGCGCGGGGTTGGCGTTGGACACCGTGGCGTTGTCCAGGCGCACCAGCGCGCCCTCCAGCGCCGCGGCGCGGGCCCCCATGGTGGCGATCTCCGCGGCGGTGACCACCACCGCGGGCGGGAGCGCGGCGCCGCTGGAGACCCCGACCACGGCGCCTCCGGTGAGCTGCCGCTGGCCGAAGAAGTCCGTCACCGTGGCGTCCCTCACGGTGACCTGGTCGCCCTCGCGCACCGTGGGGGCCGTGCTGGTGAACACGAACACACCAGAGAAATCCACCCCCGCGTAGCCCATGGCCGTCGGGGGCAGCTGCATGAAGAACCCGTTGCGCCCCACGGCGGTGACCACGCAGTCGCTCACCGTGGCGCGGCTGCCGACGATCATCATGTCGCGCTTGACCATGTACACGCTCGCGGGGCACGCGGCGGAGCCAGGGTTCGGCGCGTCCGGGCAGGGGTCGCAGAGGTCCCCTCGCCCGTCGCGGTCGCGGTCCGCCTGGTCGGGGTTGCGCGCGTCCGGGCAGTTGTCCCGCTCGTTGGGCACCAGGTCCATGTCCCGGTCGTTGGCGTCCGGCGGGGCGCAGCGCTCGGCCATGGGCACCAACGGGCACGGGTCGCACGCGTCCCCCTGCATGTCCCCGTCGCCGTCGGCCTGGCGCCCGCGGTCCACCGGCCGGATCGGGTTGAACACCCTGGGGCAGTTGTCCCGCTCGTCCGCGATCCCGTCGCCGTCCCGGTCGTCCGGGCGGGACATCCCCGAGTACCGCGTGGAGCCCGTCACTTCGGGGTTCGGGAGCATCCCCATGGCGTTCCTCTCCGGCAGGCACGAGGGCTCGTCCTCCACGTCGCCGCAGAAGAACAGCGGGTAGTGCATCGCGTTGGCCGTCTGCAGCGACGGGAGCGTCCGCCCGGGGAGGTCCCTCGCCACGCACACCCGCTTGCCCTGCCCACAAACGTCCAGGGTGTCGCACATCTCCCCACCCCGGAGGGCTTGTACGACCGCGGCGTCGCCATAGAGGGGTACGCCGGCGCGGAGCACCAGGGTTACGTCCTGGGGACGGCCGTCGAGGATGGCGCGGTGGTCGGGCCTCATGGCGCCGTTGAAGACCGCCAGGTCCGCCACGCGGCCGACGGCGATGGTGCCCAGGGCGTCGTCCACGCCGAGGGCCGCGGCGGCGTCGCGGGTGGCCATGAGCCAGAGGGCCTCGTCGGAGAAGAAGCCGTCCATGAAGGTCCGGTTGAGCCCCTCGGCGCACTGGAGCTCGCGGAGCATGTTCATGCTCCCGGAGACGATCCAGTCGGCGCCCAGGGCGATGGACACCCCGAGGCGAGCGTACTCGGTCACCCTCGCCGTGTCGCCGTAGAGGGTCACGTTGGACCGCGGCGACCAGATCAGGGCCGTCCCCGCGGCGGCCATGCGGGCGATGTCTTGCGGCAGGAGCCCCACCCCGTGGATGAACGCGCTGTTGCCCTGCACGAGGTTGTTCATCCCGTCGGAGACGCAGAGGAACTCGTTGCGGGCCTCGGGGTTGATGCCCTCGGCCACGTGGGGCGTGTACGCCGCGATGCCCATGGTGGACATGGTGGTGTCGATCATCGGGTAGCCGCACCCGCTGGCCAGGAGCTGCCCGTCGGAGTCCCCGAGGGGGAAGGTCTCGTAGCGCACCCGCGCGGGCCCGAGGCCCTCGGTGGCGCTGCGGTCCAGGTTGCGCAGGAAGCCCGGGGCCCCGCCGGAGCCGTTGACCGAGGTGGCCCCACCGAGGACGAAGCGCAGCTCCCCCCAGGCCATCTCCTCGGTGCGGGCCATGCCCGGGGACGACAGCCGGGTGTGGCCCCGGAGCCCGCGGCGCCAGTCATGGCGGTGCTCGTAGCGCTCGGCGGTGCGGCGGTAGGGGCGGTTCTGCGCGAAGGTCAGGTGGTCGTGGGTGTTGATCAGCCCCGGGGAGAGCACCCCGTCGGGGCACACCACCTGCGTGGAGAGCGTGGCCCCCGCGGTCATCCGGCAGTCACACGCCGCGCACTGGATCACGCCGTTGACGTCAATGAAGACCTGGCCCCCGCGGAGGACCTCCCCGGGCGTGAGCACGTCCGCGGTGAGGAGGAGCCCCGGCCCCCCGGGCGTGACCGCGCACACCCCCGAGGCCAGGGCCGGGAGCGAGTCCCCGGGGCACCGGGTCACCCTCGGGGGCGGCAGGCGCCCCCCGTCCCCGACGGGGGCGTCCCCCGTGGCGTCCCCCGCGGCGTCCCCCGCGGCGTCCCCCGCGGCGTCACCGCCATCGGAGGACGCCTCCAGGGCGTCCTGGGCGCCGTCCGTGGTGGCGTCTCCAGCGGGAGGGGGGTTGCTGACGGTGCGGCAGGCGACCAGGAGGAGGAGCGCAAGGAACCAGTGGGAGCGCATGGGTTCGGGCACGGTACCACGCGCCCGGCCCGGGCATCAGGCGCGGGCACGGCGCCGCAGCGCCGCGCGGCACAGGCCCGCCAGGGCCACGCCGAGGAGGAGGTAGCGGCCGTCCAGGACCTGCGAGCGGGTCATGAAGCGGGAGACGTCATGGACGTTGGAGACGTCCGGGAGGCCCCGGGAGAAGGCGAACTCGGGGTCCCGGTCCATGTTGCGGGCGTCCACCGTGGTGTACATCCGGGTGAGGTACGGCGCCGGGGGGAGCGCCGCCTGGAGCGCGGTCGAGAGGCTCTCCCTCACGCCGTCGGGGAGCGGGCCGGCGAACTCCGTGATCCAGCCGCGGCCGCCGGCCTCGGAGATGGCCTGACCCACGAGCTGGTCGTACACCTGGGCGTTGAAGCGCTGGGGGCCGAGCCGCGCGACCTCGGCGTCGGCCACGGTGGTCTGGGCGAAATTGATGGGCACGGCGCGCTGGTCCGAGAGGACGTAGGTGAGGATCGGGAGCGTGGGGGCCGTGGCGATGCGCGTCAGCCGGATGGGCACGCAGGGCGCGTTCCCCGCGTAGGTGAAGGCCACCGGGGACACCAGGAAGTTCGGCACGCCCGCCGGGGAGTGCAGCCGGAAGGCGATGAAGAACTTATGCTCGGAGACGTACTCCGCGATGATGGGGTTGGCCTCCTCGGGCGTGCGGTAGCTGTTGGCGTTGAGCCAGGTGAAGAGCCCCCGGGGGTCGTCGGCGCTCACCACGTCGAAGTGGAAATTCGAGGTCTCCCCGCTGGCCCAGACCATGACGCTGCGGGCCTCGTCGGAGCCCCCGGGGGCCGCCGTGGGGGAGGCGTCCGAGGCGCTGAAGCCGCAGCCCCCGCCGCCGGAGAGCCCGACGCCCGCGGAGAGGCCGTTGAAGAACTGGTACCGCGGGCTGGTGGTGAAATCGAGCTGGTTGAACATCCCCGAGGGCTCCTCGTGGATGTCGTGGGGGATCGCGTCCAGGGGGACCACCCAGGCGAAGTTCGGGTCGTTGCCCTGGGCCTGGATCTGCACGACGGCGGTGGTCTCTCGCCCCGCGCTCTTGATGAACAGCACGCGCTCGGCGTTCTGGTTCACGGGCGAGTTCGAGCAGAACAGCCCCCCGCAGGCGAGCGCCGCCTGGGGCACGAGGGACGCGAGGGCGAAACCGACGACCAGGGTCTTGCGCATGGTGGTTCGAAGCTCCTCCCGGGCATGATAGCAACCCCCGGGCCACCCCGGAGGGGTCCCCAGAGGGGGGTTTTCGTGGCGTACTGACGCAGAAGCGCCACAGCCCGGCCGAGGGACCGTGGCGAAGGCGCCACAGGGGCCTCTGGAGGGGCGCCCGGGCGGAAGGTTTGACAGCGCGACCCCCGGGGGTGTACCCCGGCGGCGCGCGCTCGGACCGAACGGATACGGCGGCGCGCCCAATGGAGCGGAGCGATGTTCAAGTCCATCTCCCTCTTCTCGGGCAACGCCAACGCCCCCCTGGCGGCCAACATCGCCGGGACCCTGGAGGTGCCGCTGGGGCGCTGCAAGGTCGGGCGCTTCTCGGACGGAGAGATCCAGGTCGAGGTCGGTGAGAACGTCCGCGGGGTGGACGTGTACGTGATCCAGAGCACGTGCACGCCCGTCAACGACGCGCTGATGGAGCTGCTCATCCTGGCGGACGCCCTGCGGCGCTCCAGCGCGGCCAGCGTGACGGCGGTGATCCCGTACTTCGGTTACGCCCGCCAGGACCGCAAGGTGGCGGGGCGGACCCCCATCACGGCCAAGCTGGTGGCGGACCTGATCGTGACGGCCCACATCGACCGCGTGGTCACCGTGGACCTCCACGCCGGGCAGATCCAGGGCTTCTTCAACGTGCCCGTGGACAACCTCTACGCCATGCCCGTGCTCCTGGAGCAGGTGCGGCAGGTGGTGGGCACGGACGCGGTGATGGTCTCCCCGGACGCCGGCGGCGTCGAGCGCACCCGGGCCTACGCCAAGCGCCTGGACGCCTCGCTGGCCATCATCGACAAGCGCCGGGAGCGCGCCAACGTCTCCGAGGTGATGAACATCATCGGCGACGTCCGCGGCAAGGACTGCGTGCTCCTCGACGACATGATCGACACGGCCGGCACGCTCACCAACGCCGCCCGGGCCCTCCACGAGGCCGGCGCCCGGCGGATCTACGCCGCGGCCACCCACGCGGTGCTCTCGGGGCCCGCGGTGCAGCGCATCGTGGACTCGCCCCTCCAGGAGGTGATCATCACGGACACCATCCCCCTGCGGGACGAGGCCCGGGGTAACGGGAAGTTCCGCATCGCCTCCGTGGGCCGGCTCCTGGGTGAGGCCATCAAGCGCATTCACCACAGCGACTCGGTGAGCTCGCTCTTCGTGTAGTATCAATCGGGCGTATGCAGCCCTCGCAGCCGCCGACCTCGACCCCGCCGGTGCCCTCCCGGGAGCAGTACCTCCGGGAGCTCGCCGGGGCCATCCAGAAGCTCCTGGAGGACCCCACGCTCCGCCAGAGCCCGCTGGTGAACGAGCTCAAGGCCGTGGGGCGCCGGGTGGACCAACCCCTCGGAGTTGTGATCTCCGGGGCCGTCGGTGTCGGAAAATCCGCTGTCTTGAACACCATCCTCGGGGCGTACATCGTCCCCGAGGGCGCGCTCCCCGCGCCGGGGTGTCGGGTGCTCGTCCAGCTCGGGGACGACTGGCGGGTGGAGGCCTCCTGGGCGGGTGGGCAGCGGGCCTCGCTGGACCCCGAGGAGTACCTCCAGGATACGTCCCTGGCGTCGTTTCTGGACGCCCAGGCGGTGGACATCTGGTCGCCCCACGAGCTCCTCCGGGGGGTGACCTTCCTGGACACGCCGGGCTTCTTCTCCGAGGACCCTCGGGACGTGAAGCTCACCGAGGAGAGCGTCCAGGGCGCCGAGGCGCTGGTGTGGGTGACGTCCGCCCGGGCGCCGCTCGGGCCCGCGGAGGTGGAGGCGCTCCAGCGCCACGCGCGGCACCTCCGGGGACGCTGCGTCTGCGTGGTGACCCGGGTGGGCGAGCTCCTGGACCCCCGGAGGGAGCTCCCCCCGGCCCTGGAGAGGATCCAGCGCTCCGCGGTGGCGCCGCTCTTCGCCGCGGTGGTGCCGATCGATCCGCGGAGCACCTCGATGGACGTGGGCGTACCCACGGTGGAGGCGCTCCGACGGGTCTTCGTGCAGCGCCGGGAGGCGCTCAAGGTCCAGGCCGCCCAGGAGCTGTCCAGGGCGCTCTTCGCGCGGAGGCGCGCGGAGCTGGAGGAGACCTTCTCGGCGCAGCGGGCGCAGGGCTCGCGGGTGGAGGACCTGCGCCGGGCCCTGGACCGGGTGGTGACGGACCACGACCAGGCGCTGCGGCGCGCGTGGGAGAGGCTGTCCTCGCAGCTCAAGAAGGCTCAAGGCGGCTTCGTCCAGACCGTGGCCGCGGAGGCGCGGGAGTGGGTGGAGAACGTCCCCGAGCAGCGCAGGAAGCCCGGCCTCCTGGCGGACGATTACTACGTCGAGTGGACCAAGGTGCGCACCTTCTACTGGCCCCCGGAGCGGGTGGAGACCGCCGAGAGGCTCCTCAAGGAGAGCGCAAGCAAACCCCTGACGGCCTTCTCCGACGAGTGCGTGGAGGCCGTGGAGAAGTGCATGGCGCGCTACGGTGAGCTCCTCCGGGGCGCCGCCTCGGGGAACGCCAACGCGGGCCCGCTGGTGGACCTGATCGCCGAGCAGGCCGAGCTCTACGCGCACGGGGCGGGGCAGACCTGGCGCAAGCTCAACGCGTACTACTGGGGCGGGATGAAGTGCGGCGGCCCCGGGGCCCTCTGCGGCGCGCTCTTCCTGCACCGCCCGAAGGAGCGGCCGGAGAAGGCCGAGCTGGAGAAGCTCTGCGCCAGGCACCTCCCCCTGGACCAGGTGCTCAAGCTCGGTGCGAAGTACCTCGACGAGCAGCGCGACGCGCTCCAGAAGCAGCACACGGCGTGGAGCCAGGCCACGCTCTCGGTGCTGGTGCAGGGAGCGGCCTCCGGGGGCGCCACCCGGGAGGCCCTCGCCCAGGCCGCGAGGCTCCTCGGGGCGTAGGCCCTACGGGGCCCGGCGAAGCTCCAGGATGGCGTCGCCGTCGTCGGCGTCGATGGTCGCGCCCGGGGTGGACACGTAGAGGCTCGTCCCCGAGGTCCCCGTGGCGCGATCAAAGACCAGGTCCGTGACGCCCCCTGGAGCACACGCCAGCACGAGCCTGGGGTTCGTCCCGTCGGGGTCTACGGCCAGCACCATGCGCCCGACGCCGAAGACGATGACGCTGTCGCCGTCGCGGCGCACGGGGTGGACCCCCAGGGGCGAAAGGTCCCGCACCGTGGAGCGGGTGCCGTCCCGCCCGAAGCGCAGGAGGAGCGAGCCCGAGGTCGCCAGGAGCCCCCCCGAGGAGCCGTCCTCGGCGAGGCGGAAGGAGGTCCCGAGGCCGGGGATCCTGCGGGTCTCGGTGCCCGCGGCGTCGAGGAACAGCAGCGCCCCCCGCGCCGGGGACGTGGCCGCGAGGGAGCCGTCCGCCCGCCCGAGGAGGCCCTGGACCCCGGAGTCCGTGCAGCTCCCTCCCCCGCCGATGGCGCCCACGTCCGAGAGGGTGCTCACGACGCCCGCCGCGGTGATGCGCAGGAGCACGTTCGCGCCGACGTTCCAGAGCAGCAGGTCCCCGGCGGTGCTCCGGGCGAGCTGCTGCACGGTGCAGGTGGACAGTCCCGGCGGCGCCGCGAGGGTGCTCACGGCCCCGTCGGGGGAGATCCGAAGCACCCGGTCGCCGCTGGGTCCGTTGCCGTAGGGGTCCTGGGCCCAAAGGGTGCCGGCCCCGTCGCCCACGAGGCTCCCTACTCCACGGAAGGCGCTGGAGGTCGCATGCACCCTCACCGACGCGAAGGGCGAGCGGGGCCCGAGGACCGCCGCGGGGCCTCGGCACCCGGAGCCGTCGCTGTCCACGCACAGCCCGAGGCGGCACTCCATGGACGCGCAGTCGCCGTCGACCGCACACCGCCGGCCGAGCTCGCAGCGCGCGCATGCGCCGCTGCCGCCGCAGTCTACGTCGGTCTCGGCGCCGTTCTGGCGCCGGTCGTCGCAGCGCGGGGCCTGGCAGGCTCCGCCCGCGCACACCCCGCTCGGGCACGCCACGGCGCAGCGCCCGCAGTGGGCCGCGCTCTCCGCGAGGGCGGTCTCGCAGCCGTTGGACGCGTCCCCGTCGCAGTCCCCGAGGCCCATGGCGCAAGCGTAGACGCAGGCCCCGTCGGCGCAGCGGGCCTCGGAGCCAGGCCTCGGGGGGCACGCGCGGCCACAGGCCCCGCAGTGGGCGGCGGTGGTCCGCAGGTCCGCCTCGCAGCCGGGGGCCGGCCCGCAGTCCCCGAAGTTGTCGTCGCAGCGCGCGGCGCAGGCCCCCGCGGCGCACACCGGCGTGGCGTGGGGGGCGGCCTCGCACCGGCGCCCGCACGCCCCGCAGTGCGAGGTGTCCCGCTGGGTGTCCACGCAGGCGCGGTCACAGCAGCTCTGGGCGGCGCCGCAGCCGCGGTCGGGCTCGCAACCCGGCGCGCAGGCCCCCGCGGTGCACAGCATCCCGAGGGGGCAGTCCGCCGCCGAGAGGCACGCCACGCACAGGTGCCGCGCGGTGTCGCAGCGCAGCCGGGCCATCCCCGTGGCACAGCCCTCGTCCGAGCGGCAGCCCGGCGCGCAGGTGCGGGTCGCCGCGTCGCAGTGCTCCGCCGCGGGGCAGGTGTCCCTGGCCACCGTGCAGCGCACGCAGCGGCCCTCGGCCACGTCGCACACGGGCCGCCCCGGCGTGGACGCGCAGTCGCCGTCGCCCGCGCAGCGCCCGGAGGCGTCTGCCGTGGGCGCATCGGGTGCGTCGCCGGGGGTGGCCTCGGGGGCCGCGTCCGGCCCGGAGGTCTCCGCGGGCGTGTCCTGCGTGGTGTCGGCGAGGGCGTCCGCGGGTGCGTCCATCGCCCGATCGGCGCCCGCGGCGTCGACGCCTCCATCGGTCGGGGGCCCCTGGACCCCGTCCGAGGCGCTACATGCAGAGAGGAGCGCCACCGCCCAGGCGATTGTTCGAGGTCTGGTCATCGCCCTCGCAGGGTACCAGCGTCGAGGCGCTGATCGATGACAGGAATCGCGTGTCGGTTGATTGCATCGCACCGGGCCCGAGGGTGTACGCTCGAAGGCCGAGCGCCGCGCGGGGCGGCGCCGCCACACGATTCTCTTGGAGGCAATAGCGATGATCCATCACCGGAGGCAAAGGTCGGAGGCCTCGTGGGCCACCCTGGGAGGCGTCGGAGTGGTCGCCCTCCTGGTCCTGGGCGTAGGGTGCGGCGGGGACCCCGCACCCTCCACGGACGCCGCGGGGGAGGTCTCCAGCGAGACTGGAGCGGACACCGGCGACCTGGACACCGGCGTGGTGGACACGGGGCTCGGGGACTCCTCCCGGCCGGACACGGCCACGCAGGACACAACCGTGAGGGACACGGGCTCCGCGGACAGCGGTCCCCCGGCGGACACCGCCGTCGAGGACGCCCCTGCGGACACCGGCTCCACTGGGGACACGGGCGGAGCGGGAGACAGCGTCGCGCCCGACGGGCCGGAGCCCGACGGGGCTCCCTCGGACACGCCGGAGATGGACACCCCGGGAATGGACAGCGCCCCCGCGGACACGGGCTCCATGGACGCGCCTCCGCCGCCGGACGGGCCGCCGGCGTGCGTGGCGCCGCAGGTGCTGTGCGGGGCGGACTGCGTGACCCTGAGCAGCGACCCGACCCACTGCGGGGACTGCCGGACCGCGTGCGCCGCGGGCCAGGTGTGCAGCGCCGGGGTGTGCACCACCGCGTGCGCGATGGGGCTCATGGCCTGCGGCTCGGCCTGCGTGGACCCGCGCTCCGACGGGGACCACTGCGGCCGGTGTGGCAACGCGTGCGGCGGGGGCACCACCTGCGTGGCGGGCATGTGCGCCTGCCCGTCGGGGCAGACGGCGTGCGCCGGGCGCTGCGTGGACCTCCGCGCGGACGGCGCCAACTGCGGGGCCTGCGGCAACGCCTGCCCCGCGGGCCAGAGCTGCGCGGGAGGGGCCTGCGTGGCCGCGTGCCCGACGGGCACCACGGCATGCTCCGGGGCCTGCGTGAACACCACCACGGACGGAGCCCACTGCGGCGGCTGCGGGCGGGCCTGCGCCGGGGGCACCACCTGCGTCGGGGGCGCGTGCATGTGCCCCATGGGGCAGACGGCGTGCGCCGGGGCCTGCGTGAACACCGCCTCGGACAACGCCAACTGCGGCGCCTGCGGCCGCGCCTGCGGGGTGATGCAGGCCTGCGCCGCGGGGACCTGCGTGGCCACGTGCCCGGCGGGAACCACCAGCTGCTCCGGGGCCTGCGTGAACACCACCACGGACCCGGCCAACTGCGGGGGCTGCGGCGTGCGGTGCACGGGCGGGGCCGTGTGCGCCATGGGCGCCTGCGGCTGCCCCACGGGCACCACCAACTGCTCCGGGGCCTGCGTGAACACCACCACGGACCCGTCCAACTGCGGCACCTGCGGCACCGTCTGCCGCAGCGGCACCGTGTGCATGGCGGGCGCCTGCGTCGTGGTCTGCGCCGGCTCCACCACCAACTGCTCCGGGGCCTGCGTGGACACCGCCACGGACAACGCCAACTGCGGCGCCTGCGGCCGCGCCTGCGCCGGGGGCACCCGCTGCACCGCGGGGGTCTGCACCTGCCCCGGCGGCCAGAGCCTCTGCGGCGGGACCTGCGTGGACACCTCCTCCAGCGCCCTCAACTGCGGCCGCTGCGGGAACCTCTGCGGCGGCGGCACCGTGTGCTCCTCCGGGGCCTGCGCCTGCCCCGCCGGGAGGGCCCTGTGCTTCGGGTTCTGCACGGACCTTTCCGTCAGCCGCACAAGCTGCGGCCGCTGCGGGAACACCTGCCCCGGCGGGCAGGTGTGCAACGCGGGGGTATGCTCGCTCATGTGCCCGGGCACCGCCACCAACTGCGGCGGGGCATGCATCGACACAAACACCTCGAACACGAACTGCGGCGGCTGCGGGCGGGTGTGCCCGTCCACCTCCACGTGTATGGGCGGGCGCTGCGTCTGCCCCGGCACGCAGACCCTGTGCTCCGGGGTCTGCGTGGACACCGCCGTCAGCAATTTCAACTGCGGGGCCTGCGGCACCCGGTGCCTCGGGGGGACCTTCTGCAGCGCCGGGCGCTGCGTCTGCCCCACCGGCCAGATGCTCTGCGGGGACGTGTGCATCAACACGTCCGTGAGCAACACCAACTGCGGCCGCTGCGGGAACACCTGCGCCGGCGGCACCTTCTGCCTCGACGGGGCCTGCACCTGTCCCAGGGGCTTCACCGTGTGCTCCGGCCGCTGCACCCTCACCACCATCGACGGGAACAACTGCGGCCGCTGCGGGAACACCTGCGCGGGCGGGACCGTGTGCAACTCCGGCACCTGCGGCTGCCGGTCCTCGGAGCTGCTGTGTGACGGGCGCTGCATCGACCCGCAGCGCAACGGCGGGAACTGCGGGGCCTGCGGAACCGTATGCAGCGGCGGGCGCTACTGCCTGGCCGGGACCTGCACCTGCCCGTCGGGGCAGACCTTCTGCTCGGGCTCGTGCGTAGACACGGACATCAACCCCGCCCACTGCGGCGCCTGCGGCACGCGGTGCATGCCCGGCACCCGCTGCGTCTCCGGCACCTGCCGGTGACTCTAAGGGCCCCGTCGGGGCCTCCTCCGGCGACGTAGAATAAACGCCACGGCGAGCGCCGGGGGCCCCCTCCCGGCCCCCGCCCCGCAGCCGCAGTCCGACGGCGGTCGCGGCGGGGCCGGCGGCCCGGCGTCCGTCACGGCGGCGTCCTGCGGGGTCGCCGCGAAGAGCCTCTGGAGGCCCGCCCAGCGCGCGTCGCACAAGGCCCCGACGGGCGTCGAGGCCGCGCAGCGCGGGGGGCCCGTCACCTGGTCGTAGCGCACCAGCACCGAGGCGCTGGCCTCGCCGTCCACCCAGCGGTGCAGGAGCGCCCCCCTCGGGCGGAACGCGTCGCAGACGTAGAGCGCGCCGGCGTGCCACCGGAGGCACTGCACCGGGAGAGGCGCCACGCGGCGGAAGCCCACGCCGTCGTCGTCGGAGCGCAAGAGGCCGTCGCGGGCGTCGGGCCCGCCCACCCACAGGCGCCCGTCGCCCGCGAGGGCGAAGCCCCTCATGGGCCCGTGGGTGCGCACCAGCTCCCGGAAGCTCTCGCCCCCGTCCGTGGACCGTAGGAGCGCCGTGGCGAGGGGCCCGCCGCCGTCCGCGGTGCCCTCGGCGAGCACCGCCCGGGCGTACACCACCGCCGGGCGCGAGGGGTCCACCCCCGCCAGGAAGAGCTGCGCCGCGCCCCCGAAGCGCGCCGCGGTGCGCGCCCAGCGCTGGCCGCCGTCCTCGCTCCGCCAGACGCCCAGCGAGCCCGCTTCGTCGGTGCCCGCGGCGTACACCCGGTCGGGCTCCGAGGGGGCTACGTCCACCGTGTCAAAGCGCACCCCGGGGAACACCTGCGGCCCGGGGACAAAGCGCTCCCCTCCGTCGTCCGAGCGCGCCACCCTCGCCGAGGGCATCGCGTCCCGCGTCAGGAGCGACGCGTACACCCTCCTCCCGGAGCCGTCCTGGGTGAGGTCCACCACGCCATACCCGTCCAGCTCGGGGCGGCGCCTCGGGGCGCAGCGCCCGGTGGTCCCTAGGAGCCCCGTGGGCACCCCCACCAGCACTCCTCCCTCGGCCCCAAGGCCCAGCGGAGGGTCGTACCCATCGGGGTATTCAAACACGTCTTCACACAGGAACTGGAAGCTCCGCCCTCCGTCGTCGCTCACCACCAGGCCAAAGGTCGCCCTCACCACCAGGGTCAGGGCGCTCCTCCCGGGCCCCACCAGCACCTGCTGGGCCGACGGAAAGCGCCCGTTGGCCTCCGCCCCCGCCGGGAGCAGCCCGACCATACACCATAACCACCACGATGGCCTCACGCTCACCCTGGACAGTGTAGCGCACCGAGGTGTCTACCTTTTGCTTACATCGACACCGCTCCTCCCTTGCCCTACGCTCCACCGCGACGCGTCGCGTCGCAAAGCTGGACGGTGGGCTCGCAACGGAGTACCCATCATGCCCATGCTGCTGCGCGTGCTAGGGGTGGTGCTTGCGCTGGCGACCGTGGCCTGCCGTCGCAGCCCCGGTGGCGCCGGGGGTGGCGGTGGAGACCGGGGCGCTTCGCCCCAGGCGGTCACGCTGCGCATCAATTTCTCCAGCGAGAAAAAGGACTGGGCCCGCGACGCGCTGATCCGCTTCCAGGCCACCAACCCCCGGACCGCGGACGGCCGTCCCATCACCGTGAGCGCGGTGTACCAGGGCTCCGTGGAGCCGCTGGACGCCATCGCCGCGGGGAGCGCGCAGCCGCATGTGTTCTCGCCCGCTTCCAGCGTCGTGATCCCCATGCTCAACGAGCGCTGGCAGGCGCGGCGCGGCGCGGGCTCGCGGCCCGTGGCGACGACCGCGGAGCCGCTGGTGCTCTCGCCGGTGGTGGTGGCCCTGTGGCGCCCCATGGCGGAGGTCCTCGGGTGGCCGGCCCGGAGGCTCGGCTGGAGCGAGCTCGCGCAGCTCGCCACGGACCCGCAGGGATGGCGCTCCCGGGGGCACCCCGAGTGGGGGGATTTTCGCTTCGGGCACACGCACCCGGAGTACTCCAACTCCGGGCTCATCGCGGTCCTGGCCATGAACTACGCGGCCGTGAGCAAGACCCGGGACCTCACCGTCGCCGACGTGGACAGCGACCCCTCGCGGCTCTTCGTGCGCAACCTGGAGAGCGCAGTGGTGCACTACGGGCGCTCCACGGGCTATTTCTACGACGAGCTCGCGGAGCACGGCCCGGGGTACCTCTCCGCGGCGGTGCTCTACGAGAACCTCGTGGTGGCCCCGAGCGTCGCCAGGAACCTCGCCTTCCCGCTGGTGTGCATGTACCCCCGCGAGGGTACCCTCTGGGCGGACCACCCCTACGTGGTGCTCGACGCGCCCTGGGTCGGCCCCGCGGAGCGCGACGCGGCCGCTCGCCTGCGCGCGTTCCTGGTGTCCGAGCCCATGCAGACCCTGGCCATGCGGCAGTACGGCTTCCGGCCCTCGAGCACGGACCTGCCCATCGGAGCGCCCATTGACGCCAGCCACGGCGCCGACCCCCGGGAGCCTCAGACGCTCCTGGCCACGCCGGAACCCGGCACCCTCCGGCAGGTGCTGGAGCGCTGGAGGGAGTCCAAGCGCAACGTCGAGGTGCACCTGGTGTTCGATCGCTCGGGGTCCATGCAGGGCGCCCCCATGGAGGGCGCCCGCGCGGGGCTCACGCAGTTCCTCCAGGCATTGCGCCCCGCGGACCGCGCGGTGCTGGTCACCTTCAGCGACCAGGTGGACCCGCCCGGCGACCCTCAAACGCCCTCCACCCTCCTGCCGCGCGCCCAGGGGATCTTCGCGGGCGGGGGCACGGCCCTCTACGACGCCATCGATCGCTCCCTGGACCACGCCGAGGCCACCGCCCGGCAGGACCGCTCGCGCATCCACGCGCTGGTGGTGCTCACCGACGGCGAGGACCGCAACTCCCTGCGCACGCTGCCGCAGCTCCTGGCGCGCATTCACACGCCGGAGAGCGGCGACCCGGTGCGGATCTTCACCATCGGGTACGGCCCCGAGGCCAACGAGGGCGTCCTCCGGCAGATCGCCACCCGCACCGGCGGGACCTACTCCCACGGCGACGCCAGCAACATCCGGGCGATCTACGACGAGATCGCGGCGTTCTTCTGATGGACAAGGCCACGCGCGTGCTCACCGCGGCGCTCCTCCGGCCGCTCAACCTCGTGGCCCCGGCGGCGGGGCTCGCGCTCACCCTGGTGGACGCGCCCTGGTGGACCTTCCCGTTGTCCCTGGTGCCCTACGGGGCCATGGTGTACCTGTCAGCGCTGGACCAGAAGTTCGTGCGCAAGGTGCTCGACACCGCGGAGGTCACCGGTGGTGTGGACTGGGACAAGGCCCTCGCGGGCATCAAGGACGAGCACCTCCGCGCGCTCCTCGGGCGCTTGAAGAAGAGCGAAGAGGCCCTCGCCCGGGAGGTGTCCGCGGCCCCCTCGGGGCTGTCCAGCGTGCTGGCCCAGTGCCTCCAGCAGCTGCGCTCCGCGGCGGCCCTCGGGGTGGAGCTCGCCCGCCGGGTGGAGAACCTGGACACGTCCCTCCATGCGATGGACCCGGCGGGGTCCCGGGCCGAGGCCGGCAAGCGCCGGAGCTGGGCCCAGAGCGCCCGCGACGAGGGCGCCAAGAGTGAATTCCTGGAGGCCGCCGCCCGCCTCGACGAGGCCGCCGGGAGCGCCGAGGCGCTCCTGCGCCTGCGCGAGCGCACCCTGGCCCAGCTCGACAACGTGGCCGCCTCGCTGGAGAGCGCCGCCGTGCGCGCCGTGAGGGTGCGCGTGGACGGCGGCGAGGGGGCCGGCGAGGGCGCCCTCCAGGAGGCCCTGAGGGTAGATGTAGAGACGCTACGGGACACCCTCGGGGTCTTCGAGAGCGCCGAGGTCGAGGCCCCACGGAGGGCCGCACGGGGAGAGAGTCGATGAAAGAGCGCGCGGGGCTGGTGGTTCTTGCGATGTTCCTGCTCTTCGGGGGCGTGCTGGTGTACCTCCGCACGAGCCGCCCGGGCGGGGCCCACGACCACGATCACGACCAGGACCACCCCGCGAGGCCCGACGCGGCCGCCGCCGCGGCCACCACCATCACGCTGCTCTACAGCTCCGAGAAGGAGGAGTGGCTCCGGGAGGCCGTGGCCTCCTGGCAGAGCGCCCACCCGGACGTACGGGTAGAGCTGGAGGCCCAGGGCAGCATTGACTCCGTGCGGAGCCTCATGGCCAACGAGAAGCGCCCGACGCTCTGGGCGCCCGCGGACTCGCTGGCGGAGAACCTCTTCGCGACGCAGTGGCAGATCGCCCACGGAGAAGACCCGCTGGTGCGGGACGGGACGCGCTGGCCGCGGTCGCTGCTCCTGACGCCGCTGGTGTTTGTCATCTGGGAGTCGCGGGCCAGGGTGCTCCTCGGGCAGGAGCAGAACCTCCGGTGGCAGCGCCTGCGGGACGCGGTGGCCCTGCGCGCGGGCTGGCAGGGGCTGGGTGGAGACCCGGCCTGGGCCTTCGTCAAGTTTGGCCACACGGACCCCCAGCGGAGCAACTCCGGGCTCCAGGCGCTGGTGCTCATGGCCTACGGGTTCTACGACCGCCAGCAGGGGCTCACCGTGCAGGACGTGACGGCGCAGCCCTTCCAGGATTTCCTCCGGGCGCTGGAGAGCGGGCGGCAGCGGCAGGACTTCGGCGCGACGAGCACCGGGACCTTCATGCAGAACATGCTGCGCCAGGGGCCGAGCCTCTACGACGTGGCGGTGGTGTACGAGGCCCTGGCCATCACCTCCATCCCGCGCGCCGCGGGGCGCTGGGAGGCGCTGCGGGTGTACTACCCGAACATCAACCTCTGGAACGACCACCCGCTGTGCCTCTTCCGCACGGACTGGGTGACCCCCGCCCAGCGCCGCGCCGCCGAGGCCCTGGCCGACCATCTCATGTCCGCGCCGGTGCAGCACGCGGCCCTGCGCCGAGGCTTCCGTCCCGGCAACCTCGACGTGCCCATGCTCACCAACGAGCCGGACAACCCCTTCAATCGCTTCCGGGACATGGGCATCGCCACGAGCCTCCCGCGCGTCGCCCAGGCCCCGGACGGGGCGGTGCTCCAGGCACTCCTGCAGACCTGGCAGCGCAACCAGGGGAACTGACCCCGTGAGCGCGCAGCGCGCGGCCCTGCCTGCCTTTGTGGAGCAGTCATGGCGTCCCTGGCTGCGCGCGACGCTGCGCTCGCCGCACCCCACGGCGGAGGTCCGCGGTCGCCTCGCCGCGCGCCTCCCCGGCGGCCGAGGTCCCCGCTGCGACCTCCTCGGCGAGGTGACCGAGACCCGCGTGACGCTCTGGCTCCCTCGCGCCAACCCCCGCGCGCTCGCTCCCGTGGTGAGCGCCACGCTCCGGCCCGACGGCGGTGGCACGGCCCTGGACCTCACGGTGCGCTTCCCCTGGGCGGATTACCTCTTCCTGGGCCTCGGCCACGGCCTGGCGGTGCTGCTCCTGGGAGTGACCCTCGGCGCGGGCCTCGAGTCCGGGCGCTTCAGCCCCGGGATCGCCATACTCCTCTTGATTCTTGCCGTCGGCGTCCTGGGCGCCGTGCTCGCGTTTCGCAAGGGCGCCCGCGAGCTCCTGGAGCGCCTGGTGGACGCCCTGGAGGGCACGCTCGCGCCACCTGGGAGCCAAACAGACATGTAGGCCTTCAACCTACACTGTAGTCACTTTCCCTACGTGCTCGAAGGGTTCCCGTCGCAGCGGTCGCCAGCGGTAGCCGCAGGGCTCGGGGATGCAGAGCACGGAGTCCAGGGTGGAGGCTCCGCCGCCGAGGGGACCGTCGGTGAAGTACGGCGCGCTGCAACGGAGGGTGCGGGCGAAGCGGGCCCTCCAGGGTTCGCGGTCGATGGTGAGCACGTAGACCCACCCGGCGGGGTCCACGCCGAAGGCGTCGAAGCAGGCCACCAGGGGCTCCGAGAGCTCGTCCACGGAGCCCCAGCGGGAGCCCTCCGGGGGGCCGTGGCCCTCGCGCACGTCGAAGAGGGCGCTCACCTCGCCGTAGGCGGCGCCGTCGCGGGGCTTCACCTCCAGGGAGAGCGCGTCCCCGTCGCGCTCCAGGGCCACCGCGGCCAGGCCGAAATGGTGGAACTTGAACTCCGTGAGGGTGTTGCCCACGGCGCGCATGACCGGGTGATCGGTCTCGCTGCGGACAAAGTAGCCCCCGCGGCGGTGGTTGCCTTCGCGGTTCTGGTAGCGCACCGCGGCGCGGTACGACACCTGGTGGAAGTCCACGCCGAAGAGCCCCGGGAGCCCCTGGGGGCGCATCTCCCGGAGGCTGGAGACGAGCACGGACACCCACGCCCGGCCCTTGAAGACCTCGACCTCCAGGGGCTCGGGGATGAGCGGCCGGAGCGCGTCGGGGTCCACGGCGTAGTTCACCGCCACGGCGTTGAGCCAGTGGGTCTGCACCGTGGTGAGCCACGGGACCGTCGGGCAGTCCTCCATCCCGAGGGTCGTAGGTGACGGATCCAGCGCGGTTTGCAGCGCCGCGTAGAGGTCCAGGAGCGCGCGGGCGCCCTCCCCGGTGAGCTCCAGCGCACCCCCGCGAGCGCCCACGAGGCCCCTGGCGACGGTGGCCTCCGTGGCCGCGAGGGCCTCCTCGGGCGCGAGGCCCGCGCGCTGGAGGCACCCCAGGAGCTCCGCCGGCCCGAGGCCCGCCGGTGCCCCAGCCAGGGCTGCCAGGACGGCCCCCTCGGCGCGGCTGGGGGCGGGGCTCACGGGCCCTTCTCCTGAGAGAGGGCGCGGCGCCTGGCGCGGTGCAGGAGCCCTCCGGCGGTGCTCTGGCTCACCAGCCACGCCCCGGCCAGGAGCCCGAACTGCCACCTGGGCGCGGCGGCCATGACCAGCGAGAGCGCCGCCCAGAGCGCCGCCGGGAGGTACCACCAGCGCCCCATGAGCGCGCCCATCACGGAGAAGGTCATCGCGAAGAGCACGCACGCCACCGCGGGCATGAAGAGCAGCGCCTGGAGCCCGAGGAGGTAGTTGAGCAGCGCCACCAGGGTCATGGCAGCGATGAGCGTGTTCCAGATGCTCCACACCTGGCGCTCGATGAAGGACGGGGCGCCCTTCGGGGGCACGCGGAACGCGGCGATGAAGCCGCCGTTGAAGAGAAAGACCACGCCCCAGAGGCCCACGTAGGGCCAGGGGGAGCCCCGGCCGTGCTCCAGGAGGTACTGCGTGCCCGCAAAGCCCGCGGCGTTGGTAAACGCGCTGAAGAGCCAGATCAGGCCCCAGTTCTGGAGGGCCGTGTCATCCCGGGCCTGGGCCACGACCTTGCGCAGGAGAGACAACGTGGCGGCGGCTTCCTCGCGGTCCATGACCCCGGAGCATACACAACAGCCACGGGTCGTCACTACGTAGGAATGGAGCGGAGCACGGTCCGCCTTGGGTCCTCCAGGTACACGCCAGCGTCGAGGAACTGCGACCCGCCGCTCACCACGAGCCCCACGCCAGGGCCCACACGAACCCGGTGGAGGACGCATCCGACGAGGGTCAGCGCGTCACCGACGTCCCCCGCCAGGGGGACCCCGGAGGCGGTGTCGAAGTGGACGGACTCGACAGTTGAGGTCGACGGCGCCACCGGTGTGTGGCGAACATTGACCAGCGTCACATCACCCGGCAGCACCAGGAGGTCCGCGGACCTCGCGAGCAGGAACCGCGGGCTGAGGCTGGTGGCGTCGAGGACCGAACATGAGGCTCGCGAACGCTCAGTCCCCTCGGTCCCAGGGGCTCCAGGAAGGAGCTCGAGATCCGTCACTGTCTCCTCCGGCTCCACCAGCGGAGTCTGGGAGGTCCCAGGTCGGCAGTAGAAACGGCACGCCGTCAAGCCCAGGAAGCCTCCCCGAGCGAGGATCATCCGGCGAGCGATCCCCTCGAAGGTACAGCGAGAGAAGGACACGGGTGAGGAGCGCAGCGCGATGAGCTCGACGGCCACGGAGCCGGGGCGGCTCGGACGGAATTGACAGCCCTCGAAGGCTGTTGCGGACACATCCTGTGCCATGCCCTGGAGCTCGATGATCGCGACGAAGGCCCGCAGGAGCGCCAGTCCGAGGGCGCTGGTTCCAGCCCCACGCTCATCCAGGGTGCGCGGCAGGAGCAGCTCCAGGAGAACACCCGTGGCGCCTCCGAGTTGGACCAGACGACTCCGAGCGCCACTGAAGGAACAATGACGGAAGCTCACCATGCCGCAGGGCTGAGACCACAGAGCCGAAGACGGCGGGGGACCTCCTGGCTGCGATGTCGGTCCTGTCTGGAAAGGAGGCGCTGTCACGGCGACGCAGGATCCGACGAGGTCGCCGCCATCGAAGCTCACGTCCGAGAGCGTGGTGCCCGGCATGCCTCGGAGGAGGAGCATCGTGTCCACAAAGCTCCGCGGCCCCTGCGGAGAGGGCGCGACCCAGCGAAAGGTCGCCCTCCGTCCGCCGGGGTTCTGGCCGCGGAGCACGACCCAACAGGCTGGAAAATCGGCAGCGAGGTCGCGGGTGCCAAGCACCAGCGGTCGCGAGATCCGGTACGACCCCGACAGGACGATCGCGCAGGGCGCGCGGGGAGTGGTCCCCCGCAGCCGATCAACGCACGCGTCAAAGGCAGCCTGCACTGCGTCGGTGTCGTCCCCGACGTCGTCCTCGCGCATGCCATGGTCCGCCCGGCTTCGGGCGACCTCGCCCGCACCCCACCACTCTGGAAAGACCTCCGGCACGCCAGCGCCGGTCATGCGGACCCTGAACGCCGATGGGACGAAGATGGCGTGCAAACCAGCACGGATCGAGCCCTGGATCTCGATGTACGCGCTGCGGGGGACGAGCCTTGCGCCCGGTGAGAACCACAGCTCCACGGCCGGAGGGACCACCAGCCCTGGGCGCTCAATCGTCCAAACGCCCGGCGGAAGGTACAATACACCACCGGCGCGCACGAGCTCCAGCGCGCTCCGGAGGGAGTCCTCCCTCGTGTCATTGACCACTTGAAATCGCGTACCTAGATCTGCCATGAAGTACCTCTAGGAGGTCACCGGGACCAGGTGCCCGACAGAGGTACCGGGCGCGGCATCGGTGGGAGGTGCCTCGCCGCCCGGTCGCTGGTAGACCCAGCGCGCCCCGAGGGACCGGTAGAACGGAGGACCAGGGGGCGTGCCCGTCGCGCCGAAGACATCGCGGTCCTCGAAGGTCGAGCCCACGTCCGTCACGACG
>JACRDB010000102.1 GCA_016218725.1 Deltaproteobacteria bacterium
ACGAGCGCCGTTGGGCCACCCGAACGATGGCCTGGTGAACCACGCCCTCGACACCCCCCGTGAGGAACGGCATGCGCCTCCAGGTTGACCAGACGAAGTGGACATGGACCCGAGCGAGGTAATCGGCCATGCCGCCATTGTCGAGGGCGGGGCCGAGAAGGTTGCGTCTCCGCGGCGGGCGCCGATCCCTCGGCCCGTAGCACGACCCACCGCCCGTCGTCGCAACGTCGCGGACGTGGTGCTGGGGCCGAACCTGTCAACGCTCCGGGCCCTTGCCACGGCTGGGTCCTCGCCTCCCACGTAAGCGCCCCCCGGCAGGGGGGCTGGCATTCGTGCACAGGCCGGCCCAACGGGCCGGTGGGCCGCACCGAGGGCGGTTACACAACGGCGCGAACCCGCATCGAGGGCGGTTGCACAACGGCGCCCACCCGCATCGAGGACGGTTACGCAACGGCGCGAACCCGCATCGAGGACGGTTACACAACGGCGCGAACCCGCATCGAGGGCGTCGTGGCACCGGGGCGGATGCGCAACGGGGGCGGCGCGGCAACGGGGCATGCCGGTCACACCGGCGCCCCGTCGGTGACCTCGGCGGGATCGGGGATGCGCGACACGTCGAGGTCGCCGGAGAGCAGCCGCGGGAGGAGGAGGTCTCGCGCGGCGTCGAGGGAGGGCATGGGCCCGCCGTTGCGCTTGAGGCGCAGGTCCACGAAGCCCGCGGCGTTGGCGGGCAAGACCTGGCGCTCCAGGAGCCCCCGGCGCAGCCGCGCGGCGTCGTCGTCGAAGAGCCCCCGCTCGAACTGGGCGCCGCGGGCCAGGGCGAAGGGCGACTGGCCGGTCTGGGGCTCCAGCCCCGCGGAGCGGGCCACGGCCTCCATGGTGACGCCCGCCACGACGGAGCGCAGGTTGGCCTCGCAGCGAGGGTTCGCGGCGTAATGCTCCAGCCTCCGTCGGACATCGGCCTTCATGGTCCCCTCACCGCCGCTCGATGGTGTCGATGTACATGTACGTCCCGCTCGATCACTCTCCAAGAACGCGGGCCATATGGTGGTTCTCGATCTGGTGGCGCACCAACGTCGGATGGACGTTGAAATGCGCGGCCAGCGCCTCCAACTCGTCGCCGTCCACAAACTCGCCGACGAGCCTCCGGCGGATCGCCTCGGCCGGAGCGAGCACCTCCGCGGCGAAGTGTCTCGCCACCCGCTGTGACCTGTGCGTGGACTCCGTGATCAGCCGCTCTCGCCCCCCGAGGAGCGCGAGCGCGAGCGCCCGCGCATGCAGGAAGCGCCGGGCGCCTGGGATCGTGCGACGTTGGAGCACGCAGGAAGCGGTGTCCTGGGCCTGCGCCTCCACCCACCCGAGGAGCCCACGGTCCGTCGGCGCTCCCCGAAGGTCGTGCGGGTCCAGGACGCCGGTCGCCTCCAGCCGGTGATCAAGCACCGCGCTCACCACCTCGTCTTCGACGCCGAGCACCGATCGTCGGAATTGTCGCGCCATGGCCCAGCCGGCGTCGTGAGGCTCCGCGAGGCCCGCGGCGGGGAGCACGGCGCCCCGCGCTTCCCGGAGGGCGCCGTCCTTCGACTGCCGTGGGGTCTGGACGCGCGCAGCCAGGATGCTCTGCGCTCGCGCGCTGATCTCCAGAGCGCCGCCAGGGAGCGCGAGGAGCTCCCGAACGATCGGCGCTGGCAGCCCCTCCAAGCCCTCGGTGAGGCTGGTGGTCAGCGCCTCGTCCAGCGCGTCCGGCTGCGCGGCGTCCAGGCCGAGCATCGCGGCGCGCGCGCACAGCAGTCGTCGACGCGCGTCGTCGGAGGAGGCCAACGCCCAGCGGGCGCGGAGCTCGCGCGCGTCATGGTCGTCGCAAGCCTCGATGCGCTCGAGCACCGCGGTCACCAGCCGCGCCAGGGCGGACCGGTACTCCGCGCAAGGGACCAGGGCTTCGAAGCGCTCCACGAAGCGCACCGGCGCATTGCCATGGAAGCGCTCGTCCGCTGTGCAGCAGAGGAGGAGCCGCTCGTCCTCCTCGCGGTAGCAGGTGAGGTCCGGCAGCGGGTAGCCCTCGCGTGCGGCAAGGAGGTTATGGCGCGCGTACCAGGCACGGTGCGCAGGGATCGCGGCCCTCGCGCTGACGGAGGGGAGCTCCGGCGCCCCTTCCTCTATCAGGAACCACCAGTTGTAGGCGACCCACTCCGCGAGCGGCATCAACGGCAGGTAGATCCCGTCGCGGACTGAGCGCGTGCGGCGGTCGTAGACCCTGGTCGCGACCCTGTCCTCGTCGACGCGGAGCTCCAGGCGAGCCCAGGTCAGCGCGTGCGAGCGCACGGAGGTGCCGTGGCCGTCGAGCCACTCCCAACGGAGCTCAAACATCGAGCGCCTCCAGCCTCGTTCGGAGCGCTCCCAGCCGATCGTCAGGGTCCTCGGGGTGGTCCTCGGGTTCCAAAAGCCACGCCTTGTAGAAGTGCCCTGGCGGATCCGTACGATGCCTGGCCTGGAACAGCGCGCCCTTGAACCAGCCCCAGACATACCTGGGCCAACCGTCCGGGCGCCCGAGACCAGGGCGCTGGTCGGGGTCGAACTCCGCGCTGGTGCACTGCATCCGCACGGCTTCCTGCAACAACCTCGTGAACCTCGGCCACTGCTCGGCGGGATACTCCTCGCAACGGAACGCGTCGCTCCGCTGGCGCGGCGCCTCCCGGTTGACCGGGTTCACGTAGTCCTTGTGCTCCGGGCTGCCGAGGTACTGGACCTCCGCGGCGAGCTCGTCGGGGGTGCGTGCCTCCGCGGGCCAACTCCCGATGGCCACGGGCTTTCTGGACGCGCCTCGCCTCCCAGGTATGCTCTTCATGGGCTCGAACCCTCGGGAGCCTGCCACTCGCAGCTTTCCCCTTCAAGCCCGTTCATTGTCCTCACCGCCGCTCGATGGTGTCGATGCACGTCGCGCCGAAGGCCCTCACCGCGACGCCGCCGGGGGTGAAGCCCGCGAGGGTGGCGCTGAGCGAGGCGAGCTCCGTGCGCCCGTCGCTGTCGTACACCTTGCCGGTGACGGCGCCCGCGACGCCGAAGGTGACCTCCAGGCGGTACCACCGCCCGGCGGTCCAGGTCATGGCGCGGGAGCCCACGTCGGTGTACCCGTAGGACACGTTGGACTGGAAGAGCAGGCTCGACGTGTTGGACGCCGCCACCAGGGACCACGCCCGGGAGGCGCTGGCGCCGAAGCCCAGGTAGAACCTCGCGGAGCTCCCGAGGCGCACCCAGCTGCTCAGCCGCTGGCCCGCGGACCCGATGGTGACGTCCGTGCGGTAGGCCCAGCCGGGGTCCTGGAGGCCCGTGGCGCCGTCGTGGGCGCAGCTCGCCTGGCGCGTGCCCGAGGCGCCGCTCACGGCCCTCCACGGGGCGTACACCCACACGCCCGCGTCGAAGGGCTCCAGCACCGACGCCGCGGCGGCGCAGCTCCCGAGGACGCAGCTCTGGCCCGTCAGGCAGGCCCGGCGGCAGGCCCCGCAGTTGGTGGCGGAGCTCTGCAGGTCCACCTCGCAGCCGTTGTTGGCGACGGCGTCGCAGTCCGCGCGGCCGGCGTCGCACACCGGCTGGCAGCGCCCGGCGACGCACTGGGGGCGGGCCCCGGCGAGGGCCCCGCAGGCCGTCCCGCAGGCCCCGCAGTGCGCGAGGCTCGTGTCCGTGTCGGCCTCGCAGCCGTTGGTGGCGTTGCGGTCGCAGTCCCCGAAGCCCGGCCTGCAGGACACCCCGCAGACCCCCAGCGCGCAGGTGGGGGCGCCGTTTGCGCGCGTCGGGCACACGCTCCCGCAGGCCCCGCAGTGCGAGGGGTCCGTGGCCAGCGCCGCGCAGGAGCCCCCGCAGGAGGTCTGCCCGGTCGGGCACGCGCCGCCGCAGCGGCCGCTGGAGCAGCGCTCACCCGCGGCGCACGCCCGCCCGCAGGCCCCGCAGTTGGACGCGTCCCCCAGGAGGTTCCTGCACGCGCTCCCGCAGGCCGTGAACCCCGCGGGGCAGTCGGGCTCGCAGCGGCCGCTCGCGCAGCGCTCGCCCGCGGCGCACGCCCGTGCGCACAGCCCGCAGTTGGCGGCGTCCCGCTGGAGGTCCCGGCACACCCCCGCGCAGTCCACCTGCGGGGCCACGCAGGGCGCGCGGCACAGCCCCAGCGCGCAGCGCTGCGGCGAGGGACAGGCGTTGCCGCAGCGCCCGCAGTGGGCCTCGTCCGTCGCCACGGTGACGCAGCGCCCATCGCACCCGGTCTGCCCCTCGGGGCAGGCGAGGGCGCAGGCCCCGCGCAGGCAGCGCTCCCCCGCGGGGCACGCCGCGCCGCACATCCCGCAGTGGCGCGCGTCGACGGTCAGGTCCACGCAGCTGACCCCGCCGGCGGCCGCGGGGCACGCGGTCTGGGCGCCCGCGCAGAGGTTCATGCAGCGCCCCGACGCGCACACCTGCCCCGCGGCGCAGGCCCCGCCGCAGCGCCCGCAGTGCGCCCGGTCCGTCGCCAGCGTCACGCACGCGCTCGCCCCGTCGGCCCCCACGCACGGCTCCTGCCCCGAGGGGCACGTCACCCGGCACAGCCCCAGCTCACAGCGCTCGCCCGTCGCGCACGCGCGCCCACACGAACCGCAATGCCTCGGGTCCACGGCTACATCCACACACAATTCCCCACACGGACGCTGCCCCGTCGGGCAGGCCCTGGTGGCGTCCGTGGGCGGCGCGGTGACCTCCTCCGGGGCGCTGTCCGCGGGAGGCCCGTCCGTGGGCATCGGGGCGCTGTCCGCGGGGGCCTTGGGGGCGTCGGTGTCCTCCAGGAAGGCCGCGTCCGGCGCGGCGCCATCGGCGCCGTCGGTGGCCCCGGGGGCGTCCTCCGGAGAGACGGACTGCGCGGTGGCGCACCCCGCGAGGAGCGCCAGCGCCAGGACACGACGACACGCCACGATCCCCGATGGTACACCGTCCGTCGGCGCCCCGGTGGGCCCTTCCTACGCTCGGCGGTTGCTCTCCCCGAGGCGCACGGCGGCGGCGACAAGGTGCGCCAGCCGCAGGCACTCGGGCACGTGCCCCGTGTCCGTGAGCCTCGCCAGCGCCCGGGCCACCACCGCCGGGCCCTCGCCCGCCACCTGGAACACCCACGGGGGGTGCTCGTACAGCGCCCCCGCCCGACGTAGGAGCCGCAGCCTCCGCGCCGGCTGCGTGAGCCCGCCGAGCGCGCGCTCCATGGCCGCGAGGTCCGGCATGCGCCGGCACACCGCCGCGCACGGCACCCCGAGGCCCTCGGCCAGCGCGGGCAGGTCCACCAGGTTGAAGCCCCCGAAGGCCAGGCCATCCAACAGCACCAGGTGCACCTGCGGCAGGAACTTGCTCCCGCCCACCAGGCGCAGCACCTCCCGCGTGGCCCCGAAGCCGTCGCGCCGGACCCGGCCCCAGAGCATGCCCTCGAAGCGCGTGTCCCGGCACACCACGCCACAGACGGGCACCGCGGCGCCCGGGGCCTTCGTGAAGGGCCCGTCGTCCAGGCCCAGCACCCTCACCGAGCGCCCGAGCTCCAGCACCCGCGCGAGCTTCACGGGTCGTCCGGCGAGCCCTGGAGCAGCGCCAGGGCCTCCAGGGGGGTGCGGTCCAGACGCCACACCCCCCGCCGGGTGTCCGTCTGGAGCGACGCCTGGAGCATGGCGAGGAAGTCCCTCCGGCGCATTGCCCCGGCGCCGAAGCGCTCCAGGTGGTCCGTGCGGGTCTGGCAGTCCACCAGGTCAAAGCCCCACGCCACGAGGTTCCCGAGGAGCGCGGTGAAGGCCACCTTGGAGGCGTCGGGCTCCAGGGCGAACATGCTCTCGCCGAAGAACGCCCGGCCGAGGGAGACGCCGTAGAGCCCGCCCACCAGGGCCCCGTCGCGCCAGGCCTCGATGGAGTGGGCGTAGCCCTCGCGGTGGAGGCTCTCGTAGCCCTGGCGCAGCTCCTGGGTGATCCAGGTGCCCTGCTGGCCCTCGCGGGGCACCCGCGCGCAGGCGCGGATCACCCCGACAAAGTCCGTGTCCGCGGTGACCTTGTAGAGCCCCCGGCGGACCTGCTTCTTGAGGGACCTCGGGATGTGCGCCCTCCGCGGGTCGATCACGTACCGCGGGTCCGGGGAGAACCACAGGAGCGGCAGGTGCCTCGCCAGGGGCCAGGGGAAGATCCCGCTCTTATACGCCAGGAGGAGCCGCTCCACCCGGCAGTCCCCGCCGATGGCCACGATGCCGTTCTCGTCCGCGGTGTCCGTGGAGGGGAAGGCGAGGGCGCGGCTCAACCAATGAAAACCCATGCGAGGGGACGCTCAATACGTCGGCAGCGCCTGGCCTCGGACGCGCGCGAGGATGCTGTTGTAGTAGTCCTGGAGGTACTGCTGCAGGTCGTCGGTGCCCCCGGACGAGGCCTTGACGTGTCGGATGAACTCCAGGCCCGTGACGCTCTCGTCCACCTGCCGGGCCACCACGCTGCCGCGCAGGAGCTGGATGTACGAGCTCCCGTAGACCTTCTGGTAGCGGGCCCCCACGGCCGTCGGGCGCCCGGGCGTCGCCGCGGAGCCCTCCAGCGGGCCGTGGCGCCAGACGAGGTCGAACTCCACGGTGACGATGTCCCTCACCACGTGGTGGATCCGGAAGCTGTACGGGTACTCGGGCTCCACGCCCTCGGTGATGGTCCAGCCGTGCACCCTCCGGCGGTCGATGCACACCACGGGCTCCCGCAGCGCCTCCCAGGTGCGCGGCAGCGAGGCCTTCACGTTGGCGCGGGCGTGCACCCAGTCGAACGCGTCGCTCTTGCCTCGCTCGAAGGTGATGGCCTCGGGGTAGCGGTCGGCGCCCTGGGCGGCCACCCTGGGGGCGGCGTTCGGCTCCAACGGCTCCAGCCCCGGCGGGAACGTCGTAGGGATGTCGCTGCCGCACCCCACCAGCGCCGTGGCGCCCGCCACGGCGCAGCGCCCCAGGTCCCGACGGCTCAACCCACCGCGCATCCCCGGAGCATACCACCCCTTTGCCAGGGACCGCAGCCCCGGGCATCCTATGCCCGCGGTGACGTCCTGGCTCCGAGGCGTGGGGCTCCACACGGGGCTCCCCTGCGCCGCCCGGTGGGTGGCCAGGGAGGGCGCCCTGCGCGTGCGCAGGACCGACGGGGCGCCCTCGGAGGTCGTGGTCTCCCTGGAGCGCGCCCTGGAGACGCCTCGGGCGTCGCGGGTGGCCCTCCCCGATGGGCGCTCCGTGCTCACGGTGGAGCACGCGCTCTCCGCGGTGACCGCTCGAGGGTGCTTCGAGGGCGTCACCCTGGAGGTCGCTGGCCCCGAGCTCCCCCTGCTGGACGGCGCCGCGAGGCTCTGGGCCGAGGCCCTGGGGGCGCTGGCCCCCGAGGCCCGCGGGCCCCGCTGGGAGATCCCCCGCGCCGCGCGCTTCACCGTGGGAGAGAGCGCCCTGGAGCTCTCTCCCGGGGAACCCACGGTGCGCGCCTGGACGGACCTGCGCGGCCACGGGCTCGCCACCCGGGAGGTGTCCTGGGAGGGCACCTGGGAGGCGTATCTCGCGTCCCTGGCGCGCTCCAGGACCTTTGGTTTCGCCTCCGAGCTTGGGTACTTCCGCGCCCGGGGGCTTGGCCAGGGCCTGGACCCTCGGGCCGTGGTGGTCTTCGAGGAGGGTAGAGCGCACCCGGCCTTCGCGGCGCCCACGGACCCGGGAGAGCCCTACCGTCACAAGCTGTTGGATGTCCTCGGGGACCTCGGCCTCCTGGGTGGGAGGGTCCTCGGGGCCTTGCGCTTTGAGCGCCCGGGGCATGCGCGCACGCTGGCGCTCCTACGCCAGGCGGTGCGGGAGGGGGCGCTCCGTCAGCGGTAGGAGGGGCAGTCGAGCGTGGGGGGCATGGGGGACATGGGGCCCTGGGGGTAGTTCACGAAGCCCGGCGGCTGGCAGGCGGCCAGGGAGTTGCAGCCCCGGCAGTCCTGGGGGAAATCCTGGCCGGGGCTGCAGAGCGCGGGACCCGCGGGCACCGTGCCGGAGGCCAGGCAATCGGGCCCGTAGTGACCCATCTCGCTCTCCGGCGCGTTGGCCTCACCAGGGAACTGCACCAGGCACCCGCAGCAGATGGACACCGGGTAATCGAAGGGCGGCGCCTCGATGGAGACCCCACCCATGGTGCGGCCAAAGGGGATCATGTGCACGATCAGCCGCATGGTGCGCGCCGGACGACCCAGGCGGTCCCGGGAGTAATCCGGCACCGGGCACCGCTGGCGGTTGATGCCAGGCTCGAAGTACGGCCTGCACACATAGTCCAGGATGCTCGGCGGGTGCTGCGGGAGCTGCTCGCAGGGCACCCCGGGCGGGTCATCGATGGGCTGGTTCACCGGGAAGCGCGTGGGCGTGGTGACGCACTCACCGGTGTTGGGGTCCGTGAAGCGCCCCCCTTCGTGGATGACCGCGCTGGGGATGATCTCCACGTCCGTGGTCCCGAAGCCCGGCTGGCCGCCCATCCCGGGCGGCACGAACACGGTCTGGAACACCGTGAAGGGCCGGCCGATCTCGTGCCCCGGCGACGGGTCGCTGTCATAGATCTGGATCACGAACCCTTCGATGAAGATCCCGTTGGTCTCCGGGCGGTTGGCCTGGATGTCCCGGCGAGAGGTGATCTCCGTCTGGAAGAGCGGGTGCAGGATGTAGCGCAGGGCCTGGGGCGTGCGCGCCAGGGCGAGGTCCAGCGTGCCCTCGTTGAGCCCGCGTGTCATCGGGTCCGGCGGGATGGTGCACACCCCGGCGCCGGGCACCGGCGCCTGCACCTGCCGGATGAAGATCGCCACGTTGGTGTTGTCACACCCCGTCGGCGACCCGACGCCCACCCCCAGCGAGAACAGCACCACGAAGGGCAGCCCGGTTCGACGCGCGCGCACCATACCCGGTAGTGTACCGCAAGCCCCCGCGCAGCGCGAGTATTCTCGCGGCGACCGCACCCCGCGCGGCCGGGCCGGGCGAGGCCAGCGCCGGAGCTCCAGGGGATGTGTGTTGAAGTGTGCGATGAAGCGCCTGGAGCTCCAGGCGCCCTTTGGGGGTCAGCGGCCGATGGACTCGGCGCGGTTCACGATCCGGGGCGTGAGGAAGATCAGGAGCTCGGTGCGGCGGTCGCTGTTCCTCCGGCGCTGGAAGAGCGCCCCGAGGATCGGGATGTCGCCGAAGAAGGGCACGCTCTCGACGTTCCGGCCGGTGTTCCGGGTGTAGATCCCGCCGATGACCGCCGTGCGGCCGTCCTGGATGAGCAGGTCCGTCTCGGCCTCGCGCTGGAGGATCGTGGGGTCACCGCGGGCGCCGGTGTTGTTGAAGTCCGGCTCGTTCCGGGTGATGCGCACGTGCATGGACACGCTCCCGTCGGCGGTCACGTGGGGCCTCACCCGGAGCTGGAGCCGGGCCTCCTGGAAGGCCGTCTGGATGCCCGCGGCGCTGATCTGGGAGTACGGGATGAGCGTGCCCTGGGAGATCTGCGCCTCGCGGTTGTCCAGCGTGAGGATCCGCGGAGAGCTCACGATGCGAAGGACCCCAGAGGACTCCGACGCGGACAATCGAAGGTTGATGTTCACCGTCTGCGAGAGGGACCCGAGGGTGAGGCCGATGGCGCCGCCCTGCCCGGTGCCCGTGGCGCCCGGGAGGTTCACCGCGAAGTTGGGGTTCTGCACCATCCGGGAGATGGGCGACAGGCCGCCGGTGGGGGTCATGTTGTCCGTGGCGCCGCCCGAGAGCCCGACGGCGCTCGGCCAGAGAAGCCCCGTGGGGTTGCCCGTGGACCCGCCCAGGGACACGTCCCCGCCCCACTGGATCCCGAGGTCCCGGAGGTAGTTGCTGGTGGCCTCCACGATCCGGGCCTCCACCAGCACCTGCGGGGTCTGCGTGTCAAGCGAGCGCACGAGCTGCTCGACCTGGTTGAGGCTGTTGGCCACGTCCCGGGCGATCAGCACGTTGGTGCGCTCGTCCACGGAGATGCTCCCACGCCCGGAGAGCAGCTCCCGCGCCCGGGGCAGGATCTCCGTCCCGAGGGCGTAGCTCACGGGGATCAGGCGGGTCTCCAGCGGCTCCAGCACCTGGAGCTGCTTGGCCCGCTCGATGGCCATCTCGCGCTCCTTGTCCAGCACCGCCTGCGGCGCGATCCGGATGATGTTCCCGTCCCGCTGCATCCCCAGCGAGCGCGCCGCGAGGATCACCTCCAGGGCCCGGTCCCACGGGACGTTGTGCATGCGGATGGTGACGTTGCCCGTGACGTCATCGGACGTCACGATGTTCACGTTGCCCACCTCCGCCAGGAGGCGCAGCACGTTGTGGATGTCCGCGTCCCGGAGGTCGATGTCAATCCGCCGGCCGCTCCCGAGCGGGGGCTGCCGGGTGGTGCCCCCGATCTGCAGCGGCACCGTGGACAGGAAGCCGGCCTCCTCGCTGTCGTCCCCGCGCACCAGCGGCGGGTCCCGGGCGATCACCCGGGACCTCGGCCGGGCGTCCGGGCCCGACGGCGGCGCCACCGCGGGCACCTCAGGCACCGCGGGCGCCACGGGCTGCGCGGTCACCGCCGAGGGGACCAGCACCAGCACCAGCGCCAGGAGCCGCAAGCACGTTCGAAGCATCATCCGAGACCTCGCTGGAGGGGACTGCCCGTAGGGTATCCCCGGAGTGCGACGGGACCAATTTTGCGCCACGGTCACGGCCCCCCAAGACCGTGCGAGGGCAGCGACCCGGCCCCGGGACCGGTCACCTGGATCGGCGGGGGCGCGTTGGACGGCGCCTGCGGTCCCTGCGCCGCAGGCGCCTGGGGCTGCACCACCACCGTGGTCGGCGCCGGGGCGGGGGTAGGCTGCCCCGGGGTGGTGTAGTTGAACACCTGGGTGGTGACCCCCGGGGGCATGGGGCCCGGCTGGGGTGCCCCGCCCAGGAGCGGAGGCCCGCCCGGCGACGGCGGCAGGAAGGCCGTGGAGTTGGTGGCCGCGCCGGTGGTGCCGAGGCCCGTGGCGGTCTGGGTCCCTGGGGTCAGCGCCCGAGGCACGAGGGTCATGGGCCGCTCCACCACCGGCGCGCCGGGGTTGAGCGGGTCCGGGCGCTCCAGCACCACCATCGCGGGGATCTCCTCGAAGGTGCCGTCGGGCAGCCGCCGGAGGCGGCCGCCGGTGATGCGCGCGATGCGCCAGTGGACGGGGTAGTCTGGCGTGTCCGCCCGGTTCGAGTGGATCACCTCCTGGCGGCCGATGTACATCCCGCGCCGGAGGATGGTGCCCGCCCGGGTCGGGTCGATCACCATGGCGTAGGGGTTGTCCGTGCCCACCACCACCGCCACCAGGCGGAGGTCATCGATGGCGAAATTGCCGAGGCGCACGTCCCGGTCGTCCGCCCGCTCGATGATGGTGCTGGTGAACTCCGCCCAGAACGTGCGGAAGGGGTCCCGGCGGCCCTGGTTCTCCAGGAACATCCCCTCGTGGATCTCCCGCCGTGGCGGCTGGGGCTCGCTGCTACGCCCGGCGTCGCCCTGGCCTCGGCCCGCGGTGGGCGCCCCGGGCCCACCGGGCGTCGCGCCCCCGGCGCCCCCCGGCGTGGCGCCGGGGGTGGGCGTGGTGGGCGGCGGGTCGTCCTCGCAGGCCGCGAGCGCCAGGGGGAAGAGCCAAGAGAGCCTCGCGCGTGGTCGCATGGTCACTCTCCCGCCGGGGCCGGGGTGGCGCCGGCCGCCGGGCGCGGGGTGGCCGGGCGCGCCGCGGCGGCGGGCCGGACCACGCTCCGGAAGGTTGTCGCCAGGGTCTCCGCCGCGAGGAGCACCTCGTGGGTGACCGGGTCCTCGGTGGGGGTCTCCAGCTTGATGTTCTCCATGTTGATCACCCGCTGGAGCCGCGACACCTGGTAGAAGAACCGCGTGAGCGAGAGGTAGCTCCCGCGGACCTTGATCTGCACGGGGATGCGCGCGTAGTACAGCTCCACGCGCTCTTCTACGGGCTGGATGAGCTGGATCTGGAGCCCCGCGGTCTCCGCCAGGGCGTTGATGTTCCGCATGAACCCGGGGATGTCCGCGTCCGTGGGGAGCACCCGCTGGAGCTCCTCGGCGCGCTGCCGGGCGCGGCCCAGGGCCGCCACGTCGGAGTTGTACCGCCGGAGGTTTGCCTCCTCGGTGGTGCGCTGCTGCGTGAGGGCGGCCTTGCGGCCCTCCTCGGCGACGCGGGTCTGCTCCAGCGGGTCGTAGAACATGAAGTAGTACCCCACGGCGATGGCCAGCACGGCCACCACCCAGACCCCGAGGATCATGGAGTTGGGGTTCAGCCCGCCGATGAGCTCCTTGGCGGATTTCTTCGGTCCGGCCATCGCTAGTACCTCACCTTCGCGACGATGGAGAACCGCTGGATGCTGATCTTGCTGTTGGGCTGGAGGGCGGCCTCGGTGCGGTCCAGCCGCACGTCGCGGAAGTACAGGCTGAGCTGGAGCCGGCGCATGAGCTCGCCCACGTCGTCCGGGGTGCGGGCCTCGCCGGAGATCTTCACCGAGCGGTTCTCCTCGGTGAAGGACAGGATGCTCAGCCGGTGGTTGTCCCAGGCGTTGTTGGGCAGGGAGGCGCGGTCCCGCTGGCGCCGAAGCTCCATCTCCGCCGGGTCCGCGGAGATGTGGAAGGGCTGCGACAGCACGTCGGAGATCTCCAGGAGCATCTCCGTGGGGCCCGTGCGGGCGTCCTGCAGGCGCGTGATGGCCTCCTCGCGGCGGCCGATCTCCGCCAGCTCATCGAGGATCTTCTGGTGGTCCGAGACGCGGCTCTTGATCGCGTCGATGCTGGCCTGGAGCTGGGTGTTCTGCGTCTGGAGGTCCTCCACGTCCTTCTGCTTGGACGAGTGGAAGAGCAGCAGCACCCCGAGGAGCACCGCCAGGGACCCGAAGACGCCGACCAGCAGCCAGCTCGCGGCGTTGCTGGTGGACTGGACGCGCGGGCCCGAGCGCGGGAGGAGGTTGATCTTCAGCATGGGTGCGTCACGCCTTCTCGCGGTCCTTGCGCAGGGCGAGGCCGATGGCCACACAGACCTGCGGCCGGTGGAGGTTGAGCAGGTCGGCGTTGACCTCCTTGAGGTCCACGGCGATGTCCCGGAAGGGGTCCAGGAGCTCCACCGGGGCCTTGGTGCGCCGCTCGATGGCCATGCCCACCTCGGGGATGTTCGCCGTGCCGCCCGCGATGTAGATCCTGGCGATCTCGCGCTCGCCGGAGGTGGCCAGGTAGAAGTCCAGCGAGCGCAGGATCTCCCCGGCGAGGCCCTCGACCACCTGCTTGATGATCTGCGGCACCTCCTGGGGCACCACGCTCCGCGGGTCCGAGCCCACGAAGGCCGCGCCGGTCTTGTACGTCTCCGCCTCGTCCCAGGAGATGCCCAGGCGCTTCTGGATCTCCTCGGTGATGGCGTTGCCGCCGTTGATGATGTTCCGGGTGAACGCGGGGATCCCCGCGGACAGGATGTTGATGGTGGTCAGCGCCGCGCCAATATTGATCAGCGCGATGGTCCCCTGGGCGCTGATCCCGTAGTTGGCCTCGAAGGTGTTCTGCACCGTGAAGGCGTCTACGTCAATCACCACGGGCCGGAGCTTCGCCTCCCGGGCGAGCTGCGCCGTCTCGTTGATCTCCTCCTTCTTGGCGGCCACCAGGAGCACGTCCATCTGGCCCTGCTCGGGGCGGCGCCGGAGCACCTCGTAGTCGATCTGCACGTCCTTGATGTCGTACGGGATCTGCTGCTCGGCCTCCCAGTCGATCTGCTCGGCCAGCTCCGACGGGGTCATCAACGGCAGGGCCATGCGCCGGATGATCACCGCGTGGCCGCTCACCGCCAGCGCCACCTCCCGGCGCTTGACCTTGTGGTCCGCCAGGAGCTGCGCCACCCCGTCCACGATGGCCCCCACGTTCATCACGTGCCCGTCCACGATGGTCTGCGGCGGCAGCGGGTGGTACCCGAACTTGCACAGGGTCTTCTTCCCGCGCACGTCCTTCAACTGGCAGAGCTTGATCCCGCTCGACCCGATGTCCACACCCAGCAGGTAGTTCCCGTCGGCCATCCGCGCTCCGCCTCAGTAGGGCCCGCGGCGGGTACACGTCCCCGCGGCAGCGTCCTGGATCATTGAAGCACCACTGCACAACGGGGTCAAAAGGAACCCTCGAAAACGACGCTTTCCCCTGGAGCTCCCCCTTGACCGCGGCGCCGCCCATCGGGTACCGGGAGGGTCCCACGGTGCTCCCTCGCGCGCTCCTCTACCTCGCCCTGGCGCTTGTTTTTCCGGGCCTCGCCGGCGCCCAGCGGCCCACCCGCCACGTGTACGTGGTGGCCCGCGGGGACACCATCTCCTCCATCGCCCAGCGCCTCGGGATCCCCGCGGTGCGCATCGCCGGGCGAAACCACCTGCAGGCCCCGTACCGGCTTAGAACAGGGCAGCGCCTGCGGCTTCCGCCCGATGTGGCCGTACCCACGGACGTCCCCGGCGTGCAACCCGCTGGAGCTCCAACACCCACGGTCACCACTGCCCCGCGGAGCGCGGCCCCGGCGCGTCCTGCGCGCCCTGAACGGCCCACGGCGCGGGCCGCCACACGGCCCGACACGCGCGCACCTGCACCCACGGGTAGCCGCGGCGGTAGCGGGACCAGGGCGGTGCCGGGCTCTCGCTGGGGGCGCCCGAGGCACCCGGGGCAGGTGTCCCTGGTGCGGGAGTACAACGGCGAGCGGCTGACGGTGAACCTCCGGCGCCCCTCGGCCAGCGCGCTGCGGCGGGTGCGGTGGTTCCTGCGCCACCCGGACGGGGCCACGCGGGCGATGGACCCGCGGCTCCTGCGGCAGCTCGCGGCGGTGAGCGACCATTTCGGCGGGCGCGCGGTGCGGGTGATCTCGGGCTTCCGGCCGTTTCGTCGCGGGCAGTGGACGCCGCACTCGAACCACAACATCGGCCGGGCGATTGATTTCCGGGTGGAGGGCGTGCCCAACCGCGTGGCGCGGGACTTCTGCCGCACGCTCCCGGCCACGGGCTGCGGTTACTATCCCCGGTCGGTGTTCATTCACATGGACACCCGGAGCGAGAGCGCCCAGTGGGTGGACTGGTCCCGCCCCGGCGAGCGGCCTCGCTACGGCACCGAGCGGGCCCCGCCCCCGGACGCTCCGGCGTCCACGGGAGCGGCCCCACAGCCCGCGACGCCGGAGACCCACGACCACGGCAGCGCCGACGAGGGCCTGGATGACGTCGCCACGGAGGCCCCGGGGCTGCGCGGCGCCACCCCCTCGCCGGAGGACGAGAACCCGGAGCCCCCGGGGGCCGTTACCTCGCCGTAACCCTCCACGGGGGGTCGGCTTTTCGCTCACCTACCGGTGGACGTGGAGGGCTCCGTCCCACAGGATCGTTCCCGAGGCAGGACCCGCTCGGGTCCTGGGGTCCAGGTACACCCTCCAGGCCAGGAAGGCCGGGTCGTCGGGCTCCAACCCCTGGCAGCCCTCGGGGATGGTGGTGCAGTGCGGGTCCGCGCCGCCGCAGTCGAGGGCGAAGCGCCAGGCGTAGAGCCCCGGGGCCTCGGGGTCGCCCGGGAGGAGCACCGTGGCCTCGCCCGGGAACTGCGGGTCCTCGACGCTGCGCAGCCCTTGCAGGTGCGGGGCCTCGTACACCGCGGCGTTGCTGTACACGGCCCGCCCCGTGGCCCGGTGGTTGAGCCCGTAGGCCACCACGAAGTCCGTGGGGTCCCGGGTGAGCTGCACCGGCGCGCTGCGCAGATAGATGGTGTCCGGGTTGTCCCCGAGGCAGGCGGTGCCGCTCGGGATGCAGCGCAGGGGGTCCAGGGTGAGCTCGTCCACCGGGAGGTCGTCCACCTGGAGCCCTCGGGCGCGGTAGCGCGCGACCAGGGCGTCGCGCAGACGCGCCTGGGCGGCGGTGAGCCCGGGCGTGCGCTCGGTGGGCTCCGTGGCCCGAGGACGCACCGGGGGGAAGGGCAGGGGCGTGTGGGCCTCGGTCCCGGGCGTCACCCGGAGCACGGTGAAGCCCGGGTCAGCGAACCAGCGCGAGGCGCTCTCGGGGTCCTCCGGGACGGCGTAGCGGAAGAGCACGGCCAGGCTGTCCCGGGAAGCGTCCAGGCCGAGGCGGAGGCCGTAACGTGGGTCCCCCTCGGGGAGGGCGACGGTGTTGACGGCGCCGTCGGGGAGCCCAGCCTCGACGGCGGCGGCGCGCACGGCGCGCTCGGTGGACTGGTCCGCGGTGAAGATCAGGGCGGTCCAGGCGCCGAAGGGGCTGTCCGGCGGGTCCGTGCCGAGGGTGAGCTGGTTGCGCGTGTCCCCGAGGCTGGCGAACTCCAGCGCCGGGGTGCCCGGGCGATCGAGGAGGTACGCCGTGAAGCCGTAGTACCGCGCCGGGGGCGGGGTGCGGCCGACGAGCACCACGGCCTCGTCGGGGCGGAGCCTCCAGGTGGGGGTGGGCCCCGCGGTGGCGCTGGGGAGGTCCATGCGGGCGTAGGGGCTCGTGGGGTTGTTGAGGAAGCACCCGAGGGGCGAGCCGCAGCAGCCCGTGAGCCGCACCACGCTGAAGATACCTTCGAGGGTGGTGAGCGAGCGCCCTCGGAGGGCCCCGAGGAGGCGCTCCACCCGCGCCTCTCGCGGGCGCGGAGCCGCCTCCGCGGTGTCCGCGTCGGGCGCGTCGGGCGAGGCGCCCCCGAGGTCCGTGGCCGCGTCCGTTGCTGCGTCGGGCCGGGTGCACCCGAAGAGCGCGCCCAGCGCGAGGGCCTGACGCTTCATCGCCCTGGACGGAGCGGGAGGCTCAGCACGCTGTCGTAGGGGCGGGCGTCCTCCAGGCCGTGACACGAGTTGCATGTGGTGTTCTCGCCGAGGGTGTAGCGGTCCTCGTGACCAGAGGTGGGGTTCTGCCCGCGGGCGATGATGCGCACGGAGCCCGAGTCCGAGAGGCTCAGGAGGAAGAACTCCCAGCCTCGGGCGCCGTCCTGGTTGTAGTCCCCGCCGCGCTTTGCCATGGCGAAGACCTCCCAGGTCCTCGGGGAGGGCCCGACCTCGATGGTGCGCACGAGCATGGCGCCGACGGGGAAGGCGACGGCCCCCGGGGGCCTCGGGCGGCTCACGTACACGGTCTGGCGCCCCTGGGGGTGCCCCCCGGCGGAGAGCTCCCCGAGGGGGAAGGCGGTCCAGCGCATGAAGGGCGCGAGGTCTTCCACGGTGGCGACGAAGGTGCTCGGGCCCGGCGGGGCCTCCGGGGGCGCCCCGCAGCCGAGGTGGAGGAGCATCGCGCTCGCGAGCGTTCGCTTCACAGCCCTCCGGCGCCGGGGAAGCGGGCGTTGCAGCGGTCGCGGGTGGCCATGTCCACGCCGTTGGAGGGGGTGAGGGTGGGCGGGGTCATGAAGGGGGGGTTCTGGAAATCGAACATGTCCGTGGGGATGTTGGCGTTGGCGTCGCGGCGGGTGAGGGCGGGCAGGCCGAAGCGGGCCTCGACGAAGCGCAGGACCGAGGTGTGATCAAAGACCCGGTGCGACACGTAGTGCCTCCGGGCGTACGGGGACACCACGAAGAAGGGCACGCGGAACCCGAGGCGGTCGAAGCGGCCGGTGAAGGCGCGGCCGTTGCCGTCGTGGGGGGTGAGGGCGTCGGGCTCGCAGGCCTCCGGGGGCGGGGCGTGGTCGGCGAAGCCGCCGTGTTCATCGTAGAGGATGAAGAGGGCGGTGGTCGCCCACGCGGGGGAGGCCATGAGGGCGCGGACGATGCCCTCGACGAAGCGCTCGCCGTTCATGGGGATGCCCGGGGGGTGCTCGTCCACGCGGTTGCCGCCGGAGCCGAAGTAGTCGGGCTCGATGAACGCGAAGGGGGGCAGGCGGCCGGTGCGGAGGTCCTCGCGGAGCTGGTCGATGGTGGCCATATGGGCGCGGGTCTCGGCGCGCAGGAGGCCGTAGTACGGGAAGAAGCCCACCATGCGGGCGCCGCCGGAGTACTCGCGCCAGTCGATGCCCGCGTCGTCGAGGCGGCTGTAGAGGTGCTGGGCGGGGCGCTGGCGGGTGTCGTTGCCCGCGAGGTTATTGACCACGAGGCCGAAGGAGGTCCCTGCCATGAGGTAGAAGCGGTTGGGGAAGGTGGGCCCGAGGAGCGAGCAGAAGTACCGGTCCCCGATGGAGAAGGTGTTGGCGAGGCTGTAATAGAACGGCAGGTCGGTCTCGTCGAAGTACGTCATGGCCCGCTCGCCCAGGGGGTCGTTGGTGGTGACGAAGCCGTCCATGCGGCCGTTGTTGTACTGCCGGTGGGTGGCGTCCCAGCCGTGGTGGACGTCCTCGATGCAGCGCTCGGTGTCGTGGGTGAGGGGCACCGGGGAGCCGTCCGCGCGGGGGTTGGTCCAGCCCTCCGGGGGCACGTCCACGTCGTCCCGGCCGGCCCGCGGGAGCCGCGAGAAGTAGTGATCAAACGAGCGGTTCTCCTGCATCAGGACGAGGATGTGCTGGAGGGGCATCTGGTCCCCGACGGGGACCTCCTGGCCGAGGGTCTCCGCGGGCCACGCCCCGGGGCCGAAGGTGCACCGCTGGCGCTGCATGGCGCGGGCGGTGTCGGGCTCCGTGCGAGGGATCTCCGGGGGGCGCACGCGGGGGCGGTCCTCGGGCGGGGCCGAGGAGTCCAGGGCGGCGTCGGCGGGGGCGGCGTCCGCGGAGGCATCCCCCGCGGGCGGCGCGTCGGTGCATGCGAGGAGGGAAGCCACGGTGAGGAGCCCGAAGGGGACCAGGGAGCGCATGGTGGGCGGAGGATAGCACCACCCCCACGGAGGGCGCTGGTGGGGACCGGCGCGAGGCCCACGCTGCTATGCTAGGGGCGAAGGCACCGACGGAGGACGGACGATGACCATGACAAGGAAGGCGGCGCTGGCCGCGGGGGTGGCGGTGGCGCTGGCGAGCGGCGGGGCGCTGGCGTGGCAGCAGGTGGACGGCGCCGCGCAGGACATTGGCGTCGGGGCCAACAACGCGGTGTGGGTGATCGGGACCGACGCCCAGGGCGGCGGTTACGGCATCCACCAGCGCACGCCGGCGGGCTGGGCGCGGATCGACGGCGGCGCCACGGAGATCGCGGTGGACCCGGCGGGGCTCCCGTGGGTGGTGAACGCGTCGCAGGCGATCTACCGCCGGGTGGGCTCCGGGTGGCAGCAGCTCCCCGGGTCCGCGCGAGACATTGGCGTGGGGGCCAACGGCGCGGTGTGGGTGATCGGCACGGACCCTCAGGGCGGGGGCTACGGCATCCACCGCTGGACGGGCAGCGGCTGGGCGCGGATCGACGGCGGGGGCGTGCGCATCGCGGTGGACCCTTCGGGGCAGCCCTGGGTGGTGAACAACAGCCACGGGATCTTCCGCCGGGTGGGCTCTACCTGGCAGCAGCTCCCGGGGCTCGGGCAGGACATCGGCATCGGCGCGGACGGGACCGTGTGGGTGATCGGCGCGGACCCGCAGCCCGGGGGCTTCGGCATCCACCGCTGGAACGGCCGGGGCTGGACGCGGGTGGAAGGCGGCGCCCTGCGGGTCTCCGTGGACCGCCGAGGGAGGCCCTGGGTGGTCAACGCCAGCCAGAACATCTACGCCCCCTGAGGGACCGCCAGCGTCTGTGCACACCGCGGGGCCCCGTGAGGTCCCGAGACCCTTCGAGGACGCCTACCTCACGGCGCTCAAGGCACCGAGCCCTCGGCGCAGGTGTCCTCGGGGGCGTGGGCCAGCGCGGAGACGTAGAAGCCCCGGAGGCTCTCGGCGTCCACGCAGTCGGCCTGGTACACCCGCCCCCAGGCCGCGGCGGCCACGGGGCTCTCCAGCAGCGGGTCCGGCGTGGCCACCACCCTCGGGCGCGCGGGCACCCCCGGGAGATCACACGCCCGGTCGTTGGGGAACGTACCCAGCGCCGCCAGCACGTCCCGCGCCGTGGGGCACGACCCGTCCGCGCAGCGCCACGCCAGCACCACCCCGCCGTGCTCCAGGTTGTGCACGTAGTTCCGCCGGGGGATCGCCCCCGTGTGGCCGCCCCAGCGCGCCCAGCGGCCCTCGTGGGGGCCCGAGCTCGGCGGGTTCGAATTGTACGCGGGCTCCCCCGCGTCGGCGTCCAGGTGCGGCGAGTCCAGCGCGGGGAAGGCGCGCGTGCGCGCGTTGCACCGCGCCCCGGGGATCGGCTGCCAGGGGCCCGTGGCGGGCACCTCCGCCGTGCCGCACCCCACGAAGCCCAGCGTGACCAGGCACCACACCCCCCGCGCGCTCCAGACGCTCATCGCACGCGAGTGTAGCAGCTCCGGGCCCCCCGCCAACGTTGGCGCTCGCCCCGGCCAACGTTGGCGCGCGCCCCTCTTCACCCCAGGCCGTGCTCCTCCAGCTTGTTGTACAGCGTCCGGCGGCTGACCCCGAGGAGCCTCGCGGCCAGGGTGCGGTTGCCCCCCGCCCGTTGCAGCGCCTGCGCCAGGGCCTCCCGCTCGGCCTCGCGGCGGGTGTGGTCCAGCGTCCCCACGGGCTGCGCCGCCCCCGCGCCCACGCCCACGCCCGGCGCCAGGGACGGCCGGCGCGACAGCTCCCGGTCCACGTCCTCCGCGGTGAGGCGCGCCCCAAGCGCGAGCACCACCAGGCGCTCGATGAAGTTCTGGAGCTGGCGCACGTTCCCCGGCCAGGGCTCCGCCTGGAGGCGCGCGATGGCGCTGTCCGCGAGGGTCACCTCGGGGCGGCCGTTGTCCCTCCCGAAGCGAGCGCAGAAGCTCCGGGCCAGCGGCGCGATGTCCTCGGGCCGTGCCCGCAGCGGCGGGAGCCACAGGGGCACCACGCTCAAGCGATAGAACAGGTCCTCGCGGAAGGTGCCCTGGGCGATCATGGCCTCCAGGTCCCGGTGCGTGGCCGCCACGAAGCGCACGTCCGCCCGCAGCGTGGCGGTGCCCCCGAGGCGCTCGAACTGCCGCTCCTGGAGCACCCTCAGGAGCTTGGCCTGCACCGCGGGGGTGACCTCGCCCACCTCGTCGAGGAACACCGTGCCGCCCTGGGCCAGCTCCAGGCGCCCGGGCTTGCGCTGCACCGCGCCCGTGAAGGCCCCCTTCTCGTACCCGAAGAGCTCGCTCTCCAGCAACGCGTCCGGGAGCGCCGCGCAGTGGATCGCCACGAAGGGGCCGTCCCTCCTCGGGCTGCGCGCGTGCAGGGCCCTGGCGGCGACCTCCTTGCCGGTGCCGCTCTCGCCGCGCAGGAGCACCGTGGCGTGACCCCTCGCGGCGCGGTCGAGGAGCGCGTACACCTCGCGCATGGCGCCGGAGTCCCCCACGAAGCCCTCCGGGGCGGCGGACGGCGCGGGCTCCCGGGCCGCGCGGGCCAGGGCCTTGCGCACGGTGAACAAGAGCTCCTGGCGGTCCACGGGCTTGAGCAGGAAATCCGCCGCGCCCGCCCGCATGGCCTCCACCGCCAGGGCCACGGTCCCGTGGGCCGTCAAGAACACCACCGGCACCTCCGGCCAGCGGGCCTGCACCCGGGCGAAGAGCTGCATCCCGTCCATGCCCGGCATGCGCAGGTCGCTCACCACCACGTCCACCGGGCGCGAGGCCAGGAGCCCGAGGGCCTCCTCGCCGCTGGAGGCGTACAGCGACCCGATGCCCTCCTGGCGCAGGAGCGCGCCGAGGACCTTGCCAAGACCGGGCTCGTCGTCCACCAGGAGCACGGTCTCCGCGGGCTTCTCCGGGTCGGTGTTCACAGCGGGAACCGTAGCTCCACCAGCGTACCCTCCCCGGGCCTGCTTGTCAGCGTGAGCTCGCCGCCGTGGGCCTCCACCACCCGGCGGACGAACGCCAGACCCAGCCCGCTCCCCTCCGGGCGCGTGGTGTAGAAGCTCTCTAGCGCGCGCTCCAGGGTGCCCGGGTCCATGCCCGTGCCCGTGTCCTGCACCGCCAGCACCACCCCCTCGGGCTCCGTCACCCCCGCGCGCCGCGTGGACACCGTGAGCGCGCCGCCTTCGGGCATGGCCTCGAAGGCGTTGCGCACCAGGTTCTTGAGGGCGCCCTCGACCAGGTCCCGGTCCAGCGCGCAGGGCGGCAACCCCTCGGCGAGGCGAAGCGCCACCCGAGTGTTCTCCCCGCCCGCGAAGCCCTGGAGCGCCATCACCCCGCGCGCGAGATCGCTCAGGTCGCAGGGCGAAGGCGTGGGCTCCACGCGCCCGAGGCGCTGGTAGTTGTCCACCACGCGGCGCATGCGCTCCAGCTCCTGGAGCATGAGGTCCAGGAACTCGCCGTGCTCCGCCGGGCCGTTTCCCCGGGAGACCTCCTCGCGGAGGTACTGGGCGGAGCCCTTGAGCACCGCCAGGGGGTTCTTGAGGTCATGGGCCATCTGCGCGGCGAAGCGCCCCACCGCCGCGAGCTGCTGGACCCTCTCCTCCCGTCGGGTGTAGGCGCCCACCAGCCAGCGGGTCACCGCAAGGACCGCGCCGCCCAGGAGCACGGTGCCCGCGAAGAGCCACGCGGGGCGCCCCCGGGCGCCGTGGTAGAGCCCCAGCCACGCGCCCACGGCCAGCGCGGCGGTGACCGCCAGGGACAGCCCCGGGCGCCGCGAGGGCTCCGCCAGGAGCGCGCGCGATGCGTGTGCGAGGCGGCTGGGGGAGGCCATCCACGGGATGGTACCCTCACCCCGCGATGGGCGAGGACCCGACCGACCTGATCGACGGTCGCTATGCGCTCCGAGAGCGCCTCGGGGAGGGCGCCTACGGCGAGGTCTGGCGCGCCGAGGACACCCTCACCGAGGGCCGCTCGGTGGCCGTCAAGGTCCTCAAGGCCGAGGTGGTCTCGGGCCCCGAGGCGCTCCTGCGCTTCCACAACGAGGCCCGGGCCCTGGAGGCCCTCGACGACCCTTATGTGGTGCGGCTCTACGCGCGCGGGAGCTGGCAGGGGCGACGGTTTCTGGTGTTGGAGTGGGTCCCGGGGCCCACGCTCCAGGGCTGGCTCGAAGGCGCCCGGGGGCTGGCACCATGGCCTCGGGAGGAGGCGAGGGCGCTCTTCGCGCAGGTGTGCGAGGGCGTGGCCGCGGCCCACGCGGTGCGGGAGCCGGGGAGCATCGTGCACCGGGACCTGAAGCCCGCCAACGTGCTCCTCGGCACCGCTCCCGACGGCGCGAGGGTGGCCAAGGTGACGGACTTCGGCCTCGCGCGGCTGGGCGAGCGGCAGCTCACCCGCACCGGCGCGCGCCTCGGGACCTTGGAGTACATGGCCCCGGAGCAGGCCACCGGCCTCGTCGACGCCATCGGCCCGCAGACCGACGTGTTCGCCCTCGCGGTGCTGCTGGTGGAGCTCCTGACCGGCGAGCGAGCGCCCCTCGGAGGCGCCGAGCCCTGGTGGGCGCTCTCGCTCCGCGCGGAGGAGACCGTGCGGTCGCGCCTCGCGGCGCTCCCGGGGGACGTCCCGGGGGCCGTGTGGGACACCGTGGCGTGGGCGCTGCGGCGGAGCCCCGGCGCGCGCCCCGCGGACGCTTCGGCGCTCGGGCGCGCGCTCCGCGAGGCCTGGGAGGGCACCGCCCCCGCGGTGAGCGCGCCGCGCGCCGAGGCCCCCCGCGCGACCCCACCTCGGGCCCGAGCGCGCCTCGCGACGGTCGCGCTCCTCGGGGCCGCGGGCCTCCTCGCGCTGGCTGTGGCGCTCTCGCTCCGGGCGCGGAGGCGCGACGGCGCGCGGGCGACCGCCTCCTCGGGGCCGTGTCCTTCGGGGATGGCGCCGATCCCCGCGGGGCGCTTTCCGATGGGGTCCCCGAGCGGCACCGGGCCCGCCATCGAGCACCCCCAGCGGGAGGTGTCCCTCCGGGCGTACTGCCTGGACCGCACGGAGGTGACCGTCGCGCGCTTCCGCGAGGCCGTCGCCCGAGGGGCCCTGGGGCCCGTTCCCGCGACGCCCAACTGGACGCGCATCACCGACACCAGGCGGGACAGCTACGCGCGCTGGTGCAACCTGGACAAGCCCGGCCGCGACGCCCACCCCATCAACTGCGTGGACTGGCAGCAGGCCTTGGACTACTGCCGCTGGCGGGGCGCGAGGCTCCCCACGGAGGCCGAGTGGGAGTACGCCGCGACGGGCGGCGACGGGCGGCGCTACCCCTGGGGGAGCGCTCCGCCCACGCCGGAGCGCCTGAACGGCTGCGGGGACCGGTGCCTGGAGGCGTTCCGTGAAGGGGGCCAGCGCTGGACGGCGCTGTACTCCGGGGACGACGGCTGGGCCACCACGGCGCCGGTGGGACGCTTCCCCGAGGGGGCGTCGCCCTTCGGCGTGCTGGACCTCGCGGGCAACGTCTGGGAGTGGACCGCGGACTGGCTCGGGCCCTACCCCCGCGGCGCGGACACCCTGGTGGACCCCACCGGCGCGCCCTCGGGCACCGCGCGCGTCAACCGCGGCGGCGGGTGGGACAGCGGCGACCCGTCGTGGCTGCGCGCCACCGAGCGCAACGGCTTCCTGCCCACCTACCGGGGCGTGTCCCTGGGCTTCCGCTGCGCGCGGAGCCTGTGAGCGTCACCGCAGCCGCAGCCGCGTCGAGGGCGCGCTGTAGTGCCAGGTGCAGCCCCGGCTCGAGCAGCTCACCCCGTCGCTGCTCAGGCCCGAGCACGAACCGCTGCAGGTGGCCACCAGATCCCCGACGACGGCTTCGCAGCCGCCAGCGCAGCCGCCGTCGCAGCGGCACGTGATCCCTCCGTTGTTGTTGTTGATCCGGTACGTCACGGTGCCGCTGGGGCTCGAGACCTGCGTGAGCGTGGTGCCCGCCGTCAGCGTCAACGACGTGGACGACGTGGCCGTGAAGTACGCCGTGCGGTACCCCGAGGTCACCCCCGTGACGGCCGTCAGCGCCGCCGGCTCGCTGGAGATGCCCCCGGCCGGGTCGTCGTCCAGCGGCGCGCAGCCTAGCAGGGCCGCGCAGAGCACCCCCCGCGCGATGGAAGACAGACCGACGTTCCCGATGATGCTCGCGTGTGCCATGACCGCTCCTCGGGGACCCCCTTCGTGGCGTCCCCGGAGTGCCCCTACGCAGCGATCGTGCCAGGCGTAACCATCTGTATTCTCAAGGGATTCCATCCCTCGGTCGGGAACGCCAGGGTTTACACCGTGCAGCCCGCTGCACACTCCCGGCCGGGGGAGTATACACGGTGTATACCCTTCAAGGTCTTGGGGCGATGCGCTCGGGGCCGGCGTAGACGTTGAAGCCGTCGCCGCGGAGGAAGGCCACGAGGGTCATGCCCACGCGCCGGGCGGTGTCCACGGCCAGGCTGGAGGGCGCGGAGACCGCGCAGAGCACGGGCACGCCGGCCATGGCAGCCTTCTGGACCAGCTCGAAGCTGACCCTCCCGGACACCTGGAGGACGCACCCCCCGAGGGGCAGGAGCCCATCGAGCAGCGCGCGCCCGAGGACCTTGTCCATGGCGTTATGGCGGCCGACGTCCTCGCGGCAGTGGACGAGGGCGCCGTCCGCGGTGAAGAGCCCCGTGGCGTGGAGCCCGCCGGTGCGGGCAAAGACCGCCTGGGCCGCCCGGAGGCGCGCGGGCAGGGCGCACAGCACCGCGGGGTCCAGCACCGGGCCGGGCGGCAGCGTCGGGGTCCTCTGGGCCACCAGCTCCAGGGCGCTCTTGCCGCACACGCCGCAGCTGCTGGTGGCGTAGAAGTTCCTCTGGAGCCTCGCGGGATCAAAGCGCGCGCGGAGCCTCAGGGTGAGGGCGTTGCCCCGGGCGTTGGCCACCACCAGGGTCTTGGGGGTGAGCGAGGCCAGGTCCTCGCGGCCCTGGAGCAGCGCCTCGGTGAAGAAGAAGCCCGCGGCCAGCTCCAGGTCGTGCCCCGGGGTGCGCATGGTGACCGCCACCCGGTGCTCGACCCCGTCGGGCCCCTCGGCGCGCAGCTCCAGGGGCTCCTCGGCGGCCACGGCGTCCTCCCGCGCCTCCCCCGAGGGGGCTCGCACGGTGAACACCCGCACCGCCGCGTCGTCGGGAGCGCCGCTCATGGGAGGCACTGTAGGGCCTCCGTCGGGAATCGGACACCCGGGGACGATATCTGCTACAGGCCCCCCACCATGGAAGCTCCTCTGGACAAGCTCGAAGCCTGGCTCCCGGCGGCCGTGCAGCGCGTGGCCGCGCGGGAGACACCCATCCCCAGCATCGCCGCCAGGGCCCGCGCGGCGGCCGCCCGCAGGCCCTCGCTGGTCCGCGCGGACATCGGCCAGATCGCGGGGCTCGACCCCTCGCTGGAGGTGCTCTACGGCCCCCCGGTGGGCCTGGATCCGCTCCGCGCCGCCCTGGCGGAGACCTACAACCGCGCCTTCGGGCTGGACCTCGGGGACGTGCCAGGGCTCTCCTCGGGGCTCACCCCGGCCCACGTCACCGTGTGCACCGGCGCCGCCGAGGGGCTCTCCATGCTGTTCACCTGCTTCGCCGAGGGGAGGGTGGTGGCGCTCCCGAGGGCCCACTGGGAGAACTACTCCAACGCCGTGGAGCTCGCCGGGGGTCGCACGGCCCTGGTGGACTACTTCGATGCGCGCGGCAGGCTCGACCTGGAGGGCCTGGAGCGCGCCCTCCAGGCCCACGGCGCCCAGGTGCTGGTGGCCAATTTCCCCGCGAACCCCACCGGGGCCGTGCTCTCCGAGGCCGAGACGCGCGCCCTGGCCGCGCTGGCCGAGCGCCTTGGCCTGGTGCTCATCGCCGACGAGGTCTACGCGCGGCTGCGCTACGACGGCCAGGCCCCGGTGACGCTCCTGCGGTACGCGCCCGGCAACGCCGTGGTGGTGGCCAGCGCCTCCAAGGAGTACCTCCTCCCGGGGGCGAGGGTGGGCTACGTGTTCTCGTCCCGCAGCGACCTCACGGACCGCGTGCTGCGCAAGCTCTTGCGCGCGCGCACGGGCTCCCCCGGCGTGCTGGGCCAGGAGCGCCTCCTGGCGCTCCTCACCGGGGACCTCGAGGACCTGCGCGCGGGGCGCGCGCCGGAGGTCCTCACGCGGGTGCGCGACACGATGAAATCCCGCAGGGACGCGCTCCTGCCGGTGCTGGTGCGCCACGGCCTGGACCCGGTGGGGCGCCCGGGGCACGCGCCCGAGGGCACCATCTTCCTGATGGCGCGCCTGCCAGGGTGGTTCCAGGGCGACGACGCGGCGTTCGCCCAGGCCGCGCTGGAGGAGGGCGTGGTGAGCACGATCCCCGGCAGCGCCTTCGGGCTCCCCGGCACCGTGCGCTTCTCCTACGGCTCCATGGCCGAGGCCGACATCGACCGCCTGGACCGGAACCTCGCCGCCTGGAAGCGCGGCTGACGCGCGCTCACCGTCGCCCGGGGAGGGCCTCCGTGGTAGGTTCTCCCGATGCTCCGCCAGATCGGTGAGATCGTCGCACGCGCGCGGGGGCGCGAGAAGCTCCCGCTCGACCAACTCGCCCGGCAGGTCGGCGTCTCCCCAGCCACCCTGCAGTCGCTGGAGCGCGGGGAGCCGGGCCTGTCCACCGCGGCGCTCGACCGCCTGGCCAGGCACCTGGGCCTCGACGGCGCCGCGCTCCTGCTCGGCCAGGAGCGCCCGCAGCCGAGGGTGAGCGTCTTTCTCCGACACAGCGGGATGCAGGACTTCAATCACGACGCCCAGGAGGCGCTCGAGCGAGCGTTGGAGGCGGGTCGGATGCTCCGATCCCTCAATGAGCGCCTCGGCGTCGAGCGCCTCGCGCGGCCCGTGGGTGCAGCGCTGCGGAACGCCGGGCCCAGCGCCGCCCTGGAGGGCTACAACCTCGCCCAGGTGTGGCGGCGCCACCTCCAGATGCCCTCGCAGCCGATGGGCGACCTCGGCGTGCTGCTGGAGGAGCGCTTCGAGGTCGCGGTGCTCGTGGCTGCCCTGGGGTCGACGGCGGTGTCGGCGGCCGGCCTGCGGGGCGCCGACGCGGCGGCCGCGGTGGTGCTCAACGCCGCGCACCCGGAGCTCTGCGCCAACCCTCCGCTCGCGCGCGTGCACCTCGCGCATGAGCTCTGTCACATCCTCCACGACCCGAGCGAAGGTGGGCTGCACCTGGTCATCGAGCGCGACAGGGAGGTGAAGGTGAGGCAGCGGGTCGCGCGCGCAGAGCAGCGCGCCAAGGCCTTCGCGGCGGAGCTCCTCCTCCCGCAGACCGGGCTCCTCGAGCTCCTGGGCCCGACGGCTCGGACGGCCTCGCCCGGGGAAGGTCGCGCGCTCGTAGCCAGCGCCCGCCGACACTTCGGGACCCCCTGGGAGATCACCGTGAACCACCTCAACCACCGGGACTACCTCGCGAACGACGTGCGGGAGACGCTGCTCCGGCAGGGCCCCCAGGGAACCCCGGTGGGCGCTGCGAGCACGCGGCTCCCACCCCCAGGGGGGCCCAGCATCGCCCTGGGCGACCGCGTCCGGCGCGCCCACGAGGACGGCACCCTCACCGACGGCCAGGTGCGCGTCGCGCTGGGGCTCTCGGCCAGCGAGGCCCTGCCGTGGGGGTGAGCGCTCCGCCCTCGGAGCCCGCGTACCTCGTCGACACCAATGTGGTCTCATATTTCTTCAACGCGGGGCACGAGGCCGAGCTCGCGACCGTCGGCGCCCGCATGCCGCTCGTGGCCGTCGAGGAGGTGCACCGGGAGCTGCTCGGGGACGTCAAGGGCAACGCCAGAGCCTACAAGCGCTGGCAGGCCGCCGGGAACCTCACCGTAAGACCGCTCCTGGTTGGGAGCGAGGGAGCCTCACGGCTCGGGCGGTTGTACTCCAGGACCACGGGCCGGGACCTCGGGGAGTACGCGTCCATCGCCCTGGCCACCGACGACCCGTCCCTTGTTTTCGTCACCAATGACAAGACCGGCCATTGGATCGGGGCGAGGGAGCTCCTCGGCGAGCGGGTGCTGCGCTTCTGGGCGTTCCTCCGGCGCGCCCAGCAGGCCGCGGGGTTTACCGCAGGGGTGGTCCAGGCGATCCTGCTCAACACCCGCAGCAACCTCCAGCGCGACGAACCCCTCTGGCTCAAGGACTGGCTCGCCACCCTCCCGCCGTGAAACCACGCGGACGGCGCCGCGACCAGTCAGGGAATGTCCAGAGTGTCGCTCTTCGCGCCGGCCAGCCTTGAGGGGGGCGGCCCCGGAGCGCCTGCACAGTACTTATCGAGTCTTCGAGGGAGATGCGCCCTTGTCCCTATAGGTTCTGCGGCAGGTGAGCATTCGGATGCCTCACGTCCCACTTTGGCGTGCGTCACTCCCCTTATCGTCGCAGCACCTCCTGCGCGGCGCGGCGGCCCGAGCGCACGGCGCCGTGCACCGTGGCGGTGTACTCGTCGGTGGCCTCGCCCGCGAAGAACAGCGCCCGGTCCAGCGGCCGGGCCAGGGCCTCGACGTCATCCATGGACGCCCCCGGCGCGAGGTGCGAGTAGGACCCGAGCGCGAAGGGATCCGCCGCCCAGCGCGTGACCAGGTGGCCCGTGGGCGCCGGGGCGCTCGCGCCGAAGAGCCTCCGGAGCACCACCATCGCCCGGTCCACGAGCTGCGCGTCGGTCTCCCGCTCGAAGGCCCGGGCCACGCTCCCCGCGTTGAAGAGCATCAACACCGGGGCCCCGAGGTGGTCCGTGAAGTCATACAGCTCCGCCCACTCGCCCGCGGTGGCCGACGCGTACGCCAGGAGCTCGGCCCCGGAGCCCCGCCAGAACGCCGTGTCAAAGCGCAGCGCCAGCTTGTCCAGCACCCCCACCCCCAGGGCCCCGACCGCCCGCTGCTTGGCCGCCGGCAGCGCCGGGGCGAAGGTCACCGCGCCCGCCTTGAGCACCCCGAGGGGGAGCGTACACACCGCGCACGGGGCGAAGAAATCCCCGCGCCCGGTGACCGTCGCGGTCACCCCCGAGGGCCCCCAGGCCACGCGCTCCACCACGTGCGAGGTGCGCACCTGGAGCCCCCGGGCCAGGTGGTCCGTCACCTGCGCGTAGCCGCCAGGGAGGATCACGTCGTCGCCGCCGTAGCTCTCGTCGTCGTCCCAGTGGTGAACCTCCCCGGCCTGAAGGCCGGGGCTTCTCGTGGAGCCCAACATCATGCTGGCGCCAACGAGCTACGTGCCGGGGTTCCGCCGGAACTACCCGGAGGCTTGGGTTTTCCCTCGCGCCCAGGATACTTTTGAAGGGGGCGCACGAAGCGAAGCACCTTCGCCATGGGTTGTGCAAGGGTGAGGACCCCGTACAAGCCGATGGCGCGGATGTTGGTGGCGCCCACCACGTCACGCGGTGCGACGAGGCCACAGCCCTTGCACCGATAGATCCGCAGGCACTTGTGCCCGCATCCACAGACGGGGCACGTCTGCGAACTGTATGCCTCGGACACCTGGGTCGCGCCCGAGAGCTTGTACCCGAGCTGCTGGATGATCTTCGCCGTGCAGGCTTGAGACACCTGCTGCGCCCGCCTGCGCCCGAGGCGCTGTGCGGCGGCATTGAAGGGCCTGCCCACGACCACACGGGCGCCGGGGAAGGCACGGGCCACGGCGCGGGTGGCCTTGTGACACAGGTCCCGCTGCTTCCTCGCGCACCGAGCGAGGTGCTTGTGCTTCCGGCGCTGGAGGCGCTTGTGCCTCCGGCTCCCGGGCTTGCAACGGTCCAGGCGACTGCGCAGGCTCGCCAGCTGCTTGTTG
>JACRDB010000103.1 GCA_016218725.1 Deltaproteobacteria bacterium
GAGGACGGCGCGGAACCGGGGCGGACGCGCATCGAGCTCGGTCCTCAACGCCACAGAAGCGCCACCAGGGCGCCGTGGCCGTCGCCTCCACCGATCGCCTTGATTTTACGGCCCGTCCTGAGATGTGTCCCGACGTGAACCTGACAGGGAGAGGGGGCCGGGGGGTGAGGCCACCGTCCGAGGTCCTGGGTCCGTGGCCCTCTCCCTGATATCCACTTCGGAGGGGCTGATCCTGACACCCGGCGATGTTACTCTCGCCCCCATGCATTGCACCGGTCGCATCACCTTGGCGGTCGCGCTGGTCCTGGCGCTGGGCTGCAGCGGTGGGGGCACGCCCTTCAACCCGCCCACCACCTGCTCGCCAGCATGCACCGCGGGCTTCGTGTGCGTGGGGACCTCGTGCGTCGCCGTGGACGCGGGCGCCGCGGACACCGCCGTGGACGTCGCCGCGGACCGCCCCGCGGACACCGCCCCGGAGGACGGTGCCACGACCTGCGGCTACGTCGGTCGGCGCTGCTGCGGCGCCCGGCGGGACGGGTGCCTCCTGGGCGGGGACTGCATCGCGGGCTTCTGCCGGGCCTACACCCGCGCCCTGGGCGAGTGCGCCTACGACGGGGACTGCACCATGGGGCAGGTGTGCACCGGGCCCATGGAGATCGACGGCCGCCAGAGCTACCGCTGCGGCCCCCCGCAGGGCACGCGCATGCTCGGGGAGCCCTGCGCCATGGCGTCGGAGTGCGCCACGGGGGTGTGCCTCGTGGGGCGCTGCTCCTTCACGTGCAGGCCGGACATGAACGGCGACGCGGACTGCGCCGCGCGGGCGCCGGGGTATGTCTGCACGCACCGCCCCTTCCCGGGCCTGCCCATCATGGACATGCCCCACGCCACCACGCTGGGCTTCTGCATCCAGCGCTGCGAGCACGAGCGGGCGTGCCCCACGGGCATGGCCTGCGCGCCCGCCGTCAGCACGGTCCTCGACCGGCTGGTCTTCGCGTGCTTCCAGGGGAACCCGATGAGGACCGACACCTCCGGGGCCATGTGCATGCTCGGCACCGCAAACACCTCCTGCCAGGCCGCCATCTGTATCGACGCGTCCATGCCGGGGATGCCCTCGCGCGGCGTGTGCACCGCTCCCTGCCGCAACGACATGGACTGCCCCTCCATGAGCGCTCCCCGCTGCCAGGACATCGGCTTCGAGCTCCCCAGCGGCGCCCAGCAGAACTTCCGCGGCTGCCAGCCCTAGCGACCTGGTGCGGTCAGGTCACCTCACCACCTTCGTGCGCTCCACCCTCCTCCCCTCGGACCTCACCGCCGCCGAGTTCGACGCCCTTGCCCCGGACGACGCGCGCTGGCGCCCCGCCGCGGGCGAGCTCTTCTCGCGCCACGGGCACCACGGCGAGCCACGGCGCCTCGGCGGGACCGCGCTCGTGTACGCCCTCGGCGGCGCCGTGCTCAAGCTCCTGCCGCCCGTGTGGGCCGCGAGCTGCGACGCCGAGGTCGCCGTGCTGGAGCGCGTCCACGGCCGCCTCGGTGTGCCCTCACCAGAGCTCCTCGCCGTGGGCTCCCTCGAAGGCTGGCGCTACTTCCTCGCCCGAGAGCTCCAGGGACGCGCCCTCGACGCCGTGTGGCCCTCTTTTGATTGCGCAGCGAGGGAGCGGGCCTCGCGCCAGGCAGGAGAGCTCCTCGCGAGGCTCCACGCGGTGCCCCCTCCCGAGCACCCTCAGCTCACGCCACCAGGCGGCTGGCGCGCGTTCCTCACGGCCAACGCCCGCGGCGCCGTCGACCTCCAGCGCGCCCGGGGCCTGGGTGGCACGGACCTCGCCTGGCTGGAGGCGGCGCTCCCGACTCTCCTCCCGGCCGCTCTCCGGGTGTGCGACAAGACTCCAGCGCTCCTCCACACGGAGCTCGGCCCCGGGCACCTCCTGGCCCGCGAAGATGGCTCCCTCTGCGGCGTGCTGGACTTCGGCGACGCCCTCGTCGGCCCGCCGGATTATGACCTCGTGGCCGCCGGGCTCTTCGTCGCCCGCGGAGATCCTTCGCTCTTCCGCGCCCTGGCCGAGGCCTCCGGCTGCGCCGTGGATCGCGAGGCGCTCCTCGCCCTCACGGCGCTCCACCGCTACGCCCACCTGCCCTGGTACCTCCGCGAGACCGGGATCGCCTCCGTGGAGGCCCTGGCAGGTGTGTTTATGTAGGTGTCTTGCCTACCTCACTCCGGCTGCGGAGGGGAGGCGGTTGGTCTCCCGATCGCCGTTGGGGTCGCGCTCGGCGGTCTCGGCTTCGTCTGCCGAGGGGCGCTCCGGGGCCCTGGCGGCGGGCGCCGAGGGGGCCTTGGCGGCGAGCGCCGGCAGGCTCGCGGCGGGCTTGATCGCCTCGGGCACCAGGGGCGCGCCGGAGGCGGCGAGGACCAGGTGGGCGTCGTCGGGTCCTCGCGCGGGGATGGAAGCGGGCACCAGGTCCGGGAGCTCCCGGGACCAGTGAACCAGCATGGGCGAGGTCCTCCAGCGCTGGCGCAGCGGCACGGCGTCGCAGTCGAGCAGGTCCCCGAGGAGGTTCTGCACGTTCTGGTAGCGCCGCCCGCGGTCCTTCTCCAGCGCGCGGTGGACGCACTTCCCGACGGCTTTTGGCACCTGCGGGGCGATGCGGTCGAGCCTCGGCGGGGCGTCCGCCCGGATCCTCCGGAAGAGGTCCACGAAGTCCGGGTCCGACCTCGGATCAAACGGGAACGGCAGCCTCCCCGAGAGGCACTGGTACAAGACCACCCCCATGGCCCACACGTCCGTCTGCGGGTCAATCCCGCTGTCCCCGAGGGTCTGCTCCGGGGACATGTACGCGGGCGTCCCGAAGGGCCTGCCGCGCTGGGTCACCCTCGCCGTGGGGCGCAGGCCCTCGCCCGAACGCCAGCGCCAGGTCGGGTGCCGCAGGTCCGCGGTCCCGTGCAGGATCTTTACCGCGCCAAAGTCCACCAGCTTGGGCGTCACCGCCCCGGACTGGGAGCGCGCCAGGAAGATGTTGTCCGGCTTGATGTCCCGGTGCACCACACCACTCCGGTGCACCGCGATCAGCCCCGCCATCACCGGCACCAGGAGCTCCACCGCGTCCGCCATTGGGAGCGAGCGCTTGCGCGCCAGGATCTGCTCCAGGTCCTGCCCCTGGAGGTACTCCAGCACGATGTACAGCCGGTCCGAGGGCTCGTCCCGGCCCATGTCCAGCACCCTCACCACGTTGGGGTGCTGCACCCTCGCCGCTGCCTGGGCCTCCCGGAGGAACCGCGACTCGAAGGACGCCTCCCCCACGAAGTCCACATGGATGAGCTTGACCGCCACGGTCTGCCCCGTCCACAGGTGCCGGGCCTCGTAGAGCGTGCCCATCCCTCCGGTGTTGATCCACCGGACCACCTGATAGTCCCGATCGATGGTCGCGCCGACCAGGGCGTCCGTCATGCTCCGGCCACGGTCATACCACGTCGGTGAAGCCCTTACATCCCAGGGATGTTCACCCGGACTCCACCCACGTTGACACGCGTGGGGCCCCCCTGGCGCTGCTGCACCCTCACGGGCACGCCCGGCACGGGCGACAGGTCCGTGGTGGTGCTCCGGGGCCTGGTGCCCGGCGGGGAGCCCCCAGGCGGGTTGTTCTGCGCCGTAGAGCCCGGCGGCGTGGTCCCGGAGCCCGGCGGCGTGGTGCCCGAGCCCGGCGCCGTGGAGGGCGGGTTCCCGGGCGCGGGCGTGGGCGTCGGGTTCGGGGCCGTCCCCGGTGTCGGCGTCGGGGCCACGGCCACGGTGCCCGGCCCCACCGGGATCGGCGCCGCGGTCCCCGGCGTGGGCGCCGTGGGGAGCGTGCTCCCGATGCCGTTGGGCGCCGGCGCGGGCGCCGGCTGCGGGGTGGTGGTCTGCACCGTGGTGGTGGCCGCGTCCTGGTCCTCTTCGTCGTGCGCGCGCTGCTTCCGACAGGCGCCAGAGCCCACCAGCAGCACCAGCCCCAGGATGATCCCGTGTCGCATCGCTTCGGTCCCTTTCTTCTTCGCTCGCCCTATGGACGTCCGAGGTCGCCCGAGGCTTTGCCGCTATTCATCTTCCACCTCGTAGCCACCCAGCTCCAGGGTGAGCTCCCCGAGGGCCTCCAGGAACGCGTCCGGGTCGTCGCCCGTCACCTGCACGGCCTCGCCGTGGATCTTGAACTCGTCGTCGTCCCAGCCCACCTCGTCGCCGTCCAGCTCGTCGAAGGTCACGCACTGCGGGTCCAGGGCGATGCACTTCCAGCACAAGCGCCGGTTGGTGATGACAAAGCCGTCGTCCGCCCCGCCGAAGAGCGTGGAGTCGTAGAGCACCAGCACCCTCTCGTCCCGCGGGAGGTGGGCCTTGTGAGCCTCCCGCGCCCCACGCTCCTTGTCCGCGGGGATCTTCGGCGCGTAGAAGAGGTTCTCCCGCCGCCCGAGGTACTCCCTCGCCAGCTCCAGGACGTCCTCCTCGGCCCAGTCCTCGGCCTCGGCGTCCTCTTCGGTCTCTTCAGGCTCCGGCGCCTGCGGTCGCAGCCTCGCCGACACCGCGCCGGCCTTCGTCCCGGCCGACCCCTTTCCAAAGAACGTCCCCACCGAGGCCACGTCCGCTCCAGGCTTCGCCTTCGAGCCGAGCTTCGCCGACAACCGCGACGCCCCCGTGGACGGAGCCTCGTCCGCGGGAGCCTTCGCCGGAGCGGGAGCTGCCTTCGACGCCGCCGCCGGTGCCTTCGCCGGTGCCGCCGCGGCCTGGGCCGGAGCCATCGCCGGGGCCGCAGGAGGCGTCGCCGCGCGCGCAGGAGGCGCCGCCGCGGGGGCAGGGATCGCCTGCGCTGGAGGCACCGCGGCGGGAGCGGGTGGCGCCGCCACCACCGGCGGGGTCCAGCCCGCTACCACCGTCGAGTGCTTGCAGAACGTGCACTGGAACACGTTCCCGTGCGCCGGCGCAGTCGGCAGGGCCGCGCCACACTCGGGACACTTCAAAATCTCAAGGGCCATCGCAGGGTCCTCCTCGGCGCAGGCGTTGTACCACAGTCAACGCACCCTCCACCGCCCCGACGGGACGATGTAGGTGTATGTGGGATTAGCACGCGCCAGTCCACGGATCCAAAGGTACGCGGGGGAACAATGGTCCATTCACGCTGTCGGGGTACGAGTATGCTCCCGGAGCTTCGGGGACGGCCTCGCCCAGACACCCTCCAACACCCATGTGGCACCGCATGCGACGAACCCTCCCGCTGGTCTTCGCGGCGCTGAGCGCCTCCTGCGCGCAGCGCGTCCCTGTTACCGCCACGGTGGCCCAGGTCGAGCGCGTCCGCGCTGGGATCACCCTGGCGGAGCCCTCCCACGCGCCCGCCGCCGTAGAGGACGTGAGGCGCCTCCTGGCGGGCACGGAGGTCGCCACGGACGGCACCGGCCGCGCCCTGGTCACCCTGGACCACGGCGAGCACCTGCTCCTCGACCACGACAGCCGCGTGCGCGTGACCGACGAGCGCAGCGCCGTGGTGCTCTCCGGGCGCGTGTGGCTCACGTCCTACACCGCCCCGGACCCGCTGCACCCGGAGCCCGCGGGGATCACCGTGGGCACCACGCGCTTCACCCTCCGCCGCGTGAGGGCCAGCGTGCAGGTCACGGGCGACGGCGCCCAGGTGGCGGTCCTCGACGGCGAGGCGGCGTTCCGCGGGGCCTCTCAGCAGGGCGTGGTCCACGCCGGCGAGGAGGGCCGCTTCCGCGGGGGGCGCGCCGAGGTGCTCCCCAGGGCCCTCATGGAAGACTGGACCGGCGGCCTCGCGGACGAGAGCCCCCTGGGCGCGGGCGAGGCCCTGGGCCTCGGGGCCGTGGCCGCCCGCAGGCCCGAGGAGCAGGGCGCGCCTCGCTGGCCCTTGGGGCTCCAGCAGGTGAACGTCCACACGGCCCTCCTCGGGGACCTGGCCGTCACGGACCTGGAGCAGAGCTTCTTCAACCCGTCGGCGGACACCGTCGAGGGGCTCTACACCCTCACGATCCCGCGCGGGGCCGTGCTCCAGCGCTTCGCCGTGGACCGCCACGGGGAGCTCGTGGACGGCGTGGTGCGCGAGCGCCAGGCCGCCGCGGCGGCGTACCAGGCCCAGGTGTACCGCGGGAGCACCCACGACCCGGCCCTCCTGGAGTGGGACGCCCCGGGGCGCTACCACGCGAGGCTCTACCCCCTGGCCCCGGGCTCCGTCCGGCGCATCGCGGTGACGTACACCCAATGGCTCCCGGCCAGGGACGACGGCTCCCGCGCCTGGAGGCTCCCGCTGGCCACGCTGGGCACTCGCATCGGCGAGCTCCGCGCCGACATCGACCTGTCACGGTTGGAGGTGCGGGACCTGCGCGCCTCCCTGGGCGCCGTGCGCGAAAACGACCACCTGTACATCACCCGCAGCGACCTGATCCCCCACGCGGACCTCGTGGTGGAGTACGTCGGCCGCGCCCCGGGCGACGGAACCACCGCGAGGGTGCTCCCCCGCGCGGGCACCGGCCAGCCTGGCGAAGACCGCGGGGGCTTCGTCCGCGCGGCCGTGAGGGCCCCGCAGCCCGAGGCGCGCTCCGCCGCGGACGAGGGCCTGGACCTGGTGATTCTTGTCGATCACTCGGCCGCCACGGACCCGAACGCCCTGCAACTGGAGCAGAGCCTCGCCGAGGCCCTGGTGCGCTCGCTCACGCCCCGGGACCGCTTCGTCCTCCTGGCCGGTGACGTCGGCACGCGGGCGCCGGGGCGAGCGCGGGCCGCGCTGGAGAGCGCCACCGAGGAGCACACCCGGAGCGCCCTGGAGGCCCTCTCCAGCGACCACCGCGGCGGCGCCACGGACCTCGGGGCCATGCTCGAAGCCGCCCAGGGCCTCCTGGACCCGCAGCACAACGGCGCCATCGTGTACCTGGGCGACGGCGACGCCACCGTGGGCGAGCACACCCTGGCCTCGCTCCGCGCGCGCCTGGCGAGGATCTCGCCCAGGCCAAGGCTCTACGCCGTGGCCGTCGGCGAGGCCCCGAGGCTGGACCTCCTGGCGGGCGTCACGGAGCCCTCGGGCTTCGCCGCGAGGGTGGTGCGCCGAGGGGACGTGGCCCGCACCGCGCTGGAGGTGATCTCCCACGCCGCCAGGCCCCTGGTGAGGGGCTTTCAAATAGACCTCGGCCCCGGCGTCGAGCGGGTGTACCCCATCGGTCCCGTGGACCTGCCCGCGGGGGAGTCCCTGGTCGCCGTCGGCCGCTACCAGCGCTCGGCCCCCACCAGCGCCGTGGTGCGCGCCACCTGGCACGGCGTGGAGGCCACGCGCACCGTTCCCCTCCTGGCGACCACCCAGGGCGATCCGAGGGACCTCCGCGCCCGCTGGGCCACCGCGAGGCTGGAGCACCTCCTCGCCCAGGGCGAGTCCCGCGCCGTGGTGGTGGAGCTCGGCACGCGCTTCTCGCTCATCACACCCTACACGTCGTTGTATGTACCCAGCGAGGACGAGGTCCCTCCGCCGCAGGCGCGGGTGAGCGACAATCGGTCGCTGTCGGTGTTCGATTTCCTGCCGCTGGTGGGGTGCCAGCAGGCGCGCAGCGTGGTGGGCGCGAGCCAGGAGGCGCCGCCGTCGCCTCCGCCGATGAGCAGTGTGAGCGCCAGCGGCCCCGCGAGCACACCCACCGCGGCGCCCGCAGCGCCCCCGCCGGTGGTGCTGGCCCAGCAGCGCGCCCGCCGCGGCTCGGAGGAGCGCTCGCAGCGTGAGGTCGCGGGAGACCGCGCGGGGCGCGACGAGGCCGAGCGCTCCAACAATGACGGCCCCGCCACCGAGGCGGCGCCGGAGCAGACCGTGGAGCTCCCCACGTCGGGCACCTTTGGCGGCGCACCGGGGGGCTCCGCCGGTGGGGGCGGTGAGGGAGGCTCCGGGACCCGCACCTCCGGCGAACCGATGGCCCAGGGCGCGCAGCCCCTGGAGCCCATGCTGGTCCCTCCCGCGGACCCGGCGCAGCCGGTGACCGTGGCCGCGCCCACGCCCGGCCCCATGGGCGCTCCCGCCGCGCCGATGCGGTCCGCGCGCTACGCGATCCGTGCGCCCGCCGCCGCCGCGAGGCCGACGCCCGAGGGCCTGCGGGGCCACGGCGGCTCCGGGCGCGTCACCAACGGCACCACCCTGGACCTGGGCGCCATCACCGACGGGGACGGCGCCGACGATGGTCTCGTCGACAACCTCAACCGCAACGCCCGGGGCCCGACCGGCGGCGCGAACAACGAAGACCAGCGCCGCGGCGGATACTTCGCCTGGAACGACCGCACCCGCGCGAGGGGGGACGCGCGCGCCGGCGCCTTCTCCCGGTGCAGCGACGCCGCGGCGGTGAGCCTCCCGGAGCGCGTGAGGCTCTGGCGGGAGCGCCTCGGGCGCGGCGGGGCCCTGGGGGTCTGGGCCGGCGCCCGCAGCGCCTGTGAGCTCCCGGGCTGGCCCGACAAGGCCGCGCTCCTGGGGCTCCTCTATGCCCACGCGGGCTCCCTGGACGGGCGCCTGGCCCTCTACCGCGGGCTGCGCAGCGACGCCGGGGCGCGAGACTGGCTCCGCCGCGCGATCCTCCGGGACATGGCCCGCTCTGGCGAGCTCGCCCGCGCCTCGGAGCTGGGCCTGGCCCGGCTCGACGCCGAGACCCTCACCGCCGCCCTGGCCCGCGCCACCAACCCCCGAGAGCGCTTCAACGTGCTCCGGGCGCTCGTCCAGCGCTTCGGCGACGACCTGGAGCTCGCCATGCTGGCCCTCGACGCCGCCGCGGCGGTGAACGAAACCGCCGAGGTGCGGCGCCTGGCCCGCAGGGTGCGCGAGGACCCTCGCACGGACGCCCGCGTGCGCACGGCGGTGGGTGAGGCGCTCCTGGCCGTGGGCGACGAGGCCGAGGCCCGCAGGGCCTTCAGCGAGATCGTGGAGTTCGCGCCGGAGGACCCCCACGCGAGGCTGCGCCTCGGGGACATCGCCCTGGCCCACGGCTGGGCGGACGAGGCCTATCGGCAGTTCCAGACGCTGGCGGCGCTCCTGAACGACCAGCCCGACGTGATCCTCCGGGAGGCGTGGGCCGCGCGGCGGGCCGGGAGGCTCGACGAGGCCCTGCGCCTCGCGGAGAGGGTGACCACCCAGAGCGCCCCGGGCAACGGCGGGGCCGTGGCCGAGGCCGCCGCGGCGTGGGTGGGCGTGGAGCTGGCGCTCGCGGGCAGCGAGCCCGGGGTGACCGCGGACACGCTCACGGCGCTGCGCGCCCGGTGGCGTCGGAGCCCCGCGGCGCGGTCCTCCGGGGCCGTGAGGGTGCTCCTGCGCTGGGAGCACCCGGACGACGCGGCGGAGCTGTGGCTCGCGCTCCCGGGCGACAGCGCCCGCCGGGCGGACGTGGTGGCCAGCACGGTCCCGCTGGAGACCTCGGTCTTCGCGGAGGCACCGACGACCCTCACGGTGGAGGTGCGCCGCGCGGGAGGCGCGCGCCCCCGGGGGAGGGCCGAGCTGGTGGTGCTCTGGAACGAGGGCTCCCCCCAGGAGCGCGTCGCGCGGCAGGCGCTGACGTTTGATCCGGACCACCTGCGCTTCGTCTACGACGCGCAGAGCGGCGCCCTGGCGGTGCACCCGGAGGCCGCGCGATGAGCGCCAGAGCGATCCCTACGGCGCTGGCCCTGGCGCTCCTCGGGTGCACCCCGGCGCCGGCCAGGCCCACCCTGGGAGCGCCAGCATGCGCCACCGTGGAGGTGCTCCACCCCGGGGTGGTGGTGCGCGACACCGCCGACGCCCCGGTGGCGGTGCAGGCGAGGGTGCCGTGTACGGGCGCCGTGCGCACGGCCCCCGAGGGCCGCGCCGTGGTGCGCACCGACGAGGGCCTGGAGCTGCGCCTCGCGGGCGACACGGAGCTGCGCTGGGTGTCCGGCCGCCCGCAGGTGGAGCGCGGGCGGGTCTTCGCCTCCGCCTGGGGCGACGGCGAACGGCTCCTTCGCGCCAGCGACAGCGCGGTCCTGCGCCTGGCGGACGCCTCCCTGGAGGTCGAGCGCCGCGGGGCGAGCACCCGGGTGATCGTCGTTCGAGGCGAGCTGTCCTGGCAGCAGGGGAGCCACCAGGGGCAGCTCGCCCAAGGGGAGCTCCTGGAGGGTACCAGCGAGCTCTCCCGCCACCCGGCGGGCGTCTGGGACGACTGGACCGGCGGCGCGGCGAGCCCCCAGGGGATCGCCCGCCGGGGCTCCCTCGGGGCCGGGCGCATGGTGGCCCACATGCAGCCCGGCGAGGCGCCGTCGCCCCTGGCGATCAACCTGCTCAATGTAACCACGCGGCTCCAAGGGGACACCGCCGTCACGGTGGTGACCCAGGGCTTCTTCAACGGCTCCGAGCGCGGCGCCGCGGTGGAGTACCGCTTGAGGCTCCCCGAGGGGGCCCTCCTCGGGGGCTTCCGGGTGGACCAGGGCGCCTCCGGCACCTGGAGCGACACGGTGCCCGCCATGGTGGTCTCCGGCAGCGGGGGACGGGTGGGCCTGGTGGAGACCCGCAGCGGCGAGCTCTACGCCCAGCTCGGTTTTCTAAACCCCGGAGAGACCGTTCGCACGCAGATCACCTACGTGGAGTGGCTCCACCGGGACGGCGCCCGTAGGACCTGGACCTACCCCATCGGAGACCCGGTGGGACCTCAGCTCGTGGGGGAGTTCTCCCTCGATGTAGACCTCTCTCGGGGGGTGTCGGGAATTGTGAGAGCCCCAGAGGGGTCCCGGCTCCAGAACGAGCACGTGGTGCTCCGTCGGAGCGACTGGAGGCCCCGCGGGGACCTGGTGCTGGAGCTGGAGGACTCGGTGCCCCGGAGGCTCCCGTCGGCGAGCCTGTGGCGCTCGACGGTGGAGGGCCCGGACGGGACCGAGTTCGCCATGGTGGACGTGGCCCTGGCGCCGCCGCCGGAGAGCGCCGGGACCGACGTGGCGATCGTGCTCGATGACTCCGCGGCGACGGATACGGGCACCCTGGAGGTGTCCCGCGCGGCCATCGACGCGGTGCTGCACCAGCTCGGGCCGAGGGACCGGGTGGCGCTGCTCTTCGGGGACCTCGGGGCGCGGCCCGCGGAGGGCTCCGCGGGGACTCTCGGGGCCGTGGATGACGCGCGCCGCGAGGCGATCCTCGACGCGGTGGCCCACGCGCGCCCGGGGGGCGCGAGCGACCTCGGTCGCATGCTGGTGGACGCCCACGGGAGGCTCGACCCGACGCGCAACGGGGTGGTGTTCTACCTCGGGGACGCCACGCCCACGGTGGGCTCCCTGGACCCCGACGCCCTGGTGGAGGGGGCCCTGCGGCAGGCCCCGGACCTGAGGCTCTACGCGCTCACGCTGGGGGACGAGAGTCACCCCGAGGTGCTTGCGCCGCTGGCCGCGCGCGGGGGGCGCGTGGGTCGCGTGAGCGACCCTCCCGAGGCGGTGACGCTCTCCATGGCGATGATGGCCCACGCGCTGCGGCCGTGCCTCCGCGACGTGGAGGTGCACACGGACCGCTGGCTGGACCACCCGATGCCCTCGCGGCTGGAGACCTGGGTGCTCGGCGACCCGCTCCGGGTGGTGGGCGCTCGCAACCGCGAGAAGCCCCCGGGGACGCTCACCGTGGAGGCCCGGGTGAACGGCGCTCCGCAGCGCTGGACCATGCCCCTCGGGCACGCCCAGGTGGCCGACGAGGGGGACCTCTCGCGGCGCTGGGCCAGGCTCCGGGTGGATGCCCTGACGCGCAGCGGGTCGGGCAGGGCCTCGGTGGCGGAGCTCGGCGCGCGCTACGGGCTGGTCACCCGGGTGTCGGGGCTGGTGCTCGGCGGCACGGACGGCACGGGCCTGGGCGTGCCCGTGCTGGCCAGCGCGTGGCCCGAGGACGACCTGGGCGGGAGGCTCCCGGCCCTCGGGGTCGCCTCGCAGGTGGGTCCCCGAGGCGTGCAGGGCCTCCGCGAGGACCGCGAGGTGCCCGTGGCCCTGGACGACAGCGCCGGGTGGAGCGTGCACGTCCGCGGAGCGGGCGGCGACCGGAGCCTGGCGCTCACCGCGGCGCTGGCCTCGGCGGAGCCCGCGGCGCGCGCCTGCGTCGAGCGGAAGCGCGCGCTGCGCCCGAGCCTCGCGGGCACCGTGCGCGTAAGCGCCGCGGTGGACGCGCTGGGGCGCGTGTCCCTGGCCCAGGTGGTGGTGTCCACCCTGGGTGACGCGGAGACCGAGGGCTGCATCCGCCGCGCGGTCGAGGGCGTGACGCTCCCGGAGCCGGTGCTCCTCGGGGCCGTGCCGGGGCGCGTGGAGCGGAGCTTCGAGTTCCCCGGGGGCGCTCCCTCGGGGGGGCCCGCGGGGCGGGTCTGCCCCTCCACCTCGCAGCTCCCGAGGAGCCTCCGGAGGGTCCTCTGGCGCGAGCGCATCCAGCACGGACCCCAGAGCGGGGCGGGGCTGGTGGAGGCCTGGCGCACGGCGAGGGCCCGCTGCGAGCTGCGCTGGTGGGAGGACCGCGTGGCCTTCCTGGAGCTGGCGCTGGAGGTGCTCACGGACCCGCAGGAGCTGGTGCTCCTGCGCAACGCCCTGGGGGACTCCGGGGCCGTGGACTGGCTCGACGCTGCGCTGGCGCGGCGCTTCGGGCCGTCGGTGGTCTGGAGGGCGGTGCACGGGGCCCCGCTGGCGGTCGACTGGGGGGTGCTGCTGGACCAGCTCGCGTCCACCACGATCCCGCTGGCGCGCAAGCTCCAGATCGTGCGGGCCTGGCTCCAGGTGGCGCCGCGGGACGTGGACCTGCGGCTGCGCTGGATGGCGCTCCTGGAGGAGAACAACCAGCCCCGGGACGCCCGCCAGGTGGCCGAGAGGCTGCGCCGGGACCCCATCGCCGACGCGAGGGTGCGCACGCTCACCGGGGAGCTCCTCCTGCGCGTCGGGGACCGCGACGAGGCCCTGAGGGCCCTCACGGAGATCGCGGAGTTCGCGCCCTACGATCCCTTCGCGCGGGCTCGGCTGGGGGACCTGTTGCTCACCTACGGCTGGGCCCAGGAGGCCCGGCACCAGTACCAGACGCTCCAGGCGGTGCGCCCCGGGGACCCGCTGGCCGCGACCCGTCAGGCGCTGGCGGCGCTGGCGGCGCAGCGCGAAGACGAGGCCCTGCGCACGCTCCGCCGCGCGGCGGAGGAGGCCGGAGGGGGCACGGACCCGATCGGGCGGCTCCTCCAGAGCGTGCTCGACGCGGAGGTCACTCGGCTGGCCCAGGCGCGCCCCGCGGACCCTGCCGTGCGCGCGTGGATGAGGGTCGCCGCCCAGGCCCGCACGGGCCGCGACGCCGAGGCCCTGGTGCGCTGGACACACCCCGACCTCGGGGTGGAGCTCCTCGCGCGCCCGGCGAGCGAGGCGGCGTTCACCCGTGTGGGGGAGTGTCCTGCGCCGCTGGGCGTGTGCCGCTGGGACCCGTCCACCGCGCTGGAGGGCACGCACCTGGTCGTGCGCGGGGTGGCGGGCCTCCAGGGCAGGCGGAGCGCCGAGGTGCAGCTCCAGGTGCTGCTCCCGGGGGACGCTGGGCCCCGGAGGGTGGAGCGCGTCGTGCGGCTGGACCGCGCGACGCGGGCCCAGGGCTTCGTGGTGCGCAGCGGCGCGCTGGAGCCCGAGCCCGTGGCCCCGGCGGAGACGCCCCCGGCGGTGCTGGAGCTGTACTGACCGCGCGGTATGCTCGGGCGATGAACGGCTTTGACCTCGACGCCCACGCCGCGGCCATCGAGCGGGATGGCTACACCACCGTCTACGATTTCCTCACGCCGGAGGACCTCGCCGAGGTGCGCCGGGTGCTGGGGCTCTACCTGGGCCGGAGGCGCGGGCGCAACAACTTCGAGGGCTACGCCACGGAGCGGCTCTACACCCTGGTGGCCCGGGCGAGGGTGTTCTGGAGGCTCGCGCTGGACCCTCGGATCGAGAGCCTCTGCCAGCGATTTCTGCTACCTGGCTACCTCTTGACGGCGAGCCAGGCCATCCGCCTCGGCCCGGAGGAGACCCCGCAGCCCTTCCACGCCGATGACCTGTTCTACACGGTGCCCAGGCCCCGGCCCATGATCTCGCTGTCGACGATCGTGGCGGTGGACGCCTTCACCGCGGACAACGGCGGCACCGAGGTGGTCCCCGGCAGCCACCGCTGGAGCGACGAAGAGGTCGCTCACCTCGCCGGGCAGCTCCACGCGGACGCCCCCGAGGGCCAGCATGCGCTGGAGTCGCAGTGCGTCCCGGTGGTGATGCCCGCGGGGGCCTGCGTGGTCTTCGCGGGGACGCTCGTGCACCGTGGGGGGGCCAACCGTACGGGGGCGCCCCGGTGCGCCTTCTCGCACCAATACTGCCAGCCCTGGGCGAGGCAGCAGGAGAACTTCACCCTGGCTGTGCCCGTGGAGGTCGCGAGGGAGATGCCACCGGCGCTCCAGGCCCTCCTCGGGTACTCGATCCACCCGCCATTCATGGGCCAGCTCACGGCCAGCCACCCCCTGAAGGCCCTGGACCCGGCTTACGAAAACCGAATAATAGCACAGGCCCGCGAGGTCGGCGCCAGGCTGCCCGAGTGACCCGCGGAGGGTCCCAGCGCTGGCCTGCGGTCGGTGGAGGTGTACCCTCGGGGGAGGGAACCTCAACCGAGGAGTGTGGGGCCATGGACAAGCTGAGCGTCATTCTGGATGACAAGGGACGGACGGTGCACACCGTCTCGCCGGGGACCACCGTCCTCGACGCGGTGGACGCCATGTGCGCGCGCCACGTCGGCGCGCTGGTGGTCCGCGACGGAGGTCGGCTCGCGGGTGTCTTCACCGAGCGGGACCTGATGCGCAGGGTGATCCTGGCGCGGAGGGACCCCGCCGTCACCCTGGTCGGTGACGTCATGACCCGCGAGCCCATGACGGTGCCGCAGGACTGCACCATCGGCGAGGCGATGAACCTCATGACCGAGCACCGCTGCCGCCACCTCCCGGTGGTGCGTGACGGGGAGCTCCTCGGGCTCGTATCCATCGGTGACCTGGTCCGGTGGGTCACCCGCGCCCAGGAGTTCGAGCTGCGGCTCCTCCAAGAGTACATCACCGGAGCTCGGCCTGGGTAGCGCGGTGGTACCATCACCCGATGCGGCGCTGGCTCGGGTTGGTCTTCGCTCTCGCGCCCGTCGTCGGATGCAGCGGCGCCACGGCGCCGCCCGGGGGTGCGCCTGACGCCCGGGAGGCCGACCTCTCCGAGGTCACCACGATCGACCGCGCAGACGCCCTCGACGATGGTGAGCCCTCGGCGGACACGCTACGGAGCGATACCTCGGCGATGTTCGATGCTTCATTTACGGACGGCCCCGAGGTGCCCCCCCTGGACGCCCCGTCTGACGTCGCGCCGGAGGCCCCGCCGGCGGGCCCGCCGGACACCGCCCCGGAGACCTCCTTCGACGCGGCTCAAGACCCGACGTCGGACCCTGGACCGAGGCCACCAGACGCCCCGTTGGACTCCTCGGGGGAGCTCGGCCCGGACGCCACCGCGGACGCTCCGCGGGACACCGCCGCGGACGCCGCGCGCCCGCCGGGAACCCCGGCCTTCCCCTTCGGGTCGCACCCTCACGCCTTCGCGGCGGGCTCCGTGACGCCGTCGCGATCGACCGCGTCCATGGACGGCGCGGTGGCGGCGCTCTACGACCGCTGGAAGGCCGCTCACCTGAGACAGCGCTGCGGAGCCGGGAGGTACCTCGTGGATACCACCGGCGAGACCTCCGGGGCCACGGTCTCCGAAGCCCACGGCTGGGGCATGCTGCTCGTGGTCTGGTTCGCTGGCCACGACTTCGAGGCGCGCACCATCTTCGATGGGATGGTGCGCTACTACCAGGACCACCCGAGCGCCATTGATCCCGCCCTCATGGCCTGGACCCAGGCCCGCGACTGCCGGAGCATCGAGGGCTCCGACTCGGCCACCGACGGCGACCTCGACATCGCCTACGCGCTCCTCCTCGCGGACCGCCAGTGGGGCTCCGCCGGCGCCATGGACTACGCCTCGCTCGCCCGGCGCATCCTCGCGGCGATCCTCCGGCGGGAGGTCCACCCTTCCTCGCGTACTCTCCTGGTCGGTGACTGGGCCACCACCGCCGAGGAGCGAGACGGCACGCGATTGTCAGACTACATGTACGACCACCTGCGTGCATTCCATACCTTCACGGCAGACCGGACCTGGGACACGGTGCTGTCGCGCTCGTACGAGGTCACGGCGACGCTCCAACGGGATTTCACCGCGGAGGGAATGGGAGGGCGCACGGGGCTCCTCCCGGACTTCGCCGTCGGGATGAACACCCTGCGCCCGCGGCCGGCTCCCGCCGGGTGGCTGGAGACCGAGCACGACGGGCACTACTACTGGAACGCGTGTCGCACGCCCTGGCGCATCGCGACGGACTTCCTCCTGCACGGCGAGCCCCGCGCCCGCGAGGCCGCGCGGACCATGACCCTCTGGGCGCGACGGGCCACCGCGGATACGCCCTCGCGGGTCGCCACGGGCTATCGCCTCGACGGGACGCGCATCGCCTCGGGGGCGGAGCTGGCGTTCATCGCGCCCTTCGCCGCCGCGGCGGCCGTGGACGTCGCGTTCCAGCCCTGGCTCGACGCGCTCTGGACCTACCTGGTCGAGACGCCCTTCGCGGGGTCGGGGTACTACGGCAACACCATCCGTCTCCTGGTGATGCTCACGGTGTCTCGAAACATCTGGGCGCCGTGACGCCTGGTCCTGCTCACGGCGTGCAGGCGCAGCTCGTCGCGCAGTTGATCCACGCCGTCGGGCCGCCGCCGGAGCAGGTGCACAGCCGCAGGGAGCTGGCGTTCCCGGGGCAGCGCTCGGCGCCGCGGCCGCCCTCGCAGATGCCCTGGCCGGTCACGTCCAAGCACGGTGTCCCTGGGCAGGTTGCCGTGCAGCGCCCGCCGAAGCAGCCCATCCCCGGGGCGCAGGCACCGCAGAGGTAACCGCAGGGGCTCCTCCCGCAGGCGGCCCCCCCGCAGCTCTCGGGCCCGCATGCGCAGCCCCCGTCGCCGCAGGTCGGCCTCGGGAGCGTGAGGTCCTCGGGGACGCATGCCGTGGGGCTCCCCGGCTCCCCGAGACGCGACCCCGCGCAGCGGTACCCCACGGGACAGGCGCTGGCCGCACACGGCGTACAGGTCGCCATGCAGACCCCGGCGCTGTCACCAGGGATCACGCAGGTGGTGCCCGCGGGGCAGGTCGCGGCCAGGCCCCGGTCGCAGCGCTCACCGCAGCGCCGCAGGAAGGGATGGCACACACCCACCGCGCACTCGCTGTCCCGGGTGCAGGGCGCCCCTCGGCCCAAGGCCCCACCGTCGGAGGGGGCCTCCGGGGCGTCCAGGGCGGCGTCCGGGCGCGCGTCGACCGCGTCCCGGGCGAGCTCCCCGGGCGCGTCCAGGTGCGCGTCGAGGGCGTCCGCGGCGGCGTCTGCGGCGCCGTCCACGCGGCCTTCCGGTCCGTCCAGGGTGAGGTCCGTGGGCGTGTCCAGGGTCTCCCCGCTGTCGCCCGCGTCAGACACCTCTGCCTCAGCGCTGGCGTCGCGCTCCTTCCCGAGCGACGCCTCGGACCCACAGGCCACCGCCAGGGCACTCCCAAACAGCCACCGAGCCCCATCCGTCCATCGGTTCCTCATCGGGTCGCCCTCCTCCAGCCTGGTCCTGCGCGTCAACGGGGCCCCGCCGCGGGCCTCGTCGAGCGGCGCCACCCCGGGTGCCGGGGCACCAGCGGCGGCTGCCCGGTCATCTCCGTCACCGCCAGCCACAGGGCCCCGTCCGGGTCCAGAGATTTGCGCGTCGCCGTCGCCACCGTCAACGGCAGGTGCGTAAACACCCGGTGCCAACGCCCCACCACAACGTCCGTCCGCCCGGCCATCGCCGCATGCACCGCGTTGCGCGCGAGGGCATCACAGAAGATCCCGTCGCTCGCGTTCGCAGGCACGCTTCGGATCATGTAGCTGGGGTCAATGTACTTGATGGTAGGATTCAGACCTACATCCTGGAGGTGCCTCTGGAGCCGCTCCCGGAGGTAGGGGCCGATGTCCAGGGTGTCGCTGGCGTAGCGGACGTTTCCTGAGGCGTCGAGGGCCCCTCGGGAGGCGTCGAAGACCCGGGCGGCGCAGCCCTCGGCGACCACCAGCAGGGCGTGGGAGTGGGTGCGGAGGCGCGCCTCGACGGCGGCCAGAAGCCCGTGGGGGCCTTCGAGGTCAAAGGGCACCTCGGGGACCAGGCAGAAATTGGCCTCCCCCGAGGCGATGGCCGCGGCGGCGGTGATGAAGCCCGCGTCGCGCCCCATGAGCTTGACGATCCCGACCCCTCGGAGGGCGCTCAGGGCCTCGGTGTGGGCGCCATCCACGGCGACGCATGCGAGCTCCACGGCGGTGTCGAAGCCGAAGGTCTTGTCCACCCAGGGCACGTCATTGTCGATGGTCTTGGGGACGCCCACCACGGAGAGGGCCTGGCCCTGGCGCTCGGCCTCCAGGGCGAGGGCGTGGGCGCCGCGGAGGGTGCCGTCGCCCCCGATGGTGAAGAGCACGTTCACCCCGTCCCGGGCGAGCGTCTCGAGCATCACCGACGGCTGCTGGTGCCCCCGCGAGAGCCCGAGGAGGCTGCCCCCCAGCCGGTGGATGTGCCGCACGATGGAGGGACCGAGGTCCAGCGGCGGCTCGCGCCCGGGCCCGAGGCCCGCGTAGCCATAACGGTACCCGAGGATGTCCCTCACGCGGTACTTGTGGTGCAGCTCGAAGACCAGCGACCGCACCACGTGGTTCAGGCCCGGGCAGAGGCCGCCGCAGGTGACGATCCCCGCGCGCACCGTGGTGGGGTCCAGGGCGATGCGCTCCCTCGGCCCGGCCTTCTCGAAGTACAGCGTCTCCAGCGGGCCCTCGTGGTCGGTCTCCACCGCGAGGGCGACGCGGGCAGAGTCCAGGACATAGTCCGGGATGTGATCGTCCGGCGTGGTGGACAGTCCAAGGGGGGAGGGGAACCGCGGGGGGCCCACGGTCCTCACGCGCAGGTCCTCCTGGGTGAGCATCGCCCTGGATCCTACATGGCCCGGACGAAGGTGGTGCAGCGCCCCGACCGGCAGGCCACCCCGACGTTGTCCCGGGTGAAGGTCCAGCGCTCGTCGTCGGCCTGGATCCCTCGGGTGGGGCAGCCGCAGGCGGGGTACCCGGGCCGGCACAGGGCCTCGGCGGCCTCGAAGGCCGCGCGGTACATCGCCTCGATCCCGATGGCCTGCACGTCCCCGCAGCAGTTTCGCTGGTGGAACCCGATGGCGCAGTCCGCGTCGCCCCCACAGCGCCCCGTGTACGGGGGACAGGGCACCGTCAGCGCGCCGCACGTAAACGCCACGCCGCCGTCCCCGGTCGGGGCGTCCGGGCCAGGGCGGTCCGCGGGGGCCGTGTCCAGGACGGCCGTGTCCGTCAAGGGCCTGTCCGCCGGGGGCGCGTCCACCGAGGGAGCGTCCGCCGGGGGAGCGTCCGCCGCGGGGGCGTCGGCGACGCCACCGTCGGCGCAGACGAGCCGGCCGCAGCTCGGGGGCATGCAGGTGACCGGGCCCTCGTAGCGGCACCCCGGCGGCGGCGGCGCGCAGGAGATGGCGCAGGCGTCTCCCACGGTGGCCTCCGAGGCCTGGTCCGGCGCGGGCACGTCGGGGCGGGCGCTGTCCAAGGCGCCGGTGTCAAGCACGGCGCTGTCCGCGACGGCCGAGTCCGTCGTGGAGGAGTCCGCCGCGGGGGGCGGGGAGACGGTGCCTCCACAGGCGGGCACCGCGAGGGCAAGGATCAGGGTGGCGAGAGCGCGGTTCATGGGGAGAGCTTGCCACACCTTCATCCAGAGGCCCTCCGCGGGTACGCTCCCGGCCATGACCCAACCCCGACAGCGACCCGGCACGGCGTGCGTCCACGCGGGCGAGGCCCGCGCCCGCGCCCACGACGCGGTGACCGTGCCCATCGTCCAGACGGCGACGTACGCCTTTCGGGACACCGCGGAGCTGGTGGAGTGCCAGGCCGGGCGCCTGGAGCGCGACGAGTACGGACGGTACGGGAACCCCACGGTGCGGGCCCTGGAGGACAAGGTCGCGGCGCTGGAGCAGGCCGAGGCGGCGCTGGCCTTCGCGAGCGGCATGGCCGCGGTGACCACGGCGATCCTGGCGCTGGTCGGGAGCGGCTCCCACGTGGTGCTCTTCTCCGACTGCTACCGCCAGACCCGGCAGTTCGTGACCAACACCCTCTCGCGCTTCGGGGTGGCCCATACGCTGGTGCCGGGCGGGGACCTCGAGGCGCTCTCCCGAGCCCTGCGCCCGGAGACGCGCCTGGTGGTCTCCGAGGCGCCCACGAACCCCTACCAGACCGTTCTCGACCTGGACCGGCTGACCGAGCTCACCCGCCCGAGGCGCGTGCGAACCCTTGTGGATACGACGTTTGCGACGCCCGTCAACCTCCGCGCCTGCGCCCTCGGCGTGGACCTCGTGGTCCACTCGGCCACCAAGTACCTCGCCGGCCACAACGACGTCCTCTGCGGCGTGGTGGCGGGCAAAATGTCGCTGGTGTCTCTCGTCAAGGACCTGAGGAACGTCCTCGGAGGCGTGTGCGACCCCCACGCGGCGTACCTGGTGCTCCGAGGGATCAAGACCCTGGGCCTCCGGGTGGCGCGGCAGAACGCCACGGCGATGGCCCTCGCCCGGAGGCTGGAGGGCGACCCGAGGGTGCGGCAGGTGTGGTACCCGGGGCTCGCCTCGCACCCCTCGCACGCCGTGGCCTCGCGGCTGATGAAGGGCTTCGGGGGCGTGGTGACCTTCGAGCTGGCCACGGACCTGGAGGGGGCCGGGCGCTTCGTGGACGCCCTGCGCCTGCCGAGGATCGCGCCCTCCCTCGGGGGCGTCGAGAGCCTGGTGGAGATGCCCGCGCTGATGAGCTACTTCGAGCTCACCCCGGAGGCCCGCGGCGCCCTCGGGATCCGCGAGGCCCTGGTGCGCTACAGCGTCGGCGTGGAGGACCCCGAGGACCTGCTCGAAGACGTCGACCAGGCCCTGGGCACGGTCGGCGCGTGAGCCCCGAGGACCCGTCGCCCGCGCGGGAGCACCCGGGCGTGCAGGCGTACGCGCGGCACGTCAACCCCACGCTGGTGAAGCTCCTCGGGGTGTATGGCTACGGCAGGGCCTTTGTCCGCGCGAGGGACGTCTGGGTCTGGGACCACACCGGTCGGCGCTACCTCGACGCCCTGGCGTGCTTCGGCGCGGCCAACCTCGGGCACAACCACCCGAGGATCATCGCGAGGCTCAAGCGCCACCTCGACGAGGAGCACCTGAACTTCGTGCACGTGGGCCCTTCGGTGCACCAGGGGGCCCTCGCGGCCCGGCTCGTGGAGGACACGGGGCCCTCGCTGGACGTGGCGCTGTTCTCAAACTCGGGCGCCGAGGCCGTGGAAGGAGGGCTCAAGCTCGCCCGGGCGGCCACCGGGCGGTCGGGCCTGGCGTACTGCGCCGGGGGCTACCACGGGACCACCCTCGGGACCCTCTCCATCCTTGGGACGGCGCGCATGCGAAGGCCCTTCGAGCCGCTCCTCGGGGGCTGCGTGGAGCTGCCCTTCGGGGACCTCGGGGCGCTCAAGAAGGCCCTGGAAGCGAAGCGCCTGGCGGCGTTCATCGTGGACCCGGGGCTGTGCGAGATGGGGGCCCTGGAGCCCCCCGCGGGCTACCTCGCGGAGGCCCAGGCGCTCTGCACGCGGTATGGCACGGTGCTAGTGCTGGACGAGGTGCAGGTGGGCCTCGGGCGCACCGGGACGCTCTTTGCATACCAGCAGGAGGGCTTCGTGCCCGACGTGTTGTGCCTGGCCAAGAGCCTCTCCGGGGCGGTGGCGCCGATCGCCTGTACGGTCACCGGCAGCGCGCTCCACGCGAGGGCCTTTGGCTCCCTGGACCGCTACGACGCGCACTTCTCGACCTTTGGTGGCAACGCCTTCTCCTGCGCGGCGGCCCACGAGACCCTGGAGGTGCTCCGCGACGAGGGGTTGCCGGAGCGCTCGCGGGCGCTCGGGGCGTGGCTCCTCGGGGCGCTCCGGGCCAGGCTCGACGGTCACCCGCTGGTGCGGGCGGTGCGAGGCCGAGGGCTCTTCCTGGCGGTGGAGCTCGGGCCCACGGACAAGGGCTGGGTGAGCCGCCTGGCGCCGGGCGTGGTGGAGGGGGTGGCACGGACCATGTTCGGCCAGTGGGCGGCGGTGCGGCTCCTGGAGCGCGGGGTGCTGTGCCAGCCGGCCTCGCAGCACTGGAACGTGCTCAAGGTGGTGCCGCCGCTGACGCTCCAGCGCGCCGAGGCCGAGACCCTGGTGGACGCCTTCGCGGAGGTGCTGGGCGAGTACCAGGGTGTAGGCGCGGTGCTCAAGGACGTCACCGGCCGCCTCGGGCGTCAGTTCCGCGCGGGGTGGTCCTTCTGAGGGCGGAGGCGCCCTGGAGGGTCGGAATTTCCAGCGGATCGGGGATCGTTACCGCGCGGTAACGCCCGCCGGGAGGAGCGCCGCCGGAGGTACCCCGCCGCCGCCCACGCCGCGAGGAAGCCCCAGCGAGCGCCGCCCCCGGCGCCCGCCGCGCGGCAGCCGCAGGACCCGCCCTGCTCCGCCGTCGCGGGAGGCCGCGTCCCGGCGTCGGTCCCCGCGTCGAGAGTAGGGGAACTCGACGTGTCCGCGCCCGCGTCCCTCGGGTCCGGGCGGCTGGTATCCTGGGGACCCTGGGGACCGGTGTCGTCGCGGCTCGTGTCCGCGGCGCCAAGGTCCTGCGCGACCTCCGGGGCGGTGTCCGTCGCGGCCTCCGGGGCCGTGTCGAGGACCGTGTCCGGGGTGGTGTCTGCCGTCGTGTCTGGGGTAGTGTCCGGGGCCGTGTCCGGCGTCGTGTCCATGGGCGCCGCATCGGGGACCTCCTCGCAGCGGCCGGGCTCGCTCCCCGTGGAGGTGCACCGGAGCCCCGCGGGGCAGCCGTTGCGCCCGGGGGCCGTCGAGCACCCGTCCGCGCAGCGCCGCGGCATCGGGTCGCACACCCGGCCGCTGGTGGCGCCGCCGCAGTCACCGTCCGTGGCGCAGCCGCAGGACGGGACACCGGCCGCTGCAATGCAGGCCCGGCCGTCGGGGCTCCTCGCGCAGGCCCGGGCGTTCATCGTGGTGCACAGCACGCAGCGGCCCGAGGCCGTGTCGCACACCGGCGTCCCGCCGAGGCACTCGCTGTCCGCGAGGCAACCCCGGCAGTTGTTGGTGTCGTCGTCGCAGATCGGGGTCGCGCCCCCGCAGGCGTTGGCCCCGCCGGTCTCGTGGCAGCCGCAGGTGGAGCGGTCCCCCGTGGTCTGCTGGAAGTCGTAGCACTGAGGGCTGTACGCCTCGCAGAGCCAGACGTGCCCGTTGGCGCACAGGGACGTGAGGCCGTCGGGGACCGAGATGGTCGTCCCCTGCAGCGGTCGGGCGGCGCCGATGGCCCCCGGGGCGATCACCACGGCCCCCGTGGGGGAGATCACCGCGGCGCCGGCGCCGGTGCTGCTCGCTACAAGGATGTTGTCGCTGCCGGGGATGTACGCCAGGCCGTCGATGCCCGAGAAACGGAAGGAAGCCAACGCGATCCTCCGCACCAGCGTGGCGCCCGTGCGGTCGAGCACCACCACCTCGTTGGTCCCGTAGGAGGCGATGTACAGGTTGTTGTCCCGCCCCACCCCGAGGCCCGCGCAGATGGACATCCCGTGCCCCAGGCGCCGGGTGGCCGTCATGGTCAGGGTCTCCGGGTTGGCCTCCGTCAGCGTGCAGTCCTGCGTGAGGAACAGCGCCCGGTGCCCGATCGTGTCGTAGGCCGCCGCGTCCAGGAAGCCCGTCGACGGCGCGCTCACCGTCCGTAGGAGCGTCCCGTCCGTCCGGAGGAAGCGCCCCGCCCCGGAGGGGTTGAACACCGCCACGTGCCCCCGCTCGCTGTCAAAGTACGAGGCCTCCACGCCCATGCCCGTAGGCACCGTGCGCACATAGCGGAACTCCTGCGCCCACGCAGGCGCCGCCACCAGCACCGCCGCAGCGAGCGCGAACCCTCCCGAGAAGAAACGCGAGCATGCCTTTCCCATGGACCCAGTGTACCACCCAACCGCGGCGCACCCCTTGCGCGCAGGGCATCTCCGACGCCGTGAGTATTCAAGTTCGGCTGGCTGGCGCGGCGCTTGCACTGAACTCCAAGCATGAACCCGCTGCCCAGGACCGTCGCTGAAGTGATGACCCGCCATGTCACGGTGCTCCACGAGGAGGACAACCTCGAGGACCTCGAGCGATGGATGTCCCGCCTGCGCTTTCGTCACCTGCCGGTGGTGGACGGCGAGCGCCTGGTGGGGCTGGTCACCCACGGGGACCTCCTGCGCATGGCGTCGTCGTCGCTGGCGGCGCAACCCGCGGAGGCCGAGCACCAGCGGCAGGAGGCCACCTTCGTCGCGCGGGTGATGCAGCGAGACGTGCGCACGGTGAGCCCCGACACGCCCCTGGTGGACGCCGCCAGGGCCCTGATCGACGCCAAGATCGGCTGCCTCCCGGTGGTGGAGGACGGGCGCCTGGTCGGGATCGTGACGGCGCAGGACTTCGTCGCCCTCACCGCGAGGCTCCTCGCGGAGCGCGAGGAGGCCCCCGCGCCGTGATCGAATTGGGTCACTGCACCCCGAGGGAACCCGACGGGGCCAGGGCCCTCCACGGGGGTGTCCCGGGCACCAGCAGCGTCTCCAGCGAGGCGAGCCACTGCGCCGGCGGCGCGAGGCGGCAGGAGAGGTCCCGCAGGGCGCAGCGCGCGCGCTCCTCGGGCATGCTCGTGTCGGAGACCAGCCGGCTCCAGCGCTGCACCGTGTTGGCCCGCTCGACCCTCAGGGCCTCGTAGCGCCCGAGGGCCTCCGGGACCGTGGGCGCCGTCGCGAGGGACTCCGCGAGGCACACGGCGCTCTCCAGCGCCTGACACGCCCCCTGGCCCAGGTCCGGGGTGTGAGGGTGCGCTGCGTTGCCGAGGAGCGTGACGCTCCCAATGCTCCAGCGCTGCAAGGGCGCCCGGTCGGTGATGTCCACCACCTTCAGCGCCTCCGGGGGCGTGTCTTCAATGAACCTCAGGGCGCCGTTGGGCCACGCCTGGAAGGCCCTGGCGAGGTCCGCCTGGTCCCGCACCCCTGCGCGCCGCGAGGGCCCCACCACGGCGTACCAGTGGACCTCCCCGTTGCCCGTGTTGGCGATCCAGAAGCGCTGCCCGCGGCCCACCACCCCCACGGTGACCCCGGGCGGAGGGGAGTTCCGATCCGGCGGGACATAGCCCATCCAGATGTCCTGCCCCGTGGGGCGCAGACCCCCCGCGCCAAAGAGCCGGTCCCTCACAAAGGAGTGCAGGCCGTCGGCGCCCACCACCGCGGCGCCCTCCACCTCGGTCCCGTCGGCGAAGCGCAGCGCCGCGCCCCGCTCCGTGTGGCACAGCTCCTCCACCGCGGCGGACCAGCGCAGGTCCCCGGAGGGGGTGTCCTCCAGGAGGGCCGCCATCAGGTCGCTGCGGCGCACCACCACGCTGGGGCACCCGAGGCGGCGGTTCATCTCCTCCACCGGGATCGCCGCGAGGCGCTGGCCCTGCTCGCTCCAGAGCTCCGCGCGCTCCAGGCGCACGGCCCGACCCGCGGCGACCAGGTCGATCCCCAGGGCCTCCAGGGCCTTCACCCCGTTGGACCAGAGGGTGAGGGCCCCGCCGCCGTCCCGCAGGGCCGGGGCCTTCTCGTACACCGTCGAGGGAAGGTCCCGACGCCGAAGGGCCCTCGCCAGCGAGAGGCCCGCGACGCCCGCACCAAGGATCTGTATCGGCAACATGGTACGCCCTCCGTAGCGCAAGGCCCGAGGCCCCGAAAAGGGCCCGAGGCGCTGCACTTGAACGCGGTCAAGTCCGACCGGCGCTTTCCCTGGAGTTCACCCGTTGCAGGAGCGCACCGCGCAGGCGTTGCGGCGCTGCAACGCCGCGCTCGCCGGGCGCGGGCCCGAGCGCACGATTCCCCTGGAAAACCCGACCCTCGGGAGGGCTACGGGCCCCTGGCACGCGCGCTGCTCAAGGGTCCCTCCGGGCGCCCGAGGCCGACGACGGCCTCCCAAGAAGAACGCCCAACGGAGACCGACCATGAACTGGAAGAAGCTCGTCACCCTGTTCGCCCTCGTGGACTTCAGCGCCCTGACCGCCGTGGCCCTGTGGCGCGAGGGCCTCGCCGCCATGGTGGAGCTCGCCACGGGAACGTGGATGGGGCGCACGCTGGCCGTGGACCTGTGCATCGCCCTCTCCCTCGTGGGAGCGTGGCTCTACCGCGACGCCACGCGGCGGGGGGTCAGCCCCTGGCCGTACCTCGCGCTCACCGCGGCCACCGGGAGCGTCGGGCCGCTCCTGTACCTCGCCCTGCGCCCGGAGGCTGAAGAGCCCCGAGGGCTCGTGGGCGCGAGGGCCTGACCCGCTCCCCGCCGTGGTCTACCATTCCAGCGGACGAGGCGCGAGGGCCTCGGCCTGAAGGCCGAGGGTGAAGCGCCCCAGCGATACCCACGCCTGCCAGACAATGTCCACGCCAGGTGGTTTGCGCTTGAAGGCGACGCGCGCAGTGGTAACGGAGGGAGGAGGGCGATGGGTCACCGTGTCACCGAAATCGCGTGGCTGCCGAGAACGGAGGCCGAGTGGAGGACCTTCACCGCTGCACGAAGCGCGGCGGCGAAGCTCTGGAACAAGCTCGTGTCGATGCACGCGGTGGTCCGGCGCTTTCAGTGGGAGTGGCCCTCCAAGGCACGGTGGGAGCGGTGGGCCAGGGGGCGCTTCCCGGGCCTGTCGGCGCAGTCCGTCCAGCAGGTCGTGCAGGACTTCTGCGACACCCTCACGGCGACCACCAAGGCTCGCGAGGAGCGCAAGGCCGCCGGGGAGGAGAGCACCCAGCAGTACCCCTGGCGCTGCCAGCATCGTTACAGGGACGTGCCCTACACCAACCAGGAGGCC
>JACRDB010000105.1 GCA_016218725.1 Deltaproteobacteria bacterium
CCACCGCCCAACCCCGGCCTCCACCGCCCAACCCCAGGCGAGGTCCGAGCGCCACGGCGACTCGGGGGATCGGTCCCGACGACACCGTTATCTGATGGCGCTTGACGCCAATGGGGGCCGGGGGGGTGAGGTCGCCGTGCGAGGTCCCAGGTCGCTGGCCGAATTGCAGAAGGAGAGTTGCCTGCGCAGGGCGCGCTCGCTGTCAAAGGGTGACGGCGTAGTCCGTGGGGTCTAGGGCGCCCTCCGGGGGCACCCTTGCGCTGCGCTGCTTGAAGGCGCCCACGGCGCGCCCGAGGGCCTCGCGGCACGCCCGGAGCGCGGCCCCCGTGGTGCGCGCGACCACGATCCTCGGGGCGACGGGCGGGGCCTCGGCGCCGAAGCGCGCGCGGAAGCGCTCGGGCCACCGGAGCCGGTGGGCGTCGAGGCTCGCGCGGAGGCTCGCGCGGCCGGGGGCTCCAAGCACCAGGAGCTCGTCGCCGCCGTCGCGCACCGCCCGGGCCTCGGGGATGCCCTGGAGGAACTCCGCGAAGGCCTGGAGCACGCGGTCCCCGAGCTCCTGGCCGTAGGCGTTGTTGAAGGCCCGGAAACCCGCCAGGTCCAGGAAGGCCAGCTCCAGCCCCGCGGAGGAGAGCCCCGGGAGCGCGCCCATGACCGCCGTGAGGTCATCGAACCAGGCATAGAACGGCAGCCCCGTCTTGCGGTCCCGCGCCGAGGGCTGCGTCTGCGGCCAGACGAAGCGCGCGGAGAAGGGCCGTCGGTGGTCGTCCCAGAGGCCCAGGGCGGCGGCGGTGAGCCACGGGGCGTCGGGGCCAAAGACCCTCAGGAGCCCGTCGGGACTCTGGTGTCGCGCGAGCCAGCGCGCGGGCCCCCCGAGGTCGAAGCCCGGGTCCAGGCGCCCGAGGAGCTCCCCGCAGGCCAGGGTGGTGAGCGCGTCGGAGGCGCTGTCTCCGTCGCCGAAGCCCCCGTCCGGGCGCTGGCCTGCGCGCACCACGGAGACGAGCGCCGGGAGCCGGGAGACCTCCACGCCCAGGGTCCACGCCGCGCTGGCCACGTGCGCCGACGCGGACGTCAGCGGCACCTGCGCGAAGGGGAACTGCATCCCCAGGACGCCGCGCTCGGCGCCCGAGGCGTAGGTGGTGGCGAGCGCCACGGCCAGCGGGTGCAGGCGCTCCAACGCGCGCGGGCAGCGCACCAGGCACCACAGGGCAAAGGTGTCCATCCAGGGGTGCCTCCCCTGGACGAAGCTCGCGTAGTCCCTCCGGGCCACGGGGTGGGCCTCGTCAAAGAGCGCCCTGGCCTCCGCCGCGAGGCCGGGGTCGGGGTCCTCGGCGCGCTCCAGGAGGTACTCCAGGCCCTCGCAGACCGCGAGGGGCAGGGAGAGCGCCTGCTCCAGCTTGTCCGGGTCCCTGGGGAGATCCTGACGGAAGGCCCGCCAGGGGGCCGACGGCGGGAGGTCCCCCTCGGACGGGCAACGCCGGCTCAGGAGCTCCCAGCGGTAGCGGTCGTCGCCGTGCGAGGGGTGCCCTCCGGGCTCGCGGCCGCGCCAGTACGCCAGGCGCGCGGCGTGGTCGTCGGGGCAGCGGGCGAAGCGCGCCCGGGCCCTCGCCTCGGCGGCGGCGAAGGGCGAAGCGCTCCCGAGGGTCTGTGTCTGGAGGGCTTCTCGGGCGCGCTCCAGGGCCCCGGCGATCACGTCGTCTGCCACCGGTTTCCGAGGGTACCACGGCCGGGCTCGGACCCGGCCACCGGATCGTGCGGCCCGGATCGAGCCTACGTGCGGCTTCCGCGGCCCGGCTCGAGCTTACGTGCGGATCCCGCGGCCCGGCTCGAGCTGGCCCGCAGGATCCCGCGGCGGGGTCCGAGCTGTACGGGCGGCTTCCGCGGCGGGGTCCGAGCTGCCCCACCGGATCCCGCGGCGGGGTGCGGGCCGTGCGTGCGGCCTCCACGGAGCGGTCTGTGCCGCGGCGACGGCTCTAGCGGGCGGGTCCGAGGCGGGTGTTCATGGTGGCGCGGCCGCCGGTGGCGCGGGCGAAGGACAGGAGCGAGCGCGAGGGCTCGTCGTCGCCGAAGATCGCCGCCCAGCGCTCCAGGGCGTCCAGGCGCGAGGCGGGCATCGGTGCCTCGGAGAAGGCCACGAAGGCCCCGCGGAAGGCGCGCTCCTCCGGGGGCGCCGGGGGGCGCTCGCCGTGGAGGGCGACGATGGCGTCGAGGGTCACGGTCCGCGTGGCGCGGACCTCGAAGAGCATCCTCCCGGTGCGAGGGTCCCTGGAGACGAAGTGTCCGCCCTCCCAGACGGTGATGGGCGAGGGGACCTCCGCGCGGGGCAGGAGGCCCATGAGGTACAGCTCCAGGGGGGCGTAGGCCCTGGCGTCGCCGCCGTTGGCGTTGGGGCCGAAGGTCGCGGCGGTCATGCGCAGGAGCCCGTCGGGGTCCGGGGCGCAGGGGGGCGCCGCGTCGGGGGGCGCCGCGCAGCGGACGGTGCCTAGATCGAAGCCCCCGAGCTGCCCGGCGACGTCCGCGAGGCCCCAGTGGGGGCCGAAGTTCGTGTCGCGATCGCGGCCGAAGCCGAAGCGCGCGTCGAAGAACATCCCCCAGTAGTGCAGGGTCTCGTGCAGCGTCGGCCCGTTGCCCACGGCGTTGAGCACGACGCCCACGACGCCTCGCAGGCGCCCCGCGGGGTAGCGAGGGTCGCTCGCCGCGCGGGACAGGCCCAGGCCCTGGAGCAACGGTCGCCGCGCGACGCTGAACTTCGCCGCCGCGGTGGCGCCCTCCACGGGGCCGTCGGTGAAGACGTAGAGGAAATCGTAGCTGTCCTCGAAGTGAGCCAGGAACGCGCGGGCGCCCGCCGGGAGCACCGAGGCGCGCCCGAGCATATACTCCCGCACCTCGCGGGCGGCCTCCGCGTCGACGATGTTCACCGCGTGGGGTCGGAGCTGGAGCCCCTCGGGCGCGGCGTCTGCGAGCGCGGGGCCGTCCACGACCGCGGCCCCGTCCACGGGCGCGGCGCCGGGGGCAGGGTCGCAATGGCACAGCGCGGCCAGCGTCACCAGTGCCACCTTGATGACAGTGTCGTCCTGCACCGTGGGTCGGGTCATTCTAGCATACGGCGCTGGCGCCCTGGCGCTGGGAGCGCTACGCCTGTGCCCCGATGCTGATCGCCGCCGCGGGGGACGCCCACGGAGAGTTCGACGCCCTCTACAACGCCGTCGCCCGCCTCGAAGCGGACGTCGGGCGCGAGGTAGCGTGCGTGCTCCACGTGGGTGACTTCGGGGTGTGGCCGGACCCCTCGCACCTGGACGAGGCCACCCGGAAGCACGGCGACTCCGGCGGCTTTCGCAAGCTCCTGGACCGCGGGATGGTGCCTCGCCGCACGCTCTTCATCGCAGGCAACCACGAGGACTTTGACTACCTACAGGCCCTCCCGAGGCGCGAGGTGCTGGCCGGGCTGGAGTTCCTCCCCTGGGGCGAGGTGGTCACCATCGAACACCAGGGAGAGCGCCTCCGGGTGGGGGGCGTGGGGGGATGCTTCGGCCCCTCGGATTACCGCAAGGAGCGGCTCACGGGCTGGACCCGGCGGCACTACACCCGGGCTGACATCCAGAGGTTGGAGGAGGGCGCCCGCGGGGGCCTCGACGTGCTCCTCCTGCACGAGCCACCGGGCGGGGAGGCCGCCGAGGTCCACGCTCCGCCGGGGAGGACGCCCCGGCGCTGGACCCTGGTGGGTGAGGGCCAGGCCGAGCTGGTGGCGCAGGTGCGCCCCAGGGTTTGCTTCACGGGGCACCTGCACGCGCGCATCGAGCGCTCCGTGGCGGGCGTGAGGGTGGTGGGGCTGCACAAGGTCCCGGTCCGCGGCAGCGTGCTCCTGGTGGAGATCCCCACCGAGGGGGCCGTGGCAGACGTGGCCGAGTGGGGCGGGGCGCCCCCGGTGCGCAGGCCACCGCCGGAGGGCACCGAGGACCTGGACCCCTTCGGGGACGCGCTCTGGGCGGAGCTGTCGGCGAGGCTCACCCGGTGGTCCGCGGAGGCCCTCGGGGGCCGGGAGCTCGACCGCGCCGCGCGCAAGAGCGTCCACGCGCGCCTGCGGGACGACCCGCTCAGGCCGCTGCTCATGGGGGCCCTCACCGGCGCGGACGTGCGCGCGCTGGTGGACCGTATCGAAGACCGCGCCGAGCGGGTGGCGATGCTCAAGCAATGGCTCGCGGCGCCCTGGCCGGAGCCCTCCGTGGTGCGTGGCGCGGTCGGGTAACGGGACCTGTGGTCTAGCCGCGGCGCTCGACGGTCGAAAGGCGATCCTCCACGGAGGTGACGCGGCGGTCGAGGTCACGGACGGTCTGCCCGAAGGGCCCGAGGAGCACGTTGTCCAGGCGGCTGTTGAGGCCCCGGACGGCCTCGTCGAGGTTGACGAGCGCGTTGGCCATCTTCTCCTGGTCCTTGCGCATGTCCACCAGGAGCGTCGCCTGACGGAGCTGCTCCTGCACCACCCGGTCCAAGCGTAGGATGGTGTTGTCGAGGCGGCTGTTTGTATCGTCCAGCCGTGCGACGGTCTGGTCGAGCCGTGCGACAGTCTGGTCGAGCCGATTGTTGGTGACCTTGATCTCGTCTCGGATCTCCCGCAGCACCAGGAGCGTGAGGTTCTCCACGTCGCTCATTCTCTCACCATGCGCCTCACTGTTCGCATGTCAAGCGCGCCGCGCGTCAGAACTCCAGCTCGACGCCCACGACCCAGCTCGCCCAGCCGAGCCGTAGCTGCGGCCGGGACCCGAGGGTGCCCGCGTCGTTCTGGGTCCACTCGATGAACAGGTGGCTGTGGTTGACGCCCATGTTGGCGTCCCAGGCCCGCTGGGCGCGGGGCTCGAAGGCGTCCAGCCGGAGCATCACCCCGGCGGCCCACTGGAGCCCCAGGGACCCGCCCTGCGCCGCGCGGCCGAAGAGCGCCGGGTCCTCCCCCGTGCGCGTGGGAGACTGCTCGTTCAAGCGAGAGAGCCCGTCCCCAAAGGAGCTCCACCACACGGTGTACGCCACGCCGAGCTTCAGGTACGGGATCACCGGCACCGCGGTGTTGCGCGCCAGGCCGTCGAGCCTCACCACCGCCAGCGCCGCGAGGGGCAGCACCGTCAGCGTGGTGTTCTGCCCGGTCTCCGCGCCCAGCGCCGTCTCCCCGGTGTCGCTCTGGGACGTGACCCTCGCGGGGCGCGAGAGCGAGGCCCAGCCGCCCGCCACCCCGAGGCCCAGCGAGCCCACCCAGTTGAAGCGCACGAGCTGCCAGTCGAACTCCACCCCGAGGTACAGCCGATCGTTCGTGCCGAAGATCTCCTCGATGGGCCTCCGGGCCCCGGCCCCGAACTCGCTGTCCGTCACCGGGTAGTAGGGCCCTCCCCGGAGCTCGAAGGCGAAGTTCTGCGGGCTCTCGAAACTCTCCCTGCCCCGGTCCGGAGCGAACACCTCCAGGAGCTGGGCGCGGGCCTCCGGGGCCTCGAGCGCCGCCGCCAGCGAGAGCGCCACCGCCGCGCGCTTCATCGCGCCCTCCGTCGGAGCCCGAGGGCCGCCGCGCAGAGCCCCAGGGCGCACCACACCCCCGCGGAGCCACCAGCGCCCGGGAGCGCGCTGCAATAGCCAGGCTCCGCCCGACCCCCGCGGGCTCGGTAGTACTCCCAGAAATCCGTGGCGGGCAGCGGCGTGACGCACCCTGACGCCACCGCCAGCGCGCTGCGGTTGCCCGCGGTGTCCTGCGACACCACCGCCACGCGGTAGCGCGCGCCGTTCTCCAGGCTCGTGGCCGTGCCCCCGCCCGCCGAGGCCGGGAGCAGCGCCTCCGAACACACGAAGGGCCGCGTCCCGGGGTTCCCCGTGACGCGCACGAAGAGGTTGTCGTCGTTGGTGTCGAAGTTCGTAAAGTCCGGGCAGGCGCCCGAGGACCCGCTGCCAACGTCCACGGCCCCGGTGTCCTCGGCGCCGCCGTCCATGGTGGAGGCGCCTCCGCTCACCCGTTGGCACACCAGCCAGTAGCCCGCCAGGTCCGAGGTGGGCCCCGTGACGGCCCCGCCGTCCTCGGTGGTGCTGGTCCCCGTGAGCGTCGTGGCCCAGCGCACCGTCACCGACCGCTCCCCCGGCGTGGCCGTGACCCCCGTGGGCGCCGGCGGCGCCACCAGGTCCACGGTGATCTGGTACGTCATCCCCACCACGCTCATGTCCGACAACGGGGTGGACAGCACCGTGAGGTAGTGCAGGAGGTTGCTGGTGGTGGCCATCCCGCGGCGGCAGTCCCCTCCCGTCAACGGCGCCACGAGGTACTGCGAGCTCACCTCCAGCCGGTCCGTGGTGGGCGGGGTCCCGCTGCGCTGGGCCCTCGCGTCCATGATCGGAAAACACGACGGGTTCCCGGTCCCGCCAGACTGGTACCGGCTCGCCGTCATCGCGCACGCCGTGGCGCTCGTCCCAAGCCAGTACTGGATCCCCTGGAGCCCCGCGCTCAGGTTCACCTGGAAGGTCCAGAGCTCGTTGGTCGCGCAGTCCCGGAGCCCGATGGGGTTGGTCCCCAGGAGGTTCCCCCCGGCCTCCGTCCGCCGGGCCTCGGAGCCCGCCGTCCGGGTCTGGAAAGAGAAGGTCTGCCCCGAGGCCACCGCCGGCGAGAACAACAGCCCCAGCACCACGAGCCCGCGTCGCATGGCCGATCCTCCCGCAAGCCCCGTGCCAGCGGAACTGGCGGAAATCTCAAGAGAATTCAACAGCTCCGACCTTCCCCTGGAGACAGAATGGCACGGCGCGAGCGCCCCCGGTGGCGCCCTTGTCACGCCTGGAAGTACCGCTCGGCGATCTGGACGGCGTTGGTGGCGGCCCCCTTGCGGAGGTTGTCCCCCACCACCCAGAGCGAGAGCGCCTGAGGGTCCCCGAGGTCCTCCCTCACGCGCCCCACGAACACCTCGTCCTGGCCGCTCACCTCCCGGGGCTGCGGGTGCTTCCCCGGCCCGATGGCGTCGGACACCAGCACCCCGGGCGCCCGACGGAGGACCGCGAGCGCCTCCTCCCGCCCGAGGGGGCGTGAGAAGCGCGCCCAGACGCTCTCGCTGTGGGCGTTGCGCACGGGCACCCGCACACATGTGGGGGACACCCGCAGCCCCGGCAGCTCCAGGATCTTCTGGCTCTCGGCCACCATCTTCAGCTCCTCCTCGGAGAAGCCGTTGGGCTCGTGCTTCCAGTCGCAGAGCAGGTTCCCGGCGAGCACCCCGGGCAGCACGCTCACCGGCGGAGGCTCCCCCTGGAGGAGCGCCCGCACCTGCGTGTCAAACTCCGCCACGGCCCGGGCCCCCTTGCCGGAGATCGCCTGGTACGTGGACACCACCACGTGCTCAAGCCCCGCCGCGTCGTGCAGGGGCTTGAGCGCCACCATGAGCTGGATCGTCGAGCAGTTGGGGTTGGCGATGATCCCCCGAGGCGGCGACGGGATCCGCTGGGGGTTCACCTCGGGCACCACCAAGGGCACCTCCGGGTCCATGCGAAATGCGCTTGAGTTGTCCACCACCAGGCAACCCTCCCGGGCCGCCACCGGGCCCCACTCCCGAGACACCGACGCGCCCGCGGAGAACAACGCCAGGCGGCTCCCGCGGAACACCTCCGCGCTCGGAGCCTCCAGCGTGAGCTCCCGGCCTCGGAAAGTGACCTTCCCCCCCGCCGAGCGCGAGGAGGCCACCACCCGGAGCCTCCCTACAGGAAAGCCCCGGTCCGCGAGCACCTGGAGCATCGCCGCGCCCACGGCCCCGGTGGCGCCCACCACCACGGTGTCAACTGGAGTTGTCATGGTCGAGGGAGTCTAGCGCCTTCCCCGGTCGCGGTCGCCTCCGCGGCGGTCGCCGCGGTCGCCTCCGCGGCTGCGGGAGGAGGGGGGAGGCCCGTCAGCGTGGGCGCGCTCCATGCGCTCCTTGGCGACCATGCCCTCGTCCCCCTCGGGGAGCGGGAGCACGGCGCGGCGCGAGAGCCGGATCTTGCCGGTGCCCTCCTCCACGGAGAGCACCTTGACCTCGACCTCGTCACCCTCCTTCACCACGTCGCCGACGTTCTGCACGTGGCGGTGGGCCAGCTCGCTCACGTGCACGAGCCCCTCGGTGCCCGGGAAGATCTCCACGAAGGCCCCGAAGTCCATCAGGCGCTTGACCGTGCCCTTGTAGACCGCGCCCACCTCGGCCTCGGCGGTGAGGCCGCGGATGATGTCAATGGCGCGCTGCACGGCGGCGTTGTCGCTGCTGGCCAGGTTGATGGAGCCGTCGTCCTCGATGTCGATGGCCACGCCGGTCTGGTCCACGATGCCCTTGATGGTCTTGCCCCCGGGGCCGATGACCAGCCGCACCTGCGAGGGGTTCACCTTGATGGTGGTGATCCTCGGGGCATGCTTGGACAGCTCCGTCCGGGTCGCCGGGAGCGTGGCCAGCATGCGGTCGAGGATGTGCAGCCGCGCGTCCCGCGCCTGGCGCAGGGCCTTGTCCAGGATCTCCCGCGAGAGGCCGTCGATCTTGATGTCCATCTGGATGGCCGTGACGCCCTTGCGGGTGCCGCAGACCTTGAAGTCCATGTCCCCGAGGTGGTCTTCATCGCCCAGGATGTCCGTGAGCACGGCCACCTTGTCGCCCTCCTTGATGAGCCCCATGGCCACCCCGGCCACCGGGGCCTTGATCGGCACCCCCGCGTCCATCAGGGACAGGGTCCCGCCGCACACCGTGGCCATGGAGCTGGACCCGTTGGACTCGGTCACCTCGCTCACCACCCTCACCGTGTACGGGAACTGCTCCTTGGTGGGCATCATCCGCAGGAGCGCACGCTCGGCGAGATTGCCGTGGCCCACCTCCCGGCGCCCGGGGGAGCGCATGGGCTTCACCTCCCCCACGCTGTAGGGCGGGAAGTTGTAGTGCAGGAGAAAGCGCTTCCAGCGCTCGCCCACGAGGCCGTCGATCTTCTGCTCGTCCTGGGCCGTGCCCAGGGTGGTGGTCACCACGCCCTGGGTCTCGCCCCGGGTGAAGAGCGCGCTGCCGTGCGTGCGCGGCAGCCACGACACCTCGCAGGTGATGGGCCGGACCGTGACCGTGTCCCGACCGTCAATCCGCACGCCCTCGTCGGTCACCATGGTGCGAATCGCGTGGGCCTGGGCGTCGTGGAAGGCCAGCTTCAAGAGCGCGTCCTGCTCCGGGAACTCCCCCCTCAGGGCCTCCACCGTGGACTTCTGCAGCGCCTTGAAGCGCGCGTAGCGGGTGCCCTTCACCCGGAGCCTCATGGCCTCCTGAAGACCCGGGGCGGCCACCTCGCGCACACGGTGCGCCATGGCCTCCGAGGGGAGCTTCGCGGTGAACGCTCGCTTGGCCTTGCCCACGGCCTCGCGCAGGCGCTCCTGGAGGTCCAGCACGCCCTGGACGCTCCGGTGGGCGAACATCAGCGCGTCGATCAGGTCGTCCTCGGTGACCTCGTCGGCGCCGCCCTCGACCATCACGATGGCGTCCCGGCTGGCGGCCACCACGATCTCCAGGTCCGAGCGCTCCAGCTCCTGGAAGGTGGGGTTGGCGATGAGCTGACCGTCTACCCGGCCCACGCGCACCCCGGCGATGGGGCCGCTCCAGGGCACGTCGGACAGGTGCAGGGCGCAGCTCGCGCCGGTCAGGGCCAGGACGTCCGAGGGGTTCACCCGGTCCGCCGAGAGCACCGTGGCGATCACCTGCGTGTCGCATTTGTACCCCTCGGGGAACAGCGGGCGGCACGGCCGGTCGATCAGCCGCGAGGTCAGCACCTCCTCGTCCCGGGGCCGCCCCTCGCGCTTGAAGAACCCGCCGGGGATCTTCCCCGCGGCGAAGGTCTTCTCGATGTAGTCACAGGTGAGGGGGAAGAAATCCACCCCCGGGCGCTCCTCGGTGTTCCCGCAGGCGGTGACCAGCACCATGGTCTCCCCGGCGCTGACCAATACGCTCCCGTGGGCCTGCCGGGCCAGCCTCCCGGTCTCCAGGGTCACGGTGACGTTCCCGATCTCGACGCTCTCTCGAATGATGGACATGGATCGCTCTCCAGGCGCCGGCGAGGCTCTGCGGTGGTTGTACGCGGCGCCAGCGGGGAGCGGTTGTTCGGTGTCCTCGATTCCTACGCACGCGACGCGGCGGGTGGTTTGCCCCCGCGACCGTGCCCACGAAGCGAAGACCGGAAGAAACGCCCCTCCTGGTGCCGAGGGAGCTGCACCTCGCGGAGGACCCTCCGGGGCGCCTCGCCGGCGCCGGGTGGGACCCTGTTGGGGAAAAGCCCTCCGCGGGGGCGGTGAGTGCGCTACTTCCGGAGCCCGAGCTGGGCGATCAGCGCCCGGTAGCGGTTGGCGTCCCGGCTCTTCAGGTACTCCAGGAGCCTGCGGCGCTGGCCCACCAGCTTGAGGAGGCCCCGCCGGGAGTGGTGGTCCTTCTTGTGGACCTCGAAATGTCCGGTCAGGTGGTTGATCCGGGCAGAGATCAGCGCCACCTGCACCTCCGGCGAGCCCGTGTCGCCCTCGGCGGTGCGGTATTTCTCAACGATTTCGGCCTTTTGGACGGTATTCAGGGACATGCTCGGGGCCTTCGGGTTCCTTGAGGCCGGGCAGTATGGCTCCCCCCCTCCGGGGATGTCAACACGGGCATTGGGTGCTTTCCCACCCCCCGGGGGCGCCTTGCGTGGGGGGGGAGGGGGCGAGTATACCCCTGCGCCCTCGGGAGGAAAACCGTAGGACCCCCATGCTGGACGATCTCCGCAAGCACTCTTCGTCGTTCTTCCTGATCCTGATGGTGGCTACCCTGGCGACGCTCTTCGGCGTGAGCTGGGGTCCCGGCGCGCGGGGTTGCAGCTCCAGCGACTGGAAGATCCATTACGTGGCCAAGGTCCGCGGGTACACCGTCAGCGAGGTGGAGTACACCTCCGCCCGGAGGCTGGTGCCGCAGGTGGTGCGCACCCAGCTCGACGACACCGCCGCCGCGGGCACCCTCCGCCAGGGCGTCCTGGACGGGCTCATCGAGCGGGAGCTCCTGGCCCAGGAGGCCGAGCGCCTCGGGTTCCGGGTGACCGAGGCCCAGGTCAATGAAGAGCTGCGCAACTGCCGGGTGTTCATCTCCGTGGGGCTGTCGTCCGAGAGCGCCATCGGGTACTCCGGGCGGCAGCTCATCAACCCCCTGAACTGTACCGGCGGAGGCGAGAGCTTCTCCTGGGACACGGCCAACCGGCGCTACCGGGCGCTCTACGGCATGAGCGTGGCGGACATCCGCAGGATCATGGCCCGGGAGATGCTCGCCCAGCGTATGAGGGAGGTGGTCAAGGCCTCGGTCCAGGTGGGCGACGAGGAGCTCTGGCGGGACTACCGCCGCAGCCACGACCAGACCGCCGTGCGGTACCTTCGCTTCGAGGGCCGGTTCTACCGCAACCTCGTGCGCGACGACGACGACGCCGTGGACGCGTGGGCCCAGGCCCACCGGGCGGACATCGACCGGGAGTACGCCTCGGCCCGGGAGAACAACCAGGGCCTCCCCCGGCAGCTCCTGACCCGGCACATCCTCCTGCGCTTCCCCTCCGGGGCCACGGACGCCCAGAAGGGCGAGGTGCGCCAGCGGGCCCAGGCCCTGCGCACGCAGCTCGCGGCCCCGGGGGCGGATTTCGTCCGCCTGGCGAGGCTGTACTCCGAGGACAGCACCTGGCCCGAGGGGGGCCAGACCGACTGGAGGACCCCCTCCCGGGACACCGACGAGGCCCGAGCCCCCTACTGGACCGCGGCCAACGCCCTGGCCCGCAACGCCGTCTCGCAGCCCGTGGAGGTGGGCGAGGGGCTCTGGATCATTCAGCTCCTGGACACTCGCGAGGGCAACGTCCCGGAGCCCAACGTCCGGAGAGAGATCGCCCGGAGGCTCTACCGCGCCGCCCGGGCCAATGAGCTCCTGGCCCAGGCCGCCCGGGACGCCCACCGGAGGCTCTCCCAGGGCGAGGACCTCGACGCCGTCTCCCGCGCCCTCCGGGCCGCCGCCCTCCAGGAGTTCTACCGCGGGGCGATTCCCGCGGCGCTCACCGTGGCCCCCAATGTGTCTCTCACCCCCATGGAGCGCGCGGACCTCGGCGCCCCGGAGGCCACGGACAGCCAGCAGTTCAACCGCGAGGGCTCCGTGGTGGACGGGCTGGAGCACGGCGAGGTGCTCACCCGGGCGGCCTTCGCCCTCTCCCCCGAGCACCCCCTGGCCGAGGCCCCCCTCCAGGTGGGGGACGACTGGTTCGTCCTGCGCCATAAAGACGGCTCCCGCACCGTGGCCACCCGGGAGGAGTTCGCCCGCCAGCGCCAGGAGCTGGTCACCGCGGTCAGCTACCGCACCCTCCTCGGGGTGCGCCAGCGGGAGGCCCTGGTGCTCTACCTCACCCGCATGCGGGCCGAGGCCGAGCGCCTCGGGGAGGTCCGGGTGGGCACCTCCCCCCTCCTGAGGCCCCCCCAGGCCGGCGAGGAGGAGCAGAACTGAACGCACGGCCAGGATGAAATCGGCAATTTATGCAATGATTTCACATGGTTGTGTCAGAGAATGACCGAGGGTGGTTGGCGCGGGGGGGGTGTTGGGCCATTCTGGAGGAGCGATGCACACGGTTTTGTACGGCAGGCTTCCAAACGGTTTGAGGGTGGTCACGGTCCAGCGACCGCACCTGCACCGGGCGGTGCTCTCGGCGTACATCCACGTGGGGTCGCGGCACGAGACGCCCGGGACCAACGGGCTGTCGCACTTCCTGGAGCACATGCTCTTCCGGGGGATCCGGCGCCTGCCGACGGCGTCGGCCTTCAACCACCAGGTGGAGGCCCTGGGGGGGAGCCTCGCGGCGGCGACCCACGGGGACTTCACGCGCTTCGAGCTGACGCTCCCGCCGGGGGCGCTGGCCGACGGGGCCCAACTCCTGGGGGAGGTGTTCACGGAGCCGGTGTTCTCCGACCGTGAGGTGGAGACGGGCATCGTCCGGGAGGAGATCCTGGAGGACCTGGACGAGGACGGCACGGACATCAACGCGGACAACGTGGTGCGGGCCAGGGTGTTCCTGGGGCACCCGCTGGCCATGCCCATCACCGGGTCGGTGAAGAACGTCGAGCGCTTCACCGAGAGGCACCTGCGGGAGCACCTCGGGCGGTACTACCGGGCGCGGAACATGGCCGTGGTGGTGGCGGGCCCCATGGCCCACCGGACGATGCAGCGGGCGGTGACCCGGGCCTTCTCGGGGCTGGAGCCCGGGGCGGCCAGCGCGCCGGTGGCGTTCCGTCCGTCGCAGTCGCGGCTGCGCACCTCGCTGGTGACGCACCCCGGGAGCCAGAGCGCGGTGCGCCTGGCCTTCCCCACGGTGGGGCTTCGCTCGCCCCGGAGCAGGCACCTGGAGCTCCTCCTGCGGGTGCTGGACGACGGGATGAGCACCAGGCTTCACCGCAGGATCTGTGACGAGCGGGGCCTGGCCTACGAGGTCAACGGCGCCATCGAGCTCTTTGACGACGCGGGGATCTTCGACGTTGCCTCCTCGGTGGCCCATGACAGCGTGGACTCGCTCCTCGGGGAGGTGCTGTCCATCCTCGGGGAGCTCTGCCAGGACGGCCCCACGCGGGACGAGGTGGAGAAGGTCCACCGGCGCTACGCGTTTGACCTGGACACCCTGGAGGACGACGCCCACGGGCTCTGTGACTACTACGGCACCTCGGAGCTCTTCGAGGACCGCCAGAGCCCCGCGGAGCGCCGCCGGGAGGTGCTGGCGGTCACCGCCCAGGACCTCCGAAGGGCGGCCCGGACCACCTTTGACCCCCGGAGGCTCTCGCTGGTGCGGGTGGGGCCCCGGGAGAGGGACGGCCGCGAGCGCCTCCAGGCCCTGGCCAGGACGTACCGGGAGCGCTTCGCCAGGGCCTGCCTGACCCGGTTTCCCCGGTTTCCTGGGCGGGGCAGGCTGGAGCTCCAGCGCCCCAGGGCCCCGGTGCTCTCCGTGGCCAAGGCCCGGACGTCTTCGCTTGACCGGGCGGGCGTGTTTTCATAGCATTTTGCGCGATGGGTCGGTCCGAGACCCCAGGTCAGCTAGCCTTTGCGCAGGTTTTGCACGCCGCTCCGAAACCCGGGGTGGTGCCCGTTCGCATCGGTGGGCTCTGGGGGGTCTCTCCCGCGGACCCCCAGGAGGGCCCGCGGCGCGCGCTGGAGGCGCACCTTTCACGCTCCGTGGGGGCTCCCCTGGTGGTGTCCATCACGGACAACCGCCGGACCATGCTGTCCATCCGACGCGAGGGGGCCCTGCGCCGGGTGCGGTTGCACCATATGTTCCTGGACGCCCCGGAGGGGGTGCTGGACGCCGTGGGGCGGTACCTCTCCCATGGGGAGGAGGGGGCCGGGCGGAGCATTGACACCTTCATTGCGGAGAACCAGCACCGGATCCACCGTCGGCGCGTGCCCCGGAGGCCCTGGGCCACGCGCGGGCGGGTGTTTGACCTCTCGGCGGTGCTGGCCTCGCTGGTGGGGCGGTACTTCCCGGCCATGGCGCCGGTGGCGGTCACCTGGGGGCGGAGCGCCTCGGGGCTACGGACCAGCTCCCGGCGGCGCACCATTCGTATGGGCACGTACTACCTGGACGAGGCGCTGATACGCATCCACCCGGCGCTGGACCAGGCCTGGGTGCCTTTGTACTTCCTGGAGTGGGTGCTCTACCATGAGCTCCTGCACCACGTGGTGCCGATGCCGGTGATCAATGGGCGGCGGTGCTACCACACGGAGGAGTTCCGCACGCGAGAGCTCGCGTTCGAGGACTACACCAGGGCTCGGGACTGGGAGCGCCGCAACCTCCGGCGCCTCCTGGCCTCCCGCGACGGCTGAGGGACTGTGAAGGCCCTGATCATCGAGCGGGGGCGGACGGTGCCCTTCCAGGCGCTGCCGCCGTCGAGCATCGCGCTGGACGGGTACGTGCAGGGGCCGGCCATCCACGCGGAGCGGGAGAGCTACAGCTTTGACCACCACGGGCGCTGCGTGCGGCATGCGACGCGCAGCACGGCGGAGCAGGTGCACGACGCGCTGGTGCTCGGGATGGACCCGGAGCCCTTCACGGTGTACGTGAACGACATCGACCTGGACACGGTCCTGGCGGTGTGGCTCCTGCGGCACCCGGAGCGGGCGCGGGAGCCGATGATCACGCGGCTGGTGCAGAACGCGGGCCTCCAGGACGCCTTCGGGGGCGCGTACCCCGTGGCCGGGGACATGCCGCAGATCCTGGAGTGGCTCTCGGAGCCGGAGACCCGGGCCCGGGCCGACGGGAGCTACTACCAGCTCGACGGGGCGGGCCTCGGGGCGCTTTTGGAGGAAGTAGCCCGGAGGGTGTCGGTGTACGCCGACGGGGCCTCGCTGGCGTACACCGAGCACTTCGAGCACGACGACCGCTACGAGGTGGTGTACCAGGGCACCGCCTGGGTGCTGGCCCGCTCCCTGGGGGTGCGCGTCCACGCGCGGCTCTTCAACGACGGGCACCACCGGGTGGTGATCCATACGCCCCTGCGGGACGGCACCCACGCGTACACCGTGGCCAAGCGGTCGGAGTTCGTGAAGGGCTTCCCCGTGCCGGAGCTCCTGGAGGCGCTGGCGGCCATCGAGCCCGGCTGGGGCGGCGGGAGCACCATCGGCGGCGCCCCCAGGCACGCGGACGGCGCCCGCAGCAGGCTCGCCCCGGAGCGGGTGGCCGAGGTGGTCGAGGCGGTGGTGCGGGCGTCGCCGCGTTGACACGGGCCCTGGGCGGTCGCATGTTGCGGGTCCAGAACGGAGGCGTTTCCGATGGCGTCAGAAAATGTGCAGATCGTGACGGACCAGACCTTCGAGCAGGAGGTGCTCCGCTCCAGCGTGCCGGTGCTGCTTGATTTCACGGCGACGTGGTGCGGCCCCTGCAAGGCCCTGGCGCCCATCGTGGACTCCCTCGCCCAGGACTACAAGGGCGTGCTCAAGGTCGCCAAGCTGGACATCGATGACTCGCCCAACACACCAGAGCGCTTCGGCATCCGAGGCGTCCCCACGGTGATGCTGTTCAAGAACGGGCAGCTCGTGGACCAGAAGGTCGGCCTCACCAGCAAGGCCAACCTCGTCCAGATGCTCCAGGGCCACCTCACGGTCTGAAGAGCCTCCCATCCCCGCTCCGTTCGTGATTTCGCGCAAGTAGCAGGCTCCCGTCGGCGCCGATCCTCGGCCCATGGACGAGCTCACAACCACGGGGCAAGGGGTGGGGCGTTTTGCCGCGGTCGCAGGGCGGACGCTTCTTGAGGGGCGCCTGGTGGCCTGGGGCGTGGCGCAGGGTCACGGTCTTGTGCTCGCGGGCGCAGGGCTCAGGGCGCTCCTGGGCTGGCCCCAGGAGCGCACGGCGGGCCCCCTCGGGGAGGTGATCGCCGAGGGGCACCTGGAGCGGGTGGAGCGGGCCCTGGCCGAGGTGGGCGAGGGGATGACGCGCCTCGGGTGTCGGATGCTCCGGGCGGGGGGCACGGAGTTCGACGCGGAGCTTGATGTGGTGCGGGCGGACGACCCGGCGCTCCCCGGAGCCGTGGTGTTCACGGTCACCGACGCGACGGAGCGCCGCCGGGCCGAGGCCCAGCTCAGCTACCTGGCCTTCCTGGATCCGCTGACGGGGCTGGCCAACCGGGCGCTTTTCCTTGATCGGTTGCGTCAGGCGCTCCTCGGGGCGCGCAGGACGGGGCGCCCCTTCGGCGTGCTCCTGTGTGACCTGGACGGCTTCAAGGCCGTGAACGACACCCACGGCCACGACGTGGGGGACGCGCTGCTTCGGGAGGTCGGCGTGAGGCTCCGGGGCGTGGTGCGCGAGACGGACACCGTGGCGCGCCTGGGCGGGGACGAGTTCGCGCTGGCGCTGTCCACCGTCGGGGGCATCCACGCGGCGGCGCTGGTGGCCGGGCGCGTGGTGCGGTCCCTGGAGCGGCCCATCGAGGTCTCCGGGCGCACCTGCCAGGTGGGCGTGAGCGTGGGCGTGGCGACATTTCCCGACCACGGTGACGACCTGGACGGCCTCGTGGCCGCAGCGGACGGGGCGATGTACGCCGCCAAGCGCGCGGGAAAACGATGCTTCACGGTGGCCGAGACAGACCGCGCCCGCCCGGCGGTGCGGGCGGTGTTCGTCGAGTGGTCCGACGCGCGCCGCGTAGGCGTCCCGGTGATCGACGGGCAGCACGAGCACCTCGCGGGGTTGATCAACCAGCTCGGGGATGACCTCAAGCAGGGCCGGGACCGCGACCGCCTGGTGGCCTCCCTCGGGGCCCTGGTGGCCTACACCGAGGAGCACTTCGCCACCGAGGAGCGCCTCTGCGACGCCTACGACCCCCGGGGCGGGGCGCACCACGCGGGCGCCCACCGGCAGCTCCTGGAGGACCTGAAGAGCCTGAGCGTGGGCCTCGACGAGAAGAGCATGTCCCTCACCATGCGCTACCTGTGCGAGTGGCTGGTGAGGCACATAGACACCTACGACCGCGGCCTGGCGCGCGCGCTCCGTGAGGCCCACGCCCCGGAGGCGAGCGAGGCGTAGGCCGCCCGGACTCAGCTCCCGATGAGATGGATCGTGCGCCCTGCGCGGACCTCGGTGCGCGAGTAGAATGGTAGCGCACGCTCAGGACGCTCGCCGGGCCCTCCACGCGATCCACCCGCCGAGCGGCAGGAGCAGCCACGCCCCCGAGGCGGGCATCAGCGCCACGGCCCCGAGGCCCACGGCCACCAGCCCTATGCCCGTTCGGAGCGATGGCGGGCGTCCCTCGCGCTCGCCCTCCAGCACCACGGCCCCGAGGAGCACCAGGAGCCCCCCCGCGAAGAGGAACCACACCGCCGCCGCCCCGACGCTCTGGTCTCCCTGCACCGCGCCGAAGACACCAGCCCTCGCGATCCTCGCGAGCTCCTCGCGGTACACCACCACGCCCACGGCGAGCTTGAGCACCCCCACCGCGAGGATGAGTGCACCCGCGCGCATCGCCCGGTCAGTCCTCCCCGCGCGGCGCGGGCTCGTAGTGGGGCCCCTCCGGGCGCATCGTCGGCCGCTGCGTGGGCGAAGGCAACACCGGCGCCGTGGGAGGCGCTGGATTCGTGGGGTTGGTTGGCGTGTCGGGTGGTGTAGGTGTGCCCGGGTTTGCGGGTGTCTGTGGCGGGTCCCCGGGGGGTGGAGCCTCGGGTCTGCGGGGCGGCGGCAGCGCGGGCGGCTCGCCGTACTCCGTGCGGAGCTTGCGGCCGAGGCGGGAGAGCACCAGCGTCTCCACGTACGTCGGCATCTGCGGCACCTGGACGATCACCCGGGTGCCCGCGCGGCCGTCCACCTGCGCCCGGACGAGCTCCACGCTTCCGGGGTAGGTGCGCGTGCCCTCGCGCCAGGTGAAGGTGAAGTAGCCCACCTCCTGGTCCCGCTCCTGGATGGTGCAGCCGAGGTCTATCCGCAGGAGCCGGAGCGCGGCGTTCCAGGTGGTCTCGTAGGGGTAGGGCTCGTCCCTCACGCTCCGCGCGGTCGCCGCCGAGGGCGCCAGGAGCGCGGTGAGCACCACCGCCGCGAGGGACCAACGTTTCATGGAGGGAGCTTCCACACCCGTTGGGCGCAGTGTGCCAGTTTTCTACGAGCGCCGCACGCTCCGGCGAGCGAGCACCCGGGCCGCCAGGACACCCCCCAGGAGCCCGAAGAGGTGCCCCTCCCAGGAGATCCCCGGGACGCCCGGGAGGACGCCCCAGAGGGCCCCGCCGTAGAGGAAGAACACCACCACGCTCCCGGCGATGGTCCAGAAGCTCCGCTCGAAGACCCCGAGGGCCAGGAGGTACCCGAGGAAGCCAAAGACCACCGTGCTTGCCCCGAGGTGCACGGTCCCGCCGCCGCCGAACACCCAGGTGCCCACCCCCGCCACCAGCGCCGAGAGGGCGAAGACATAGCCCAGGTCGCGCTTTCTGCGCGCCATCACGAAGAGCCCGAGCACCAGGAGGGGGATGGAGTTGGCCGCCAGGTGGGCGAAGTTGGCGTGGAGGAAGGGCGCCGTGAGGATCCCCAGGAGCCCTCTGGGCTCCCGAGGGTGGATGCCAAAGGAGTTCAAGCGCCCGTGGAAGACGAACTGGTCCACCAGCTCCTCGGCCCACATGGCGCCCACCATGGCCCCGAGGAGCGCCCCCTGGAGGCGCACCTCACGCACGAGTTCCTTCTTTGCGAGGGAGCCTTGGGACGGAGGCGCAGGGGCCATGGGACACCATCATGGCCCGGGGGGACGCGACGCGCCACCCAGAGGGTGAACCCTCTCAGGCGAGGGCGGCGGCCAGCGGAGCGGGCGCCAGGCGCGGGTCCTGGGCGTTGCGGGAGGCGCACTCCCGGGCCCAGAGGTAGAAGCAGGTGAAGTAGGTGATCTTGAGGTAGCCCGTCACCGCCCACACCACGTTCACGATGGTGAAGAGCCCCAGGAAGCCCACCACCCCGCCGACGGTGAAGAACAGGAACTGCGCCAGCCCGAAGCCCGCCAGGGAGATCAGGAAGGTCACCAGCCCCATCCCGATGACGCCCGCGCCGACGCCCGTGGGGTCGTTCTCGGCCAGCTCCTTGGAGCGCTTGAAGGCGGCGCCGAAGCCCACGCCCTCGATCACCATGGTGGGCATCACCACGTAGGTGGCCGTGGTCCAGACGGCCCGGACGATCCCGATCAAGATCTTCCCGAGGATGTCATCCCGCTCCTGGGCGTAGCTGGCCATGAGGTCGAAGAAGCCCGAGATCGTCGCGAAGATGAGGATGCCCCCCGCGGAGCGCAGGGTCCGGCGGAAGCCCTGGCCCAGCGTGGCGTTGCCCGCGGTCACCTCGTCGTAGATCATCGAAGCGGCCAGGCCGTTGCAGAAGTAGTCGGTGTAGTACAGCGCCACCACGCCCGCGGCGTTGAGCACCCAGGCCACCGCCGGGAGCGACTCCCGGGTGAGCATGTACGCGATCACCAGCGCGATGTTGATCGGCACCGCGAAGGCCACGTTCAGCCCGAGCGGCGCGAAGAGCCGCGGGTTTCGGCCCGCCATGCCGAAAACCTGGCCCACGAATTTGAACACCCTAAAGTAGCGATCCATGAGAGTCCTCCGGTCGGTTGTGCCCGATCCTACGTCATTGTCCCGGCCGAAAGCTCCCCTGGCCAGTTCCCGACAGTGACATACTCTGTCACTCGTGGCGCAGGGCGGTGATGGGGTCGAGCTGGGCGGCGCGGCGGGCGGGGAAGTAACCGAAGACCACGCCGATGCCCGAGGACGTCCCGAGGGCGACCACCGCGGCGGTGGGGGAGAAGCGCACGGCCCAGTCCATGGCCTTGCCCAGGCCGTAGCCGGCGCCCACGCCTAGGGCGAGGCCGGTCACGCCGCCGACGCCGGAGAGCACCACGGCCTCCACCAGGAACTGCGCGAGGATGTCCCGGGCCTGGGCGCCGACGGCCAGGCGAATCCCGATCTCGCGGGTGCGCTCGGTGACGCTGACCAGCATGATGTTCATCACCCCGATGCCGCCCACCAGGAGCGCGATGAAGGCGATGGAAAGGAGCAGCGTGGAGAGGGTGCTGCGGGTCTTCTCGAAGGTGCTCTGGATGTCCTGGAGGTTGCGGACGATGAAGTCGTTCTCCTCGCCGGCGCCGATGCGGTGGCGCTGGCGCATGAGGGCGATCACCTGCTGCTGGGCGCGCTGCATCACCGCGGCGTCCCGGGCGCTCACCATGATCTGGTCCACGTCCCGGCCCGACGCCCGGCGGATCCGCGCCCGCAGCGTGGTGATGGGCATGAGCACCGTGTCGTCGTAGTCCTGGCCGAAGGACCCCTGGCCCTTGACCGCCAGGAGACCGATCACCGTGCAGGGCACGCGCCCGATGCGCACCGTCTCCCCCACCGGGTCCGCGCGGCCAAAGAGCGCCTGGCGCACGGTCTCCCCGAGGAGGCACACCTTGGCCGCGGTGCGCACGTCCGCCTCGGTGAAGTACCGCCCCCGCTGGAGGCCCCAGCTCCGTACACGGACATAGTCCGTGGTGCTCCCCACGGCCCTGGTGGCCACGTTGCGGCTCCCCACCACCACCTGGGCGCTCGCCCCGAGGATCGGCGCCGTGGCCTGGATCGTACCCAGCTCCCGCGCGATCGCCTGGGCGTCGTCCTCGTTGAGCGCCGCCGCGCTCCCCACCTCGCCCCGCGCCCCGCTGGACGTGTTGCTCCCGGGCCACACCCACAGGAGGTTCACCCCGAGGGCCCCGAGCTGCCCCTCGATGGTCCCTCGGGCACCCTCCCCGAGCGCCGTCATCGCCACCACCGCCGCCACGCCGATGAGAATCCCGAGCACCGTCAGCCCCGCCCGGAGCTTGTTGCGCGAGAGCGACAACACCGCGAGACGTAGGGCCATCAACCACATGGCCATACGTCACCCTACCTCCCGGAGCGCTCCCGCCTGGCGGGGCGAGGGGAGCTTGTCATCGCGGACGATTTTTCCATCGCGCACGGTGACCGCGCGGTGGGCGCAGGCGGCCACGTCGGCCTCGTGGGTCACCATGATGATCGTGAGGCCCTGCTCGCGGTGGAGGTTCTGCAGGAGCTCGAGGACCTCCTCGGTGGTGGCGGTGTCGAGGTTCCCGGTGGGCTCGTCGGCCAGGAGGATCCGGGGCTCGGTGACCAGGGCGCGGGCGATGGCCACCCGCTGTTGTTGTCCTCCCGAGAGCTGCGCCGGGGTGTTGTTGAGCTTGTCCCCGAGGCCCACGCGGGCGAGGGCCTGGGCGGCCCGGCGGCGGCGCTCGCGGGAGGGCGTCCCGCGGTACGCCAGGGGGAGCTCCACGTTCTCCAGGGCGCTGGTGCGCGCCAGGAGGTTGAAGCCCTGGAACACGAAGCCGATCAAGCGGTTGCGGGCAAAGGCCCTCGCGTCGGCGTCCAGGTCGGACACGTCGTGGCCCGCGAGCAGGTAGCGCCCCTTGGACGGGCGATCCAGGCACCCGAGGAGGTTCATCAGCGTGCTCTTGCCAGATCCCGAGGGCCCGCCGATGGCCACGAACTCCCCGTGGTGGATCGTGAGGTCCACGCCCCGGAGCGCATGGAAGAGCACCTCGCCGGTGACGTAGGACTTCTCGATGGCGGTCATGGCGATGACCGGGCCGTCGCTCATCGAGAGCGTCCGCCCCGGCCTCCGCCGGAGTTGAAGGCCCCGGGCATGCTGGGCCCCCGGCGGCCCTGGGAGGCGGCGTCGGTCTCGTCGGTGACCACGGCGTCGCCTTCGCGCAGGCCCTCGCCGGAGACCTCGGTCTGGCGCTCGTCGGACAGGCCCGTCTGTACGGGCACGCGCGCCGGGCGGCCGCCACGCAGGACGTACAGCACGCCCCGGCGGGGCCCTTCGGGCTCCGACGGAGGCCCCGCCGCGCTCGACGGACGGAAGCGAAGGGCCGCGTTGGGCACGCGCAAGACGCCCCCGTGGCGGTTGGTGGTCACCTCGATGGTGGCGGTCATCCCCGGGCGGAGCTTGAGCTCCGGGTTGGCCACGGTGACCACCGCGGGGTAGGTGACCACGCCCGCCGTGACCACGCTCCCGTAGCGCAGCTCCGTCACCTCGCCCTCGAAGTTCTCCCCCGGGAAGGCGTCCACCCGGGCCCGGGCGGTCATGTGCTCCCGGAGCTTGGCGATGTCCGCCTCGTCCACGTTGGCCACGATGCGCATCCTGCGCAGGTCGTTGGCGATGACAAAGAGCACCGGGGCCTGGAAGCTCGCGGCCACGGTCTGGCCTTCATCAATGTTGCGCTGGATCACCACGCCATCGATGGGCGCGCGCACGCGCGTGTTGGCGAGGTTGGTGAGGGCGATCTGGAGGGACGCCCGGGCGCGGGCGATCTCCGCGCTGGCCACGGCGATCTCCGCGCTGGCCAGGTCCCGCTGGCCCCGGGCGGTGTCCAACTCCGCCGGGGCGTTGAGGCCCTGGGACCGCAGGGCCTGGGCGCGGGCCAGGGCCTCGCCGGTCACGCGCTCGTTGACCCTCACGCGCCGGAGCTGGGCCTCGGCGGCCTGGAGCGAAGCCCGAGCCTGGGCCACGGAGGCCTGGAAGCCCATGGGGTCCACCTCAGCGATCACGTCGCCGGCATGCACCCGCGCGTTGAAGTCCGCCAGGACGCGCACCACGCGCCCGGACACCTGCGAGCCCACCTGCACCTGCACCACGGGCTGCACCGTGCCGCTGGTCTGCACGGTCTCCACGATGTCCCCGCGGGTGACCACCGCCGTGAGGTAGAGCTGCGGCCTCGGGCGCGCGCGCCTCCGCGCCCACACGCCCCCGCCGGCCAGGAGCACCAGCGCCGCCACCAGAAAAAAGACCCACCCCCGGCGGCGGCGGCGTCCAAACTCGACAAAGGGATCCTGGCTCACGATGAAAATTCCGCCGGAGCTTACACCTCCCTACGCCCTCGTGCATCCACCGGCGCACTACGCTAGGGTGCCAGGCGTGGAGCCCCGCGGCGCGCACCCCGCACTGTCCGTGGCGGCCCTGGAGTGGTCGCCGGAGTTCGGCGCCATCGGGCGCTCGCTGGAGCGGCTGGACGCGCGCCTCGGGGCCCTGGCGGGCGTGGACCTGGCGCTCCTGCCGGAGCTGTGCCTGACGGGCTACGTGTCCCCGGCGCTGCGCTGGGACCTCACGGCCTTCGCGGAGGACCTCGCGGGCCCGACCAGCACGCGCCTGGCGCAGCTCGCCGTGAAGCACCGGCTGCACCTGGCGGCCCCGCTGGTGGAGCGTTGTGGGAAGCGAGTGTTCAACACCCTGCTGCTCTTCGGGCCCGACGGGCGTCGCCTCGGCCACTGGCGCAAGCGCCACCCGTGGCTCCCGGAGCGCTGGGCTTCGCCCGGGGACCTGGGTACGCCCGTGGTGGAGCTCCAGGGGGTCAAGGTGACCGCGTGCGTGTGCTATGATGTACATTTCATCTCCCGCGAGGCGGGGGAGGCCCTGGACACGGCGGAGCTGCTCTTGTTCCCCTCGTGCTGGGTGGAGCCCGAACCCGACGAGGACCTCCGCGCGGAGCTCCTCCCGGCGCTGGCCCGGAGGCACCACCTCTGGGTGCTCAACGCCAACTGGGGGGTGAGCCTCCCGAGGGTCCCCGGGCAGGGCCGGAGCATGGCCGTGGCACCGGATGGCGCCATCGAGAGGCGTCTGACCCTCGCCCGGGACCCGCCTACGGAGGCCCCGGCGCTGGTGGTGCAGATCCCTGGCGCGGGGGCGCGCCTTCCGCGGTAGCATCGGGGCGGTGCCGGGGCGATCCCTTCACGCGCTGGACTGGGCGGTGATCCTGGCCTACGCGGCGGGGAGCGTAGGCTTCGCGCTCTGGTTCGCGCGGAGAAAGAGGCACCTCGGGGGCGAGGAGTACATGGTCGCGGGTCGCTCGCTCCCCTGGTGGGTGGTGGGCGTGGCCGATGTGGCCACCGCCGACGGGGCCGACGCCCTGTGGGTATTGGCCTTCTTCCAGGGCGCGTTCATCGCGTATTTTCGTATGTTCTGGCTCACCTCCCTGGTGGGCGTGCCCCTCGGGATCCTCTGGGCTCGCTACTGGCGCAGGCTCCGGGTGACCACCCCGGGGCAGCTCTATGAGCTGCGCTACGGGGGCGAGGTGTCCTCGCGCTTCCGGGCCTTCGTGGCGGGCTACGGTGCCCTGGTGAACACCGGCATCGTGCTGGCGTACGTCCTCCGGGGCTTCGCCCAGGTGATGGTGCCCTTCCTGGGCTGGCCCGTAGACGTCGTGCTGGCCGTCTTTTGTGGCACTACGCTGGTGTACACCATGCTCTCGGGGCTCCTGGCCGTGGCCTTCTCGGACGTGGGCCAGCTCGCGCTCATGATGGCTGGGAGGGCGGTGTTCGCGTGGCTCCTGGTGCGCAACTTCGGGGGCCTCTCGCACGTCCTTGACGTGGTGGGCCAGCGCCGTGGGGAGGCGTTCCTGACGCCCTTTCCGCCCGCGGAGGGCCGCGCCTTTGGGGACTTCCAGGTGGACGCCCTCTCCATGGCGGCGCTGATGCTGTCTGGCGTCTTCGGCGTGGCGGGCACGCAGACGCCCAGCGTGCAGAAATCCCTGGCCGCCCGGGACGAGCGCCACGCCGCCGCGGGCATGGTCTTCGGCGCCGTGCTCTCGCTGGTGGTGAGGCTCCTGCCGCTGACCTTCATCGGCCTGGTGGCCATCGCGGCCTTCCCGACGCGGGGGGCCAGCACGGACCTCTGGGCGGAGCTCGCCTGGAGCCACGCGGGCCCCGGGGTCCTGGGCCTGCTCCTGGTCGGGGTCGTCGCGGGGTACATGTCCACCATTGACGGGTACGTCAATTTCGCCGCCTCCGCCGCGCTCAATGACATCTATCTACGGCGCCTGAAGCCCGGCGCCACGGACGCCGAGCAGGTGCGCGCCGGGAGGCTCTTCACCGTCGGGGTTGTGGCCTTCGCGTGGCTCTGGGCGCGGGTGCTATTGGGCACCATCGACGCCGCCTGGATCAATTTCATCAACTCCGTGACGGGGCTCTTCATGCTGCCCCTGATGCTCCTGCGCTGGGGCTGGTGGAGGCTCACCATCTGGGGTGAGCTTGTGGGCTTCGTGGGCTCCTTCCCGCTGGCGTACCTTGTGTGGTTCGGCCTCCCGAGGGTCTTCCCGGGCCTCAAGGACGAGCCCTACTGGGTGAGCTTCGGGATTCTCTTCCTTGCTGGCTTCGGGCTCATCGTGGGCGCCTCGCTGGTGTCGCGCCCCGCGCCTCGGGAGGTGCTGCTCGCGTTCTACCGCAGGGCGCGCCCTCCAGGTCTCTGGGGCCCCATCGCCGCCGAGGTGCACGAGGCCGCCACGGGGGAGCTGCGCGCCCTGCGCGCCCGCGAGCGCTGGCTGGACCTTGCGTTGGTGCTCGCGGGTACGGTGTTTACCACGGCCCTGGTGGTGGCCATGGGGAGCGCCTTCGCGCGGCGCTGGGGGCTCTTCCTCGCCGTGAGCGCCGCGCTCGTCGCCAGCGCCGCGCTCTTCGCGTACATCAACGTCCGGGCCGACCGCCTCCGGGCTCGCCTCGAAGCCGAGGGCGGGGCGTGACCTCCCCTCGCGGGAAGGTCGCGCGCGAGGCTCCGTCGCTGGAGCCCCGGTCCAGCACCGCGCCGTTGGTGACCTGGGCCTGGGAGCGCCCCGAGGGCTGGAGCCACTACCACTGCCGCAGCCGCGCCACGCCCGCCGTCCCAGCCAGGGTCACCGCGCGCTTCGAGCCCCCCGCTTCGCTGGAAGCGCTCCTCCTTCGCTTCGAGCCCGGAAGCGCCCCGAAGGAGATCACCGTGCGCCTCTCACACCCTGGCGCGGAGGAGAGTCTCCCTCTGCCAGGGACTGGAGACGTGCGCTCCCTGGCCCTCCCCGACGCGCCGCTCTCGGGGATCACCCTGGAGCTGAAGTCCGGTGACGGACCGGTGCAAGACCCTTCGCGCCTCGCGCTGGCCGCCCTGGCCGTGCGTTGGAGGTCCCCGGAGCTTGCGCTCCTGACCCTGCGCGAGGGCGCTCCCGAGGCCCCCTCCCTGCCCTTCCCGGCGGACGCGCCCGGAGGGTGCCTCCTGCCGCTCCAGGGCGCCACCGGGCTAGAGCTCCGCCCGTCGCAACCACGGCCCCTGGGCGCGCTGTGCTTGCGCTTCCAGCGCCTCGGGGCCTTCGGAGCCACGTCCCAGGTGTCCTCCTGGGCCCGGGGGCTGCGCGCCGAGACTCCCGACGGACCCGCCCGCGTAGCCTGGGCGCTGGAAGCGTCCCACCAGGGACTCCTGGCCGGAGAAACCCACCTTTACCTACATCTCGAAGACATCTGCGGGGAGGCGCTCCCCTGGGTGCGTCTGCGCTGGGGACAGCTCCCTCCCGAGCTCTCCCTCCTGGGCGCCACCTGGGACGAAGCGCTGTGCGAGGGCAGGACCTTCGCCCTGGCAGGGGAAGCGTCCGCCGTGCCCGCGGAGCTTCCCGAGGCGGTCTCCGACGCGCCGGGCGAGGCCCTCCGCGAAGCGGGGCGCTTTACGCCCGCTGCGGCCAGAGCCCTCCTCCACGCGCCCACGATGGCTGTCTCTCTCGGCCTCCCGGGTCGCGCCGAGCGTGTCGGTGTGGGGCCCTCGGGGGAGGTGCTCCTGCCGGGCTCCTTGGTGGGGTGCGGCATGAACTCCGCAGGCGCTTGTCTGCGCCTGGCGTGGCGGGTCGCGGGCCACGAGGGCGCCTTCCCCCTGCGGGTTCTCACGGACGACGGAGCGCTGGCGCTGCTTCTCCCGGCGGCGGGGCTGCGCGCGACTGTGGCGGTGGTCGAGCGCGAGGGCGCGGCCCGGGTGCTGGTGCATTTCCAGGCCCTGGAAGCGCGCGTGGTGGAGCTCGCGTGGACCGCGCGCGACGGCCTCTCGGCGCTGCCGGGGACGCTGTCCGTGTGCGCGTGGCCTGCGGGCTTCGAGGCGGCTCCCTTGGTGGGCGGACACGAGACGCGCGCGGCGCTGCGGGTCCCCGCGGGGGACGAGGGCGCGCTGGTGGAGGTGGCGCTCACGCCCGGGGCGGAGCCGTCCCCTGCGCCCTCGGGGCTGGTGAGGGAGGCGTCGGCGCAGTGGAGGGCGGCGCGGTCGAGGGTGTTGGGCGCGGGCTTCCGGTTCACGCTGCCGGACGCCCACCTGGAGCGCGTGGTGCGCGCGCTCATCGACCACGCCGCGGGCTTCGTGGACGGCGACGGGCGCGTGCCCTACGGGCGCTTCCCGGGCATCTACGACGGGGACGTCTTCGGTCTGGAGGAGGACTGGCTCTTCCTGGCGCTGGCCTTCTGGGGCCACGGAGAGCGCGCCTGGAGCGCATTTCGCGCGACCTATGTGAACGCCACGCACCTCTCCAGGGCGCACTACCTCCACGACCTTCGCAACGGGCTCACGCCCTGGCAGGCCGCGAGGCTGGCGAGGCTCCACCCGCCTGGAGCGGGCACCCTCACGGAGCCCGAGGGCGCGCTGTTGGAGGCTTGCGGTCAGTGGGTGCTGGAGGCACGACAACACACGACCCCCGGCGCGCTCCCGGGGCTCCTGCCGCCCTCCCGCTACGGCGGCGACCTGGATTTCCCGACGCAGAGCCTGACGGCCAACGCGGCCAACATCTCCGGGCTCTACGGTCTGGCGAGCCTGGGGCTGGGAGACTCCGCGCGCTACCTCGACGAGGCCCGGGACTTCCGTCGCGCGTGGTTGGCGGCGCTGGACGCGGTGACCACCACGGACTCCGCCGGGCGTACGCTCATCCCCATGCACACGGGCGGAGGGGACCCGGGGCAGTACCACCCCTTGATGGTGGCGGGAATTCTCGAACCCCTGCACCTGCTCGCGGCGGACGACCCCAGGCTCCTCGCACTGCACCACCAGCTCGAGGCCAGCGACGCGCTGCGCCTCGCGCTTCCGCGCTTTGACGGGTGGGGCACCGGGGGCCGCGGGATCGACGCCCACTACGCCGTGGGCTACCTCCTGGACCAGCTCCTCCGAGGGCGCCGGGAGGTCTTCTGGACAGGCCTCTGCGGGCTCCTCGGGAGCGCCATGGACCCGGTGGCCATGGCCTTTCGCGAGGTGAGCGACGCCCTCCCTCCGGGCGCCGCTACCTGGCTGCCGGAGCTCCTCCCGAGGAGGCTCCTCGGGCAGGCCGAGCCCTGCGTGGGCGGCGTGGGGGTGGCCCTGCAGCTCCTGAGGGCGTCGCTCCTTTGTGAGGAGCCCGACGAACACGGGCTGCCCTCGAAGCGCCTGAGGGTGCTCCCAGCCCCGTTGCCGTCGTGGTGGTGGGGCGGGGACCTGCACCTCACGGACGCGCCCTCCGCCGCGGGGCCCGTGACGCTACGGGTGGACAACCGCCTCGCCCTCTGCGGAGAGGTCACCGTCACGGTCACCGCACCCGGCGCCGAGGCGCTGACGGTGTATGCCCCGACGCCTCCGCGCTATGTGAAGACACAGGGCCTTGATGAGTGCGCGCTCCCTCCCGGGACCCACACGCTCCAGTGGCGCTTCACCGCGGAGGACCCCGCGCCGGTGCTCGCTCCGGGCGCGGCGCCCGTGCCTCGCGCGAGCCGAGGGCGCGTGCGCTGCGCCATCGTGCCCGCCGCGGGGCTCGGCACTCGGCTCCTGCCGGTGACCCTGGGGACGCCAAAGGAGCTCCTCCCCCTCGGGCGCTACCCGAGCCTGGTGGCGACGCTCCTGGAGGTCGTGCATGCGGGCCTGGCGGACGTGGTGCTCACGGTTTCGCCCGCCAAGGCATCCCTGCGCCGCGCCCTGGACCCGGACACCTGGCCCGGGGCCGCCGCCGAGGACCCTGGAGCCATCGCCCTGCGCGCGCTCCTGGAGCGCCTGAGGCTGCGCTTCGTGGAGCAGCCGACCCCGGACGGCGCGCTGGACGCCGTGGCCAGGGCCCGGGCCCTGGTGACCGACAGTGACTATGTAGTACTCTATCCTGACTTTGTACACCTACCACGACAGTGTGGGATGAGTCAGGTGCTGTCGGCCTGGGACGAGGTCCGTTGCACGACCTTTGGGCTCTACACCTGGGAGCCTGGGGTCTCCGGGCGCTTTGGTCCGTCGGTGAGCGTGGAGCCCGAGCGAGGCGCGTGCCTCGCGCCGGGGGTGGCCACGAGGCTGGTGGGCCTCCGCGCGCCGGGCGGGCCCCTCGCGCCGGGGGAGCTGCGCACGGCCTTCGCGGTGGTGCAGGACGCCCGCTACGACGAGGCCCTGGCGCGCGCCGCGGCGCTCGGGCACGCCGGGGACCACGCGCTCCTGCCAGCGCTCCAGGCGCTGGCCGAGGGGGGACACCTGGCCGGGACGCTCCTGGGCGGGGAGCTCCTGGACCTCGGGGTGGCGCCGGGCTACCTCGACGCGGCGCGACGCTTCGCCGCGGGCGAGGCATGCTTCGAGGGGTTCCCTTGAGCGCGCGACGCGGCGCCGCGCCTCGCTCTCGGCGGGGTCGAGTTCCTGGGACATCATTGCTCCTTGGGGCTGCGAGCGTCAGCCGCTCTGACAACCGCGGTTCAGATCCTGCCGAGCAGCGCCGCCTCCCAGCGACGCGGCGCCCACGTCAGGAGCGTCGCGCCGCGGCCGAAGACCCCGCTCTAGTGCGCCAGCGCGCTGCCGAAGTACCCGCCCGTACCGGCCCCCGTGAGCGTCGCGCTGGCCGTCGTCGGCAGCCCCGTCGTGGCGCCGAGGAAGAGCCGCACCCGGCCCGTGTTCGTGCTGTAGGCGTGCGACCCCACGAGGAGGTCCGGGAAGCCGTCGCCGTTCACGTCCCCTGCGCTCGCCAGCCGCGCCCCGAACTGGTCGCCCGCGTCGGGGCTGGAGAGCGTTACCCCCGCCGTCATCGCGAGCCCGGTGGCGCTCCCGAGGTACACCCTCGCCCGACGAAGGCCGTACTCCCCGACGACGACGTCGGCGTAGCCGTCGCCGTTGAAGTCGTCCCCGGTCACCGCAGAGCCGAAATAGCTGTTGTCCCGTCCGAAGGGCAAGCCAGGCAGAACCGTCGTCGCGTCGGAAGGGATGCCGGTGGCTCTCCCCAGGTGCAGGTACGCGAAGCCCATGGTGCCCCCCATGGTCTGGTCGGCCCCGAAGATCAGGTCGGCGTAGCCGTCGCCGTTGACGTCTCCCGCGCTCGCCACCTTGCCCCCGAAGCCCGAGCCCGGCTCCCCCCCGAACACGGTGCCAAACGAGAGGCCCGTCGCGCTCCCCACGTAGACGAACGCCCCGGCCGTCGGAAGCCCCGGCGCCCCGATGACGAGGTCGGCGTAGCCGTCGCCGTTGGTGTCCCCGGCGCTGGCCATCGTCATGCCGAACTGGGCGCTCATTCCCGCGACGGTGGTCGCCGTCGTCGCGAGGCCCGTCGCGTTTCCGAAATAGACGAACACCGTGCCCGTCGTGAAGCCCGCGGAGATGGGCGCGACGGGGGCGCCGACGGCGAGGTCGATGTAGCCGTCGCCGTTGAAGTCTCCGGCCGCCATCGACTGGCCGAACATGGAATACCTGGCCGGGTCGACGTGGGCGGCGCCGGTCAGCGTGATCGCAGGCGGCGTCGCGAGGCCCGTCGCACTGCCCAGGTAGATGTACACCCGACCCGCATAGGCCGAAGCGTACGGTGCGCCGACCGCGTAGTCGGCGTAGCCATCGCCATTGACGTCCCCCACGCTCGCCACGGAGGTCCCGAAGCCCCCCGGGTCGGGACCCGTCAGGGTCGCGCTGGCCGTCGTCGGCACGCCGGTGGCGCTGCCCAGATAGAGGTAGGCGCGGTTCCCGCCCCAGGCCCCGACGAGCACGTCGGCGAAGCCGTCGCCGTTGACGTCCCGCATGGTCCCCCAGGAGGTGTCGGTGGCGGCCGTGCGCGCCCTGACGGTGAACTCCCAGACCGGCGAGGTTGATGTGCCGGTGGTGGTCCCCATCCGGCCGGCGAGCCGCCAGAACCACACGCCCGCCGCCAGGCTCGTCGCTGGCGCGGCGCTCGATCCGACGGCGTCGAAGCTCGCGCAACCCGTGGTGAGCGCGCGGTTGCGGCACAGCGTGACGTACGCGCCGGTCACGCCGGAGCCCAGGATCCAGCGAAGCGTGGGGCGCATCGCCGTGACGGTCGCGGTTGGCATCGGAGCAAGCTGGCGCGGCGCCGCGATGGCTGCTGGGGCGACGTCCGCAGTGGCCGATGTGTCGGACCCAGTGGCGGTGTCGGCCCCCGCGTCCGCGGAGGTCGCGGTGTCGGTTGCGGTCGGGATGTCGGCCGTCGCGTCGAGGCCGGTCGAGGCGTCGGGGGCCGCGCCGGAATCGGTGGTCGAGCCCGTGTCGGTCGTGGCGGACGTGTCCGCCGCCGTGACGTCCCCCGCACCCCCGTCGAGCGTCCCTCCGTCACCGGCGGTAGTTCCCGCATCGCCGCCCGTGCCGACGAACCCGGTGCTGAAGTGCGTGATCGTTCCGCGCACTGCGCCGCCGGTCACCGTTCCACCGCGACTCTCGTAGCCGCTGCCCGTCGCGAGCGACCAGAACAACACGGGAGCCACGGGCGAACCCGTGAACGGGATGGTGACAGTCACCGGCAGCGCGAACGTGAGACCTGCGGGTGTGAACTGGTAGATCGGCGAGAAGGCCATGTAGCCAGTCGGCGGAGTGGCTGTCGTCGAGGCGACCGTGATGGACTGCGAACTGGTCAGCGCGCCGGGCGGGATCGTCAGCGTGAGGCCGCCGAGCGTCGCCGTACCTCCAGCGGCGCCGATGGTGACGGTCACGGCCGTCGGGACGTCCATGGGCGGCGTCGCGTCGGTGGTGACGTCCCCGTCCGCGGTCGTGGTGGCGTCGCCGCCGGTGTCGATACCCGCGTCGCCGGGGGTGTCCAGGACCGGCGCGGTGTCGCCCCTGCTCCCGGTGTCTAGCCCGCTCCCGGTGTCCTGCCCGGACCCGGTGTCGATGGCGTTGTTGTCCGCCGTGAGGTCAGGCTGCGCATCGGCCGCGGCGTCGGGCGCGGGGTTGTTGTTGTCGCCGCAGCCCGTGACCAGCGCCAGGGCCAGAAGGGCTGCGATCCAGGCCAGGTGTCTGGGCACCGTCCTGATGAGATCCGTCGTCGAATGCAAGAAGGAAGCCATCGTCAAATCTCCATGGGCGTGGTGCATGGTGAGCCCTGTTGGCGCTCGGAGGGCACTTCGTGTCAGAAAAAACGTCACCCGCGGTTTCACAGCGCGACAGGACCGCCGAAGGCCCCGGAGGTCAAGCGGGGCGAGCGAAGGTCCCAGTGGTCGGGTCGCGAAGCGAGACGAGCGACGGGCTCTGGCAACGGAGCTCCTCGCGGCTTGCGAGCCCGACGGGCGGCTGCCAGAGGCCGTGCGGCCTCAACTCGCGATGCTGATCGACAGCGGGGCTGATGGGGGCGGTCTTACCTTTTCAACTTCACGGACACCTGTCCAGGACTGTTCCGTTCGTACGGCACAACAGTTGAGAGGTTGAGACCGTCCCCTTCGTTCGTTCTCCAGTTCGGAGTCCGGAGCGGCGTCACAGGCCGGTCACCCCGATCGGGACCAACGAGTACCCAATCGTGCCACCCAGTTCCCGATTGGAGTTGTTGCCCCAGCAGACCACGGCCCCCGCCGCGCGCAACGCGCAGGTGTGGGCGTCCCCCGCAGTGATCGCAGCGGCGTCGGTCAGCCCTGTCACGGCGACCGGCGTCGAGGAGTTCCTGGCCGTGCCGTCGCCGAGGTTTCCCGCGGGGTTCGCGCCCCAGCAGACCACAGCACCCATCGAGCGCCGCGCACACGCATGGTTGCCTCCGGCAGTGATCGCAGCGGCGTCGGTCAGCCCCGTCACGACGACCGGCGTCGAGGAGTTCGTGGTCGTGCCGTTGCCGAGCCTTCCCCCAGCGTTATAGCCCCAGCAGACCACTGCCCCGGTCGCGCGTCGCGCGCAGGTGAAGCCTTCGCCCGCAGCGATCTCGACGGCGTCGGCTAGGCCGGTCACGGTGACCCGCGCCGTCGAGTTGTACATGGTCGAGCCGTTGCCGAGTTGTCCCCAGAAACCCAGGCCCCAGCAGACCACCCCACCGGCCGTGCGCCGCGCGCAGGCGTGGTCCCCGGCCGTGGCGACCTGCACCGCGTCGGTGAGCAACGCCACCTCGACGGGAGTCGAGGAACTCGTGGTCGTGCGGTTGCCGAGCGTCCCGGTCGAGTTGTCGCCCCAGCAGACGACTCCACCGGTCGCGCGGACCGCGCACGCGAAGCCGGTCGCGGCCGACACCCCCACAGCGTCGGTTAGACCCGTCACTACGACGGGCGTCAAGGAGTTCGTGGTCGTGCCGTTGCCGAGCGTTCCGGACGAGTTGTCGCCCCAGCAGACTACTGCCCCGGTCGCGCGTCGCACGCAGGTGAAGAACCGCCCCGTGGCCACCTCCGCGGCGTCGGTCAGCCCCGCGACGGAGACCGACGATCTCGGGGTCGTCGTCGTGCCATCGCCAAGCTGTCCTCTGGCGTTGGAGCCCCAGCAGACGACGCCACCGGTCGAGCGGATCGCGCAGGTATGCGCGCTTGCGCCAGAGCTTGCGATACCGACGGTAGTCGCGCAGTAGCTCGCCGAGCAGGTCTGCCCCGTCGAACACACGACTCCACAGGTGCCGCAGTTGGCGGGATCCGTCCGGGGGTCCCGACACAGACCGATACAGAGGGTCTCGCCCGGGGGGCAAGCCGGCCCGCAGGTCCCGCTCGCGCACCCCATACCGGCCCCGCAGACTCTGCCGCAGCCGCCGCAGTTCGCATTGTCGGTCAGGGTGTCGGTGCAGGTGCCCGAGCAGGCCGTCCGCCCGCCGAAGCACGTGCAGGTGCCGGCGGTGTTACAGGCGCCCCCCACGGGGGCAACGCACGCGCCCGAGGTCAGCGGCGCTGCGCTGCACACTGTCGTCGTTCCGGTCGGAGCGCAGATGGTCGTGCCAGTCTGCTGGCAGCCCCCCGTGCCCGCCGAAGTGCACGCAGCCCCGGTCGCCTGGCAGGCGCCGCCGCAGTTCGACTGCCCGGTCGGGCACGCGAGCACGCAGCTCGACGCGACGCAGGTCGCGCTGCCGCCGATCGGCGCGACGCAGGCGCGCCCGCAGGTCCCGCAGTTGGCGGCGTCGGTCGCCGTAGCGACGCAGGTGCCCGAGCACGCGGTCTGCCCGCCGGGACAGCCGCAGGTGCCCGTGGAGTCGCACACTCCGCCCGCGGGGCTGGTGCACGCGCCGGACGTACGCGGGGCCGTGACGCTGCACGCCGTGCTCGTGCCCGTGGGCGCGCAGGCGATCGTGCCGGTCTGCTGGCAGCCGCCCGTGCCAGCACTCGTGCAGGCCGCGCCCGTGGGGTTGCAGGTCCCGCCGCAGTTCGACTGCCCGGTCGCGCAGCCGCATGTACCGGTCGCGTCACAGACGCCGCCCACAGGGCTCGTGCACGCGCCCGAGGTGCGCGGGCCCGTGACGCTGCACACCGTGGTCGTGCCGGTGGGCGAGCACACGATCGTGCCGGTCTGCGCGCGGCCGCCGGTGCCCGGGGTCGTGC
>JACRDB010000104.1 GCA_016218725.1 Deltaproteobacteria bacterium
GGCTCTGGGCGCTCTTCCCGGATACCTTCGAGGCGCTGCCCTGGGTGCCCGAGCTCCGGCGGCGCGTGCGGTACGTCAACCTCGCGGGCTACGAAGAGCCCTGAGAGGGTGTCCAAGTGGATTTTCCGGGCGTCTTGCTTCTGCTCCGCGTCGCCGGTCAGCGTCAGGCCGCCTCGCCGTGCCACCAGCACGGCTTCGGCGACCTTCCTTGCCCGGCTCGCGGAGCTTTGCAAACGCCTCGGAAAATCCACTTGGACACCCTCTGAGCGTCACCGCTTGGGTCCTCGGGGGAGCTCCTGGGCGACGAACTCCACGGCGTCCAGCTCCTCCACGGACAGGCCCCACTCGGTGCTGCTGGCCTGCACGACGCTCAGCACCCCCACGAGGCTGTCCCGGGACGGGCGCTCGTCGAGGTTCGGGGCCTCCCGGGGCGCCGCCGCGAGGCGCCGGAGGGCGTCCCGGTAATGCCGGATGCCTGTGATCGCGAGCTGGTGCTGGAAGCGCAGCGCCAGGGGGCTGCACGCGGCCAGGAGGCGCTCGAAGACGTCCCGGGTGAGCTCCAGCATCACGCCGTCCTGGAGGGCTCGCACGGTCGCTCCGCGCGGCCAGCGGTCCACCAGGGCGATCTGCCCGACCAGGGAGCCCGGGCGCATGGTGCTCACCACCTGGTTGCCCAGGCCGCTCTCGCGGCGCACCTCCAGGCTGCCTTGCACCAGGAGGTAGCACGAGCGCCCGAGGTCCCCCTGACGACACACCACCTGCCCCGGGCGCAGCGCCCGCTCGGTGGCGGCGCCGAGGAGCATCTCCAGCTCGGCGTCGGTGTACTCGCGCAGCGGCTGCAACGCGCGCAGGTCGGCGAGGGTGATCATCCCGCGCCTCGCAGTCGGTCGATCCAGCCCAGGAAGCCCGCTCGGGGCGTCGCCGCCAGGGCTGGAGCGGGTCCCGTAGCGCTCGAGGTGCCCTTCGAAGCCGCGCTGCCGGGGACGGCCTTGGGGGGTGGCTCCTCGGTCGGAGTCTGGAGCTCCTGATCGACCTTGGCTTCGAGCTCGCGGAGCCGCTGGGTCACCACCCGGATGACCTCGCCGATGAAGAGGGAGGCGAGGGCCGGCGCCGCCGAGCGCATGGCAGTGAGCGCGTCCCGGCTGAGCTCCGCGACCACCGTGGGCTCCAGGGCCATCACCGTGGCGCTCCGGGGGGACGGGTCCAGGCAGGCCATCTCTCCGAGGAGCTGCCCGACGCCGGCCTGGGCGAGCTCAACCTCGGTGCCGTCCGTGTGGAGCACGCTCACCACGAGGGAGCCCTCGGTGACGAGCACCATGGTGTCTCCGGCCTCGCGCTCGCGAAAGAGCACCTGACCGGGGTCCAGGGTCTTCCACCGGAGGCACGCTCGGACCGTGTCCAGGTCGCGGTCTCCGAGCTTCGACAGCAGCGGCACCCGACGCAGGCGCTCACGGTGTTCCACGAAGGTGCTCATGGCCCTCGGGAGCCTACGACGGGTCCCACGGAGCGCACTAAATTTTTACTGCTGCCCCGCGAGGCTGAAGCCCCAGCTCCGGGCCATGGCCATCGGAGGTAGGATCGGCGCGCGGAACATGGCGGTCGCGAAGAGGCTCATCACCGAAGGGCCGCCAAGGACCAGGAGGACCTGCGATGCGCCAGGGGCGCCGACGATGAAATCTCCGTTGCGGTCACCATTGATGTCTCCAACGCCACGCACCGCGGAGCCCAGGGCGCCGGACCCGGTCGGGGGCTGCATGGGCGAGGTGGCGTCCCGACCCCCCGGCGCGCCATCGAAGAAGCCGCCGCCGCCGAGGAGGACCACCACCCGACCCGGGCCCGTGCCGTCCCCCCTCGCGCCGTCGGCGCTGGGGGCGCCGAGGGCCACGTCGTCCACGTTGTCTCCGTTGATGTCCCCGAGGCCCGTGACGGAGTAGCCCAGGCGCGAGCCCGGCGCGCCGTTCCAGGTGCGCGAAGGGGTCATCGAGAACATCGGACCGCGGAAGAAGTAGGCGGCTCCGGCCCCGGTGGCGCTCGGGGCCCCGATGGCCACGTCGCCCTGGCCGTCGCCGTCTACGTCGCCCAGGTGGGCCACGCTGAAGCCAAGCTGCTCGGCGCCCGGGACGAAGAAGCGCGGAGGGGGCATACCGCCCATCATGGCCCGGCCGACCTCGAAGACCGCCGCCACGCCCATCGCCACGCCCCCGAGGGCCGGGGCGCTGACCAGGAGTTCGCCGCTTCCATCGCCGTTCAGGTCCCCGAGGCCCGCCAGGGCGTGGCCGAAGGAGCGCGCCTCCGGCGGGGCCGGCAGCTCCGAGACCGTGCCCTGGAGCATGGCGCGGTCGGGCCCTCCCCGAAAAAGGAACACCGTGCCCGTGGAGCCCTGCCCGGGCGCACCGACGGCCAGGTCGCCGTAGCCGTTGCCGTCGGCGTCGCCCAGGGCCGCCACCGAGGAGCCGAAGGTCACGCCCGAGGACAGCGCCCGAAGCTCCGTGGGCCGGGCCGTCGCCAGGTCCGAGTTGCCCCAGTAGATGTACACCGCGCCTCCCCCCGAGGCGTCCGGAGCGCCTACCGCGAGCTCCGAATAACCGTCGCCGTCGAGGTCCCCGGCGCTGGCCACGGCGTGGCCGAAGCGCCCGCCACCCGCAGTCAATACCACCCCCTGCTCCATGAACGATCCAAGGTGTGGGTTCAGGAACACCGTGACCGCACCCTGCGAACCCATCTGCGCCCAGGTCGGGTCTCCGACAGCCAGGTCCGTCCTCCCGTTCCCGTCGTGGTCCCACGACGACCACCAGGACACCCTGCCCTGGGCCATCCTACCTTGTGTGCGAAAGACCCACACCGGACCTGGTGTAGTTCCGACACCTTCAGGACTTCGGCCCCGGAGGCGCCAGAACCAGGTGCCAGGGGTGAGGTCCTGGGAGGGTGCGGCCCGGTCGCCGTTGACCTCCTGGGAGCGCACCATCCCCGCCGGGAAGGACCGATTGGTGGAGAGCTCCAGCACGGCGCCGTGCACCCCCGGGGCCAGGGCCCAGCGCAGGTCCGGGCGCGCCGACGGCACCACGGAAGATGACATCGGCGCGATGGGGCGCGGCGCCGGGATCATCGCAGCGCCATCGGGCGGGGCGTCCACCGAGGTGTCCCTCGCGGAGTCCGGGCGAGGCACTTCTGGTCCGCCGTCGCGCAGGGGAAAGGGTCGCTCGCGCTGCCGGAGGTCTCCGCAGCCGACCAGGAGGACCAGGGCGATGTGCGCGCTTCGCATTTCAGAACCCGACCGCGCAGGAGAGGCCGAGGTCCCCGGGGCCCGTGCCGCAGCGCAGCGCCGCGCGGCGCTCTCCCCGCTGCGAGGGGACCGCGAGCCACAGGGCCATGGAGGCCGCGGCGAGGACTCCCCCGGCGGTGAAGCCCACGGTGGCGAGCGTGCCGCCGAGGGAGAAGCGCTCTGCGGTGTCTGCGCAGGCTCGGACGTTCTCGGGCCTCTCGGCCCAGATCCCGCCGTCGCGGGGGTCCCTCCAGCAGCCCTCCGGGCCTTCGTTGAAGGCGCTCAGGGCGCTCCCCCGGACCAACGCTCCCACGACCCCGAGGCCGAGGCCGAGGCCCGCGCCCACGAACGCCCCCACGGCCACCCAGCGCAGCGCCTGAGGGCCCGTCGAGGGCTGCGTGGGCGGCAGGAGGTTCGCGCTCCGGGCGCGGCACTCGGTCCCGTCTGCGAAGAGACCCTCGGGGCACCGCGGAGGGCCCTCGCAGAGACTCCCCGCGGAGAGGCCCTGGCCAGGCCAGCAGCAGTGACCCGGGGCGGGAGACACCCTGCCGCCCTCGCAGACCGTCGGCGGCGGTGGTGGTGGCGGCGGCGGCGGCGGCAGCGCCTCCGGGGTGACGTCCACCGGGACCGTGGAGCCCGCGGAGACCTGCACCTCCTGGCGCCAGGGGCGGCACGCAGGGCAGCGCGCTTCGAGGGTGACCGAGCCGGGCGTGACCACCGTGGGGAAGCCCCAGAGCGCCGGCGCGAGGACCTGCTCACCGATCCGGAGCTCCAGCCCGGCGGGGGCGGGCGAGGGGGGGCGCACCAAGAGGCGCCCCACGCGGCGCTCCAGGTCCGTCACCAGGGCGCTGCAAGCGGCCAGGTGCTGCGCTCGTCCCAGGAGCCCGGCGTCCTCCGTGACCTCCGCGACGCAGCGCTGGGCGCTCCCGAGGGCCTCGGCCAGGCGCCCGACGGCCCTCTCCTCCTCGGCCACCATGCGGCGCAGCGGCGGGGACATCCGGAGGCTCCCGGCGCGCGTCGCGAGGGCCAGGGCCTCGGCGTGGTCTCCGCGCACGGCGGCCTGCTGGGCGCGGGTGATGAGCTCTCTGCGCGTGGCCTCGAAGGCCGGGTCCTGCTGCGCCCACGCGACGCCTCCAGCGGACCACGACACCAGGAGGGCTGCCAACAAGGAAGGGTTTCGCATCGGTCCCTCTTACGGGATGAAGTAGGTGCCTCCTGCGGTCGAGGCGCCTCCCGGAGTCCTCGGGGGTCGGCGCGGGGCCGGCGCACGGCGTCGCCTCCCGTTGGGCTCCGCGGGCGCCGCCGCGACCGCTGTGGGGGTCACCGGGGTCGAGGGCGCAAGGGAGGAGGCCGGCTCCGCGAGTGTCTCGGGCGCGGCGGGCGGTGTCGGTGTCGGCGGGGCGCTCACGGAGGGAACCAGGAGTCGCGTGACCACCGGCGGCGCTTCGGTGGGAGGGGTCGCGCTCACCGAGGGTTGCGAGGTCGGCTGCGCCGCGGTCTGACGGTGCCTGACCAGCACGGTGCCGCCCACGGCCACGGAGGCGACCAGGGCGGCCACCACACCTACATAGAACACCTTGCGCCGCGGCGAGGGTGGCGGGCGCTCACCCGAGTCCACGGCCCAGGGCCCGACGCTGCTGGCGAGGATCGGCGCCGGGACATTGCCCGCGAGGCCCCCCGCGAGGGTCGGGAGGTTGGACGCCAGGGGCTCCGGCGGAGGCTCCGGCGGAGGCACCGTGGCGTGCTCGAAGACCCCCTGCCACCGGGCGCGACCGGCCTCGCTGGCGAAGGGCAGGAGCGAGGCCCCGAGGGCCAGCACCGACGGGAAGCGCGCGGAGGCGTCCCTGGAGAGGGTCCGGAGGACCACCGCGTCGAGCTCCGGGGGCAGGTCCGGACGCACGGTGGAGGGGGCCGGCGCGTCCGTGGTGGTGATCTGGTGGATCAGCGCCAGGAGCGAGTCCCCCTGGTGGGGCCTGCGGCGCACCAAAGCCTGGAACAGAATCACCCCGAGGGCGTACTGGTCCGTCCGGGCGTCTACGTCCCTGGAGCCCCGGGCCTGCTCCGGGGACATGTAGTAGGGCGTCCCCAGGAGCGACGCCGTACGGGTGAGCGTGAGGTTGCCCACCGGGTCCATCACCTTGGCGATGCCAAAATCCAGCACCTTCGGGTGAGGGTCCCCGTTGGGTCCGCGCACCAGGAAGATGTTCTCGGGCTTCAGGTCCCGGTGCACGATCCCCGCCTGGTGCGCCGCGTCCACGCCCGCCAGCACCGGGAGGAGCAGGTCCACGGCCCGGGAGACCGACAGCCGCCCCTCGCGCGAGAGCATGGACGCCAGGTCTTCACCCTCCAGGTACTCCATCACCAGGAACGGGACGCCGGCCTCGGAGCCCACGTCCTGCACGTCCACCACGTGCGGGTGGCGCACCCTGGCGGTGGCCTTGCCCTCGCGGACAAAGCGCGCCACCACCTCCGCCGTGCTGGTGAGCTCCTTGTGGAGCGTCTTGAGCGCCACGCGCTTGCCAAGCTCCAGGTGCTCGGCCTCGTACACCGCCCCCATGCCGCCGGCGCCCAGCTTGCGCACGATACGGTACCGTCCGAAGGCCTCTCCGGGCTCCAGCCCCCCCGGCGCACTCCCTTTCTCCCGTGTGCTGGCCACTGGTACCCGTTCCTACCACGAGACCCCCAACCCCGCACCCTGTCAACTCCTGCGGCCCCTGCAGCGCACCCCCACGCGCGCCGACGGCATGGTAGGCCCCACGCCTGCCCCACACCATGAGCACCCCAGGCTTCACCTTCACCGTCACCGCCCGCGATGGAAACGCTCGCACGGCTACCTACATCACACCACACGGCGCGGTGGAGACTCCGGCGTTCATGCCCGTGGGGACCCTGGGCACGGTGAAGGCGCTGACCTCCGAGGAGGTGGCGTCCACGGGGGCGAGGGTGGTGCTTGGGAACACCTATCACCTGGCGCTGCGTCCGGGGGAGGACACGGTGAGGGCCCTCGGGGGGCTGCACCGGTTTGCGCGTTGGACGGGGCCCATGCTGACGGACTCCGGGGGCTTCCAGGTGTTCTCCCTGGCGGCCCGCAGGACCGTGGACGACGACGGGGTGACCTTCCGCTCGCACATCGACGGGGCGCCTCGGAGGCTGACGCCGGAGGAGAGCGTGCGCATCCAGGCGGTCCTCGGGAGCGACATCGCCATGGCCTTTGACGAGTGCCCTCCCGGCGACGCGGACCGCGCTACCATCGAGCGGGCGATGCGGCGCACCAGCGCCTGGGCGAGGCGCTGCCTTGAGGCCCCGAGAGGTGCGTCCCAGGCGCTCTTTGGGATCGTCCAGGGGGGCATCCACGAGGACCTTCGGAGGGCCCACCTGGAGGACCTCGGGGGCCTCGATTGGGACGGCCTGGCCCTCGGAGGACTCAGCGTGGGCGAGGGCGTGGAGGACATGCACCGGGTGCTGCGCGCCATCGGGCCGGAGCTCCCGGAGGAGCGCCCGAGGTATCTCATGGGCGTCGGGGCCCCGAGGGACCTCCTGGTCGGCGCCCTCTGCGGGATCGACCTCTTTGACTGCGTGCTGCCGACGCGCAACGCGCGCAACGGGCAGGCCCTCACCTGGCGCGGGAGGGTGAACATCAAGCAGTCGCGGCACCGCCGGGACGACGCGCCGCTGGACCCACGGTGCGACGGGGCGTGCTGCACCACGGGGTATTCCCGGGGCTACCTCCGGCACCTCTTTGTCTCAAAGGAGATCCTGGCCAGCCGGGTGTTGAGCCTCCACAACCTGCATTTCCTTGGAGCTCTGCTGGCGGCCACGCGGCGGGCCATCGCCGAGGGCCTCGCCGAGCGCTTCGTGGAGGAGACCCTCCAGGGCTGGCGCGAGGGCGACGAGGTGGGCCCCGCCGTCCCGATGACGCGCCCGGAGCGCTGGAGGGCCGAAAAGTAGCGACGCCCCGGGACCCGGTGGGACCATCGGGCACCCGCATGTGGACGACCACCGAACGCCGCGCCCGACGCTCCGAGGACCTCTACGAGGCCCTGACCTTCCTCCTGGCCTCGCAGCGAGAGCGCGCGGGGCTGGACCAGCTCGTGCTGGCCACCCCCGACGGGTGCCTGGTGGCCTGCGACGGGGACCCTCAGGTGGCCGAGGAGTACGCGGCCTACGCGCCGGTGATCGCCCGGGATGGCGGCGTGGGCATGGACCCGTGGACCCTCGCCGGGGTGGCCGTGCACGAGTTCCGCGCCGGGGACCTGGACCTGCTCCTGGTCCTGCGCGGCGTAGCGCCCACGGAGCGCCTGGCCGCGGCGGTGATGGCGAGCATCCAGGGCGCAGCGCGCATCCTCGCGCGGTGACCGCGCGGGCTACGGCCGCCGACGGATCCGTACCTGCCGGAGGAAGACCGGCTCCGCGGGGCGCTCGCCGTGGACCGGCACGTTGGCGATGCGGGTGACCAGCGCCACGGGCTCACAGCGGCCGAAGATGGAGTAGCTCCCGTCCAGGTGGCTGCGGGCCGTCTCGGTGATGAAGAACTGCCCCGCGTTGGTGTTCTCCCCGTGGTTGGCCATGCACAGAAGGCCGCCGGCGTCGTGGGGGCGGACGTTCTCGTCATGGATCTCGTAGCCGGTGCCGCCGTAGCCCGACCGGAGCTGGTCGCCGCCCTGGATCATGAAGTCCGGGATCACCCGGTGGAACACCGAGCCGTCATAGAAGGGCCTCCGCGCCCAGCGCGCCGCCATGGGGTCCCAGAAGTCCCTCACGCCCCGGGCGAGCCCCACGAAATTCGCCACCGTCGTCGGCGCCTGCTCCGAGAGGAGCGAGCACGTGAAGGTCCCGAGGGAGGTCTCAAGCTCGGCCACCAGGGGACCCGTCCCGTCGAGCCCCGCGGTGGCGTCCGCGAGGGTGAACCCCCCACCGCGAGGGTCCCGGGAGGTGGGCGTCGGCGCGGCGGCCTCAAGCGCTGCGCCGTTGGAGGTGGGTATTGGTATGTAACTGTCAGTAAATGTAGGTGTGGACGGAGCTGGCGGAGTTTGCGGAGGTACCGGGGGGGCCGATGGGGGGGCGGTTGGAGGGAAGGTGGCTGCGGTGTCCGTCGGAGGGGGAGTCGAGGGGGGGGACACCGGGCTTCGCGAGAGCTGCCAGAGGAGCGCCCCAAGGATGCCTCCGACCACCAGGGCCGGGACCAGGCGCTTGCCCAGGGCCCCACCGAGACGCTGTGTGGTTGCCGTCGGAGGGACGGGCGGCGTCGCGGGGGGCGCTTCCGTCGGGGATACGGGAGTTGGCGCAGCGGCCTGCGGGGCCGTCGGGATCGGGGGGGTCTCGGCCGGGGGCGGGACGGAAGGGACCGCGGGGATCGCTTCGGAGGGGGCGCGAGGACGCTCCGACGCGGTCGTGGGCGGCACCGAGGGTGCCTTGCCGGCGCCCCTGGCGCCGGGGGCCTGGGGCCGCTGGCCGGCCTTCGATTTCTTCCTCCCCTTGCTCATCGTGGGACGGCGTGACGGGTGGCGTCGAGCCACCAGCCGAGGGTCTCATTGACCACCTCGGGCTGCTCCTGCTGCACGAAGTGACCGCAGTGAGGGACGCGGCGGACATGGAGGTCCCGCACGAAGTCCACGTGGGGAGGGACGAGCTCGCGGCCGAGGGCGCGGTCCTCCTCGGCCCACAGGAGGAGCCCCGGGCGCTCGATGGTGCCATAGCTCCGGCGACGGCGCATGCCCTCGCGGGGATGCAAGAGCGCCTTCAAGGCTTGGCGGTAGTAGGCCAGGGGGCCGCGGAGGTCCTCGGGGGTGGCGAAGCTCCGGGCGTAGGGCTCCAGCGCCTCGCGGGTGAAGCGCGAGCGGTCCACGGCCATGCCCCGGAGGCTGCGCGCGATGGCCGCGCCGCCGTTGCGCGAGAGCATGCGCTCGGGCAGCCACGGGAGGTTGAAGAAGAACATGTACCAGCTCTTCCGGAGCTGTGCGGGGGAGCGCAGGAGCACGTCTTGAAAGACCGCGGGGTGGGGACAGTTGAGCACGGCGAAGCGGTCGATCACGTCCGGGTGGCGGGCCACGGTCTCCCAGGTGATGGCCCCTCCCCAGTCGTGGCCGACCACCGTGGCGGTCTCATACCCCAGGGCGTGGATGAGGCCGACCACGTCCCGGGCCAGGTTGGCCATGTCGTAGCCCCCGGGGCTGCGCTCCGTGAGGCCGTAGCCGCGCATGTCCGGGGCCGCGGCCCGGTAGCCCCGGGAGGCCACGAAGGGGAGCTGATGCCTCCAGGAGAACCAGCGCTCCGGGAAGCCGTGGAGGAACAACACGAGGGGCCCTTCGCCCTCGGAGGCCACATGGAACCGCAGGCCGTTGGCCGTGATGGACGCTTCCTGCACGACAGGTGTTCCCTTTCGGAGGTAGAACCAGGGCCGTGATCCTACGACGGCTCCTCCTCGTGGTGTTCGGCGGAACGCTCTGCACGCTCCTGGATCAGGTGCATGTGCACACCGGGACCCTGTCCTACGCCCGACCGGTGATTTTCGGGCAGGCCGTCTGGGTCCTGCCGATGTTCATGACCGCCGTGGCGGCCATGCTCGCCGGCTGGCCCGCGATCGCCAGGGCCCTGGGCGAGCCCCTGACGCCCCGGGAGGGCCCCGAGGCCACGCGAGACCTCCTCTTCGGGCTCCTGTGGTTCGTGGCGGTGTACGCCTCCAGCGGGGTCTTCAACGCCTGGCCCTGGGTATTGACCGCGATATACGGGCTCACCTTCCTGGTGCGCCTGAAGGCTCAGGGGACCCGCGCCTTCCTGGTGAACGCGTTCCTCCTGGCGGCCGGTGGGGTCCTCGCCGAGGCGTCGCTCTCCTCCACGGGGGCCTTCCGGTATGACTGCCCTGGGACCTGGCTCGTCCCCGTGTGGCTGCCGGGGCTGTACCTCCACGGGGCCTTCCTCTTGCAGCGCCTCTTGCGGAGCTTCCCGGTTACGTCGTAGTCCACCGGGGCGATGAGCACGATCCATCTTCGGGACAAGGTCGCGGTGGTCACCGGCGCCAGCCGCGGCATCGGCGAGGCGATCGCCAGGGCCTTCGTAGACAGCGGCGCCCGTGTGGTGCTGGCGGCCCGCAAGGTCGAGGCCCTGGAGGCGGTCCAGCGGTCCCTGGGCGAGGTGGCCGTGGCGGTCCCGGCCCACACCGGCAACGAGGACGCCTGCCAGCGGCTCATGGAGGCGGCGGTGGCGCACTTCGGGCGCGTGGACGTGCTGGTGAACAACGCGGCCACCAACCCGTACTTTGGCCCCCTCCTCGACGTGGATGAGGGCGCCTGGCGGAAGACCTTCGAGGTGAACCTCCAGGGGTACTTCTGGATGGCCCGGGCGTTGGCCCGGCACCTCCAGGGCCGCGGGTCGCCGGGGTCCATCGTGAACGTGGCAAGCGTGGTGGCGCTGGAGGCGGCGCCCTTCCAGGGCGTCTACGCGATGACCAAGGCCGCGGTGCTGTCCATGACCAAGACGCTGGCCTTCGAGCTGGCGGGGGGCGGCATCCGGGTGAACGCCATCGCGCCGGGGCTTGTGGACACGCGCTTCGCGAGCGCCATCACGCAGAACGAGACCCTGGTGGCCGAGGTGCTGCGCAAGACCCCCCTGGGGCGGGTGGCGCGCCCCGAGGAGATCGCCGGCGCGGCCGTGTACCTCGCGAGCGACGCGGCGTCCTACGTCACCGGCCACACGCTGGTGGTCGACGGCGGCATGACCGTGGCGTGACCCCCCGTCGCCGCGGCGCTCGCCCGCATCGAGAACGGTCACTGCCTGGGCTGAAGCTCCGGAGCGAGGAGTGGGTGCTGTGTATGCCGGTACAGCTCCCACGACCGTGCGATGGGCCCCGGCGAGGTCAACCACTCGACGCCGGTGAGCACGCCGTACGATCCAGCGACGAAAAGGCCGATATTCAGCATCATCAGCTCTGGGGCGAGAGGTCCAGCACCAGGGCGCTCGACGAGTGCCGCGGTGACCAGAAGGGTCGCGATCAGGCCCCCCGCTGCGATCACCATGGGCCAACCGAGGCGGCGTCTCCACCGGGTCTCGGCCGCCGCGATCTCAGCCCAGGAACGCTCGATGTCCGCCGCGATCTCGACCTCACTGCGTCCCTGAGCCCGTCCTCGAGACCAGGGGTCCTGTCTGTCGGACCCCCTGAGGAGCTGCACGAGGCTCGCTGTCAGCAGCGAGGTCACGCCAAGTGCGCTTGGAGCCAGGCCCACCGAAAAGAACTCTCCATCGCGGACCTGAAGCCAGATCCCACCCGCCATGAGAGCCGCGCCCAGCGCGAGTTGGCTCCACAAGACGGTCGACGCTGAACGGCGTACGGAGGCCCCAACAATGCGATAGTGCAGCTCAAGCCGTGCGGCCGCGGCGATCCTCAGATCGGGGGCTTCTGGCGCAGCGCCGACGTTGGATGCCGTGGCCAGCGGGGCCGTTGTCGGCTGCGCCCAAGCCGAGGACAACACCAGGAACGTCGCAAAAAAGGAGGGGATGCGCATCCGGGCCGTCCTCAGAGGAGCGAGCATCGAGAGATTCTAATACTACTGCGGGAGATGAGTGTGCAGCCCACGCGGACTCGCAGGGCGGGCCGGGATGGGGGGGCGCGACGCGGTGGGGGGCGCGGGAACGCTGCCCGTCCGCGTGGGCTGCACACTCATCTCCCGCAGTACTGCTAAGCCCCACAGAATCCTATCATTGACGCCGAAGGAACCATCAGGGACCCCGCTCCCGCCGCGCACTCCGCGCGCGAGTCCCACCTTTCACTACATGCACCGACAGGCTGCCTTTGCCCTCCGCAGGCGGGACAAGGCCCTTCGGGCCGATGAGGTCGCCGCGGCCGCAGCGCCGGAGCGCCTCCCGCGCGAGCTCGTGGTGGGCCGGGTCCCAGTACAGGAGCAGCGCCGTCTGGAGCCGCTTCTCGTGCAGGTCCCGGGCGGTGTACACCGGCGTCCGCGTGAGCGGGTCCAGCCCCGTGTAGTACATCGCCGCGGCGATGGACATCGGCGTCGGGATGAAGTCCTGCACCTGCCTCGGGCGCATGCCCCGGGCCTTGAGCCAGAGCGCCAGCGCCACCATGTCCTTGAGCGTCGAGCCGGGGTGCCCGGAGATGAAATACGGCACCAGGTACTGGTCCCTCCCGGCCGCGTCGCTGGCGCAGCGGAAGGCCTCGGCGAAGCGCTCGTAGCTCGCCACCGGCGGCTTCTTCATCTTGTCCAGCACCTCGGGGCTGGAGTGCTCCGGGGCCACGCTGAGCTGCCCGCCGGTGTGGTGCCGCGCCAGCACCCGGATGAACTCCGGCGAGCGCTCCGCCAGGTCGTAGCGCACCCCCGAGGCCAGGTAGACCTTCTTCACCCCGGGCTCCTCGCGCACGCTCTCCAGGAGCTTCAAGAGCGGCCCGTGGTCCGTCACCAGGTTCTCGCACACCTCCGGGTGGACGCACGACAGCCTCCGGCACGCGCGCTCGATCGAGTCGTCCCGGCAGGCCATCTGGTACATGTTCGCCGTCGGGCCCCCCACGTCCGTGATGGTCCCCCGGAAGTCCCCCATGCGTCGCAGCGCGCGCACCTCGCGCAGGACGCTCTCCGCCGACCGCGAGGAGATCACCCGCCCCTCGTGCTCGGTGATCGAGCAGAAGGTGCACCCGCCGAAGCACCCCCGCATCGCGACGATGGAGTGCTTCACCGTCTCGTACGCGGGGACGGGCCTGTCGTAGGACCAGTGCGGCAGCCGCGTGAAGGGCAGGTCGTAGAGGGCGTCCATCTCCCCGGTCTCCAGCGGGAACGCCGGGGGGTTCAGGTACACCGCCTCGTGGCCGTGGGGCTGCAGGAGCGGCCTCGCGTTGCCGGGGTTTGTCTCGTACTGGAACGCCCGGGACAGCTCCGCGAAGGCAGTCTTGTCCGTGGAGACCTCTTCATACGAAGGCAGCCAGAGGGTCTTGCCGTCGGTCACGTGCCGGCTCTTCGGGAGGGCCTCCCAGGCCCCCTTGCGCAGCACCCGCGCCGTGCCCCGCACGTCCGAAATGGCCCCGATGGGCTCCCCCTCGCGCAGCCTCCGGGCGACCTCCCACACGGGGCGCTCGCCCATGCCAAAGATCAAGAGGTCCGCCTTGGCGTCCAGGAGCACCGAGCGCCGCACCGCGTCGGACCAGTAGTCATAGTGGGCGATGCGCCGGAGCGAGGCCTCGATGCCCCCGAGCACGATGGGGACCCCCGGGAAGGCCTGGCGGCACAGGTTGGCGTACACGATGCTCGCGCGGTTCGGGCGCAGCCCCGGAGCGCCCCCGGGGGAGTACTGGTCCTCCGCGCGCACCTTCTTCTGCGCCGTGAGCTTGTTGAGCATCGAGTCCAGGTTGCCCGCGGTGATCCCCACCATGAGCCTCGGGGTCCCGAGGCGCCGGAGGTCCTCGGGCGTGTCCCAGCGCGGCTGCGAGAGCATCCCCACCCGGAACCCCCGGCCCTCCAGGAAGCGCCCGATCAGCGCCGCGCCAAAGGCCGGGTGGTCCACGTAGGCGTCGCCGTTGATCAAGAGCACGTCCACCGCGTCCCAGCCTCGGGCTTCGAGCTCCTCCCGACAGGTCGGAAGGTACGCCCGGAGGTCCCGGGCGCTCGCGTGGGCGCTCCGTCGCAGTGGGGTGAGGCTCATGGACGCTCACGTCATGGTAGCGCCCCCAGGCGGCGTCACGCCCCCCGGGCGCCCTGGAGGGGCAAGAAAATTCAATAATATCGCCATGTTGTGCGATTGTGTGCGATTCTCTGGCCCCGCTGCGCGATCCCTGGGAGGGTTTCCCTCGCACCCGGGATCGTGCAGGATGGCCCCATGCGAAGCGCAGCGCTCGGAGCGTTCCTGGCGGTGGCCGCGTGGGCGCCCGCCGCGCGGTGCGACCGGCGTCCCACGGTCGCCAGCGACGGGTTCTACATCGGCGCCCGGGTGGGGCCGGGCACGGCCTTCACCGGTGCCTGGGACCTGGACGTCTACCTCACCCGCAACCGGCTCCTCTCCATCGGGCCCGCGGTGTCCCTCAACATCCTCGGGAGGAACGCCCCCGCCGGTCAGGAGCAGGAGCTGGTGGTGTCGGGAGACATGCGCTTGAAGATCGGGCTGAACGAACCCGGCGGCATCTTCCGCCCCTTCGTGATGCTCGGCGGGGGCTTCACCTACGCGGAGCTCCTGGAGACCCGTCAGGCCGGCGTCTCGGTCACGCCCCCGGGCTCGTTGATGTCCGTGCAGGGCGAGGTGCTCCATCCGAGGCTCCGGCAGTGGTCCCCGATGCTCACCCTGGGCGCCGGGATGGACCTCTTCGCCCTCGGGGCCGTGGGCTTCACCACGGCGTTCCAGACCCGCTTCCACCTCGGCGGCAGCGACCGCCTCCCGGACGCCTGGTTCGAGCTCCTCTTCGGGGTGCGCTTCGGGCTTTAGCGAGGGCGCCGGTCGGTGTACCGTCCGGCGCATGGAGTTCACCCATCGCACCCTGAGGGCGGCTGGAAAAAAGGTCCATCGCCTGGGCCTCGCCTGCAACATGGGCATTGACGAAGCGGGAATCCGCCACGCCCTGGACCGCGGGATCAACTACGTCTTGTACACCCCGATCAAGAACGCCGCGGTGCAGCCCGCCCTCCGGGACGCCCTGGCGCGGGACCGGGAGAAATACGTGGTCGCGGGCCTCCCGCTGGTCAACTGGTTCGGCGGGAGCGTGCGCCGCACGGTGGAGGGCATGCTCAAGGACCTCCACACGGACTACCTGGACGTCTACCAGCTCGGGTGGCTCGGGGTGGCCTCGGCGTGGACCGATGGGGTGATCAAGGAGCTGGTGCACCTCAAGGAGACCGGCAAGGTCAAGGCCCTGGGGACCTCCATCCATGATCGCGAGAGGGCCGGGAACCTGGCCGAGGACAGCGTGCTGGACCTCTTCATGATCCGGTACAACGCCGCGCACCCCGGGGCCGAGCGGGACATCTTCCCGCACCTGGAGCGGCGCCACCCGTCCATCGTGGCGTACACCGCCACGCGCTGGCGCAAGCTCCTCAAGGCCCCGCGGGGCTGGACCGGCCGCGTGCCCACGGCCGGGGACTGCTACCGCTTCTGCCTCAGCAACCCCAACGTGGACGTGGTGCTCTCGGGCCCCGCGGACGCCAGGCAGCTCGACGAGAACATGGCCGCCCTCGAGAAGGGCCCCCTGTCCGACGAGGACCTCGGCTGGATGCGGGAGTTCGGCAAGGTCGTCCACGGATAGCATCGCGAGGAGCGGCACATGACAAGTCCACAGGGTCCCCAGGGAGAGTCCCCGTACCGCGTCGGCGCCGAGGTGACCGACAACATCATCGTGACCACCGGAGGCGACCTCGACGGGTACCGGGTGGTGTCCTACCTGGGCATCGTGCGGGGCATCGTGGTGCGCTCGGCCTCCCTCGGGCAGGGCATCGTCGGGGCCTTCAAATCCCTTGGAGGAGGCAACATCGATGAGTGGAGCCAGGTGTGTGAAGAGGCCCGCCACGAGGCCTACGCCCTGATGCTGGAGCACGCCCGGCAGCTCGGCGCCGACGCCGTCGTGGCCATGCGCTATGACGCCACGGAGTTCATGCAGGGCGCCACCGAGGTGCTTGCCTACGGCACCGCCGTGCGCATCTCCCAGCGCGAGGGCCGCTAGGTCTCTGCAAGCAGCGTCGCGAGGACCTCCCGCAGCGCCTCGGGCTCCCCCACCGGGGCCTCGCAGCGGGCGCCGTGACAAAGGTACACCCTCGGAGCGCCCTCGGGCCCAGCTCCCTTGGCGCCCACCAGCGACGGGTCCAGCCCCAGGGCGAGGCCCTCGGCCTCGGAGGCCACCTGGAGGACCTCACAGTGGGGCAGCACGAACTCACGGAGCACAGTGGTGAGAGCGCTGCTCCGAGGGTCTCCTCGGGGCCCGAGGACCATCGCCACGAAGGGCGGGCGGGCCAGGCGATCCCCCGCCAGCACCACCGAGGCGAGGCCGAGCGGGGATCCCCTGGCCGCTTCGAGGAAGGGCCCCAGGGCGCGCTCGGCGCCTTCGTGGTAGCGCGCCTCGCCGGTCAGGGCGTGGAGCCTCAGGAGCGCGGAGGAAGCGAGGCCCAGGCCGCCGGGCATGGCGTGGTCGTGGGGGTCCCGGGGCCTGGAGAGCACCACCTCGGCGTCCGAAGGGGTCGCGCAGAGGACACCCTGGTCATCGCTAAAGCGCGCCAGGATCGCGTCCCCCAGCGCGCGGGCGAAGGCCAGGGCCTCCCCGTCGGAGGCGGCTTCGAAGACCTCCAGCGCCGCGCAGGCGAGGGCCCCGTGGTCGTCCAGGAAGCCCGTCCCGTAGGCCTCGTCTCCCTTGATCGCGTGGCGCAGCGTGGCGCCGTCCCACGCGAGCGTGCGCCACCGCCCGAGGGCCCGCTGCCCCACGGCGACGAGCTCGGGGTCTTCCAGCGCGGCGCCGGCGTCGGCGAAGGCCGAGATCATCAAGCCGTTCCACGCCGCGAGGCACTTGTCGTCGGTGGCCGGCCGAGGGCGCCGGGCGCGCGCCTCCAGGAGGCGCGGCGTGGCGCGCACCACCGCGTCGACCAGGCGCTCCGGCGCCCAGCCCAGGGTCGCGGCGACGGCTTGCGCGGTCCCGGGCGTCCAGAGCACGCTGCGCCCGTGCTCGAAGTTGCCCGCCGGGGTCACGTCGAACCAGGCCGCCAGGGCCTCGCCGTCGGAGGCCCCGAGGACCTCGGTGAGCTCCTCGCGGGTCCAGACGAAGTACCGGCCCTCCTCGCCCTCGCTGTCGGCGTCCTGGGACGCATAGAAGACCCCGCTCGGGGACACCATCTCGCGCTGGCACCAGCGCAGGATCCCTCGCGTGGCCTCGCGGTACAGCGGCGCCCGCGCGGGGTCCCGCGCGAAGAGCCGCGTCCCCCGGAGGTAGAGCCTCGCCAGGAGCGCGTTGTCGTAGAGCATCTTCTCGAAGTGGGGCACCTTCCACTGGGCGTCCGTGCTGTACCGCGCGAAGCCACCGCCGAGGTGGTCCCGGAGGCCCCCGCGGGCCATCCCGTCCAGGGCGCGGCCCAGGGCCTCCAGGGCGCTCGCCCCGAGGCCCTCGGGGTCCTCGACGGCGGCGACCACCAGGAGCTCCAGGGCCATGGTGTTGGGGAACTTCGGTTGTGTACCAAAGCCCCCATGGCGCCCGTCCGCCCGGCGCAGGGCCTCCCTCACCGCGGACGGCAAAAGCGAGCGGTCCGCGGTGGTGCGCGCCTGCGGCGCCTCGGTGGCGCGGCGCACCACCTCCGTGAGGGCCTCGGCCTGCGCGGAGACCTCGTCGCGCTGCGTGTCCCAGGCGGTCTTAACGGACCGTAGCACCTCCAGGAACGAGGGCATCCCGTAGCGCCGCGCGTTGGGAAAATAGGTCCCGCCGACGAAGGGCCTGCGGTCCGGCGCGAGGAACATGGACAGGGGCCAGCCCCCGGCCCTGCGCGCCAGGGCCTGATGGGCGAGCTGGTACGCCTGGTCCACGTCCGGCCGCTCCTCGCGGTCCACCTTGACGCTGACAAAGTGGGCGTTCAGAAACTCCGCGGTGGCCGGGTCCTCGAAGCTCTCGCGCTCCATCACGTGGCACCAGTGGCAGGCGCTGTACCCGACGGACAGGAACACCGGCCGGTCGAGGGAGCGCGCCAGGGCGAAGGCGTCGTCGCCCCAGGGGTACCAGTCCACGGGGTTGTGGGCGTGCTGGAGGAGGTAGGGCGAGCGCTCGGACCCGAGGCGGTTCACGGCGGGCCCGGGAGCACGTCGAAGCCCGCGGCCTCGATGGCCTCGCGAACCGCGCCGAGGGTGGCCCTGGTGGGGTCTATGCCCACCCGGGCCTCGCCGACCTTCACCGCGAGGGGCTCCACGCCCGGCACGGCCCTGAGCGCCCGGGTGACGCTCGCCACGCACCCCTCGCAGTGCATCCCCTGGATGGACAGTGTCGCTTCTTCCATGGGCGCGGAGTCTAGCGCAGGGCGGCGGTGAGCCCCACCCCCGCCAGGACGCTGGGCGAGGCACCGCCGAAGAGCGGCAGGAGCCCGTCCAGGAGGAGCTCTACGCGCACCGTGGAGCGCTCGCTGGTCTCCAGGGTGAAGCCGAAGGGCACGAGCTGGAGCCCGAGCCCGAGCCCCGAGAGCACGGACTGTCCCGGGCCCCCCTGGCGCAGGCCCTCGACGGACACTCCCACGCCCAGGAAGCGCGCCCGGCCCGCGTTGGCGCCGAAGAGCGCCCAGCGGAACCACCCGCGCGCCCCGACCAGCGAAGGGAGCGCCGCGAGGGTGGCCTCGCTCACCGCCCAGGACGCCGTCAGCTCCGCCCCGAAGGTCACCTGGTGGCCGTTGAAGGACGGGCTGAAGTACGCCCTGCCGACCCCGAGGGTGGTGACCAGCGCAGGCGCCCAGGGGAGCGCCAGCGCGCGCGTGGAGAGGCTGAGCACCGTGGCGCCCTCGCTGAAGTTCTCCCGCGACACCACCGGCCCCGCGGGCTCCGGGAGGAGCCCGAGCGCGCCCAGGGCGCTCCCCCCGACGGCGGCGTCCAGCTCGGGCCCGAGGGCGCAGCCCTCCAGGTGCCACACGCTCGCGCAGCGCAGCGCCGCGTAGGTGGCGTCCGGGGCCTCCGTCGCGCAGCGCGAGAGCGCCGCCGTACACGCGTCCTGCGGGGCCTCCGCCGCGGCCAGGACGGCCGCCAGGGAGCGCCTCACGGCCAGCACGGCGACCTCGCGGGTGACGTCCTCGGGGTCCCCGCGGTCTCGCTGCTGGGCCAGGGCCTGGTCCCCGCGCAGGCGCCCGGTGGGGGCTCCTCCGAGGGCGCAGCGCGCGCGGAGCCTGGGGCTCTCGCGGGACTCCCGGCACAGCGCCGCCGGGAGCGTCACCGTCACGCCCTCGGCGTTGTAGTGGTCGTGCATGGCCCGCACCCGGCTCTGCCGCGAGGTGGCCGCGGAGACCACCAGGTGCCCCGCCGCAGTGGCGTCTTCGAGGAAATGCAGGGCGTAGCCCTCATCGAGCGTGGCGAGCGCCCTGGCCAACGTTTGCAGCGACGGCTCCCGCCGCGCCAGGCCCGCCCAGCGGAGCGCCGCCAGGTGGTGACGGGCGTAGCTCGCGGCGGCGTTCGGGGTCTGGAGCCGGGCGGCCTCCAGGGCCACCACCCCGGGGAGTCGGAAGTGCCCTCGGCCGTGCCAGGCCAGGCACAGGTAGTCCTGGTCGGGCTCCAGCACGTCGAGGTCAAAGCCCCCGACGCCCCTCGGGGCGTCCCCGAGGTCATACGCGCGGAAGACCCGAAGCATCGCGGGGACGTCCGGGGCGCTCTGGCCGCACACCGAGGGCGACGGGTCCTCCGCGTGGGCCTCCAGCACGGACTCCGAGGGGCGCTCCCCGAGAACGACCAGGGCCTCGCGCTGGCGCTCGCGGTCCGGGAGGAGCCACCGCGCCAGGAGCCCCTCGGGGCTTGAGGAGTGGTCTCCCCCGAGGGCCGGGAGGTCCGAGAGGACGATGCAACCACGGGTGTGGTCTCGCGCCAGGAGGTCGTCCCGCGCGCACAGCCTGGGCGAGGGCGCCACGGTCCTGAGGGCCTCGAAGTAGTCCAGCGCCGAGGGGTCCTCCCGCTGGATCCCCGCCAGCGCCTCCGCGGTGAGGGCGACGTGCTCAGGGTAGCTGTACCCCTGCGAGGCCCCTGGCGCCAGGGCGAGCGAGACGACCAGGCACCACCCTCGACGCGCGACCATGCACCGGGGACATACACCCTCCCCGCCGGGCCGGTGAAAATCGTGCGGGTCCCGTCGCAGAACTGGCCCGGGCGGGGCGCGGGGCGTAGGAAGCACCCATGCGATGGACCCGACTCGGAACCTTGCTGGTGGCGCTTGGCTGCTCCAGCCAGCGTCAGGCGCTGGACGAGGTGGCGATGTTCTTCCACGACGACCTCCGCTGGGGGCGCATGCCCACCGCCGAGGGCGCCGTCGCGCCGGAGTTCCGGGAGGTGTTCAACCAGCACCACCGGGGGTGGGGCCAGGGCATCCAGCTCCAGGACGTGGAGGTGGAGAACGCCCGCGGGGGCCTCACCGAAGGCGTTCTCCGCATGCGCATCCACTGGCTGCGCGGGAACGACTCCACGGACCTCCGGGAGTCCATCGTGGAGGAGCACTGGGTGGCCTCCGGAACCACCTGGAGGTTGCGCTCCGAGGCCATCGTGGACGGTGACCCGGGGCTCTTCGTGGCGCCACCCCCAAGGGCCGCCACGGGACCCTGAGGAGGCGGTTGACGGATCCTAGGCCAGGGGTACACACCTCCCTACAGGATCGTTGATGTCGTCCCGTGGTGTGGTGCCATTCCTGGTGCTTGGGCTCGCGGCCTCCGGGTGCGTGTTGGAGTGGGACCGGCTGCGCTCCACCGGGGACTCGAGCATCCCGGAGGACACCGATCCGCTGGATACCGGCGCGCCGGACACGGAGCTCCCGGACCTCGGGGACGCCCTGGAGGAGCCTGACGGCGGCGGCCGGACGGACGCCTCGGGGCTCGACGGGCCTCGGGACACCGCCCCGGACACCGCGAGGGACGCGCTCCCGGAGACCCTGGACGCGCGGCTCGATGGGCCGATGGACGTCCCCTCGGAGCCCCCGGCGGACACGTCCAGGGACACCGGGACGGCGCCGGACACGGCCCTGGACACGGCGCCGAGGGACAGCGCCCCGGCGGACACCACCCCGGAGGCCACACCGGACGCGAGACCGGACACGGCCCCGGACGCCGTCCCGGACTCCGCGCCCGACGCGCCGCCGTCGGGGATGTTGTGCACCCCGCCCACGGTGGATGGGGTTGTCGGCGCGGATTGGACCGACGCCACCAGCGTGCTCCTGCGCAACACCACGGCCACCGGTTGGGGCGCGGGGCTCAACGAGCTGCGCGCGCTGCGCGTGTGCTACTCGACCTCGGCGCTGTTCCTCGGTCTGGAGGGCACCGTGGAGGACGCCAACGCCATGGTGGTGTACCTGGACCTGGACGTGCCCCCGCCGGGGATGCCCACGGGGGTGCTGGCCTTCTCGGAGCTCACGGACACCAACGGCGCCCTGGACCGCAGGATCACTGCTGCCTACACCCTGACGGGCATGGCCTCCGGGGTCTTCGGTCTCGACGCGGCGTGGGGCACCGTGGGGATGACCTCCCTGGCCGCCAGCGCCACCGCGGAGAACACGGGCCTGCGCCTGGTGACCCCGGGGGGCCGCCGGGCGGACTTCGCGTGGACCCCGGGCGTCACCTCGGTGTGTGCGCCGCGCATGGGCTGCGAGGTGTCCCTCTCCTGGATGGGGCTCTACGGGTCCTCGACGCCCCCCTCCAGGGCCCTCGGGCTCTTCGTCCGGATCAACGCGACGGACGGCACCATGACCTCGAACCAGACCCTCCCCATGGACGACCCGGCGGCGCCTCGCAACATCGGGCGCTACCTCCGCGTGGACCTGCGGTTCTGAACGTCTCAGGGCGCCAGGGTCACGTCATTGGGGCGGTGCATCGCGGGCGGATCGAAGACCATGCAAGGCACCCTCCCGGTGGCGATCACCCGGCGTCGACCGTCCATCGCCGAGCACACCACGAAGGACTCGTTGGAGTCCGACGGGTCGATGGCCAGGGCCTCCACGTGGAGGCACGGGGCCCCCGGGCACGAGGGCACCGGACGGAGCCGAAAGGGCGGAGACGCGCCCCCCGCGGTACGGACGTTCCTCACGCCGAGGGAGCTCTGCTGCCGGCTCGACTCGTAGGCCGCCAGCTGCACCGTGGCCACCCCGAGGGCTCCGGTGAGCGCCTCGATGGCGTAGCCCTCCAGGGTGTAGAGCACGTTGCGGGAGAAGGTATTTCCCCCCGCGGGCACCAGGTCGAAGAAGCGTCCGTTGACCCCGTCTACGCCGTAGAGCTGGTTGGCCAGCTCCGGGGACGACGCCGCGTGGGTCACGAGAGACCCGCTGGGGTTGGTCCAGAAGGCCGCCGCCGCCATCGGCTCCCGTAGCACCAGGTACTGCCGCACGTACGCGCCGCTCATCAGCTCGACGGCCACGCTCCGACGGAATTCCACGGACAGCGACAGGACCTTCCGCGGCACCGCCGAGGTGTCATCAATGGGATGCTCGGCCAGGGTGCGCCCGCCCTCGTCGAGCACCCTCACCAGGCGTGTCCTGCCGCTGCCGGACACCACAAGGTAACCATCCTGGTGGCGCAGGGCGCCATAGGGCGCGAAATCCAGCGGCAGGTCCGCGCACCGCGGGGTCCCCGCCCGCAGCGGGAAGCGCGCCAGATACCCCTGCGGAGGCGAGAGGTCCAGCCGCTGCACGGGCACCAGCGCGTAGGGCCTCGGACACTCCGCGGGAGGCGCATCTTGGGGTGGGATGTGGGTGTCTGTAGGTGTTGGTCCCGTATCCGTGGGGGGCGTCCCGGAGTCCACGGGAGGCGGGGCGTCGGGTCCGGCGGTGTCCGGTGCGCCGGAGTCCACGGGTCCGCCGCCGGGGGGCAGCACGTGGCGCTCGAAGTCAATCCGGCACGAGGCCAGGACCGCGAGCGCCAGGAGGTGGCGCAGGCGTGGGAACCCGCTCAAGTGCCGCTCTGGGCGCTCGCTGCGTCGCGAGGCTGGGAGCTCGCCCGCCGCAGGGCGCGCTCGATGGAGCCCCGGACCTCGTCGGCGTCTTTGTAGCCCTCGAAGCGCTCGGTGCCGATCCAGAAGGTGGGTAGGCCCGAGACACCGACCTCCCGGGCCAGGTTGTGGTCCCGCTCCAGGCTGGCCTCCGGGCGCTGCGAGGTCATGCATGCGCGCCAGGTGTCCAGGTCCAGGCCGACGGCGCGGGCGATGCGCTCGCAGCCCGCGGGGGTGAGCTCGTCGGGCTCCGTGTGGAAGAGCCTCTCGGCCATGCGGTCGCCGCGGCCCTGCTCGTCGGCGCAGCACTGGCCCCGGGCTGCATCGCGGGCATGCTCGTGGATGCTGAGGGGGACGTTGTGGCGCACCAGGCGCACCCGCGGGCCGTACTCCCGCAGCAAGGGCTCCAGGGTCTCCTGCTGCCGACGGCAGAAGGGGCACTCGAAGTCCACGAACTCCACGATGGTGGCCACCCCGTCGCGCTGCTCCCGGAGGATCGCCGGGGGAGGGGGCTCCAGGAGGTGCGTCACCGCCGGCGCGGGAGGGTGCACGGAGAAGCCATAACCCAGCGGCACCACCGCGGCGAGGAGCGCCCCGAGGGCCGTGGCCACCTGGGCGACGTAGCCCACCGGCGCCCACGCCGCGGCGTGGGTGGACTCCCGGTACGGCGCCTCGGCCCCGACCTTGACGCTGCCTGGAGCGCCCCGGAGCGTCCAGGCCAGGGCCCCGGCCACCACGGCGGCGCCGTCCACCACCACGCAGTACCGGCAGAACGCGTGGACCACGAAGGCCTGGAGGGCCAGGAAGGTGAGCCCCGCGGGCGCCGCCAGGGCGCCCAGGTAGCCCCGCGCGCGCCGCAGGTCCGGGCGCGCGGAGCCCAGGGACAGGCCCACGAAGAGCACCCAGAAGGCGAGCCCCAGCACCGGCAGGGACACGGGCCCCAGGTGCGAGAACGCCGAGCGCCGCACGGCGTCGCACCCGGCCCCCGCTCGTCGCAGAACACCGCCGTGGGGCGGCTGTAGTCCACGTAGAGCACCGCCGACGCCGCCAGGCCCGCCAGCGAGAGCACCCGCACGGAGGCCTCTCGTGCCAGCCCCAGGGCCCGGGGCTCGCCCGTTCGTTGCACCTCGTCACCCATCGCGTCGCTCCACCATCGCTTGAACCACCGGACCCTGTCGGACTCTTCCCGCCGGGGTGTGGGGGAACGCTACCACAAGGTCCCCGGCGCCTCACGGCCCGCCGGGGAGCTTCACTCGTGGCCGGCGTCCTCGGAGACCTCGGCGCCGCGCTCCCGGAGCCATTTGCGCATCTCGTCCTTGTCCAGGGCCTTCTCCAGGGCGGCCACGGCCTCGATCTTGTCCTCGTCGGCGAGCTTCCGGAGGGCGTCGTCCATGGCGATCATGCCGTCCTTCTTGCCGAGGCGGATCAGGCCGTTGAGCTGGTGGGTCTTGCCCTCGCGGATCATGGACGCCATGGCCCCGCTGGAGAACATGATCTCCACGGCGGCGACGCGGCCCCCGCCCTTCTTGCGCAGGAGCTGCTGGGCCACCACGCTCTTGAGCACGCCCGCCAGGGTCCCTCGCACGCCAGGCTGCTTGTCCGACGGGAACACGTTGATGATCCGGTCCACGGTCTTGGCCGCGGAGTTGGTGTGCAGCGTGCCGAAGACCAGCACGCCGGTCTCCGCCGCGGCGAGGGCCATGGAGATGGTCTCCAGGTCGCGCATCTCGCCCACGAGGATGGCGTCCGGGTCTTCGCGCACGGCGGCGCGCAGGGCCGTGCGGAAGCTCTTGGAGTGCGGCCCCACCTCGCGCTGGCTCATGAGCGACTGCTTGTTCGGGTGCACGAACTCGATCGGGTCCTCGATGGTGATGAAGTGCATCTTCCGGGTCATGTTCATCTCGTTGATGATGGCCGAGAGCGTGGTGCTCTTGCCGCTGCCGGTGGGGCCCGTCACCAGCACCATCCCGGAGCGCATGGACACCACCTTCCGGATGCTCTCCGGGAGCCCGAGCTGCTCCACCGTGAGGAGCTTCGTCGGGATGATCCGGAAGACCGCCCCCATGCCCCGCTCCTGCTTGAAGAGGTTCACCCGGAAGCGCGACAGCCCCGGGATCTCGTAGGCAAAGTCCGTGTCCCCGTCACGGATGTACTCCTCCCACAGGTGCGGCGGGGTGATCGGCTCGATCATGCCCTTGAAATCGTTGTCGTCCAGCGTGCGGTACCGGATGGGCTCCATGCGGCCGCTCAGGCGGAAGATGGGAGGGCGTCCGCAGGACAGGTGCAGGTCGCTCGCCCCGCGGTCGTTCATGAGCTTCAAGAACCGATCGATGCGGTTCATCCCCTGCACGTGCGCCTTGGGCACCGCCTCCACGGACGGCGACGGCGACGCCGCAGGCGCGGCGGGCGCGGCGGCAGCCGCGGGCGCGACGGGCGCCGCGGCGGGCTCTGCCTGCGGCGGGGCCGATGGCGGGGCCGAAGCCCTGGGCTGCGGCGGAGCCTCCGGGGTCGCCGGGGGGCCGCTGGTCCGACCGGCGCCCGGGGGCGCGCCGATGGACGGCCTCGCGGGCGCGCCGGGGACGGGCATCATGCTGGAGCGGGGCGGGGCCCCAAGGGGCGGGCGGTTGGGGCCGCCGGGGTTCTGCGTGCTCATGCGTGGGCTCCGTGCGACTGCTGCAGTCGCGCCTCGAAGACATCCTTCTTCTCCGCGCGGGCGTGGGCGGTCTCCGCGCTGATGAGCCCCGCCTCGAGGAGCTCCTCCAGGGCCTGGTCGAGGGTCTGCATCCCGTTGGCGCGCGAGATCTGCATCAGGCTCGGGAGCTGGAAGGTCTTGTTGTCCCGGATCAAGGTACCCACGTTCATGCTCCCCTTGAGCACCTCGAAGATGGCCACCCGGCCCTTGCCGTCGGCCCTCGGGGCCAGGGACTGGGACACCACGTATTTCAAGCTCTCGGACAGTCCCATGCGCACCTGGGCCTGCTCGTCCGGGGGGAAGCTCTCGATCAGCCGGTCCACCGTGGCCACGGCGCTGGTGGTGTGCATCGTGGCGATCACCAGGTGCCCCGTCTCCGCGGCCATCAGGGACATCCGGATGGTCTCCACGTCGCGCATCTCCCCCACCATGATCACGTCCGGGTCCTCGCGCAGCGCGGCGCGCAGCGCCCGGGCGAAGCTCAAGGTGTTCCTCCCCACCTCCCGCTGGTTCACCAGCGCGCTCTTGGCAGGGTGCACGAACTCGATCGGGTCCTCCAGCGTGATGATGTGGTCGGGCTTGGTCTCGTTGATCAGGTTCACGATCGCCGCCAGCGTGGTGCTCTTGCCCCCGCCCGCGGGCCCCGTCACCAGGATGATCCCCTGGTGGAAGTCCAGGAGCTGCGTGAGCTGCCCCGGGAGCCGCAGGTCCGCGAAGGTCGGGGGGATGTTCGGGATGCACCGGAAGGTCGCGCAGGTGCCCTTGCGCTGCACGTAGGCGTTGGACCTATACCGCCCTACCCCTGGGACCGAGTAGCAGAAATCCACCTCGCCGTCGGCCTCGAAGGCCTTGCGCCGCACCGGGTCCAGGATCTCCAGGATGAGCGGTCGGGTCTGCTCGGCCTCCAGGGCCTTGGACTCGATGCGCTCGATCACGCCGTTGACCCGGAAGTACGGCGGCTCCCCCACGGTGATGTGAATGTCCGAGGCGCCCTTCTCGCGCGCGAGGGCCAGGAGGCGGTCAATGGGGCGCTGGAGCTGGTTGGAGCGCACCGCGGCGGTGGAGGTCTCCGTGGAGGCGCTGTCCCCCCCGCCGAGCTCGCGGGTGAGCTCCGCGGCGCGGGTGCGCACCTCCTGGGAGGTGTCCACCTCGGTCACCTGCTTGAGGAGCTTGACCAGGCGCGCGTCCTTGGAGCGCGCCATGGAGTTGATCACCTCCAGCCGGACCTCGGCCCTGGGGTCCTTGAGGATCCCGAAGAGCGCGCGCAGCGAGGCCTCGCCGCCGATGCTCCCCAGCGCGTCAATGGCGGCCCAGCGCGTGTCCGGGTCGTCCAGGGCCTTGATGAGGTACGGGACCGTGCGCTCGTCCTTGATCTTGGCCAGGGTCTCGCACGCGGTGATCCGGAGCCACCAGTCCGGGTCGTTCAGGAGCTTCACCACGGGGCCCACGAGCCTCGGGTCGTGGAAGTGCTCGCAGAGCACCAGGGCCTGCATGCGCACGTCGTCGTCGCCGTGCTCCAGGAGCGCCACCGCCGGGCGGAGCACCTCGTCCCCGAAGGTCATGAGGGTGTTCAAGATCCGCGTGCGGAGCCAGCCCAGCATCGTGCGGCACTGGTTCAGGATCTCAAGCACGATCTCGTCGGGCTTGCCCGTCGCCAGCAGGAGCTCCACCGCCATGCGACGGATGGCGTCCTCGCCCTCGGAGAGCATCTTGAAGAGCTTGGGGCGGATCTCCTTCGGCGCCTCCGCCGCCGCCGCGCGCACCGCCGACAGCGCGTGGGACCGCACCGTGGCGTTGTCGTGGGCGAAGCGGTCGAGCATGAGGTCCAGCACCTCGGAGCTGCGGTCCTCGGCCAGGGCCTCCACGGCCCTCTCCCGGATCTTGTCCTCGGGGTCCTTGGCCAGCTCCAGGAGCAGCGACCGCAGCGCCGCCGGGCCCCGGTCGTTGAGCATACGCTGGAGCGCCGTCACCCTCACCACCACCGGGGCCTCGCGGATGGCCTTCTCCGCGTACGTGGCCCGGGCCTCGCCCGGCATCTCCATCGCGATGTCCCACCCCAGCCGCTGCTTCATGGGCGACGGGTCCTTGAGGAGCCCGTCCACCGCGGGGGTCACCAGCTCCGGCCGGAGCCTCGCCAGGACGCGCATCCCAAAGGCCCGGGCGGCCTCCCGCTGGTTCCCGATGTCCAGCAGGAACTGCCCCACGGCCTTGCCGTCGGCCTTCGAAATGAACATCCCCGCCGCCGTGTTGCGCACGGACCCGTCGTTCACCCAGAGGAGCTGCACCAGGTCTATCCCCTTGACCCCTCCGTCCTCCCGGAGCGCCGTCAGCGCCGCGTTCTTCTCCTCCTCGGAGTTCCACGCCTGCTCCAGCACGGTCTTCATCGGAGACTTGCGCGAACCAAAGAGCGGGATGGCCATAACCGCCGCACGATACGCCCCTCCGCGCACCCGGGACAATCCTCCGGCGCAGCCGTTGCGCCACCCCACCCCGGCGCTACCCTCCGGGCCGTGTGCTGCTCCGTCACCCCAGGCCAGACCGTCCGGTTCTCCGAGACCACCCTCTACGCCGCCGAGGTCCTCCACCAGGACCGGGTAGCCCACGTCCTGGGCTACCAGAACCGCGCGGAAATCCTCGCCGAGCCTCCCGCTCGGAGTCTCCTCCAGCGCATTTCCGACGCCCTCCGAGGTGCCTCCCACGTCCCCAACGCCATGCTCCTGCCCTTCCCCGCAGAGCCCCGGTCCATGACGGCGTCTAATGTAGTTGACACCTCAAGGATTCCCCGGGTGTTGCAGGACCTTGCCCTGGCGGTGCGGCCACCCACGCCGCAGGCCAAGGGGATCTCGCGCTCGCTGGCGCTGGCGCCCGCGTCGGTGCAGGTCTTCGAGGCGGCGGGCATCTACACGGTGGTGCTGGCCGAGGACGCCCGGGAGATCCCAGGTGCCCTGGGCGCGGTGCGTCCGGAGCGCCGCCCGCCGTTGAACGCTGCGCTCTTTGACGCGTACGCGCGGTGGTACCCGGGCTGGACCATGGCGCTGTGCTGCTTCAACAACACCGAGGCGGCGCTGGCCCTGCCGCTGGTGTGGTGGTACCGCCCGGCGCGCCCCGAGGCGCTCTTCCTCCCGGGGCTCGACGCCCACACCGGGGACCTGCCGGACCTCGGGGCCACCGTGGAGACAGACCACACCCTGGCGGTGAGCAGCCACGCGCTCACCAAGGGACAACAGGTCTACTACCGGGACCCGCTCCCGCCGGAGGGCCCTCGGTGGTTCCTCCCGAGGGCCCTCGGCGGGGTCTTCGAGGGGTCCGCGCTCAACGGGGACTGGTACTGCGACACCGAGCGCCTGCGGGCCGGGACGCTGGAGCTCCGCCGCGATCCGCCGAGGGCTCAGGCCTGAGGGCTCTGGCGCGGCTGGACGCCTTCCGATATGGCGCCCACGGCGCCGCCGATCGGGTCACCCGGGGGGAGAGCCTGGGTGCGACTTTCCTGTCGCAGGTCTCCGTCGCGGTCCGGGGTCCACCCTGAAATCACAAGGGATTTCCGGGCTTCTCTCGGGTGTATTTAGTGCATGCAGAGGGGTCATTCTTGCACTTAGGAGGTGCCATGTGAGGACCACAACGAGTGGGTTCGTGGGAGCTCTCTGCCTGGGGCTGGCGCTGGGGGTCGCCCCCCGGCCGGGCCATGCCTGTGGGGGGTGTCTGAGTCGCCCTGTCAGCGCGGGCAAGACCCCCCAGGTGGTGACGGGACACCGGATGGTGCTGTCGCTCTCCGCCACGCATACGACGCTGTGGGACCAGCTTAGATACACGGGAGACCCGGAGGACTTCCTCTGGGTCCTGCCGATCCCTGCCTCGGCAATCCCCTCGGTGGGCCTTGGGGACAACGCCTTCATGGACGCGGTGGACGAGCTCTCGGCGCCGAGGATTGTCGTCGAGGGTAGCCAGCTCTGCCCGCTCCCTGGCGCGCCGGGCTCGACATCGCAGGCGGACTCGGGAGCCTCCACCGGCACCTGGGTCAGCAGCTCCGAGGGTGGCGGAGGTGGTGGCGGTGCAGGCTGTGGCTACAGCCCCCCGCGCTCACTGGACTATGTCCCCGGCGGCCGAGGGAGCGGGAACGGGTCCTCCCTCCCGTCGGAGCGCTCCGGTCCGACGACTCGGAGGGAGACCTATCGTGGCTCCGAGGGCGTCGGCGTGCCCTCCCGAGGGAGCGCGACGGTGGGGCCCTACGCGGTCCATGTGGTGGGCGGAGGCACCGAGCGGCGCTTCGAGGGCTGGGTCGCGGAGAACGGGTACGTGATCCCGGGCGAGGTGCGCGCCGCGGTGGAGTTCTACTCGGAGCTCGGCTTCGCCTTCCTGGTCCTGCGCCTCCGGCCGGGCGCGGGGGTGCACCAGATGCAACCCGTGAGGGTGCGCTTCGAGGGCGCCTCGCCCCACCTCCCCCTCCGGATGATCGCGGCGGGCGTCGCCGATCGGGTGGACCTGACGCTCCTGGTCTTCGCCACCGGGAGCGTGCGCGCGGGCAACTTCCCCACGGCGATGATCTCCGACGCGGACCTCACCTTCAACCTCAGGACGCAGCGCTCCAACTACCTTGACCTCTACGACCAGCGGCGCTTCGCGCATGGGGGGAACGTCTGGATCCTGGAGAGCGCGGACACGGCGCTCGCTTCCTCCATGGCGCTGAGTCCCTCCGCACCTCCGGCGTCGCCTCGGGGCCCGTCCGCCGCCGAGGTCCTGGTGGGAGAGACCTCTCCGTGGATGGCGGGGACCATGCCCGCGAGCACGGTGTGGCGGCCCTACCGCCCGGACGGTCTCCAGATCCCTCTGCGAGAGTCCGGGGCGCTCCCGAGCCCCCTGCTGCGCATGAACCCCACGGTGGACCCTCACGTCGACCGGATGCTCGCGTTTGAGGGCCTGGGCGGGCGCGCCGTCCTGAGCAGGCTCCGGGCCTCGCTGCCGCGCATGCGGCTGGATCGGGACCTGCGCCTCGAAGACGCGGACGGCGTGCGGGTCCCCCAGGTGCGGTACGTGGCCAACGTGACGGGGCTCCCTCCGTGCCCCACCGCGTCGCGTCCCGACCGCTCCCGCGGGATCGCGCTCGCCTCCGTCGCGGGCGCCGCGCCGCGGGGTCCCGGGCTCGTCCTCGCCGCGGCGCTCGCGCTCCTCGCGCGGCGGAGCCGACGCCGCGGCGAGGGTGGTCACGGCAATGGGTAGCTGAGCGCGGACACCCCACGGCGACCTCACCCCCCCGGCCCCCTCTCCCTGTCGGGAGAGGGGGAGAAAGAACAGTGATTTTACACTCTTACACCCCCTCTCCCGACAGGGAGAGGGGGCTGGGGGGGTGAGGTCGCCGTGAATTGTCTATTCTGGCGCAGTCCTAAGGCGCCTTGCGCGCCTGGCGGCGACGACGGATGCGCAGGGCCACCCCCACCACGAATAGCACCTCCAGCACGGCGGGGACGCTGGCGCCCACCACGGAGCAGCCGCTCTGGCGTGGCTGGATGCACACCGGCGCGTTACGCACGGTGCCGGAGACGTACTCCACGGGGATGGGGTCGTCGGTCTCCGCCGCGTCGAGCACCAGGTCTTGATTGAGCGACGCCAGCGAGAGCTCCGTGCGAAGCCGGGTGACGATGGCCCGCGTAGGGAGGCCGTTGAACAGGTACCTGCGGTCGACGTAGCGGTCCACCATGGGGACGTCGCCCCCGTCGGGGTCCGCGCGGAGGGGAGGTGCGTCCCCGAGGAGGGCGCCGTCCCCGAAGAGGCCGCCGTCCGTCAGCGCATCGGGGCCCGCGTCGAAGGGCACCGTGCGGGCGTTCATGGGCGCCGGCGGGAGCCTCCCCTGGGCGTACACCACCTGGTCCTCGAAGACGCCCTGCACGCTCTCGGTGACCCAGGCCCGGCCGGCGTGGCTCCGGAGCGTGGAGGCGAAGAGCTCGCGCCAGTTGGAGCGCCCGGTGGTGTAGTCCGACACCAGGTCCCGGGCGTTCAGGGTCACGTTGGCGAAGCCGTGGGCCTCCACCCTGGAGTCGGCCACCACCATCAAGGTCAGGCCCACCTTGTCCGCCACGCCCGCGGCGATCATGCGCAGGGGCAGCACCGGTGAGTAACCCCTGGTGGTCACCCGGATCGGCTGCATCTGGTGCACGCCCGCCCCGGGACGCAGCCGCATGATGATGAAATCAAACTGGAGATCGATGTAGTAACCGATCACCGCCCGGGTGGCGCCGGGGATCACATACCCGTGCTCCGTGAGCCAGGTGTCGAGCTGCCCGCCGCCCGCCTTGGAGCCGATGACGGTCACCGCGTAGGGGCCCACCACCGCCTCGCCGTCGCGCATGATGCGCGTGCTCTCGCTCCCACCCCCGGGGGAGAAGTTCCCCAGGCCCGCCTCGCCGCCGGCGCCGCACCCGAAGAGGAAGCCCCCACCCCCATCAGGCCTCGGGCGCGTGGAGCGCACGCACGCCGGCGGGTCGAAGGTCACGTAGGGCGCGGTGTACCCGTCGAGGGCGTCCACGAAGTTGTTGTCCGCCAGGCCCATGCGCAGCGTGGCGGCGTTGGCCACCGGGAGCACCCAGACAAAGTCCTCGGGGTTGCCGGTGTACGCGATCTGGTCCCAGAGCGTGGTCTGCCGCTGCGACAGCGCCAGCACCATCCGGTGGTCGGTCACCACCTGCGCCCGGTCGGGGCTCGCGGGCGGAGGCGCGAAGCAGCCCCCGCACGCCTCCGCCGCCGCGCCCTCGAGAAGCACTGCCAGGAAGGCCCAAAGGAACGCTCGATGCACGGTCTCCTCCATGTTCTGTGAAAGGGAAGCGATGGGGGCCACGCACTCTCCGTGCCACCAGCGCCCCCAGCGCCGTTCCGTGCCACCGCCGCGACATCACCGTCAGGGGTGTATCCCCAACGCCACGATTGACAGCACCCCGGGAGCTCCCCCACACCCCTTAGGAGCCATGGCACACTCTCCAAGGGTTCGGCTCCCGGCGAAGATCCTCGGGGTCGGTCAGGTGTTCGTCGGCGCCGAGCGCTCCACCCTGGACCTGGCCGCGCGGTGCCTCCCGGACAGAGACCCCGAGGACCTCGTACGCCGCACCGGCATCGCCACCCGTCGCTGGGTCGAGCCCGGAGAGCGCGCCGCGGAGCTCGCCGCCCGCGCCGTCCGCGTGGCCCTGGAGCGCGCAGGCCTCCCCCCCACGGGGCTCCGGAGGCTCATCTTCGTCACCTCCACCGGCGGCGACCGGCTCATCCCCGCCAACGCCAACGAGGTCATCGCCCTCCTCGGCGCCGACGGAGCCTGCGATTGCTTTGACCTCAACAACGCCTGCATGGGCTTCCTCACGGCCCTGGACCTCGCCGCCCGCTCGGTGTGCACGGGCCTCGGACCGGTGTGTGTGGTGGTGTGTGAGACCCTCTCACGTTTCCTTACGCCCACGGACCCGAGGCCCTACCTCGTCCTCGCCGATGCCGCCGTCGCGTTGCTCCTGGGCGAGGATCCCTCGGGCGACGGGGGCGTGCTCTCCGTGGCCCTGGCCAACCACGGAGCCCTGAGGGGAAGCGTCACCCTGGAGCACCCGGGCCTCACCGGTCGCCCGGAGCACATCACCTTCGCGGCCTCCAGGGATGACCTCACCGCGCTCGCCACGGAGGCCCTCGGGACCATGGCCCGGAGGGTCCTCGAGGACGCAGGGCTCACCCTGGAGGAGGTCCAATGGGTGTGCCCCCACCAGCCCAACGGCACCATGCTGGAACGGATCATTTCCGACCTCGGGGTGGACCCCTCCAGGGTCGTTCAGGTGGTGCGCGAGGTGGGCTCCGTCGGGGCAGCCTCCATACCGCTGGCGCTCGAGCGGCTCTGGTCCCAGGGCAGGGTGCGGCGTGGAGACCGCATCCTCATGGTGGGCGTGGGCGCCGGGATGGCCAGCGGCGCGGTGCTGTTCCAGGTCGCGCCGTGACCCCTGGAGCGCAGCGCGCGAGGGCGCTCTGGTACGGGTACTGGAACCTCGCGAGGCGCTACCACCGGTATCGCGCCCACGGCCTGGAGCACCTCGCGGCGCGGGGGCCTCTGTTGCTGGTGGGCTACCACGGCAGGCCCATCGCCCATGACCTGTGCATGCTCATGGCGCTGCTGGAGGAGCGCGACGGGAGGAGCTTCCACCCGATCATCCACGGGGCGTTCGACGCGCACCCGTGGCTGCGGGCCTTCATCGAAGGGGTGTCCTTCCTGCGCGGCGACGACCAGGAGGTGGCCCGGGCGTTTGCTCGTGGGCAGCGGGTGGTGGTGACCCCGGGGGGCACCCTGGAGGGCTGCAGGAGCCACCGGGAGCGCTACCAGGTGCGCTGGGGCGGCCGCCTCGGGTACCTGAAGCTCGCGATCCGTCACCGGGTGCCCATCGTCCCGTGCGCGGGCGCGGGCGTGGACGACACCTACCTGGGCCTGAACGACGGCCACGCCTGGGGCCGCAGGGCGCGTCTGCCCTTCGGGCTGCCCCTGTGGCTCGGCGTGGGACCCCTCGGGCTCTGGCCCCTGTCACCGCCGTGGCCCGTGCAGATTCGCACCTTCGTGGGAGAGCCCCTGCGCGCGCACCTGGGCGCGGACCCCGCGGACCGCGCTTCGCTCCTAGCGCACGACGAGGCCGTGCGCTGCGCCGTGCAGGGTCTCCTTGACACGGCCCGACGCAGCGGGTGAAGGTGTCCGGCGGACGCGCCGGGAGACACCCAGAGGCGTTGTTTGCAAACCGCGATGACAGACTCTCCATCCTCGCGCTGGGCGGTGGTCCTTGGGATGTCCTCGGGGACGGGCGCGGCGGTGGCGCGGAGGCTAGCACGGGACCCCGGGCTTTCCCTCTTCGGGATGCACCGTGGGCACCACCCGGAGGGAGCCCTTAGCGTGCTGGCTTCCGTTCGATCGCTCGGCCTCCGGGCCGAGGAGCTGGTGGCCGACGCGGGCTGCGCGGAGGGCGCGGCCCTCGGCGCCGACGAGCTCCTGCGGCTCGCCGGTCCCCGGAGCGTGAAGGTGTACGTGCACGCCATCGCCAACGCGTCCCTCGGGCTCCTCGGGGGGAGCCCCGAGGCGCGGGTGAGCCCGCGGCAAGTGCAGAAGACCTTCGAGTCCATGTGCCACTCGTTCGTGTACTGGACCCAGTGCCTCCTGGACCGGGACCTCCTGGCCCCGGAGGCGCTGCTCCTGGCGCTCGGCAATCCGCTGGTGGACTCCCTGGTGCGCAACGGGGGGCTCATCAACGCCACCAAGGCTGCCCTGGAGCAGTACGTGCGGCACCTGGCCTTCGAGCTCGGCCCCCTCGGGCATCGGGTGAACCTCCTCAAGTTCGGCGCGGTGCTCACCCCCGCCGTGGAGCAGACCTTCGAGGGCGCCGGCGTCGGGCGCATGCGAGAGGTCCTGGAGCAGGCCATCCCGGCAGGCAGGCTCTCCACCGTGGACGAGGTGGCGGCCTTCGTGTCCGTGCTGTGCGCCCCCGAGGGCCGCTGGTTCAACGGCGCCACCATAGATTTCACCGGAGCCCAGGCCCAGAGCCTCTTTGACGCGCTCCTCTACCCCCCCAGGACCCCACCCCATGGCCGACGCTGACCTGCGAAACCTCCTCACCGACGCGGAGCTCTCCACCCTCCGGAGCGCCTACGACGTCAACGTGCTCTTCAACGCCTCCAGGGCCTCCCTGGCCGCGCCCTTCCCCCCGGGGGGGCCGCTCGTGGACTTCATCGTCGGGCACGCCTACCACCCCGAGGTCATGAGCCCCCGCGAGCGCGAGCGCACGCTCATCGCGCTCCTCGCCACGCAGAACCAGGGCAGGGGGATGACCGTCGCCGTGCACCTCTACTGGGGCCTCATGGAGGGCCTCTCCATCACCGACGTCACCGAGACGCTCCTACTTGTAGGTATCTATGCGGGCGTGTCGGTATACGCCCAGGCTCTGGGCACCTTCCGGGTGCTCCTCGGGGCGCTGCGGGAGGGGGCCTCCAAGGGGCGCGAGGGGGCGACGACGGCGGCGCTGATCCCGACGCTCCTTGGTTCTTTCCGGTGATGCAACGGGGGTAGGACTTCCGGTACCATGGGGGGACGTGGAGGTGCCCCGATGCCAGTTTGCAAGGAGTGCGACAGCGAGGTCACCCGGCTCGTCACGGTGAAGCTCGACGGCCGGGCGAAGAAGCTCTGCGAGGACTGCGCGGACCGCGCGCGGGAGCAGGCGGAGATTGCCCAGGCCAGCGAGGCGGTGGTCCGGGGGATGCTGGGATTCAAGGGCACCCGGTAGCGCCCCCGGGGAGGGCCCTGGCGGGACCTTGACGGGGGGCGCAGAGGTGCTTTGCTTCGGCCGGAGTCGGCGGAGGAGCCCGGATGGTCGGGCGCACGCCGAGCCCTGTGGAGGTCCCACAAATTGGAAAGCACCCTGACGGGCCCCAGCGTCTCGCCCTGGACCCACGAAGACGCCATCGAGCGCTACATGATCGACCGCTGGGGCGCAGGCTACTTCGGGGTGAACCCCGACGGGCGCCTGACGGCCAGACCCCTGCAGGACGGGGGGCGCAGCATCCCGATCCTGGACGTGGTGCAGGAGGCCCAGGCCCAGGGGCTCCACGCGCCGATGCTGATAAGGTTCCAGGACCTCCTGCACCACCGGGTGCGGGCCATCCACGGGGCCTTCCACAAGGCCATCGCGGACAGCGGGTACCAGGGCGCCTACCGCGGGGTGTACCCCATCAAGGTGAACCAGCTCCGGGAGGTGCTGGAGGAGATCCTGGCGGCGGGGCAGAGCTTTCACTTTGGCATCGAGGTGGGGAGCAAGCCCGAGCTCTTCGCGGGCCTGGCGATCCACACGGACCCGGAGAGCCTGATCGTCTGCAACGGCTACAAGGACGACGCGTTCATTCGCACGGCGCTGGTGGGGCGCAAGCTGGGCAAGCGGGTGATCCTGATCGCGGAGAAGCTCGCCGAGGTGCGGGCCATCGTGCGCGTGGCGCGGGAGATGAACGTGGAGCCGCTGGTGGGCCTTAGGGTGCGCCTGGTGTCCAAGGGCGCGGGCAAGTGGGCCACCTCCGGGGGGGAGCATGCCAAGTTCGGCCTGAGCGCCATCGAGATCCTGGAGGCGGCGCAGGTGCTGGCGGACGCGGGGATGGCGCAGGCCTTCAAGCTCTTGCACTTCCACATCGGGAGCCAGGTGCCGGACATTCACATCGTGAAGCGGGCGGTGCGGGAGGCCGCGCGGTACTACGCCAAGCTCCGGAAGATGGGGCACGAGCTCCAGTACCTGGACGTGGGCGGCGGCCTGGCGGTGGACTACGACGGCTCCCGGAGCACGTTCCACTCGTCCATGAACTACTCGGTGACGGAGTACGCGGACAACGTCGTGTGCAACATCCTGGAGGTGTGCGACGAGGAGAAGGTCCCGCACCCGACCATCGTGAGCGAGAGCGGCCGGGCCACCGTGGCGCACCACTCGGTGCTGGTGGTGGAGGTCTTCGGGTCCATCGAGAAGACGCCGCAGGAGGAGTTCACCGTGGCGTCGCCGGACCACCGGCTCATCCGCACGCTCAAGGACAGCGACCGGAGGCTCACGCCGGAGACCCTGGGAGAGTGCTGGCATGACATTCAAGAGGTCAAGGAGGAGGCCCAGCAGCGCTTCGAGGTGGGGGCTCTCGAGCTGCCCGTGAAGGCCGAGGTCGAGCGGCTCTACTGGCACCTGGCCGAGCGGATCCACCAGGTGGCGACCACGCTGGACCCCTCGGAGGTGCCGGAGGACCTGGGGGACCTGCGCAACCAGCTGGCGGATCAGCACATCTGCAATTTCAGTGTCTTCCAGTCGCTGCTGGACCACTGGGCGCTCGGGCAGCTCTTCCCGATCGTGCCGATCCACCGGCTGGACGAGCGCCCGGACGCCGAGGCTACCCTGGTGGACATCACCTGCGACTCCGACGGCAAGGTGTCCAAGTTCATTGACCTCCAGGACGTGAAGGAGACCTTGTCCCTGCACGCCCTGAACACCAGCCCCTACTACCTCGGGATCTTCCTGACGGGCGCCTACCAGGACATCATGGGGGACCTGCACAACCTCTTCGGGAGGGTGAACGAGGTCCACGTGTTCCTCGACGACGACGAGGAGGACGGCTGGTACGTGGAGGAGACGATCCCCGCGAGCACGATCTCCGAGGTGCTTGCGATGACGCAGTACCAAAACCATGACCTGGCGGGGCGCCTGAAGGCGCAGATCGACGCCGCCATCAAGGCCGACCGCCTGCGGCCCAACGAGGGCATGAGGCTCCTGGCGGACTACGAGCGGGGCCTGAAGGACCAGACCTACCTCACGCTGGCGAAGCCCACGGAGCCCGCGCAGCGGGCGAGCGTCCCGCCCCCGGCCAAGTAGCGGGGGGTGCGGTCGACGCCCGGCGCTGGTGGTGGCATGGTGAGCGGGCCCATGGCGAGCCCGACCCTTCGTACACTCCTCCGCGCGTGGTGGCTCCCTGGGATGCTTGCGCTGTCCTGCGCGGCGCCGGGGGACGCTCCCACGGACGGGGGCGCCGTCACGCCGCGGGACACTGGCGTTCCGGGGCGCGACGTGGGCGGGTTGGACACGCCCGCAGACCGCGGCGGGAGCGACGGGAGCGCCACCGACGGGCCCTCCACCGGGGACGGTGGGACCACGCTGTGCACCGTGGCGCCCTCGGCGGAGCCCTTCCGAATGCCCGTGACCAGGCTCCACTGGCGCGCGACCACGGGGCCGTTCATGGGCATCGAGCAGGTGTGCTCGACGCCCGTGGTGGCGGACATCGTGCGCTCGGCGCCGGACGAGCCCGTGGTGCCCGAGGTGGCCTTCATGACCTTTGACTGCATGTACAGCCACGCGGTGCTGCGGGTCATTTCCGGTCGCGCGCCGCACCGGCTCCTGTGGTCCCAGAGCGGGGTCGGGGCCCCCAATGACGAGCGCCAGCCGTGGATTCTTCGTTGGGACGGTCACCCCGCGGTGGCGGACCTGGACGGCACCCTGGGCAACGGCCTGGAGGTGGTGGTGAGCACCACGGCCAACGGGCTCGTGGCCTACCACGGCGACGGGAGCTTCTACTGGCGCACCGCGGAGACCATGGGCACGGCCACGGGGCCCAACCCCGCGGTCAACATCGCGGACCTGGACGCCGACGGGCGCCCGGAGGTGATCGCCGCAGCCACGGTGTACGACGGCCGCACCGGCGCTGTGCGCTGGGTGGGCACCGGCGCCAGGGGGGTCAACGGTCAGGGACCCCTGAGCGTCGTGGCCGACGTAGACGGTGACGGACGGCTTGAGGTGGTAGCAGGTGCGACAATGTACGACAGCACCGGGAGGATACGCTTCGGGGGTCCTGGCGCCGAGGGCTTCTCGGCGGTGGCGGACCTCCTCGACGGGATGGGGCGCTCGGGGACGGACGGCGTTGCGGAGGTGGCGGTGGTGACCCGCGGGGAGCTGCGGATCCTCGATGGGCGCACGGGGATGGTGCGCTGGAGCGCGCCCATCGTGGGAGAGACGGCGACAAGCGCGATGGGGTCCGGCGGCGCGCCCACGGTGGCGGACTTTGACGGCGACGGGGCGATGGAGGTAGGCGTCGCGGGGGCGACCACGTACACGCTCTTCGACCCGGGGTGCGCCGCCGCCGGGGGGGGGTGCCGGGCGCGGGGCGTGCGCTGGGCCACGCCCAATGACGACGAGTCCAGCGCGGTGACCTCGTCCACGGTGTTTGATTTCAACGGGGACGGCGCCAGCGAGGTGGTCTACAACGACGAGGAGCGCTTCATGGTGTTGGATGGGCGCACCGGGAGGGTGGTATTTCAGGACTGGAACCCCTCGCAGACGCGCACCGAGCAGGCCATCGTGGCGGACGCCGACGGGGACGGTCGTGCGGACATTGTCTTCGGCGCGAACATGTGCGCGAACTTCGCGGGGGACACGATCCCCGCGGCGGAGCGCGCGGCCCAGCGCATCCCCGGGCTGGAGATCTGGTCGAGCGGGGACGGGTCCTGGGTGGGCGCGAGGCAGACCTGGAACGAGCACGGCTACCACATTGACAACATCAATGAAGACGGCCAGCTGCCGCGGCCCGAACCCCCGACGTGGCGGGGGCACAACACCTTTCGGTTGAACCGCGCGCGCGAGAGGATCCTCCTGGCGCCGGACCTGGTGGCCACGCCGGAGGCGGCGCGGTGCACCGTGGACCGGGTGGAGGTCTGCGTGACGGTGACCAACCGCGGCGACGCGAGGGTGGGGATGGTGTCCGTGGGGGTCTATGACCGCGCGCCGGGACCGGGCGTGATGCCCCTGGCCACGGGGACCACCACGGGCACGCTGGACCCGACGCGCAGCGAGCGGGTGTGCGTGGCGCTCCCGATGGGCATGCGCCCGGCGAGGCTGACGGTGAGGGTGGACGACGGCGCGGGCGCGCGGGAGTGCAACGAGGACAACAACGTCACCATGGTGTCCGTGGACTGCGGGCCGGCGTAGGGCTCGGCCGCCAGGGCGGAACCTACGATCCTGAGCCTTGGCCTCCCCGCGGCCGCACGAACCCGCGCACGGCGCACGGTGTTCGCGCGGTCTGCGCGCCGGGGCAAGCGCAATCGCAGGCGCGGTGCGGTTTCCGCTTGGGAACGCGGCTTGCTGGCGTTGGGTCTCAGCGGCGGTCGCCGCGAGCAGGAGGCTTGGCGATGACGCGGCGAGTTCGCGGTTGGGCTGCGGTGTGGGCGGCGGTCGCGCTGGCAGCGTGCGTGGGGCCCTCTGGCCCGCCGGGCGCTGTCGGCGAGGCCGGGGCGCCGGGGGAGGCCGGGGCGCCGGGGGAGGCGGGGGCGCCGGGGGAGGCCGGTCTGCCGGGGGAGGCCGGCGCTCCAGGGCCCACCGGGGACCTCGGGCCCGCGGGTCCGGCGGGAGAGGCCGGAGCGCCTGCGGTGGTGCCCCTGGCGAGGGAGCCCCGCGGGGTGGTGGGCCTGGTGCGCGACGGCACCGGGAGGCCCGTGAACGGGGGCGCGGTGTACCTCGTGCCGGCGGACGACGTCCGCGCGATGGCCCGCACGCCGATCAACCTCGCGCTTCCGCCGTCGGAGGCCGCGCGCGACGCGACGGACGAACCGCTCGAAGACCTCCTCGACGCGCGCGGGGCGATGTACACTCGCGGCGACGTCGGCGCCGACGGGAGCTACCGCATCGCGACGGTGGTCGACGGGCGGTACTTCCTGGTGTGGAAGCCCGCCGCGGGCGACGCCGAGCACCTGCCCGGCGGCGACCGCTGCCGTGTGTCGGTGACGCAGGCTGCCCTCGTGGGGCAGCAGGTGGACCTCCGCGTCAGCGGGGTGCCCGGCCCGAGGGCAACGTACGTGGGCTCTACGGCGTGCATCAACTGCCACGGGCGGCACCGCGCGACGCGCACGGCACACTTCAACGGGCTGCAGGTTCCCGGCCGCCGCGGGCCCCTGCAGGACACCCGCGCGTGGCCCGTGTTCGACGTTGGGCTCGCGGCGTTCCGCGAGGGGCGCACGCTCTACTACTACGGCTGCGACGGCGCGGCGTCCGGGGCGATCAAGTGTCGCGTGACCCCCGAGGCGCCCGCGGCGCCGGCGGTGGTGAGCTTCGAGGTGCGCCTGGGGTACGACCCGGCGGTCGCCCGGGGCCAGCCGGGCGAGTACTTCGTGACCCTCACCAACCGCAGGAACCCGCAGCCCCCGGCGCGCTATGACGTGGTGCTCACCTACGGCGGGGCGGTCTACAAGCAGCGCTACCTCGTGCGCCTGCGGAACCCCAACGGCACCTGGAGCCACTACGTGCTCCCGATTCAGTACAACACCGCGGGCGACCCGCGCTCGCCGCGGCACGACTCGTGGCCGTGGCGCGACTACAACTCCCAGGTCTGGTACGACCACACGGCCGGGGCGCTGCTCTCGCCCTCGCGCGCGCGCTCCTTCGACAACAACTGCGCGGGCTGCCACGCCACGGGCTTCTCGCTGACCGGCAGCGCGACGGACGGCTGGACCGCCCACGCCGTGTCGGACCCCAACGGCGACTACGACCTGGATGGCGACGCTCGCCCCGAGGAGATCAACCTCGGGTGCGAGAGCTGCCACGGCCCCGGGTCCGAGCACCTCGAGGCGCGGGTGCGTGGCGGGCGCATCGTGTCGCCCGGGGCGCTCACCCCAGAGCGCGAGATGATGACCTGCGGGGCCTGCCACGCTCGGCCCGTGGGCGTGGGCGGCGGGGCCACGGAGGCCCCGCTCGACCGTGACGGGCGCATGCCCCGACCCGGGATCCGCCGGTCGGAGTTCCTCGCGGGCTTCACCTCCCGCACCGACGCGAACCCCGCCAGCGACCTCTTCCCCTCCGGCGACTCGGCCTCGCACCACCAGCAGTACACGGATTTCCTCCGGTCGGGGATGTACCGTAACGGCGACCAGTTGATGACCTGCAGCAGCTGCCACGACCCGCACGGCGACGACCGCAACCCCAACATGCTCCGGGCGGGCTCCGGCAACGACAGCTGCACGAACTGCCACACCACGGCGGAGTACACGGCCCCTCGAGCCCACGTCGAGCGAGTGATCGGCTTCCGGCACGAGGTGCCCACGCCGCTGGAGTTCCGCTGTACCACCTGCCACATGGTGCGCACGGCCACGTCGGGCGCGCGGCGGGCGCAGCTGCTCGACGCGTACCCTGCCACGGCCACGGCGGTGCAGTACCTCCACGGCGACATCGCGGGGCATCGGTTCAACGTGCCGCGGCGGGCCGTGGCCTCGGTGCAGCCCACGGCGACGACGAACGCCTGCGGGACCTGCCACGCGCTGCTCCTGACGAACCCCTGAAGCCCCACGGGTGAGTGTCGGAGTCGCCGCGCACCCCCACCGTGGGTGACCTCAGGCGGCGGACTATCGGCGGATCATTGCTCACCGCCACCCCCTCTACGGCGGTATGACCCCCTGCGGCATTTGCACCACACCCTCCCGCGGGCTCCGCCCCGCTGGTATAGTGCCGCGGTTCGTGCGCGGAGGAGTGTCCCTTGCTTTCATCGCTTCGGTGGGTGCTTGTAGGTCTATGTACGCTTGCTCTCCTGGCGGGGTGCGGCGAGCGGCCGATCGTTGACGAGCCCCTCGACGCGGGCCCGGACACCACCGCGGACACCGGTGTCCCCGGCGACACCGTGGCGCCCTCGGACTCGCCCGACGGCGCCGGGGACGCGCGCGACGCGGCGATGGACACGCCGCAGAACAACTGCCCGTCGGCGGTCGTCCGCACGCTCTCGCTGCCCATGGACACGGCCACGGGCACCCTCCGGGGCATGAGCCGCAACCCCTCCGTGGGCTGCGCGCGGAGCACCCCGGGGCCCGAGGACTACTACCTCCTCCGGGTCGCCACCCGCACCGCCGTCGTGGTGAGCACCACCTCCCTCGTGGACACGGTGCTGTCGCTCCGCCGGAGCTGCGCGGACCCGCTCACCGAGGTCGCCTGCAACGACGACGCGACCCCCGGAGCGCGCAACGCCTCGCTCCGGGCGCTCCTGGAGCCCGGTGACTATTTCCTCATCGTGGACCAGGTGGGCGGCGCCGACGGCGGCGCCACCGACGGCGGGCCCTACACGCTCTCGGTCACCAGCGGGATGTTCGCCGACAACGCCGCCTGCGGCAGCGCCACGCTGCTCTCCGACGGCGCCTCGGTCACCGGTCAGGACCTCTCCATGGCCTCGCAGACGCAGACCGGGTGCTTCCCCTTCGTCACCGGCCCCATGCTCTTCTACCGCGCCATGGTGCCCGCGGGCGAGACCCTCACGGTCACCGTGACGCCCGCCATGGGCTCGCCCATGTTCATCCCCGCGGTGCGCTTCCTGCCCACGTGCGGCTCCGTGCGGTGCATCGCCCAGGGCGTCGGCAGCGCCACCGGCACCATCACCGCCTGGACCAACTTCAGCGACGCCTCGCAGCCCGTGGTGGTCGCCGTCTCGGGCGCCATGGGCGCCTCCGCCGGGCGCTATGACCTCCTGGCCACCCTCGGCCGCGGCAGCCGCAACGCCACCTGCTCCCGCGCCACCGCCGCCACCGACGGGGCCACCTTCCGAGGCCAGTCCTTCGGCGACGCCACGGACGTGCTCCCCCCGTGCATGGGCTCGCCCATCGCCGTCGCCGCCGGGCCCGCGCTCTACTACCGCGCTACGGTGCCGCCCGGTCAGGCCCTCACGGTCACCGTCACCCCCAACACCACCACCCTCGCGCCGGTGACCCGCATCATGGCCGCCTGCGGCGAGCTCACCTGCCTCTCCGAGAGCGGCCGCCCCACCACCTCCGGCGGCCACGGGGCCCGCTGGCTCAACGCCGGCGCCGCGCCGCGCGAGGTGGTCGTCGCCGTCCAGGCGTACCCCCCCACCAGCACCACGGTCACCTTCGACGTCGGGTTCCTGCTCCGTCCACCGCCCACCAACGCCGTCTGCGCGCGCGCCCAGGCCCTCTCGGACACCGCCCCGGTGATGGGCGCCAACACCCTCGACGGCGTGGAGATGCTCGCCGCCTGCGGCGACACCTTCACCGGCGGCCCGGTGCTCTATTACCAGGTCTCCGTGCCCCCTTCGCGCATGCTGGTGGCCACCGCAATGCGCCTCGCGGGCGGCTCGGACCATATGCTCAGGCTCTATCCCTCGTGTGGGGGGATGTGCGCTGCTACCTCCGGCCGCGCCTTCACCACCAGCCCCGCCGTGGTGCGCTACCCCAACACGGGCACCACGCCGCAGACGGTGTTCCTGGCGCTGTCCACGGCCACCGCGGGGCAGACCGTGGTGGCGGACCTCTCGGTGCAGTTCCGCCCGGTGGCCGCCAACGCCTCCTGCGCGGGCGCCATGAGCCTCGCCGACGGCGCCGTGGCCCGCATGCAGGACACCAACGGCGCCACGGACCAGCGGGGCGTGTGCACCGGCACCGCGTCCATGTCCGGGCCGCAGTTGTACTACCGGGTCGCGCTCCCGCCGAACCAGATCCTGACGCCCACGCTCACGCCCACCTCGGGCACCGGCCCCTGGGTCGTGCGCATGTACCCCTCCTGCGAGGCCACCACGTGCCTGGCCACGAGCACCAGGACCTCGGGCTCCACGCCCGCCACCGGGCGCTACGTCAACGGCCCCACCGCGCAGACCATCCTCCTCGCCGCGGGGGCGGACACCGTGGGCGCCGTCGGGACCTTTGACCTCGGCGTCACCATCCGGCCCGCGCCCGCGTACAACCTCTGCGCCATGGCGCGCTCGGTGCGCTCCGGCGAGACCGTCGTCGGCGAGAACTCCCTCGACGGCCGCGAGGCCCCGCCCCCGTGCCCGAGCCTCACCTCCGTGTCCGGCGCGCTCTTCTACCGCATTGATGTCCCCGCGGGGAACACCCTGGTGACCACGCTGCGCCGGGGGCCCGGGAGCTCCTGGACGCCCATCGTCCGCGTGCTCCCGTCCTGCGGCGCCACCTGCCGCGACGCGGTGCTCGCCAGGCCGGCCAGCGACACCGCCGTGAGCATCTACCGCAACGCCGGTGGCGCCACGGAGAGCGTCATCGTCGCGGTGAACTCCACCTCCGCCAGCATCGGCGGGCTCTACGACATAGACTTCCGGCTCCTGCCCGCGCCTTCCAACACCACCTGCGCCGCGGCCGCCGCGGTGCGCCACGGCGCCAGCCTCCGCGCCCTGCCCGTGGGCGAGGCGCCGCTCTTCAGCGCCGCGTGCCCCGGGGCGCCCCCGTCCCGCTCGCTCTTCTACCGCGCCACCATCCCCCCGGGGGCGACGCTCACCGCGTTCGCATCACAGCCCGCGGGGGCCACGGCCTTCGTCCCCACGGTGCAGGTGCTCTCCGGGTGCGCCGCCACCACCTGCCTCTCCGGTGGCATCTCCCTCGGCGGAGGCGTGGTCGCGCGGCACCTGAACTCCAGCTCCGCGCCCCTCGACGCGGTCATCGCCGTGGGGGCCCCGTCGGGTATCACGCCGTCGCTGGTGGACCTCCAGGTGTTCATCGAGCGCACGCCCTACACCATCACCATGGCGCCCGCGGCCTGCGAGGACCTGCGCGCCGCCGCCGTCGTGCCCGAGGTCACCGCCGGGGCCTCTCCCCTGCGGGCCCTGCCCTTCCCCTTCCGGTTCTTCTCCGAGGAGGTCACCCACTGGTCGGCCTCCTACCCGGGCTTCGCGCAGCTATGGCCCTCGGGCTCCGGCGCCGGCACCACGCTCACCAGCAACCTCGCGCTGCCGAGCCCCTCGGCGCCCCTCAGGCTCGTGGCGCCGCACTGGGACTCGCTCTCCGCGCGCACGGGCACCTTCCGCTTCGTGGAGGCCACCGCGCCCGCGCGGCACCTCACCCTGGAGTGGGCCGACGTGACGGGCGTGGGCTCCACCCTCTCGTTCCAGGTCAAGCTCTTCGAGACCTCCCACGTCGTGGAGTTCCATTACTGCCGCCTGGAGCCCGTCGGGAGCCCGCTCTCCACGGGCTTCTCGGCCACCATCGGGCTACAAGATGGCACGGGCCTCCGCGCCGCGCAGCACGCCTTCAACATGACCAGCGCCGTGAGCACCAGCTCCGCGCTTCGCTTCACCCCCACGGTGGCACCATGATCCCTCGGAGACTCCTCGGCGCACTCCTCCTGGTGGCATGCGGCAACGGCCCCGCACCCTTCACAACTCCCGACGCAGGCGGCGTTCAGGACGTCGTGGGCCCCACGGACGCGGGCGGCGACGGCGCCGTGGGCCGCTGCCAGGCGGGCGCCGACTCGGACTTCGACGGCCTGGACAACGACGCCGAGTGCATGCTCGGCACGGACCCCCAGAACGCCGACAGCGACGGAGACGGCCTCCGGGACGGCCAGGAGGCGCGCTACCCCAGGGCCTGCGTGGCCTCGGACCGGGGCGCCCAGCGGCGGCCGCCGGAGCGCTGCACCACCCGCATGGACTGCCGCGAAGGAGAAGACTGCGCGGGGCTGCGCCCCACGGAGCGCGACTCCGACGGCGACGGCGTCCCCGACGGCATGGAGGACCCCAACGCCGACGGGGCCATTGACAACGCCCGAGGCGAGACCGACCCCAGGCTCTTTGACACCGACGGGGACGGCACCGGCGACGGGATGAGCGGCCTGGCCATCTGCCGCAGGGATGGCCTCGTGGAGCCCGTGCGCGTGCCGCTCCCGGGCGGCACCATGCAGACGGGCCTGGACCCGGCCTGGCGCATGGCCAGCCGCTCCATCGAGGGCTCCATGGGCTCGGCCATCCTCCTCGATGACCCCAGGAACCAGGTGGCGGCGCTCGCCGTCGAGCGCCGCTCCACGTCCATGGACGTGCGCGCCGAGGCCACCGCCGCGGAGGCGGCCCTCACCATGGCCCTCGGGGCCACGCCGGTGCTGGTCGGCCAGGCCATCACCACCCACGAGATGAACCCCGCGGTGAACTCCCTCTTCCGCGTGGCTGGCACGAGCTCCCCGGGGCTCCTCCGGGATCGCCTCGCGGACCGCCTCGCGGGGGTCACCGCCGCCATGGGCACGCCCATGTACCCGTCGAGCACCGAGACCTACATCGAGCTCAGCACCGTCCTCCGGAGGGACCAGCCCCGGGTGCTCTTCCTCGCAACGGTGATCCCGAGGGCCATCGCCGACGACCCCATGAGGCCCGCGGGCATCCTCGGGGACGACCTGGTCAATACCACGGGCCTCGCGGAGGGCACCCGCACGCTGGACTCGCGCTGCGAGCGCTTCACCGCCGACCGCGAGGCCACCGCGGACTTCATCTGGGAGGTGGACACCTCCGGGTCCATGAGCGACGACCAGGAGCGCCTCGGGAACACCGCCACGCGCTTCTTCACCGGCCTGGACCGCGCCGGGGTGGACTTCCGCGTGGGCGTCCTCGAGGCCAGCGCCACGCTCCTGGACCTCGACCGCCCGGGCTTCCAGTTCATCAACGGGGCCGACCCCGGCGGCGCCAGGCTCCTGGCCTGGAGGGTCACCATCAGCCCGTTCATGATGGACCGCAGGGACACCCTGCGGCCCTACGCCGTCATGGGCGGCACCGAGGAGCCCGTCGCAGGGGGGATCCTCGCGTACGAGACCTTCCGCGCCCGCGCCATGATGGGCTCCCTGGACCCCGACCGCAGGCTCCGCGACGGCGCCCGCCCGGTGGTGTTCTTCGTCACCGACGAGCCCGGCACCAACGACGACCGAGCCTTCGCGCGCACCCCCGCCCGCTGGGGCGCGGACTATCCCACGCGCCTGCGCACCATCATTGATTTCTATCGTCGGAACGAGATCCTGACGTTCGGGCTTATCGCCGACGCGCGCACCGATTGCGCGACGCCCAACGTGAACGACCTGCCCAAGTGCGTGATCCAGGGCAACGGCGGGGCCTTCATCCCCATCACCACGGCCACCGATGCGGAGATCTCCGCGGCCATGGCGCGCATCGTCGAGGCCGTGGCGGGCGCCACCAGCCAGTTCCAGCTGGACCGCACGCCCATCTCCTCCACGCTCCAGGTGCGCATGGACGGCAGGATGGTCCCGCGGAGCCGCCACGAGGGCTTTGACTACGACCCCGCCGCGCGCAGCGTGGTGTTCTACGGGAACATGTTCCGCCCTCGCCGCGGCTCCGAGGTCGTGGTCTCCTACCGGGTGTGGGCCGGCTCCCTGGGTTGAACGACACCCCCACCGACGAGGCCGGGGCCTTCCTCCGGACCGTCCTGCGCGCGCTCGACGGGGACCTCGCCGCGCGCCTCCCGAGGCTCGCGGACCCCGCGGACGCCCGCGCCGTGCATGACGTACGGGTCACGCTCCGGCGCGTGCGCGTCGCGCTCAGGCTCTCCAGGCCGCTCTTCGGGCGCTTCCTGGCGGACGAGGTGCGCGCGGGCTTCGCGGGCTTTCAGCGCGCCACGGGGACCCTGCGCGACGACGAGGTGCTCCTGGACACGGTGCGGGGCCTCGGGCTCCCGGACGCGGCGCTCACCCGCTGGTGCGCGCAGAGGCTGCGCCGCCAGCGCGCGCTCCGGAGGGCCGCCGTGAGGCTCTCGCAGGGCCCCGCGCTCGCCCGCGCCCGGGGGCTCCTGTGGTTCCTGACGGAGCTGCCCACGAGGCCCCGCCGCGCCCAGGGGCTCCACCATTTCGCCGCCGCGGCGGTGAAGCGCCAGGCCCGCCGGGTGCGGGACCTCGGCGAGGTCGCGCTCACGGACCCGACGGGGCTCCACGCCTTGCGCATCGCGTACAAGCGCCTGCGCTACGCGCTCGTCCTCCTCGCCCCGGGCCTCCCGGAGGACGCCCACGCCCGCGCCCGCGAGGCCTCGCGGCACCAGGACGCCCTCGGCGCCGCGCACGACCTCACCGTGGCCCTCGCCGCCGTGGGCCGCGCCCGAGGCCTCCCCGCGGCGCTCCGGGCGCGCGTCCGAGGCGCCCTCGCCGCGCGCGAGGCGGAGGCCCTCGGCGCGCTCGCGGCGCTCCGTGGAGGCTCCGCGGGGGAGGGCACCGATTGCGCGGCGGGGCAAAGCTGATACATCTTGGGCCATGGAGACGGCGAAGAGTCCTCGGGTGGAGCGCTTTGAACGGATGCTCCAGCAACGGATCCTGGTGTTGGACGGGGCCATGGGGACCATGCTCCAGGGGCACCGCTTCCAGGAGGACGACTACCGCGGGGAGCGGTTCAAGACCCACCCGAAATCGCTCCTGAACTGCGCCGAGGCGCTGCTGTTCTCGCAGCCCGAGGCCATCGCCGGCGTGCACCGGGCCTTCCTCGACGCGGGGGCGGACCTCGTCGAGACCAACACCTTCAACGCCACCCGCGTGGTGATGCAGGAGTACGGCCTGGAGGCGCACGTGCACGAGATGAACGTGGTCGCCGCGCGCCTCGCCCGCCGCGAGGCCGACCGCGCGTCGGAGCGCACGCCGGACCGGCCGAGGCTCGTGGCGGGCTCCATCGGCCCGGTGAACCGCACCCTCTCCATGAGCAGCAAGGTGGAGGACCCGGGCTTCCGCGCGATCACCTTCGACGAGCTGTCGGACGCGTACTACGAGCAGGTCCGGGGCCTCGTCGAGGGCGGCGTGGACGTGCTCCTGCCGGAGACCAGCTTCGACACGCTGAACCTCAAGGCCGCGCTCTTCGCCATCGAGCGCTACGCCCTGGAGTACGGCGTGCGCCTGCCGGTGATGGCGAGCTTCACCATCATTGACAAGAACGGCCGCACGCTCTCGGGCCAGACCGTGGAGGCGGCGTACAACTCCCTCGCCCACGCGCCCCTCTCCACCGTGGGGATCAACTGCGCGCTGGGGCCCTTCGAGATGCGCCCGCGCATCGAGGAGCTGGCTCAGCTCGCGGAGACCTACGTCCATGTGTACCCGAACATGGGCCTCCCGGACGGCCTCGGCGGCTTCTCGGAGACCGAGGACTCCATGTGCCCGGAGGTGCTCGACTGGGCGCGCAACGGCTGGGTGAACATCCTCGGGGGGTGCTGCGGCACCACGCCGGAGTACGTCCGCCGGGTGGCCGAGGGCGTGCGCGAGTGCGAGCCCCGGAGGGTGCCCTCCCCGGTGGGATTTACCCGGCTCTCCGGGCAGGAGCCCTACACCATCCGGCCGGAGACCAACTTCTCGGTCATCGGCGAGCGCACCAACATCACTGGCAGCGCGCGCTTCCGGAAGCTCATCCTGGCGGGGGACTACAACGAGGCGGTGACCGTCGCCCGCGCCATGGTCGAGGGCGGGGCCAACATCCTCGACGTCAACATGGACGAGGGGCTCCTGGACGGCGTGGCGGCGATGACGCGCTTCCTGAACACCATCGCCGCGGAGCCGGACATCGCCAAGATCCCCGTGATGCTGGACTCCTCCCGCTGGGAGATCCTCGAGGCGGGCCTGAAATGCCTCCAGGGCAAGGGCGTGGTGAACTCCATCTCCCTCAAGGAGGGCGAGGAGAAGTTCCTCGCCCAGGCCCGCACGGTCCGGCGCTACGGCGCCGCGGTGGTGGTCATGTGCTTCGACGAGACCGGCCAGGCCACCACCGCCGAGCACAAGGTCGCCGTGGCCAGCCGCTCCATCGCGCTCCTGACGCGCGAGGGCTTCCCCCCGCAGGACATCATCATCGACCCCAACATCCTCACGGTGGCCACGGGCATCGAGGAGCACGACCGCTACGCGCTGAACTTCGTCGAGGCCGTGGCGGAGCTCAAGCGCCTGCACCCGCTGGTGCGCGTCTCCGGCGGCGTGTCCAACATCAGCTTCTCCTTCCGCGGCAACGACGTGGTGCGCGAGGCCATGCACGCGGCCTTCCTGTACCGCGCCATCGCCGCGGGGATGGACATGGCCATCGTAAACGCCGGCCAGCTCGCCATCTACGACGAGGTGCCCAAGGACCTCCTGGAGCGCGTGGAGGACGTGCTCTGGTGCCGCCGCCCGGACGCCACGGAGCGCCTGGTGACCTTCTCCCAGGGCCTCAAGGGCCAGGTGAAGAGCCCCAAGGAGACCCTCGCCTGGCGCGAGGCCCCCCTCGGCGAGCGCATCTCCCACGCGCTCATCCAGGGCATTGACCAGTTCGTCGTGTCCGACATGGAGGAGGCCCTCGCACATTACCCCACACCTTTGTCCATCATCGAGGGCCCTTTGATGGACGGGATGAACGTGGTGGGGGATCTGTTCGGCAGCGGGAAGATGTTCCTCCCGCAGGTGGTGAAGAGCGCCCGGGTGATGAAGAAGGCCGTGGCGGTGCTGGAGCCTCACATGCCCCGCGCCGAGGGCGGGGGCAAGGGCACGGTGCTCCTGGCGACGGTGAAGGGCGACGTGCACGACATCGGGAAGAACATCGTGGGGGTGGTGCTCGCGTGCAACGGCTACCGGGTGAAGGACCTCGGGGTGATGGTGCCGTCGGAGACCATCCTGGCCGAGGCGAGGGAGACCAACGCGGAGCTGATCGGGCTGTCGGGGCTGATCACGCCATCGCTGGACGAGATGGTGCATGTGGCCAAGGAGCTCCAGCGCCAGGGCTTTGACCGAACGCTCCTGATCGGCGGGGCGACCACCAGCGCGAAGCACACGGCGCTGCGCATCGCGCCGGTGTACGCCCCGGGAGTGGTGCACGTACGGGACGCCTCCCGGGCCGCGGGGGTGGTGTCGAAGCTCTGCTCCCGGGAAGCGAAGGGCGCCTTCCTGGAGGACAACCGCGCCGAGCAGGAGCGGCTGCGGCTGCGGCACCAGAACCGCAGGACCGCGCCGCTGGTGCCGCTCGCCGAGGCCCGGGCGCGCGGTGCGCAGCTTGTGTTCACGCCGGACACGGCCCCGGAGCCTGCGTTCTACGGCGTGCGGAGGCTGGAGCGGGTGCCCCTCGGGGAGCTCGTCCCGTACATTGACTGGGCGCCGTTCTTCCACGCCTGGGAGTTCAAGGGGACCTTCCCCGCGGTGCTCGAGGACCCTCGCTACGGGGCCCGGCCCCGAGAGCTCCTGGCCGACGCCCGGAGGCTCCTGGACGAGGTGGTGTCCACCCGGGGGCTCACGGCCAGCGGGGTGTACGGCTTCTTCCCCGCGGCGAGGGACGTGGACGACGTGGTGCTCTACACCGATGAGACCCGCGGCGCGGAGCTCCGGAGGCTCCCGATGCTGCGCCAGCAGGAGCGGCAGGACGGGGGCGTCCAGCGGTGCCTGGCGGACTACCTCCCCCCGGTGGGGGGGTGTCGAGGCTCCCTCGGGCTCTTCGCCGTGACGGCGGGCCTGGGCGCCGGCGCCCTCCTGGAGCGCTTCGCCCGGGACCACGACGACTACCACGGGATCATGCTCAAGGCCCTGGCCGACCGCCTCGCGGAGGCCTTCACGGAGCGCCTGCACCAGCTCATGCGCGCCGCGTGGGGCGTCTCCGAGGCGCTGGACATCCCTGGGCTCCTGGAGGAGCGCTACCGCGGGATCCGCCCCGCGCCGGGCTACCCGGCCTGCCCGGACCACACGCTCAAGGGTGCGCTCTTTGCGCTCCTGGACGCGCCCCTGGTGGGGATGAAGCTCACCTCGTCCTACGCGATGGATCCCCCGGCGTCGGTGAGCGGGATGGTCTTCGTGCACCCCGAGGCGCGGTACTTCGCCGTGGGGACCATGGACCGCGAGCAGGTGGCCGACTGGGCGCGGCGCACGGGGCACTCCATGGCCGAGGCGGAGCGCTGGCTCTCGCCCAACCTCGGCTACGACCCGGCTTGACGCGCCCTCCCGGGTGCTACGCTCTGAGGTGATGGAAGAGGCCGTCCGGGACCACCACTGCAAGCGCTGTGACCGCTGGCTGACGCGCGGGGAGCTCAAGGTCGTGGCGCTGGGCCTGGAGGAGGGGCTCCTGTGCCCCGCGTGCGGGGGCTTCACCCGCCACCACCCCTCGGAGGCTCGCCGGGAGCTGGCCCCGATGGTCATGGAGGCCTGGCGCTACCCGGTGTCCACGGACGGGGCCATCGCCCTGGTGGCGCTGGCGGCGGGGCTCTGGGTGGTGAGCTACATCCCCCTGGCGGGCTCGGTGCTGGGCCTCGGGATCCTGAGCGGGTACCTCTTCGCGGTGGTGCGCCACACCATGAAGGGCCACGATGGGCTCCCTCCGCCCGGGGACTTCCTGGGGTTCACGGACCTCCTGGTGCCGGCCCTGCGCTTCGTGCTGGTGGTGGTGCTCCCGGCGGTCCCGGCGCTGGCCGTCCGGGCCCTCGCGGGGGAGGACCGCTCGGCGGGCGTGCAGCTCCTGGAGTTTGTCCTGGCCCTGGCCGCGGTGGCATGGGTGCCCGCCGGTGTGGCCGTGGCATCCCAGGGCGAAGGCGTCCTTGATGGGCTCAACCCCCTCCAGGCCCTCTCGCTGATCGTGCGGCTCAAGAAGGACTATGGCCTGGTGGTGGCCGTCCTCGCGGGCATCGGCTGCGCGGGGATGCTCGTGTATCTCCTGAGCCGCGCCTCCGTGGCGCTGGCCCCGCTGCGCGTCCCCGTGGTCCCCGAGGTGCTCTCCATGGCGCTCGGGCTCTGGGCCCCGGTGGTCATGGCCCGCATCGTCGGGATCATGCTCCGCGAGCGCAAGGTGGAGCTGGGGCTGGAGTGAATCCGCACGCGGCGCGTGTGCGCCGCAGTTGACGGCGCTGCCCCCACAGGGAAGGATACCCCAATGCCGCTGAGCGACGAGGAGCTCGCCGAGCTCCTCCAGGACCTCGAATCGGACCGGGTCGAGCGCACCGAATCGGTGGGTGACACGGACAAGTTCTGCCAGGCCATCTGCGCGTTTTCTAACGACTTTCCTCGCAATCAGCGACCAGGATACCTGTTGATCGGTGTGGACAACAGAGGTCGCCCCCTACGGGCGTCGGTCACGGATCGCCTCCTGACGGAGCTCGGGGGTCTTCGGTCGAGCGGGAAGATCCAGCCGCTCCCGATGATGACAGTCCAGAAGAGGGCCCTGGAGGGAGGCCACGAAATCGCCGTGATCGAGGTCCTCCCCTCGGACATGCCACCGGTCCGCTACGAGGGCCGCGTGTGGATCCGGGTCGGACCCCGCAAGGCCGTCGCCTCGGAGGCCGAGGAGCGCGTGCTGGTCGAGCGGAGGGCCTCGCACGACGCCCGGACCTTCGACGCGAGGGCCTGCGCCGGTAGCTCGCTCAAGGACCTGAGCCTCGGGCTCTTCAAGAATGACTACCTCCCGAACGCGGTCTCCGAGGAGGTGCTGGAGGAGAACCACCGCGAGGTGCGGGAGCAGCTCGCCTCCTTGCGCTTCTACGACCTCCCACGACAGTGCCCGACGAACGCGGGAATCCTGCTCTTTGGCTTGGAGGCTCAGCGCTGGATCGAGGGGGCCAGGGTGCAGTTCATCCGCTTTGATGGACCTGAGATGAGCGACGATGTCCGGAATGACCGCAGCATCTCCGGCGATCTCCTCACGCTCCTAAGAGACCTTGACCGACTCATCGAGCAGGAGATCGATTCGCACCCGGTCGCGACGAGCGCGCTCCGTGAGGCTCCCTGGAGATCCTACCCCAGGGTGGCGGTTCGGGAGCTCGTGATGAACGCCATCATGCATCGGGACTACGAAGCGAGCGGACCCATTCGCTTCTATTGGTTCTCGGATCGAGTCGAGATTCAGAGCCCGGGGTCCCTCTATGGCGAGTCCACTCCGGAGAATTTTCCGACCCAGAATGCGTACCGGAACCCGGTGCTCGCCGAGGCGATGAAGGTCCTGGGTTACGTCAACCGCTTCGGGCGGGGCGTCGCCCGCGCCCAGGACGCCCTCGACAAGAATGGCAGTCCGCGCGCGGAGTTCAAGTTCGACGCGCACTACGTCCTGGCGACGGTCCGGAGGCGCGGATGATCAGCGTCGCCTTCTTCAACAACAAGGGCGGCGTCGGCAAGACGACGCTCGCCTACCACCTCGCCTGGATGCTCCGCACGCTCGGGCTGAAGGTGCTGGCCGCGGACCTGGATCCTCAGGCGAACCTCAGCACGATGTGCCTGGACGAGGAGCGGGTCCTCGAGCTCACACCAGAGGCGGGGATCCCCCGGACGATCCTCGGGTGCGTCCAACCCATCCTGGATGGGACCGGTGACGTGGCGCCGGCGTACATCGAGGCGGTCTCTGAGGGCTTCGGATTGATCGTCGGGGACCTCGGCCTCACGGCCTTCGAGGACAAGCTCTCCGATGCGTGGCCCCGATGCCATGACGGCGACGAGAGCGCCTTTCGTACCACCACCGCCTTCGCGCGGATCCTCCGTGAGGCCGGCGAGCGCGAGGGGGCGCAGGTCTCCTTGATCGATGTCGGACCCAACCTGGGGGCCATCAATCGCGCGGCGCTGGTCGCGGCGGACTTCGTGCTGATCCCCCTGGTTCCGGACCTCTTTTCGCTCCGCGCGTTGACGAACCTCGGGCCGGCGCTGCGGCGGTGGCGGGAGGATTGGAGGCGTCGCCTCGACTCCGACCGCGCGCCGCGGCAGAAGCTGGCCTTGCCTACGGGGGCCATGGAGCCGGTCGGGTATGTCGTGAGCCAACACGCGGTGCGTCAGGACCGCGCGACCCGCGCCTTTGACGTATGGATGGCTCGGATCCCACGACACTATCAGAAGACCATCATGATGTCTGATGTGGCGGCGGAGACGACGTTGGACCAGGACCACGCTTGCCTTGCGTCCTTGAGGCACTACCGGAGCCTGATGGCCATGGCCATGGAGGCGCGGAAGCCTATCTTCGACCTCAAGCCCGCGGACGGCGCGATCGGCGCCCACGTCGAGGCAGTCCGGAGGGCGCGCGGTGAGTTCCGGGCTCTGGCGGAGGAGCTCGCGCGGCGCGTGGGGCTACGACCCTGAGCGACGCCGCTCAGAACCCCGGCGGCGTGCACCCGCTGGTGTACCGCCCCGCCGTGCGCCCCGTGCCGTAGGTGCGCACGATGAAGTTCTCCGCCACGGCGTCGTCGGTGCCCCGCACCCGAACCTCGTTCCCCGGGGCGTTCGTGTCAACTATACTGACCGCTCCTCGGCCGTCGCCACAGCGGGCCACGAAGGCCACGTAGGCGTTGGCCTGGGCCGTGAGCACAAGCCAGCTCGAGGTGTCCCGGAACAGCATCGGGTCGAACCACTCGGCGTGCTCGCGCTGGGCTTGCTGGGTGCAGTTGTACACCCGGGTCTGCCAGCGGGAAGTGCCCGTCGCGCACCAGGTCTCGCCCCCGGAGCAGACCCCGCAAGGGAAGACGCCTCCCGGGCACCCGTTGGGGATCATCCCGCACTCCAGCGCCATGTTGCACATGGTCCGGGTGGGCGTACACGGCGGTCGGGTGTCCATGGGCGGCGGGGTGTCCCTCGGGGCCGAGTCCGCGGGCGGCACGTCCGGCGCCGTGACGGTGTCCGGGGCCGCGGAGTCCAGGGGCGCCATCTCGGGGGCAGTGTCAACTGGGTTGTCCATCACCAGGTCCGGCGTGGAGTCCGCGGCGAGGTCCTGCGCGGGGGCGCTGTCAGGGGGCGCGGCGACCTCCGCGCTGTCGCTCGCGGCGTCGAGGACCACGTCCTCGTCGGGGATGGCGCACCCGAGGGCGAGGAGCGAGGCCAGGGCGAGGTGCGTGGGGCGCGGCACCGCGGGAGTGTAGCGCGGCGTGGGCGTTGCCGTCACCGCGGGGGGCGGTACACTCCCGCGCGATGAACCTGCAAGACATCGGCGCGCTGGCGGAGGCGTACGCGGAGAGGGAGCCCCAGGCGCTCCTGGCGCTGGCGCTGGAGGAGTTCGGCGGGGAGCTCGGGGTGTCCTTCAGCGGCGCCGAGGACGTGGTGCTGGTGGACATGGCGGTCAAGCTCGGGGGGGCCTTTCGGGTGTTCACGCTGGACACCGGCAGGCTCCACCCGGAGACGTACCGCTACCTGGAGGACGTGCGGTCCCACTACAAGCGCCCGGTGGAGGTGTACTTCCCGCAGCCCGCGGCGGTGCAGGACCTGGTGACCCGCCGGGGGCTCTTCTCGTTCTTCGAGGACGGCCACCAGGAGTGCTGCGGCGTGCGCAAGGTGGAGCCCCTGACGCGGGCCCTCGCGGGCCTGCGGGCGTGGGTCACGGGGCAGCGCCGGGACCAGAGCCCCAACACGCGCACGCACGTACCGGTGGCGCAGTGGGACCGGACCTTCGGCACGGCGGAGCGGCCGATTTTGAAGCTCAACCCCCTGGCCAACTGGACCTCGGCGCAGGTGTGGGACTACATCGTCACCCACGAGGTGCCGCGCAACCCCTTGCACGAGAAGGGCTTTCGCTCCATCGGCTGCGAGCCCTGCACGCGCCCGGTGCACCCCGGCCAGCACGAGCGCGAGGGCCGCTGGTGGTGGGAGGAGGCGACGAAGAAGGAGTGCGGGCTCCACAAGGGGAACCTCGGGGAGGGCTGAGACCTCAGCCCGCGCCGCGGAGGCGCTGCACCGCGCGGGTGACGTCCTTGCCGTCCACGAGCGCGCCGGTGGCCTTCAGGTGCTTCATCGCGAGGCCCGTGGCCTGGCCGTCCCCCTTGGCCCCGAGGAGCTCCGCCTTCACCGGCGCCAGCGCCTCGCAGATGGCCTCCACCGAGAGCGTAGACGGCACCAGCGAGCGCAGCACCGTGAGCTCCAGCTCCAGGTCCGCGCGCTGCTTCGGGTCCGTGGCCAGGGAGAGGGTCTCCTCGTTGGCCTTGGCCAGCTTGCGCACGATGGCGCTGGCGTCCCCGTCGCCCTTCAGGAGCCCCTTGGCGTCCGCCATGGTGAGCTCCCCCACCAGGGTGCGCAGGACCTCCTTCTCCACGATGTTCCCGGCCTTCATCGCGGCCATCATCCGTCGCTTGATCTCGTCGAGCAGCATGGCGCTCCCTCTCGGCAGCCCGCGGAGCGCTCCCCCGCGGGAGCCCGAAGGGTGACCCACCGCGGGCCCGCGTCAAGTCCCTCCTGGCGTCCTCCGGGGGATCACCACCCGGTCCAGGTCCCGGAGGCACTGCGTCTGCGGGAAGATGGCCCGCGCGTCCTGGAGGTGCTGCAACGTGTCCAGGTACCGCTGCGAGAAGTGCGTCAGGCACAGCCTCCGCGCCCCCGCCGAGAGCGCCGTGCGCGCCGCGTCCACCGAGGTCGCGTGGCCGTGGTCGTCCGCGAGCGCCTGGTCCTCCGCGGTGTACGTGGCCTCCATCACCAGGAGGTCCGCGTCCCGGGCCAGCGCCACGGCCCCCTCGCAGGCGCGGGTGTCCATCACGAACGCCACCGCGCACCCCGGGCGGTGCACCGTCACGTCCTCCAGCGTCACCTCGCGGTCCCCGATGGTCACCCTCCCCTCCCGCTGGAGCTGCCCCACCAGCGGGCCCTTGAGCCCGAAGGCGGCGAGCTTCTCCGGTAGGAAGGTTCGCCCCGAGCGCTCCTCCAGGCGATAGCCCACGGTGGGCACCGGGTGGTCCAGGGCGTGGGCCAGCACGCGATACTTGTCCGTCTCCAGCACCGTCACCAGCCCCGACGGGGGCGCCGAGACCGGGCTCGGGAGGAGCTTCAGCACGTCATGGTAGATGGACGCGTGGCGCAGGCGCTCGAAGTACACCTGCCCGCTGGCCGGGTAGTGCACGCTCACCGGGTGCTCGCAGCGGTCCAGGGACAGCCTCTGGAGGATCCCCGCCAGGCCCAGGCAGTGGTCCCCATGGAAGTGCGTGATGAACACCCGGTGGATGCTCCGGGCCGACAGGTCCCCGTAGGTCATCTGCCGCTGGGTGCCCTCGCCGGGGTCGAAGAGAAAGCCCTCATCGTCCCACCGCAGGAGGTACCCGTTGTGGTTCCGGTGCCGCGTCGGGACCTGGGAGCTGGTCCCGAGGGCGATGAACTCTCTGGTGCTCACGGCACCGGAAATAGCATGCCCGCGGGTGCTATACTCGACCGGTGAGCGAACGCCGCGCGCCACCCCCCATCCCCTCCTCGGCCTCGGGGGACCCGAAGGGGGCGCGCCGCACCATGCTGTTCACCTCCACCCGGGAGAAGCTCGACCTGGCCAGCGCGGCCCTGCGCCTCCGGGATGAGCAGCTCGGCGCCCGGGTGGTGTTCTTCGAGCCCGACCAGCAGACCAACGCCGAGCTCGACAGCATCACCGAGGCGGTCATCGCCGAGCTCCAGGCCGTGCGCCAGGTCAAGGGCCCCGACAGCGCCCTGCCCCCCCCGCGCGCCGAGGTCGAGATCGAGCTCATCGCCCTCCTGCGCCGCGCCCTCGAAGAGCTCTTCGACCCCCGCCGAGGGAGCTTCCTGAGGGCCCGCCTGGAGGCCCTCTCCCGGAGGATCACCAACCTGTACTTCGAGTCCGAGCTCGGGGCCGGCCTTTCGCCGGAGAGCCTCCAGGCCCGCGCCATCGCCTTCCCCGAGCAGGCCCTGTGCTACGTCCTGGCGAAGCACAAGTCCGCGCTTGTGGAGTCCCTGGGCGCGCTGCGGTATGACTCCCGGGAGGTGCACCGGGAGGCCCAGGAGCGGCTCCAGCGCATGGAGAGGGAGCTCCAGGTGGCGTTCCTCTCGCGGAGCGCGCCGGAGCTGGAGAAGGTGCTGGAGGTCTTCCTGGACGTGCTCACGGACTTCCTCCGGGAGCGCTTCCGGGCGAACCTCGGGGAGTTCGCCTGGCAGGTGGTGCGCGAGGCGGGCAGCGCCAGCCACGCCCTGGCCCCCGCGGGGCACGTCCCGAGGATCCCCCCGAAGGGCTTCGCGCGCTTCCGGGAGGTGTTCGAGCGGCACTTCCTCCAGGAGCTGGTGCTCCACGCCCAGGAGCCGCTCCTCCTGGGGCTCCAGGAGGTGCAGGACGCGCTGCGGGCGCAGACCCTGGCCTTCGCCCGGGACCCGAGGGTGTTCAGCACCGTGTGCTCCATCCTGTGCGAGGGCTTCTACGATCACCTCCAGGCCGAGGGGGTGCTGGACCTGCCGAGGCAGTGGCGCGAGGGCCGCGACCGCGGGTAGAGTCCCCGGCCCATGAAGGTCCTGGTCGCAGACAAGCTGGAAGAAGAGGCCCTGGCGGGCCTGAGGGCCCTCCCCGGCGTGGAGGTGGTGTCAGCCCCCGGGGTGTCCCGGGACGAGCTCCCAGGCGCCCTCGGGGGCGTGAACGTGCTGGTGGTGCGCTCCAAGGAGGTGAGCGCCCAGGCCATGGAGGCCGGCACCAGCCTCGCCCTGGTCGTGCGAGCGGGCGCCGGGGTCAACACCATTGACGTCAAGGCCGCCAGCGCCCGAGGGGTGAGCGTGGCCAACTGCCCGGGCAAGAACGCCATCGCCGTGGCGGAGCTGGCGATCGGGTTCATGCTCGCCGCGGACCGCAGGATCCCAGAGGCGAACCGCAGCCTCCGCGAGGGCCGCTGGGAGAAGAGCGAGTTCGGAAAGGCCGACGGGCTCTACGGCAAGACCGTCGGCATCGCGGGCCTCGGGGCCATCGGCCGGGAGACGGCCCTGCGCGCCCGGGCCCTTGGCCTGAAGGTGCACGGCTGGTCTCGCTCCCTCACCGAGGAGCAGGCCTCGGACCTCGGGGTCACGCGCCACGCGTCGCTCCTGTCCCTCGCGCGCGCCTCGGAGATCCTCTCGCTGCACCTGGCGCTCAAGCCCGAGACCCGCGGGGTCGTGGATGAGAACATCCTCGAAGCGCTCCCCAGGGGCGCCCTCCTGGTGAACACGGCCCGCGCCGAGGTGCTCGACTGGGACGCCGTGATCCGCTTTGTCCGAGACCGGGGATTGCGCCTCGCCACGGACGTCTTCCCTGGTGAACCGGAAGGTGGGAGGGGCACCTACACCCATGAGCTCCTGGGTATGGCGGGGGTGTGGGGGACGCCTCACATTGGCGCGTCCACGGCGCAGGCTCAGCTCGCGATCGCGGCGGAGACGGTGCGCATCGTGAAGGCGTTCCTGGAGACGGGGGAGGCGCCCAACTGCGTGAACGTGCTGGCCCAGGCGCCGGCGCGGGCCCAGGTGGTGGTGCGCCACCGGGATCGGGTGGGGGTGCTGGCGTCGGTGCTGGAGGTGCTCAAGCGCCACGGGATCAACGTGGGGGAGATGACCAACCGGCTCTTCGCCGGAGGCGCCGCGGCGACCGCGCGGATTCGCCTGGCGTCCAGGCCCGAGGATGGTTGCATGGCGGAGCTCTCGGCGCTGCCGGACGTGCTCCACGCGGAGCGCATCGAGCTCGGGTGAGGGTCAGAACATCACGCCGAGGAGCCCCCGGAGGGAGTGGGCGGTGCTGAAGGAGAAGCCCCGGTAGTCCTGGCCCTCCTGGCGCTCCTCGTCCCTGGGGCCGAGGCCCGCCATGGGGAACATCACGCCGTACTGGAGCGAGGCGAAGAAGCCCGGGGCCGGGGGCTCGCCGGGGTTGGTGTGCCGGAAGTTGGACTGGTAGGTGAGCTCCACGTCGCCCTCCAGGCCGAGGTCCGCGGCGTTGCCTCGGGTCTGGACGAACTCGCTGGCCCGGGACCAGATGACCGAAGCGCGGCCCCAGAAGCGGTCGGCCCCGGGGTGATCCACAAAGGCATAAGAGATCCCCGGGCGGAAATAGTACGCCCCGGACACCTGCTTCATCACCTGGCGCCACAGGATCATGTCCACCCGATAATCCGGGTGGAACCGGAAGAGCGAGAGCGACGTGGCCGAGGCCCTCCTCGGGGCCAGGAGCCCGGTCTGGAAGGTGAGCCCCTCCAGGTCGCTGTCTCCCGTGGCGAAGCCCGAGCGGAACTCCAGCGCGAGGCGGTTGTTCATGAGCCGGTACTCGAACTCCAGGGCCCCGCCGAACTGGAGGATGTCGTAGCGCCTGCCCCCGTCGCTCATCCCGGCGCGGTCGATGGACGTGGCGCCGTAGATCACGGCGCTCTCCAGCTCGAAGCGGAAGGAGGGCCCGAGGAGCTGGAACCAGAGGTCGCCGATGAAGGCCCGGGCGTCCCTCCGGAGGAGCGCCGCGGTGCCGTAGGAGTCCGTGGCGAGGCGCTGGTCCTGGCCCGCGTTGGCGTTGTAGCTCTCGCCCGAGAGGGTCTGGTAGCGGTAGACGCCGTAGAACCCGCCGTTCCAGACCACGTCCCCGCGGGCCAGGCGCAGGCGCACCTCCGCGGGGTCGAGCCTCCGCCCGATGGCGATGTTCCACTGGTGGACGTCATCGAGCTGGGCCAGGTCGTAGGGCTGGCCCTGGCCGGGCTCGTGGATGGGGTTCATGGAGCTGGCGCCGGTGGAGGCGAAGTCCCACATGGCCGCGAAGAAGAGCCCGAGGGAGCGCACCGCGGCGGCGTACATGATCCGGTCCGCGTGGGACTGGTAGTCGCTGTCGATCCCGTTGCCCGCGTTGGCCAGGATCCCGAGGCCCCAGTGGGACGGCATGCGCCCGAAGCGAAGCTGCCCGAGGGACGGGTGCGTGACCTCGGCCCAGGCCCGGGACACCGCGATGGACGACGCGTAGGAGTTGTACTGGTTGGGCGCCACCTGCGTAGACGCGAAGCCCGTGATCGGCGCCCAGGGCGAGGCCAGGCCGTTGGTGTAATACCCCTGCGGCGTGCTCCCGAGGATGAGGTTGTCCAGGATGTCAATCTGCGCCAGCACCCGGATGGAGTCCGTGATGTGGATCTCCGGGTTCAGCCGGAAGCGCATGTTGGCGCTGGTCTGCGAGTTGTTGCTGCACGACGCCGGAACGCGCATGGTGCCCCGCGGGGGCGGGTCCGTGGAGCAGAGGTTCCTCAGGCCGTTCTCGGGGTTGCGCACCCAGGGCCAGAGCGAGCCCGCGTAGGCGCCCTCCACCGTGGACAGGAGCCTCGGGTCGTCCCAGCCGATGGCGAAGTTGTGGAAGAGCTCCGCGCGGGTACGAAAATACCCGTGGAGCACCAGGGACTGGGACACCAGGTCCGCCAGGTCCAGGCCGCGGCTGGCCGGGGCCGGAGGGGTCGCCGCGGCCGCAGGAGCGCTCCCGGTAGAGCCCTGGGCGCCGCTGCCCGAGGGGCTCCCCGAGGGGCTCCCCGAGGGGTCCTCGGCGCGCTCGGGCTGGCTCGCCGCGGCGGGCTCGGAGCCCGCGGTCGGGGTCTCCGACGGCGTCTCCGCTGGGGGCGACGACGCCGGAGGGGTACCTCCGGGCGTACCTTCCGGCGCCGCGACGGGCTGGGCCAGCGCAAGCACCGGGCTCAAGAGAAGCGCAAGGACGAGGGCGAGGGAGCGGCGCATGGACCTCCGTGTCGCGACAACGCCTCTCCAGTGGTCACCAGCGGGCGAGCGCGGACGTTGCCGCGAGGGGTTACACGCGACCGGAGCCCTCGTCAACGCATCCCACGCCTGACGCTGGCGCTCGCCGAGGGCCCTGCCGTACAACTCAGGGGTCCTCCATGGCGCGCTTTGATCACCTGGCCACCACCCCCCGAGGCCCGAAGGACCTGTTCCGCTGGAGGGTCCTTGACCGGATGCGGATGCACCAGCCTCCCCGGGAGCCCACCCCGGAGGCGCTCCTGGCCCCAGCCCCGCTGCGCCCCAACGACGGGGCCGCGCTGCGCGCGCACGGCGCGTCCCTGACGTGGGTGGGCCACGCCAGCTTCGCCCTGCGCCTGGCGGGCCTCACGGTGCTCACGGACCCGATCTGGTCGTCGCGCATCCAGGGCGTGGTGCGGCGCCTCGTCCCGCCCGGGCTCCGGCTGGACGCCGTGGGCCCCGTGGACCTGGTCACCGTGAGCCACAACCACTTCGATCACCTGGACCTGCCCACGCTGAAGCGTATCGGCCCCAGGGCGCGCTATGTGGTCCCGCTGGGCGTCGGCCAGACCCTCCGCGAGGCGGGCCTGCCGAACGTGGTCGAGCTCGACTGGTGGCAGTCCCACCGCGAAGGGGACCTGGAGGTCACCCTCGTCCCCGCCCGCCACTGGTCCATGCGGATGCCATGGACCCGCAACGACTCCCTCTGGGGGGGCTTCGTTCTCCGCGCGCCGGAGGGCTCCGCGTACCATTCGGGGGATACGGGTTTCTTCAATGATTTCAAGGACATAGGCGAACGGTTGGGCGCCATCGACCACGCCCTCCTGCCCATCGGGGCGTACGAGCCGCGGTGGTTCATGGAGCCGCAGCACATGAACCCCGAGGACGCCAGGAAGGCCTTTGAGCTCCTGGGGGCGCGCACCTTCGTGGCGATGCACTGGGGCACCTTTCGGTTGACCGATGAGCCCGTGGGGGAGCCCCCCTCGCGCATCCGAGCGCTCTGGGAGGAGGCGGGGGACGACCCCTCAAGGCTCTGGGTTCTCGACGTGGGCGAGACCCGCCCGCTCGGCCAGGCGCGCGCCCACCCACGCGGCGAGGGCCTCGGTGGGTGAGGCCCCGAGGGCCCTGCGGGCTTCGTCCAGGGCGGCCGAGAGGTCCTCGGTGCGCGGGTAGCGCGCGGCGGGGTCGCGCTGGAAGCACCGCAGTGCGATGGCGCGGAGGCCCTGGTCGAGCTCCGGGAGCGCGGGTGGCAAGGCCTCCCGCACGCGGTCCAGGGTGTCCAGGGGCGTGGCGCCATCAAAGGGCCGGCGCCCGGTGAGCATCTCGCAGAGGGTGACCCCGAGGCCGAACTGGTCGCTCCGGGCGGTGAGGGCGCCGCCCACGGCCTGCTCCGGGGACATGTAGGCGTATTTGCCCCGGGCGACGCCCCCGCGGGTGTCCTCCCTGCGGAGCGTGGCCTTGGCGATGCCATAGTCCGCGAGCTTCACCTCGCCGTCGCGGGAGACCAGGATGTTGGACGGCGACACGTCCCGGTGGACGAGCCCGAGGGGGTGCCCGTCGTCGTCGGTGACGCGGTGCAGGTACGCCAGGGCCTCGCACACCTCGCAGGCCACGCGCAGGGCGAGGGGAGGGGGCATGGGCCGGGCCTCCTCCACGCCGCGGCGGCCGCGCAGGAGGGAGTCCAGGTCGGCGCCGTCGATGTAGTCCATGCGCACGTAGTAGGTGCCCCTGGCCGCGCCGAGGTCGTGCACCTGGACGAGGTTCCGATGCGTGAGGCGCGCGCCCAGGCGGGCCTCGGCCACGAGGATGCGCTCGTACTCTCCATCGCCCTGGAGCTCCGGGAGCAGGGTCTTCAGGGCCACGCGCTTCTCGAAGCCGCTGGCCCCGTAGGCCTCGGCCAGGAAGACCTCCGCCATGCCCCCGTGGCCGAGCCTCCGGAGGAGCCTGTAGGGACCGAGGCTGCCGGGAAGTTCCATGGACCACAACGTAGTCGGAAATCGCCCGCGTGCTACCTTCGGGTTCCAGCGTGAGCGCGCGACAGGCCACGATCCACACGGGCGCCCTCCCCGGCGCGGCCCCGAGGCTTCGCTACCAGGTGCTGGCCCTGGAGGGCGAGGAGGCCGGCCGCTCGGTCCCCCTGGGGCAGGGCGAGGTGGTGGTGGGCTCGGACCCGGCCTGCGACCTGTGCCTCACCGACGACCGGGTGTCCCGCCGGCACCTCTCCGTCCGAGTGGACGGGGCGGCAATTGTGGTGAAGGACCTCGGGAGCACCAACGGGACCTTCTTCGAGGGCGGGAGGATCACCGAGGCGAGGGTGCCCCCGGGGGCCACGCTGCGCGTGGGGCGCACTTTCCTTCGGATCCAGCCGGTGCCGGTCCCGCTCGAGGTGCCCCCGAGCCGCGCCCGGCGCTTCGGCGAGCTGGTGGGCGAGAGCCTCGCCCTGCGCGAGGTCTTCGGGGTGCTGGAGCTCTGCGCCGCCTCGGACATCACGGTGCTGCTGGAGGGGGAGACGGGCACCGGCAAGGAGCTCGCGGCGCGCGCCCTCCACGAGCTGGGCCCGAGGCACCGGGCGCCCTTCGTGGCCATCGACTGCGGGGCGCTCCCGGAGAACCTCCTGGAGAGCGAGCTCTTCGGGCACGTGAAGGGGGCGTTCACCGGCGCCCAGGGCGCGCGCCCCGGGGCCTTTGCGCGCGCCCACGAGGGGACCATCTTCCTCGATGAGCTCGGGAGGATCACCCCCGCGGTGCAGGCGAGGCTCCTGCGCGTGGTGGAGGAGCGCCGCGTGCGACCCGTCGGCGCCGACGCCGAGCGGGAGGTGGACGTGAGGGTGGTGTGCGCCTCGCGGGACGACCTGGCCGCCCAGGTGACCCGCGGGGAGTTCCGCGCGGATCTGTACTACCGGCTCTCGGTGGTGCGCGTGGCGCTCCCGCCGCTGCGCGCCCGCCGCGAGGACCTGCCCTTGCTGGTGCGCGAGCTCCTGCGGCGCCGGGGCATCGAGGCGGGGCCGGTCACGGGCCCCGGCGCGGAGCTCCTGCAGGCCCACGGGTGGCCAGGGAACGTGAGGGAGCTGCGCAACGTGATCGACCGCGCGGTGGCGCTCTCCCCGCAGGCGCGGAGCTTCGCCGACCTGCGCCTCGCCGTGGGCCCCGGCGCGGAAAGGGAGCGCGCAGAGCCCCTGGGCGTTCGCTCGGACCTCCCCTGGGCCGAGGCCCGGCAGCTCGTGGTGGAGGCCTTCGAGGCGCGCTACCTCCGCGAGCTCCTGGAGCGCTGCGGGGGCAACCTCTCGGCGGCGTCGCGCGCCTCGGGGCTGGACCGCAAGCACCTTCGGGCGCTCGCCAGGCGTCACAGCCTGGTGGAGGAGGGACCCTAGCCCTCGGCCCGAAAGAGCGCCTGGACGCGGTCCACGGTGCGCCCAAGGGACCACCGTAGGAGCCCCCGGGTGCCCTCGGCCAGCGCCGGGTGGTGCAGGTCCGCCGGGTGGATGGCCACCCTCACCGGCGCCCCCAGGCCGTGCCACCCGCGACCAAGGCGCGCGTACGCGAGGCTCGACAGCCTCCGGGCCCGCGTGCGGCTCGCGTAGTTGAGCGCGGGGCAGAACCTCCTCGCCCCGTCCGTCGGGCGGTAGGAGAAGAGCTGGTCTTCGCAGTACGGGACGCCCCGCTCGCGCAAGGCCCCAAGGAGCCACGGCCTGCGCGTCCAGGCGGGCGGGACGAAGCCATGCACCGGCAGCCCGAGGTGCTTGAAGAGCTTGAGCCCGCGGTCCAGCACCGGCGCCCCCTCGGCCTCGTCCAGCGCGGCGAACTCGGCCTCCCCCGCGGAGAGCACCCGCTGCGCCAGGACGTACCCTACCCCGTCCCCGTGGCGCGCCAGGTGGCGGTACCCATGGAGGAACACCTCGTGGCCCGTGTCCGCCAGCGTATGGAGCCAGGCCACAAAAGCCGGAGAGCCCTCCAGAGGGTGCCTCCCGTGGAAGTCCGGCACCACCAAAAGCCCCGGGCGGGCGCCCACCTCGTGGCACCAGCGCAGCGCCACCCGCAGCTCGTCCTCCCAGCGCGGAGAGACATCATGGAGGCTCACGTGAATCAAGCAGCCCTCCGTGCTTCCAGGTACCGACCGTACATCGCGAAGAGCTTATCGAAGTGGTCGTCCGACGAGGGGATCCCTGCGGAGGCCTCCAGCGCCGCCCGGGAGGCCTCCCCGGGTGGCCGGTCCAGGAGCCGGCGGGTGGCTACCGCACAAGCCACCAGGGGGGCGTCCGGTGCGTATTTCTCTGCGCACCCGGGCGTTGCGAACTCCGCGGCCCCGCCCTGGTCGGGCACCACCACGGGCACCCCCGAGGCCAGGGCCTCGCCCACCACGAAGCCAAAGGTCTCGTGGGGGCAGCCATGGACCAGGGCGTCTCCGGAGGCCAGGAGCGCCCCGTAGCGCGCGCGGTCGGTGACAAAGCCCTCGAAGCGGGCCCAGGGGAAGCGGCCCTCCAGCCGGGCTCGCTCGGGGCCGTCGCCCAGGACCAGCACTGCGCAGGGGCGCTCACGGCGGAGCCCTTCAAGCGCCTGGAGCACGGCAGAGACGCGCTTTTCGACGGCGAGACGCCCGGCGACCACCAGGAGCCGGGCCCCGGGGTCGCCCGCCAGGGGGCCCAGGAGCTCGCGCCGCAGGGCCGGGTCCCGGCGGTGTGGTCCCAGGGCTTCACGGTGGATCCCAAAGGGCACACACTCCACCCGGGGGATCCCCCGGGCCCGGAGCTTGTCCGCCAGCCAGGCCCCGGAGACCACCGTGAGGTCCACCCGGGAGCACAGGCCCCGGAGGTACGCCCAGGCCGGGGAGAGGGCCCTCTCGGCGCCGCGGTCCCCGAGGGCCCGGCGGAGCACGGGGCGTGCATAGGTATCAATGAAGTCGGAATGGAGCACCAGCGAGCGCACAGCCACCCCCCGGGTGCGGGTGGCTACCCAGGCAGCCACGTAGGGGCTGGAGGCCTCCAACACGTCGGGCTGCTCCCGGGCCACGGCGCGGGCCACGGCGCGGACATTCCACAGGAGATGGTAGGTCGGATCGTACGGCAGGGACGGCCCCCGGAGCCTGAGGAGGCGCCCGGGACCCCCCTCGGACAGCTCGTCCCGGGGGCCCGGGGCCACCACCAGCACCGCGTGGCCGCGGCGTGTTCCCTCCCGCGAGAGCTGTGTTAGATACGCGCGCACGCCGCCGCCGCGTTCGGAATAGAACTCAGCCACGTCGAGGATCTTCACGGTGACGATGCTTGTACCAGAACTCCAGGAGCCCAGAGCCCACCGCCCGCGCCGCGTCCTGACGGCCGCGCCCCCGTGGCCCCGCCGCATCGCCGTGCTCAGCGATTACGTGCGGCTGCCGTACGCCAACGGGGCCACCTTCGCCACGCAGTTCCTGTACCGGGAGCTGGTCAAGCGCGGCCACGAGGTGACCATCATCGGCCCCCACGACCCGGCCGCCCGCCCGGAGGACCTGCCCGAGCGCTACATCCTGCTCCCGAGCGTGCCGCTGCGGCAACACCCCGGGGTGTACCTGCCGCTCCCCACGGACCGGCTCTTCGAGCGCGCCCGCCATTGGGATTTCGACCTCGTCCTCGGGCAGACCAACACGGAGCTCATCGAGCTCGGGCTGTGGCTGCGCCACAACCGCGGCGTGCCGCTCCTTTGTGTCAACACGGTCCACCTCCCGAGGGTCTACCCCGCGGTGCTGCCGGAGGCCCTGGACAAGAGCCCCGCGGTCCACTGGCTCTTCCAGAACAGCATCCTGGAGCTGGCCGAGCGCCAGGCCGCCAGCGTGTACGACCAGTCCGACGGGCTCATCGTCCTGTCCCAGGGGCTGGAGCGCTACTGGCGCAGCCGCGGGGTCACGGCCCCCATCCATGTGATCCCGAGGAACGTCGAGCCCCGGATCTTCGACGCCAACCCCGGCCCGGACCCCTTCCCCCGGAGCGCGAAGCCCGGCTCCCGGATCCTGGTGGTGTGCAGGCACACCAAGGAGAAGGGCGTCGAGAGGCTCCTCAGGCTCTTCGCCCGCTGGGTGGCCCCGGCGCACCCGGACGCCACGCTCACCCTCGTGGGGGACGGGCCCGACCACGATTTCTTCAAGCAGGTGGCCCGGGAAGAGGGCATCGAGGACCGCACGGTCTTCCCCGGGGAGTACCCCGTCACGGGGATGCCTACCTGGTACCGCCACGCGGACCTGTTCGCCTACACCTCCCTCTCGGAGACCTACGGCCAGGTGGTGAGCGAGGCCCTCTGGAGCCGCCTCCCGGTGGTGGCCTTCGAGGACGGCATGGGCGTCTCGCAGCAGGTGGAGCACGACCTGACGGGGCTCCTGGTGGACCCCGGCCCCGACGCGGAAATGGCCGACTGGCGCTTCGCCCGGGCCCTGGTGTCCCTCCTCAAGAACCCCCGCAAGAGGCTCTCGCTCGCCCAGCATGCCGAGCGCCGCGCCCGGGAGCGGTCAGCGCCGGAGCGCATGGTGGAGCGCTTTCTCGGGGCCTTCGAGGCCGCCGGGAGGCACCAGCAGGCCCTGGGGTCGCCCTCCAGGGCGGGGGGCGCCCTGGACAACGCCGCCCGCAAGGGGCGATGGTTCGGCTTCACGGGCCTCGTGGCCGGCCTCGGGTACCTGCGCCCTCCGGCCACGCTGAACCGCCACGGCCGCAGGCAGCCCGCCTGGAACGACCTGCTGGAAGAATAGATCCCATTGCTAAACCGTTGAGGGCGACCTATGCTATTCCGCCTTCAATTTTCAGGGGTGACGGTCCCATGGCGCTAGCCCAGTCCGACCTCAATCGATACAAGTCCGTTCTGGAGCAGAAGAAGAAGCAGCTCCTGGCCAACGCCCAGAGCACCCTGGCGGACGACATGGTGCTCGACACCAACGACCTGCCGGACGAAATGGACCTGGCGTCCAGCGAGTACCTCCAGGCCTTCACCTTCCGGCTCCGGGGTCGGGAGGCGGGGCTCCTGGAGAAAATCGACCGCGCCCTGGCCAAGATCGAGGACGGGTCCTTCGGCTCCTGCGAGGAGTGCGGCGAGGAGATCTCCCTGAAGCGCCTGGACGCCAGGCCGGAGACCTCGCTCTGCATCCGGTGCAAGGAGGACCAGGAGCGGGCCGAGCGCGATTTCGGCTGAGGCCCCAAAGCTCCCACCGATGCGGCTCTGCGCCCTCTCCGTGGACCTCGACGAGGTCCCCTGCTACCACGCCATCCACGGACTGCCTCCAGCCTCGGGGCCCGCCGCGCACGCGGTGTACGCCGACGCGGTCCCTCGCTTCCGGGCGCTCTTCAAGGAGCTCGGGGTCCCCGGGACATTCTTTGTCATCGGCCAGGACCTGGAGGACGACCTGGTGCGTGAGCGCCTCCGGGGCCTCCTGGATGACGGGCACGAGCTGTCCAACCACAGCCTCTCGCACCGCTATGACCTCACCCGGCTCCCTCCCGGCGCCCAGCGGGACGAGGTCCAGGGCGGCATCGCCGCGATGGAGCGTGCCCTGGGGGTGCGCCCCGTGGGCTTCCGGGCTCCGGGCTATACCCTCACGGACGGGCTCCTCGCGGCGCTCCGGGACCTGAAGGTCAGCTATGACAGCTCGGTGTTTCCGTGCCCCGCGTACTGGGGCGCCAAGGCCGGGGCCATCGGCTGGATCGCCCTCCGAGGCCGCGAGAGCCGCTCGGTGGTGGACAACCCCTCGGTGCTGCTCGCTCCCGCGGACCCCTACCGCGCAGGCACCCCCTACTGGAAACCAGGCCCGGAAGGCCCGCTGGAATTTCCCATCGGTGTAACCAGAGGTGTGAGACTTCCCTACATTGGCACCTCGGTGATGCTGGCCGGGCGCCGCGGGGCGCCGCTCTTGACGGCGCAGATGGACGGCCGCCCCCTGGTGAACCTGGAGCTCCACGGGATGGACCTGTTGGAGGCGGCCGATGGGCTCGGTTACCTGGAGCGGCACCAGCCGGACCTCCGGGTGCCGCTGGCGACCAAGGAGGCGATCCTACGGGGGGTGGTGACGGACCTGCGGCGGAGGGGTTATGGTTTTGTGACCTTGGCGCGCGCCGCGGAGGTGTGGGCTACACGTTGAAGGAGCTGCCGCAGCCGCAGGTGCCCTTGACGTTGGGGTTCTCGAATTTGAACCCGGCGCCGCTGAGGCCCTCCACGTAGTCAATCTGCGTGCCCTCCAGGTACTGGATGGACAAAGGGTCGATGAAGAGCGGGATCCCGAAGGAGTCCACCACCTGATCCATGTCCGAGGGCTTCTCGTCGAAGTAGAGGTCGTACTGGAAGCCCGAGCAGCCTCCGCCCTTGACCTGGAGCCGGAGCCCCTGGCCCTCGAGGCCCTCGGCCTTGGCGATCTCGCGGACCTTCTCTGCGGCCTTTTCTGTCAGTGCCACCATGGGCAATACCTCAGTACGACCCGGCGAGGGGTCGCCGTGTTGGAAGTTGAATCCGTCGTCCCAGTCTGTAACACCGGCACCCGCATGCGTAAAGCGCCCCGGGTCGCGGTGGTGGCCCCGTACCTGCCCGCGCCGGCCAGCTCTGGCGGGCGGATCCGGGTCCAGCGCCTCTCCCTGGCGCTCGCCCGTCGAGCCTCCGTGGACCTCTACGCCCGGTGCTTTCCCGTCGAGCTCCGGGGAGACCCCGAGGGGCGCCGCAGCGCCCTGGAGGTCTTCCGTACGGTCACCCTGGTGGACCCGGGACGCACCCCGTCGCTGCCTCCGTGGCTCCCCCGGAGGGTGCGGGAGGCCTGTCCGTCCGCGCTCGGTGACGCCCTGGCGCGCGCCCACGGCCAGGCACCCTACGACGCCGTGGTGGTCGCCCACGCCTATGCGTACGGCGTGGTGGCCGGGCTCCGGGGCGCCCGGGTGGTGCTCGACGAGCACAACATCGAGAGCGCCTACGCGCGGGACGTGGTGCCCGGTGGGGCTTTGGAGCGCTGGAGGCTCCAGCGCTGGGAGCGCCGGTGCTGGGCCCGGGCCAGCGCCGTCACCGCCGTCACCGAGGACGACCGGGCCGTGGTGGCGCCCTTTGCGCGGGAGGCCCACTGGATCCCGAACGGGACGGATGTAGCGGGGGTTCCCTTCCGCCCGCCGTCGGAGCGCTCCGGGGCGACGGTGCTCTTCGTCGGGGCGCTGTCCCACCCGCCCAATGTGCGCGCCGCGATGACCCTGGTCACCGAGGTGCTCCCCAGGGTGCGCGAGCGGGTGCCCGAGGCGCGGGTGGTGCTCTGCGGCAGGGACCCTTCGAGGGAGGTGCTCGCGCTCGCCGGGGAGGGCGTGACGGTCACCGGTACGGTGCCCGAGGTGGGGCCGTATCTGTCGGCTGCGGCGGTGTTTGCGAACCTCCTCGAGCACGGCGGAGGCTCCAGCTTGAAGGTCCCCGAGGCCCTCGCGGCGGGCCTCCCGATGGTGTCCACGGCGGTCGGCGTGAGGGGCCTCCGGCTCCCCGAGGGCGCCGTGACCCTGGTGGGCTCCGCGCCGGAGGCCGCCGACGCTCTGGTCCGCGCGCTGCGCGATCGCTCCCTGGACGCCGACGCCCGCGCGCGGGCAGGGCGAGACTGGGCCGAGGGCCTCGCCTGGGAGCGCGTCGGAGAGACCTTCACCCGCGTCGTCTTGGGCGACCCATGAAGGTGCTGCACCTCCTGCCGTCTTTTTCCCGAGGCGGCGCCGAGGCCGTGGCCGAGACCCTGCTGCGCGAGGGCCAGAGGCGCGGCGTGGACAGCGCCCTGGACGCGCTCCCCGAGGGCGCCTCGCTGCGGCGCTGGGCCCTTGGGCGGCGGGACCCCGGGGGGATCGTGCATGCTCACCTCCCGTGGCCCGATCGCCTCGGGGCGGCGCTCCTGGCCGCGAGGGGCCGTCCCCTGGTGGTGACCTTTCACCTCCTCCCGGAGCCCGGGCGCTGGCCTCGGGATCGGGCGCTGGGAGCGCCCTCGCCGTGGTGCCTCCGGGCCGCGGGACGCGTGCGCCGGAGCGTGCGCTGGGTGGCCCTCTCGCGGCACGACCAGGGGGACCTCGGGGCGCTCCTCGGGGCGCCCGTGGAGATCGTGCGAAACGCGCCCCCGGCGCCACCTGCGCGCGCGCTCACCATGCCCTGGGAGGGGCCCTCGCTGCGGGTGGTGACCCTCGGGAGGCTCTCCTGGCAGAAGGGCCTCCGGAGGCTCCTGCGGGCCCTCGCGAGCCCCACGCTCCGCGCCCTGCCGTGGCAGTGGTGCGCCGCGGGCGAGGGCGAAGACCGCGCGGCGCTGGAGTCCGACGCGCGCGCCCTGGGGCTCTCCGAGAGGGTGCGCTTCGTGGGCGCTCGCAACGCCTCGGAGGCCTTCGACGGCGCGGAGCTCTGTGTCTTTCCGAGCGTGCGGGAGGGTATGCCCCTGGTGCCCCTGGAGGCCACCGAGGCGGGGGTCCCGGTGCTGGTGTCAGCCCTCGCGCCGCACCGGGAGCTCTTTGAGACACTGCCCCGGGCGCTCCTCCCGGAGGACGAAGCCCGCTGGCCCGAGGCCCTGCACCGGTGGTTCACGGACCCTCCCGCGAGGCTCGCGCTGGCGAGCGCCCAGCGTGCCCTCCTCGGGGACGACCCTCGGGGCGCCCTCTGGGCGGCGTACGAGGGGCTCTACCGCGCATTGACGCGGTGACCCGGGGCGGTCACACACAGTGCCTTCTATGGGCCTCTGGTACACCCCCACGCCGGTGCCATACCGCCCGCACCGGGCCACCTGGCGCCAGCCCCTGCACCTGCACCTGGCGCCCTTGTGGGACGCGCTGGTGCCGCGCCTCGGCGCGCTCCGGGGCCGGGTGCTGGACGTGGGCTGCGGCCAGAGGCCCTACCGCGCGCTCCTCGGGGAGGCCGTAGAGTCCTACGTGGGCCTGGACCGCGAGGGCACGCTCCCCGCCCCGGACGTGGTGGGCGACGCCGAGGGCCTCCCCTTCCCGGACGGGGCCTTCGACGCCGCGGTGAGCTTCCAGGTGCTGGAGCACGTGCCCTCGCCGTGGCGCGCCGTGGAGGAGCTGTCCCGCGTCGTAAAGCCTTGCGGGACCGTGCTGTTTACGGTCCCCGGGGTGTGGCCCGCCCACGAGCTCCCGCACGACTACTGGCGCTTCACCGAGGAGGGCCTGCGCGCCCTCGGGCTCCGCGCGGGCCTCGGGAGCCTGGAGGTGGTGCCCCTCGGGGGCCTCTGGGCGACCCTCGGGCAGATGGCCAACCTGGAGCTCGATCGCAGGCGCCCCACGCGGTGCCTGGTGCCCCTGGTGAACCTCGCCGCGAGGGCGCTGGAGCCCACTGCCTCGCACACCCTGGTGCTCAACTGGCTGGTGACCGGGGAGCGCCGCGCGTGAGCGGAGCGCCGGAGCTCCTGCGCAGGGTCGCGCGGGAGACCACACTCTTCGCGGGCTTCCAGGCCCTCGCCACGGTCCTGGTGGCGGTGTCCAACCTCCTCCTGGCCCGGGTGCTGGACGTGCGCTCCTTCGGGATCTTCGCGGTGTGTACCCTCTGCATCGGGGTGGGCTCGCTCCTCGGGGACGGGGGCCTCGGGGCTACGCTCCTTCGCCGTCGGGGCGAGGTCTCGGACCAGGAGCTCCGCACGGTGTTCACCTTCGTCCTGGGCGTGGGCGTCGCCCTCGGGGCGGGGCTCTACCTCGCGGCGCCGACGCTCGCTCGGAGGTACCACCTCCACGGGGACGAGCTGCCCGCGCTGCGGGCCTCCGCGGTGCTCCTCCTGGCCGGGCCCCTCAGGGTGGTGCCGTACCTCCGGCTGGAGAGGGCCCTGCAGCTCAGCCTGGTCGCGCGCATCGAGCTCCTGGCGACGCTCGTACGGCAGGGCATGGCGGTGCTCCTGGCGCTCTCCGGGGTTGGTGTGTGGGCCCTCCTCGTGGCCCACGCCCTGGGGGCCGCCACGCAGGTGGGCCTGGCCTGGTGGTGCGCCCCGGGCTGGACCGGCTTCGGAGGCTCCTTCACCGTACTGAAGGGGCTTCTATCGTATGGGGTGCGGGTGCAGGGCCTCGGGGTGCTGGCCTTCCTGAAGGACAACATCTCCGCGCTCTTCCTGGGTCCGCTCTTTGGCCCGGAGGCCGTGGGGCTCTTTGATTTCGGCGTGAAGTACGCGCAGATCCCGGTGCTGGCGGTGAACGCCCTGGGGCGCGTGCAGCTCCCGGTGTACGCGCGGCTGGACCCCCACGACCCCGCCCTGCACGGCGCCCTCCGGGGCACCACGCGCATGGCCTTCCTGGTGGGCCTGCCCGTGCTGGTAGCGATGACCGTCGCGGCCCCCGCGGTGGTGCCCTGGCTCTACGCGCCGCGGTGGCTGGAGAGCCTCCCGGTGATCCAGGGTCTGGCGCTCAACATGGCCGGCGGGCTCCTGGCCGGGCCGCTCTTCGTGTTCCTTCAAGCCCAGGGCCACGCGGGCCTCGCCCTGCGGGTGTTCCTCGCGTGGACCGCGGGCACCTGGGCGCTGGCGCTGGCGCTCTCGGGCTACGGCATCGGGGCCGTGGCCTGGGCGCAGTCGGCATGCACCGTGGCCGTGGTGCTCGGGCTCCTGCGCTGGGCCGAGCGCTGGACCGGCCGGTCGCTCTCGGGCGCCCTCGTGGTCCCGCTGGGCGCGGCCTGCGCGGCCTCCGCGTGGGGGTGGCTCTCCCGGGGCCTCCTCGGGCCCCTCCCGTCGGCGCTGGGCGCGGTGCTGGTGTACCTTCTGGTGCTCCTGGCGCTGGAGCGTCAGGCGCTCGCCGAGGAGGCGCGGAGCCTCCTCTCGGCGCTCACCTCCCGGGGCCATGGCCAACGTTGAGACCAACCCCCACTGGGCCCGCGCCTCGGACAGCAGGGTCTGGCAGTGCCTCCTGACCGGACGCCGTGAGCCCGGGGCATGCTTCTCCCCGGACGATGCCTGGCTGGCCTTTGCCCACCGCCACAACACCTGGGAGCAGGTGCTGGTCTTCGACATCGGGGGCCTGCGCCTCGCGTGCACCCTGGAGGCCCGGGGACCCGTCTCGGGCCTCGCCTTCGCATCGAAGGACTCCCTCCTGGTGGCATGCTCCGTCCAGGGGAGCACCTGGGTCGGCCTCTACGCGGTGCCGGACGGCGGCCTCCTGGCCGAGAGGACCGTGTCGGGAGTTGTAGGTTCCTGTGTGACCATGTCGGTGTCTCACACGGCGCGGCAGGTGTTGGTGAGTCCCTGGTGCTGGACGCGGGAGACCTCCCAGAAGGGCGCGTTTCTCTCCACCGACGACCTCGCCGTGGTGGGAGGGTACCTCCCTCCCTTCGGGGACGCGCCGGGCGGGGTTCACGCGATGGTGTCTCTCGCGCCCGACGGGCACGCGGTGGCCGAGGCTGTGGGGGGCTCCCAGGGCGGGGGGGCGGAGCTCTACCTCTACGACCGCGGGTCCGGAGACCGAAGGAAGGCCCCGGGCTACCCGGACGGGGCCATCCAGCTCCTTCGGTGGCTGGGGCCCAGGACCGTGCTGATCCTTCGGGGCTTGGGGTCCCTCTGGCTGGAGGGGCCCCAGACGCGCGCGGTGGTGGTCGACGCGGTCGGGTGCTCGGTGCTGTTTGATTCAGCGAAGAACTTTCGCAGCGCGCCGCAGCGTCGGGGAGGCCGAGGACCGGACCTGCAGGCGTGGGAGGAGAACGACGCCCTGGGCGCATACGTCTCCGTGGACCTGCACCCCGAGCGGCATCGCCTCGTGCTCCTGGGTTCGCAGCGCGCCGGGCGCCTCCAGGTGGTGGACCTGGCCGACGGGAGCGTCGCGCCCCGGAGCGTGGCCGTGGAGAGTCCTTCGGTGGCGCTCGGGGTGTGCTGGAGCGGCGACGCGTTGGTGACCTTCACGGGCTCCGGGACCCAGGGCACGCTCCGCGAGCGCCCTCCGCGCGCGGCGCCGCGGCGGATCGACCGCTGGGCGATGGTGGGGCGCCAGCCCCGCCATGGGCGTATCACCCGGAGCCCTCAGGGGCGCTGGTGGCTCCTCCACTGGGTGGACCTCGACGGACCGTGGATGCCCCTCCGGGTGGCGCTCCGCGAAGCCGCCGCGGAGGGGTGAAGGTCAGTCGCGCGTGCCGGCGTCCGTGGCCTCGCTCATCGGGCGCCCGTGGCCCGGGCCCAGGATCCTCGGGAGGTAGGTGCTGTAGTCAAAGTGGTCGGAGTGCTCCGGCGTGTGGCACTCGCCCGCGCACAGCGAGGCCGGCGCGTCCAGGCGGATGGTCGAGCGCCGCAGGGCGGCGGTGCGGGCCTCGACGTGGAGGCTCCCCGGGCCGTGGCAGCTCTCGCACTGCACGTCCCTCAGGCCGTCGTTCTGCACCACCTCGCTGCCGCCGGGGCGCTGGTAGCCCGTGACGTGACAGCCCACGCAGGACAGGTTGAAGTTCTTGAAGAGCTCGTCCAGCGTGCGGTAGGCGTGGCTGTGGGGCGTGCGGGCCCACACGTCGTAGGCCTCCTCGTGGCAGTCCCGGCAGGCCTCGATGCCGAGGTACCGCGCCGTCCCCGCGGGCGCCTCCGGGGCCCGGAGCGTGGCGTACTCCGCGCGGTTGTGCTCGTTCACCGCGCGGAAATAAGCCCCGATGGTGCGCTCCACGGCGGGCTCCCGAGGGAGCTCCGGGCCGATCTCAAGGGCCCGGGCCTCAAAGGAGCGCGCGCTCCGCGGGCTGCCGCTCCCGCTGAGGGTGAGCCTCTCGCGCTCCATGGTGGCGAGCCTCTGGCGCTGCGCGGCCAGGGCCTGGGCGTCGGTGGTGGGGTCCCGGGTCCAGGCCTCGATGCGCTGACGCAGGTCCGCGATGCGCCCGTCGAGCCGCGCCACGTCCGCGGCCAGGGTAGTGGCCGAGCGATCCCGGAAGGGCCCGGAGCCGGGCCTTACGCTGAGGTCGAGCACGCCGAGGAATTTCCCCTGGTTCGGCGCCGTGAGCAGGTACGCCGTACCGATGCGCTCCGGGGGGAGGGCGGCGTTGCCCTCCTCGCGGGCGGCGATCACGAAGTCCGTGCCCGGCACCTGGGCCAGGAGCCTGGCCGTACGCCTGGGCACCGAGGCCAGCACCACCACGGCGTGGACGCCCTGGCGCCGGACGGCCTCCACGGCGCCGCGGGCGGCCTCCACGGGGTCCGAGGCGCTCGGGGCGCCGGGCGGGGCGTCGCCTTCAGCCGGGCGGAAATCCGTGACTCCGATGAAGGCCACCCGGAGGCCCCCGGCGGTGTGTACATAGGTCCGCGCGAGGCCCGCGTTGGCGGCCACGGGCCGCGCCGCGAGGCCCCGGGTGAGGCGCCCGAAGCCATCGGCCCCAAGGGCAAAATCCGCGGGGCCGGGCGCAAACGCCGCGAGGCGCAGGTCCCCGAGGATGGCGCGCAGGGCGTCGGCCTTGGCCTGCTCCTGGTAGACCATCCTCGGGTCCAGGCGGGGTTCAGCAAAGAAGAGGTTTCCAACGGAGACCAGTACGCTCCGGGGGGCCTCCGCGCGCTGGCTCTCCAGGAGCCGGGCCAGGCGATCGATGCCCCCGAGGGGGCGGGTCTGGCACCCGCAGGGCTCCAGGTACCCGTCCAGGTCCACCAGGTAATAGATTCGCAGCGTGGGGCCCGGGGCTCCGCGGGGGATGTTGCGGCGACCCCGGTGGTGACACGAGGCCCCGAAGCCCAGGAGGGCCCCGAGGAGCACCAGCACGAGACTTCCAGCCCGCCGAGCCTTGTCCGGTCGCACGGGGTGTGTGTGGTCCATGGGGCTCCGCGGCGTCAAGTCCCGGGACGGCCCCGGTTGGCTTGACGAGGGGCGCCCGGCGGCGCTAGGTTCCCGCGCCCCGGGAGAGAGTACCTCCCGACGTTACCCGCAGGGATTGACTCATGGTGAAGATCCGCCTCGCGCGTACCGGGACCAACAAGGTCGCCACGTACCGCATCGTTGTCACAGACCACCGCGCCAAGCGCGACGGTCGCCACATCGAGAGCCTGGGCACCTACGACCCCCGCGCAAAGCAGGGCGGCTTCGTGCTGAAGCGGGACCGGCTCAAGCACTGGCAGGGCTTCGGGGCCCAGCTCTCCGAGGAGATGACCCAGCTCCTCAAGCGCAACCCGGCCCCGCAGGGCTGAGCCTTCGATGCCTCCCGCGGCCCCCGGGGCTTCAGCGGCGTCCTCCCTCGGGGTGCTGGTGCGCTACCTCGTGGTGGCCCTGGTGGACCACCCCGACGAGGTCGAGGTGCGCGCCCTGAACCTCCCCTCGGGGCTGGTGCTGGAGCTCCGGGTGGACCCCACGGACCTCGGCAAGGTCATCGGCCGCAAGGGCCAGACCGCGCGGGCGCTCCGCACGGTCCTGGGCGCCGCCGCGGCGCGGGACCGGCACCGGGTGGTGCTGAACATTCTGGAAGACTGAAGACCTTTCCACACGAGTGAATTGCCATGGCGACCGCGGATGGTGAGCCCCGGGGTGAGCCCTGGGTGCCCCTCGGGGTGCTTGGCCGCGCCCAGGGGCTCCAGGGCGAGGTGCGCTTCCAGCCGTACAACCCCGGCTCGGACACGCTCCGGGCGGCCCTCGCGGTGCGGGTGGAGGTCCCTGGAGGCGCGCCCCGGAGGCTCTCCGTGGCGCGCGTACGGCGCCTCGGGGACGTGCTCGGGCTGTGCTTCGAGGGGGTGGGCGACCGCACCGGGGCGGAGGCGCTGCGCCACGGCGTGCTGAGCGTGCCCCGGAGCGCGCTGCCCGCGCTGGGCGAGGGGGAGTACTACCACGTGGACCTGCCGGGCTGCCGGGTGCTGGACGAGGCGGGCGCCCTGGTGGGCGAGGTGCTGGCGGTGAACGCGTACCCCACGGCGGACGCGGTGGTGGTGCGCACGCCCCGCGGGGAGCGCGAGCTGCCGCTCACCGAGGGAGTGCTGCTCTCCCTGGACCTCGGGGCGCGCACCTTGACGGTGGACCTCTCGGCCCTGGAGGATTGAGGGGTGGACATCCACGTCATCGCGCTCTTCCCGGAGCTCCTGGAGCCCTTCGTGAGCGCGAGCGTGCTGGGCCGGGGGGTGGAGCAGGGGCTATTGCGCGTCCACCCGGTGCAGCTCCGGGCGTTCTCTACGAACAAGCACCGCACGGTGGATGACACGCCGTACGGCGGCGGCAGCGGGATGGTGCTGATGGCCCCGCCCGTGGTGGCGGCCATCGAGAGCCTGCCGGTGGACCCGTCCACGGGGCGCAGGCCCCACACCGTTCTCCTGACGCCGCAGGGCAGGCCCTTCACCCAGGCCACGGCGCAGGCGCTCGCGCGGCGCGGCTCCCTCGCGCTGGTGTGCGGCCGCTACGAGGGCTTCGACGAGCGCATCCGGGCCTACGTGGACGAAGAGCTCTCGCTCGGGGACTTTGTGCTCACGGGGGGCGAGGTGGCCGCGGCGGTGGTGGTGGACGCGGTGGCGAGGCTCCTTCCGGGGGTGCTGGGCAACGCGGAGAGCGCCCTGTGCGAGTCCCACGCGGAGGAGGGGCTCCTGGAGCACCCGCAGTACACGCGCCCGGCGGAGTTCCGGGGGGTGGCCGTCCCGCCGGTGCTGGTCTCCGGGGACCACGGGCGCGTGGCCCGCTGGCGGCGCTGGCAGGCCCTGCGGCGCACCCGCGAGCGCCGCCCGGAGCTCTTCGCGAGGCTCGCGCTGACGGACCGGGAGCGGGCCGCCCTCGACGGGGACGAGCCTTGAGCGCCTGGGGGCTATACCTGGCGCTGGTGCACCACCCGGTGAGGGACCGCGCCGGGGGCATCATCACCACGTCGGTGACGAACCTGGACGTCCACGACCTGGCGCGGACGGCGCGCACGTACGAGCTCCGGAGGTACTTCCTGGTGACCCCGGTGGAGGCCCAGCAGGCGCTGGTGAGGCACCTTTTGGGGCACTGGAACGGGGGCCCCGGCGGCGAGCGCGTCCCGGAGCGCGCCGAGGCTCTCTCCAGGGTCACCGTGGTGCCCACGCTGGACGCGGCCTGCGCGGAGGTCCTGGCGCTGGAGGGCGCCGCCCCGGCGTGCTGGACCACGGCGGCGCGGGGAGGCTTCCCGGTGACGGAGTTCTCCACGGCGAGGGCGCTGCTGGCGGCGCGGGAGGGGCCCGTGGTGCTGGTGCTGGGGACCGGCCACGGCCTGGCGGACGCGGTGATCGCGCGGGCGTCGGTGCACCTCGCGCCGGTGCGCCCGGGGGGCTACAACCACCTGCCGGTGAGGGCCGCGGCGGCGATCATCCTGGACCGGCTCCTGGGCGACGAGGCTTGACAACAGGGCCCTCCGGGCGTTTAGTGCCCACCCCGTTTCTGCGGCGGAACCACCACCCGTTCCACCCCTTGACCCTCTTCCAACGACGGACCTATCGCCATGGGCAAGCAGCACCCCAAGATCGAGGCGCTCCACAGCCAGCGCATTGCCGAGACCCGCTCCACCCCGTTCCGGGTGGGGGACACCGTGCGCGTCCACTACAAGGTCGTGGAGGGCGACAAGGAGCGCATCCAGGTGTTCCAGGGGCAGCTCATCCGGCTGCACCGCGGGGGCATCGGCAGCACCTTCACCGTGCGCAAGGTCTCGTACAGCGTGGGCGTGGAGCGCATCTTCCCGCTGTATAGCCCGCGCATTGACAAGGTCGAGGTGATCGCCCACGGCCGCGTGCGCCGCGCCCGGCTGTACTTCCTCCGCGGCCTGGAGGGCAAGGCCGCCCGCCTGAAGGACACCCGCGACAAGGCCCCCACAGCCAACGCCAACGCCTCCACCGAGGCCGCGAAGGCCGCGGCCGCCGTCTCCGCGTGAGTCCCCGGGCGTTGCCTCGCAGCGCCCTCTTCGCTCTCCTCCTCACGGGGCAATGCTCCCGGGGCTCCCCGGAGGGCGCCGCGTGCACCTCCGCCATCCAGTGCGCCTCGGGCCTGTGCCTCGCCCGCTCGGCCACGGTCAGGGTCTGCGTCCGGCGCTGCGCCGCAGACTCCGAGTGCACCGCAGGGGACGTCTGCGGTCGCTACGACTTCCGCGGTCGCGACCCGGACTCCGGGCTCCTGGTCGGAGACAAGAACGAAATCGTCCGGGTCTGCCGCCCCTCCCTCCGACGGCCCTGTGACGTAGGGTGTGGTATGGATAGGTGTGATAATGTAGGTTCAGAACCTACGTCGTCCAGTTGTCGCAGGACTTGCCGTTCGCGCGCGGAGTGTGGCGGGCGGCAGTGCGTGGGGGTCTGCGGGGAGGGGCTTTGCGCGAGCCCGTGCGACTCGGTGTTGGAGTGTCCCTCGGGGTGGGGCTGCGACCTGGTGAACACGGACCTGGACGGTCACGGGCAGTGCATCCTCCTTGGGCCCGCGGTGGACGGGGCGGTGCCGGACGACTGCGGGGCGCCCTCCGCGGATTGAAGCGTGTCGGTTCCTTGCATCGCGGACGGGGCTGACGATCATCCAACGCTTCGCCGTGGAGACGCCCGCCCAGGACCCGACCTTGAGACCCCGGGCGGTGGCGCTCCTGTGGAAGCTCCTGGACGAGCAGCGCCGGGAGCTGGCCGTGGGGTCGCTCTTTCTGCTCCTGTGCGGGGTGAGCGCCGGGGGCGTGCCGCAGGCGGTGAGGGAGGCGTCCAACGCCCTGCGCCAGGGGGACCCCGGGGAGGCCATGGTGGCCTCGGCGGCGATCGCGGTGCTGGCGGTGGTGGGGGCCTGGACCCGGGTGCTCTCGCGGGTGCGGATCTTCAACGTGGGCCGGGAGGTGGAGTTCGCGCTGCGCGAGCGCATGCTGGCCAACCTGCACCGCCAGGGGCCTCGGTTCTTCCGGGCGATGCCGCCGGGGGAGGTGATGTCCCGGGCCACCAGCGACCTGGCGCAGATTCGATTGATGGTGGGCTTCGGGGCGCTGAACCTCATCAACACGGCGGTCGCCTACGCGGTGAACATCCCGCTCCTGGTGTGGCGCAACCCCTCGCTGGCGGCGCTCTCGCTCCTGCCGTTCCCGCTCTTCCTCCTGGTGACCAGGGCCTTTGGCAAGAGCATGTTCCAGCGCGCCAAAACCGCCCAGGAGACCCTCGGGGCGCTCTCGGACCAGGCGCAGCGGGTGCTCTCCGGGATGCGGGTGGTGCGCGCCTACGGCCTGGAGGCCTCGGAGCTCAAGGCCTTTGACCTGGCCTCGGAGAAGGCCCTGGAGGCGAACCTCGCCATGGCCCGGCTGCGCGGGGCGCTCTTCCCGATCCTGGGGATGGGCGCGGCGCTGGCGTCCATCATCGTGGTGTGGGTGGGGGCCCGGACCATCGTGCTGGAGCCCGGGCGCTTCACCGTGGGGGACATCCTGGCGTTCCAGGCCCACCTGGTGCTGATCGCGTGGCCCACGGTGGCCCTGGGGTACCTGCTCTCCATCGTGCAGCGGGGCCGAGCCTCCGTGGAGCGCATCGCGGAGATCGTCCTGGCCGAGCCGGAGATCGATGACCGCGGGGCCGAGCACCTCGGGAGCGTGGAGGGCGCGCTCGCGGTGCATGCCCTCACCTTCTCCCTGGAGGGCCGGAAGATTCTCGACGGGGTGACCTTCGCGGTGCCCGCGGGGGGGACCCTCGCGGTGGTGGGGCGCACGGGCGCGGGCAAGAGCGTCCTGGCGAAGCTCCTGGTACGGGCGCTGGACACGCCCCCGGGGGCCGTGACCCTGGACGGCCGGGACATCACCCGGGTGCGCCTGGAGGACCTCCGGAGGCACGTGGGCATCGCCCACCAGGAGAGCTTTCTGTTCTCCACCACGGTGGCGCGGAACATCGCCTTTGCGCTCGGCGACCCGGACGCCCCGGGGGCCCCGGAGCAGGTGTCCCACGCGGCGTCCGAGGCCCAGCTCAAGGCCGAGGTGGAGGCCATGCCCGAGGGCATGCAGACCATCGTGGGCGAGCGCGGGGTGCAGCTCTCCGGGGGCCAGAAGCAGCGCGTGGCGCTCGCCCGGGCGCTCCTGGCGGGCCCCAGGGTGCTCGTCCTGGACGACCCCCTGAGCGCCGTGGATGCGCGCACCGAGGCGCTGATCCTCGACGCCATCGAGCGGGCGGCCCGCGGGCGCACGCTGGTGCTGGTCACGCACCGGGTGGCCGCCGCGGCGCGCTGTGACCGCGTGCTGGTGCTCGACGAGGGCCGCGTGGTGGAGGCCGGCACCCCCGAGGCGCTCCTGCGCGCCGGGGGGCTCTACGCGCGCCTGGCCGAGCGCCAGGCCCTGGAAGCCGAGCTGGAGGCGCTGTGAGCGAAGGCAACGGGAAGCCCCGCAGCAGCGCCGAGGCCGAGCGCGCCTTCCATGAAGAGTCGGGCCTCGGGAACGCCTACGACAGCCGCCTCCTGGCGCGCCTGTGGCCCTTCGTGAGGCCGTACCGCTGGCAGCTCGCCCTGGCGCTGGCGCTGATGCCCGTGTGCGCCGAGCTCCTGGTGGCCCAGCCCCGGATGCTCCAGCGGGTGATCGACGAGGGCGTCCTGGGCGGCGACCTCGGGGCCATCAACCGCCTGTCCCTGGCGATCCTGGGCTTGATCGCCGTGGAGCAGCTCGGGCGCTTCGTGGGGACGTACCTCCTGCAGGTGGTGGGGCAGCGCTCCATGGCGGCGCTCCGGCACCACGCCTTCGCGTTCCTGGAGCGCCAGCGCATGGCGTTCTTTGACCGCCAGCCCATCGGACGGCTCGTCACCCGCGTCACCAACGACATCGACGCCCTCGGGGAGCTCTTCGCCTCCGGGGCGGTGACCGCGGTGGGAGATTTCTTCACCCTGGCGCGCATCGTCGTGGCGATGCTGGCCTTCTCGCCGAGGTTGTCGCTCTACACCTTCGCCGCGGTGCCGCCGCTGGTGCTCCTGGTGGACCTCTTCCGGCGCCGCGCCCGGGAGGCCTTCCGGGAGATCCGCGCCAAGACCGCGAGGATGAACGCCTACCTCTCGGAGCAGGTGCAGGGCGTGAGCGTGGTGCAGGCCTACGGCCAGGAGGCCCGCTGCCAGGAGGAGTTCGGCGCCATCAACGCCGCCTACCGCGACGCCAACCTCATCTCCATCCGGTACGACGCGCTCCTCTACGCCGTGGTGGAGGCCTTCTCCTCGGTGTGCGTGGCCACGCTCCTGTTCATGGGCGCCCGGAGCCTCGGGATGAGCGCCCCGGCGGCGTCCCTCGGGGTGCTGGTGGCCTTCGTGCAGTTCATCCAGCGCTTCTTCGAGCCCCTGCGGGACCTGTCGTCCAAATGGACCCTGGTGCAGTCCGCCATGGCCGCCGCGGAGAGGGTCTTCGGCCTCCTGGACCAGCCCGAAGAAGACGCCCCCGGCAGGCCCCAGGCCCGCCCCCCGGAGCCCGACCCCGCCGCCCCGCTGGTGGCCTTCGAGGCCGTGGGCTTTGGCTACAGCGAGGCCCGCAGGACCTTGCAGGGCGTGACCTTCGCCGTCCCCCGAGGGCGCACCGTCGCGCTCGTAGGGGCCACCGGCGCGGGCAAGACCACCGTGGTGGCGCTCCTGCAGCGGCTCTACGAGGTCGACCAGGGCTCGATCCGCCTGGAGGGCGTGGACCTCCGGGACCTGGACCGCGAGGCCCTGCGGCGCCGGGTCGTGGTGGTCCCGCAGGACGTGGTGCTCTTCCCTGGGGACGTGCTCTCCAACGTCGCCCTCGGGGACCCCGCGCCGGACTCCGGGAGGGTCGCGCGCATCGCCAGGGAGCTCGGCCTGGAGGCGCTCCTGACGCGCCGGGGCGAGGGGCTCGGCACCCCGGTCACCGACCGAGGGCAGAACTTCAGCGCGGGCGAGCGGCAGCTCCTGGCCCTGGCCCGCGCCCTCTACCGCGACCCCGAGGTGCTGGTGCTGGATGAAGCCACCTCGTCCCTGGACTCGGAGACCGAGGCCACGGTGCAGGCCGCCATCGCCCGCGCCCTCCAGGGCCGCACGGCCATCGTGATCGCCCACCGGCTCAGCACCATCCGCCAGGCCGACGAGATCCTCGTGTTCCACCGTGGCTCCATCGCCGAGAGGGGGCCCCACGAGCACCTCCTCTCCGTGGGTGGCATCTACGCCCGGCTCCACCGGCTCCAGTTCGAGGGGAACGCGTAGGGGGTAGGATATTTCCCCGCAAGGGAGTACCTTGCCCCCGCCGTCGGTGGATGGCGGCAGGAGCAGAGGGTACCGCTGTGACCAGGACCGTCGGGATTTTCGTGGTTACGTTGAGCATCTTGGCCTGCCGTGGGGAGACCCCGTTGCCTCCGGGGCCGCTCCCGGACGCCTCCGGGGACAGCACCACCGCGGACACCGGCGTGGCGGACACGGGCGCACCGGACACGGCCTCGCAGGACAGCGGCGCGGGGGACACCGCCGCGGCGGACACCGGCGGCGGGGACACCGGCGTGGTCACGGACACCAGCGCGATGGACACGGGGAGCCCCACGGACACCGGGACGCCCGCGGACACGGGGAGCCCCACGGACACCGGGACGCCCATGGACACCGGGACGCCCGTGGACACCGGGCGCCCCACGGACACCGGGCGCCCCACGGACACCGCGGCGGGGGACGTGGCGGTGGACACCACGCCCTGCACGCCCGCCACGGAGAGCTGCAACGGCATGGACGACGACTGCGACGGCATCATCGACGAGTCGTCGTGCGGGACGCACCTGCTCCTGACCGAGGTGGTGGCGCTCCCCACCAACGGCGAGTACGTCGAGCTGCACAACCCCACCGCGGCGGCGATCGAGCTCGGGAGCGTGTACCTCACGGACTTCCACGACTATGCGTGCGTGGTGGCGCGGACCTGCACGCCCCTGGGGAGGGCGGCGGACCGGCCCGGGAGCAGCGACTTCGTGGCGCGCTTCCCGGACGGCGCGCGGATCATGCCGGGCGAGTACCAGACCGTGGCCATGGCCGACGGGATGACCTTCTCCATGGCCTACGGGGGTCGCTGTCCGACGTACACCCTGCGCCAGGCCGGGATGATGGGGAGCTGCGCGATGACCCGCGCGATGCGCCCCGCGGCCACCACCATGACCGCCGACGGCGGCACCGCCAGCTCCATCGGGACCTCCGCGGGGCTCTCCAATGACGGCGAGCCGCTGCTGCTCTTCCAGTGGGATGGGATGACCGACCTGGTCACGGACCTCGACGGGATGTACTTCGACATGCCGCGGTCGTCGAACCCCGCGGTGGACAAGACCGGGCTCATGGCCGACGGCCCCGACACGGACACCACGGCGTCCATGTACCGCGCGGACACCGCCTCGGCGATGCAGTCCACGGTGCCCGCGCATTTGAACAACGGCGCCAACGCGCGCTGCGACATGGCCCAGACCGGCGAGCGCCGCACGGGCGGCAACGGCGTGGGCGGCGCGGACGTCACCTCCGAGCCCATCGCGCGCACCTGGCGCGGCGTCGCCGCCCCGCTGGCCGACGCGGGCGTCACCTCCAGCGCCACGCCCAACGCCGAGAACAACTGCCGGTAGCGCGACCTCCGGCTCCCCGCGTCAGGGTTGACGCGGCGGCCGGTCCGGTGCTTCCCTCACGATCCGGTAGCCCATGAGCAGCACGCAATGTCCTCGGTGCGGCAAGCCCCATCCGGGCGGAGCCACGTTCTGCGTCGGTTGCGGCGCGAACCTCCGGCCCCGCCCGCCCTCCATGGCTGCGAGGGTCCCGGTCCATAGCCCCCCGCCCATGCGCACGCCACCGTGGATGGGCACGCCCAACCCCCCCGCCAACTACGCCGGCCAGCGCATGTCCGCGGTGCCTTCGGTTGCCCAGCTCCCGCCGCCGGTGGTGGTCGCGCCGCCGCCGCCGCCGCCAGCCCCGCAGCCCGTGCAGGAGGGCCCCTCCCTCCACATCGAGGACCTCGACGGCGGTGCCGTGGGCATCCTCCCGCTCAACCTTGGAGAAAATGTACTGGGGCGAAATGCCTCACCCCTCCTGGCGGGGGACGCGTTGCTGTCGGGCCGTCACGCGACGATCTTCGTGCAGGGGACGCTCGCGATGGTGCGGGATGAGGGCTCGCGCAACGGGGTGTTTGTGCGAATGGCCAAGGGCAGCGCCCAGGCGCTCCAGGACGGAGACCAGTTCCTGGCTGGGAGGGTGCTCCTTCGCTGGGACGCGCGGAATACGGGACCGTTGCCCGGCGAGGAAGGGCCGGCGGCGCTCCCCGAGGCGCTGACCATGGGGCAGCTCGCGCTGGTGCTCGGGCGGGACGTGGACCCGACGCTCTTCCCGGCGCCCATCCCCCGGGCGGGCATCACCCTCGGGCGCAAGCGCGGGGACCTGCGCTTCCCCTCGGACCCGTGGATCTCCGGCGAGCACTGCCGCCTGGGGCTGGAGGGCGACACCCCGACGCTCACGGACCTGGAGAGCGCCAACGGGACGTGGTTCCGTATCCGCGGGCCGGTGACCGTGAACCACAAGGACTCGCTGATCCTCGGGCGCCGGGTGTTCCACCTGTACCTCCCGGCGTAGGGCGAGGGGCGTCTACGCCCTCAAGGCAGCGGCACGCGCGTCCCGAGGGGGACCTCCTCGCCGCGGTTCACGTAGATGCGGTTGTTGCAGAGGGTGACCAGGAAGTTCGGCAGGTCCCGCACCGCGCGGCTCCCGGGCTGCACGCGACCGTCGCGATCAAAGCGCGAGAAGTGACACGGGCAGCTTGAGAAGCCCGCCGCGTCGTGCGCCGGGACGATGCACCCGGTGTGCGTGCAGCGCGCGGAGAGGCAATAGATCCCGCGCGCGTCCCGCGCCATGATGAGCTTGATGGTCCCGCGGTCGATCAGCACGAACTGCCCCTGGGCCAGGTCCCCCACGGCCATGATGTCGTTGCCCAGGCCCATGCACATGCCCCCGCCGTCGCCGGGGGGGGTGTCCTCCGCGGCGGTGTCCTCCGGCGCGTCCCCCGGGGTGGCGTCCTCGGGAGGGGAGGCGTCCCCGCCGTCCGTCATGGGGTTGCCGTTGCCACACCCCGCGGCGGTCGCCGTCGCGCCGCCGAGGACCACCAGGAAGCGCCTGCGCGAGAGGGCGCTCGCGCGTTGAGAGAGGCTGTCACCATCCATGCAGTTCACTCCATCCAAGGTAAGCCCGTACTCTGTTGCCCGGAGGGGGCTGAGACCTTCACCCGCGGCTGCGTGACCGGGGCTTCTCCTCGGGGAGGAGCGCCGCGCGCTTCCCCGTGCGGTTGAAGCGCCACGCGTAGGCCGCCCCCCCGGCCGCGCAGGCAAGGTGGATCAACACCATGACGCTCGGTACGAAGAGCCCCAGCACCGCGCCCAGCCCGGGCACCCGCGTCAGCGCCAGCAGGACGAGATACCCCGCGCTCGCCGGGACCGCGACCTTCCAGGGCGCGCTGTAGGTGAGCCCCAGGGGCCCGAGCACCATCCCCAGCACCCCCGCCACGCGCAGGTCCTTCCGGGGCTTCTCCACCGTGGCCACGGCCTTGGAGCGCCCGTCCCCGGAGGAGCCCTCGTCCTCGTCGTCCGCGAGGCCCAGCTTCTCCTTGAGCACCTCCGCGGCGGCCGTCTTGACCAGGTCGCCCTTGAGGTCCTCCATCTTGCGCAGGAGGTCCCCCGCGAGGTCGCCCTTCTCCTCGGCCTCCGAAGGCTTCCCCGAGGACTTCGCGGCCTTCGGGGCATCCCGGGCCTCCCGGGGCGGGGGCTTCCTCCCCGCCTCCATTTCCTCCAGCCAGTCCTCGATGGTCGCCCGAGGCAGCTCCGTTCGGACCATGAGGTTCGGCATGGAGAGCGCCACGCCCTCCGCCTTCATGGCGCGGATGGTCTTCTCGAACTCCTCGCGGGTCATCATGCCCTGGCACCCTAGCACGCCGCGCCCCGCCGCGCAGGCGTTGTCCCTTGCAACGCCCCAGTGGGCTGTTACACCCTCCAGGGTCCCCATGGCTCACCCTAGGACCATCGTCGCCATTGACCAGGGCACCACCGGCACCACCGCCCTGGTGCTGGACCTCCAGGGCCGGGTCCGCGGCAGCGCCACCACCCCCGTGCCCCAGCACTTCCCCGCGCCCGGGCAGGTGGAGCACGACGGGGAAGACCTCTGGCGGGGCGTCCAGGCCTCCGTCGCCCGCGCCCTCGCCGCCAGCGGTGACGCGCCGGACTCCGTGGCCGCCCTCGGGCTCACCAACCAGCGGGAGACCTCGCTCCTGTGGGACCGCGCCACGGGCCTGGCCCTGCACCGCGCCCTGGTCTGGCAGGACCGCCGCACCGCGGACCGCTGCGAGAGGCTCCGGGAGAAGGGCCTGGAGCCGCTCTTCCAACAACGGGCGGGGCTGCTCCTCGATCCGTACTTCTCCGGCACCAAGCTCGGGTGGCTCCTGGACAACGTGCCCGGCGCCCGCGCCCGCGCCTCGAGGGGCGAGCTGGCCTTCGGCACCGTGGACTCCTGGGTGCTCCACCGGCTGACCGGCGGGGCCCACCTCACGGACCCGTCGAACGCCTCGCGCACGCTTCTGTTCAACCTGCACACCCTCGCCTGGGACGACGAGCTCCTGGCCGCCCTGGACGTGCCCCGCGCGCTCCTCCCGCAGGTGGTCCCGAGCTCCGGCGTGGTGGCCCACACCCGCGGGCTCTCGTTCCTGCCCGACGGGGTGCCCATCGCGGGCATCGCCGGGGACCAGCAGGCGGCGCTCTTTGGCCAGGGCTGCCTCCGCGCCGGGGACGTGAAGTGCACCTACGGCACCGGGGCCTTTGTCTTGATGAACGTAGGCAAGAAGCCCGTCCTGTCCACGCACCGGCTCCTGGCCACGGTGGCCTGGCAGACCGAGCGGGAGGTCGCCTACGCCCTGGAGGGCAGCGCCTTCATCGCCGGCGCCGCCGTGCAGTGGCTCCGGGACGGCCTTGGGGTGCTCAAGAGCGCCGGGGACATCGAGGCCCTCGCCCGGAGCGTGCCCGACAGCGGCGAGGTGGTGTTCGTGCCCGCGCTCACCGGGCTGGGGGCGCCGTATTGGGCGCCCCACGCGCGCGGACTGCTCACGGGCCTCGGCCGGGACACCACCGTCGCCCACCTGTGCCGCGCCACCCTGGAGGGCATCGCCCTGGAGATCACGGACCTCATGGACGCCATGGCCCGGGACGCCGGAGCGCCCGTCGCCTCGCTCCGGGTGGACGGCGGGGCCAGCGCCAATGACCTCTTGATGCAGCTCCAGGCGGACCTCCTCGGCGCCGCGGTGGTGCGGCCCAGGGTGACCGAGAGCACGGCCTACGGCGCGGGGCTCCTCGCGCTCCTGGGCGCGGGGCTCGTCGGGGACCCCGCGGAGCTCGCGGGGATCGTCCCGGTGGAGCGTACGTTCATTCCCGCCGCGGACCGCGCCGCGGCGGAGGCCCTGCGCGCCCGGTGGCGCGTGGCCGTCGCGCGGTGCCTCACCACCACGGGAGGGGAGTCATGAGCACCGAAGAGAGCACACGCAAGCGCCTGGAGATCTCCTGGGAGGCGCTGGAAGACGCCTTTGAGAACAACGCCCCGGAGGTGCACAGCTACCTCCACATGGTCACCGGCGAGGTGCTCCGCGTGGTCGATGGCGTGGCGGACCCCACCATGCACCAGCGCATCGCCAGCGACGCGGGCTACCTCCGGGTGGACCCGGTGTCGTCCCGGGAGCAGTACCGCTGGATGGAGCGCTTCATCGCCACGGTGCAGGAGTCCGACCTGCGGAGCAGGCTCGTGGCGGCCATTGACGGCAAGGGGGCCTTCCGGCGCTTCAAGGACGTGCTGATGAGCTTCCCCGCGGACCGCGAGCGGTGGTTCCAGTTCCGCACCGAGAGGCTCAAGAGCTGTATGGAGGCGTGGCTCGACGCGCACTCCATCGAGGCCGTGCCGAGGCCCGTCTGGACGCCTCCCGCGGAGTCCCCGGCGGCCACGCCCGCCGAGGAGGACGAGGCCATGGCCGCCCTCCGGAGAGCCCGCCAGGGCCTGGAGGGCCTGCGACGCAGGCTCCGGGAGGTCGCGGACCTGGTCCCCGCGCGGGAGATCGAGACGGCCATCGCGTTCCTGGAGTGGCTCCGGGACCGCCGTGGTCCCCAGGACCGCAGCGACGTCGGGGAGGACTGAGGCACCTTGCTGGCGCCCGCAGGCCTCGCGCTCTGGACGGCCCTCGCGCCGCTGCAGCTCGCCGGCAGCGGCGTCCAGCGCCCGGCGCTGCCGCCCGGGGAGGTGCTCGTGGACGAGGTGCTCGCGGCGGTGGAGCTCGAGGGCGACCCGGTGCCCGTCTTCGCCACCCGCAGCGAGCTGGAGCTCCTGGTGCGCACGGAGCTCTACTCCCGCGTGAGCGCGGACCTGACGCCCGCCCAGGCCCTCGCCGTCGCGGTGGACCCGAGCCAGACGGCGTCGCTCCTGGAGCAGCTCGTGGGTGAGCTGGTGGTGGACCGCGCCGCCGAGCGGGCCGGCGAGGCCGAGGGCGGCGCGGCCCTGGAGGAGGAGCGCCGCGCCGTGCAGGGCGCCATGCCCGTCGGCGGCCTTGGGCCGCTCCTGCGGGCCTCCGGGGCCACCGCCGAGGAGTTCGACGCGCTGGTGCGCCGCAGGCTCCGGGTGCGCAGGTACCTCCTGGCGCACAACGCCAGCCTCCTGGAGCCCGACGAGGTCGCCCTGCGCGCGGCCTACGAGGCCCTGCCTGCGGGGGAGGGCCGGGAGCCCTATGCCCGCGCTCGCAGAGCGCTCCGGGAGCGCCTCCTGCGGCGGCAGCTACCGTCCGCGGTGAGGGCCTACGTGCGCGCCCTGGGCAGCCGGGCCCGGGTGGCGCTCTTCCTCCCGGCGCCTAGGCCCTGAGAGCGCCGTGGCCTCCGAGGCGCTCCCTCCGCCGTGCGTCGCGCCCAGGGTGCGCCCCGTGACCCTGGAGGACCTGGACCAGGTGGCCGCCCTGGAGCTCGAGAGCTTCTCCAACCCCTTCGCCCGCGACGCGCTCGCGTCGGAGCTCCAGCGGTCCTGGGCGAGGGTGCTCGGGGTGGACGCGCCGCCGCACGGGATCGTGGCCTTCGTGGACCTGTGGCTGGTGGCCGACGAGGTCCACGTGATCAACGTGGCCACGGCGGCGCGGCACCGCCGGAGGGGTCACGCCCGCGCGCTCCTCCAGGCCGTGCTGGACATGGCCCGGGTGCGTCGCTGCGCCTCCGTGCTGCTGGAGGTGAGGCCCTCAAACCGCGCGGCCATCGCGCTCTACGAGCGTTTCGGCTTCGCCGTGATCGCCACCCGGCCGCGCTACTACGACGACGGCGAGGACGCCCTGGTCATGACCGCGAAGGTGCGTTAGCGCGCGGAGCGATTGCGGCGGGGCCTCGCGGTGGGCTATGGTGCTCCTCGGCGTGGAGACCGAGGAGGAGAACGACCCCGGGGCGTGCGCGGCGGAGCTCGACGCGCTCTCGTCCAGGGCGCCCGCAAATGATGGCCCGGGTGCAGGCCCGGGCGAAGGCCCGGGCGAAGGTCCGGGCGCTCCCCCGGTGGGCGCCGCGCGCGAGCGGGACGCGCGCCTCGCGCGCGTGGCGGCGCGCTCCCTGGAGGCCCAGCGCCCCCTGAGGGTGCTCTCCGCGCTGCAGTGGGACCGCGCGGTGTGGGAGCGCTTCCGTCGGGAGGGCTTCCGGGAGCTCCCCTCGGTGGACGCGGAGACCTACCGCGCGATGGCCCTGGGCTTCGACCCGCAGGCGCGCGCTCGGGACTTTGAAGACCTCACCCGCGAGGTGCGCCAGGGCTTCGCGGGGGACCCGCTGGCGGAGGTGCTGGCCCGCACCTGCGAGGACTACGCGGGCACCTGCCACATGCTCGCGGCGCGCGGTACACGCGCGTTCTACGGCTGGTCCCGGAGGCTCTACGGCAGCCCCAAGGACCGGCTCCCGGAGGGCTGCCGCGTGGGGGACGTGGCCCGGAGCTTCCAGCAGCGCGTAGCCCTCCTGGACGAGGGCACCCTCGGGACGCTCTCGCCCCGGGTGCTCGACGGGGCCCAGGTGGCCGCGGCGCTGCGCCGCAGGTTCCGGCGCTACTTCGGCGGGGACCCGGTGGCCGTGGTGCTCGACGACTCGCTGGTGGCCGACGCCGCCGCCGGGAGCGACTACGTAAAGATCCGCGCCTCGGCGCGCTTCTCCCCACGCGACGTGGACATCCTGGAGGTGCACGAGGGTTGGGTCCACGTGGCCACGAGCCTGAACGGCGCCGCGCAGCCCGTGGCCCGCTGGCTGGCCAAGGGCCCGCCCAGGACCACCGCCGTACAGGAGGGCCTCGCGTCGCTCATGGAGGTGCTCACGCTCCGGAGCCACCCACGGCGCGCCCGGAGGCTCAACGAGCGCGTCCTTGCCGTGGACCACGCCGAGGAGGGCGGGGACTTCCTGGAGGTCTTCGAGTGGTACCGGGCCCGGGGCTACGAGGCCGAGGACTGCTACAACGGCGCCCGGAGGGTCTTCCGCGGGGGGGTGCTCACGGGCGGGGCGCCCTTCACCAAGGACATCGCCTACACCCGGGGCTTCGTGGACAACTGGCGCTTCCTCCGGGACGCGCTGCGGCAGGGGCGCCCGGAGCAGGTGCGCAACCTCTTCGTCGGCAAGGTCGCCCACGAGGACGTGGCCGTCCTGACGGAGTGCATCACCGAGGGGAGGGTGAACCCCCCGCGCTTTGTCCCGAGGGTGGTCTCGGACCTGAACGGCCTGGCCATCTGGGTGGCCAACACCGAGGTCCTGGGGGCGCGGCCCACCCCCTCGGACCCCGCGGCCCCGAGGCCGCGCGCCAATCCAAGGGCCGAGCCGACGTCGTAACGCTTGTAGCGTACAGCGTTCTCCTCGCCTTCGGGGTTTCCACCGGGGCGCGGAGGCGTCATACTTGGGAGGCTTTGACCCTGTCGGTCTCTACCCCACCCCCAGACGAGACGGTGCCTCGGAGGCTCGTCGGAGGGCGCTACGAGATCCTCCGGGCGCTGGCCATGGGGGGCATGGGGACGGTCTACGTCGCCCGGCACGTGCTCACGCAGCAGAAGGTCGCCCTGAAGGTGATCGACCGTCGCTTCGGGCACGACCCGGCCAGCGTGGAGCGCTTCCTGCGCGAGGTCAGCGTCGCCTCCAAGGTCGAGCACCCGGGCATCGTCAAGGTCTTCGACGCCGGCGTGGACGAGGACGTAGACGGCGCCCGCTGGCCCTACCTGGCCATGGAGCTCCTGACGGGCGGGGACCTGGCCAACCAGATCACCGGCGGCCGGGTGACCATGCTCCAGGCCCTGCGCTGGGTGCAGTCCATGCTGGGCGCCCTCGGCGCAGCCCACGCCGCCGGGGTGGTGCACCGGGACCTCAAGCCCGAGAACATCTTCATCGAGGGCCCCGGCGACCGAGAAGGGGTCGTGCGCCTCCTGGACTTTGGCATCGCCCGGGACCTGGAGGGCCCCCGCACCGCCACCATGGTCGGTCAGGCCCTGGGCACGGTGTACGACATGGCCCCGGAGCAGGCCCGGGACGCCAGCTCCGTCACCGCCCGGGCGGACGTGTACGCCGTCGGGGTGATCATGTACCAGCTCTTTACGGGGGCCTTCCCCTACGACGGGGACAACCCCCACGCGGTGGTGATCCGCGCCCAGATGGACGAGCACCAGCCCGTGGGGGCCCGCGCCCCGTGGCTGGACCCTCGCCTCGCGGCGCTGGTGGAGGCGTGTCTGCGGCGCCGCCCGGAGGAGCGCCCGGCGGACGCCTCGGCCCTCGGGGCCTCCCTGGCCGGGCTCCTGGCCGACCCGGAGCTAGGGCGCTCGCTCGGCGGTCGGCGCGTGCAGCCCGCGTCGTTCATGGCCTCCCCGGCTCCCAGTCAGCACTTGGAAGACCCCTTCGCGAACTACACCCCGAAGGACGAAGGCCCGGCGCCCCCCGGGGCCTCGGGTACGCCCCAGGACGGCCCGACGGCGCCCGCGGAGGTCACCGCCGAGAGCGCCCCGGAGGCCCCGGAGGAGGCCGAGGGACCGACCCTCCGGCGCTCCATTGCCATCGTCGGGGCCATCGTCCCGGTGGTCGTGGCCCTGGTGCTCCTCGTGGCGCAGGCCCTGCACCGCGGCAGCCCACCCGCCCAGACCGCTCCCTCCTCCACTGCCTCGGCCCTGCCCGTGGAGCCCAGGGCCCCTGCCCCTGCGGCGCCCGCGGCGCCTGCCTCGGAGCAGGTCCCGGCCCCCGTTACCGTGTCTACGCCGTTGGTCACGGCCCGGGAGACGCCCCGGGCTCGCGGGGGTCGCGCCCTCCGCGGCGCGCTGCCGCCCGCGCAAGCGCAGGCCCCGGCGGCGCTGGCTCCGCCTCCACCAGCCGTCGCCCCGCCGCCCACGGCGGCGCCCCCGGTACCGGCTGTCGCCCCGGTGGCGGTGGCTCCGCCGGCGCCTCCCGCCCCAAGGGTCCAGGTCCCGCCTGTGGCCCCGCCCGTGGCCCCGCCGACGGCCCCGGCACCCCCAGTCAGGCCTCCTCCCCAGAGGCCCCCGGAGGGGGAGGGCCCGCAGCCCTTCACCACCTTCTGAGCGGGAATGGTTCGCCTTCGAACGATCGCCCTTGGAGGGGTCCTTCTCGCGACCGCCGGGAGCGCCGAGGCGTCGCCCTGGACGCTCCCTGCGGGCACCGTGGTGGTAAATGGTTCGTATACGTACCAGTCCGCGTCGAGGGAGTTCTTCGAGACCGGCCCCTCGCGGTCCTTTCCGCTCCGCGGGGAGTTCACGGGCACCACCTACGCCCTGGGTCTCCGCGCGGGGCTCACGGACCGGCTGGAGGTCGAGGTCGGGGTGCCCCTGCGGCTGGTGAGCTACCGCTCGGACCCGGTGCTGCTGCTCCCGCGCCCGGCGATGTCCATGGAGAGCGAGCTGGATTTCTACCAACGGAACGTCCTGGACCTCTCCAGGGTGGCCCGGGGCGTGGGGGACCTCTCGCTGGCGGTGCGGTGGCGCACGCCCCTGCGGCTCTTCCCGCTGGCGGTGGAGCTCCGCACCAAGATCCCGACGGGCTACGCGGGCCCCGCGGGCACCTTCGGCGAGCAGCCCACCACCATTGACGATTTCCAGCGGGACCTCCTGCGGTACGTGCGCCCGGAGAACGTCATGGACGACGTCACCCTGGGCGACGGCCAGCTCGACGTACAGCCCTCGCTCCTTGCGGGCTATGCGTTCCCTACGCGCACCTTCCTCCGGCTGGACCTCGGGATGAACCTCCGCTTTGGCGGGGCCGCCCAGCAGGTGGTGGGCGCCGTCCGGGCCGGCCAGCAGCTCGGGGCCCGGGTGCTCGTCTACGCCTATGCCCAGGCGGCGCTGAGCCTGAACGAGGGGCGCATCATCGGTGTGTCCGTGGCCGCGGTGGACCCGGACCTCCCGGCGGACCGGTACGAGGGCACCAACAACCTGCTCCTGCGCACCCCTCGCCTGGAGCGCGACACGGTGGACGTGGGGGCCGGGCTGATCCTCCGGGTGCTCCCCGAGGCGGAGCTCAATTTCGGCTATGGGCGCACGCTCTGGGGGCGCTACACGGCCCTGGTGGACAGCTTCTCGATCAGCCTCGCGGTGCGGGCCCAGGTGGTGCGGCCTGGCGCGAGTCCCTGAGCGCCTTTGGGGGCTGTACCCTCCGTCGGTCCGTCACCCGAGGAGGGGGGCTTGTCCGGACGCCACCGCGGGGCGTAGGGTCCGCCCATGGCGCCGACCGTTGCGCCTGAGGAGGGAGGGCTCATGCTTCGAAGGAACCTTGGTTGGGTGTTGGTTTTTGGGATCGCCTGTGCGGACACCGAGGTGGGCACCGCCTCCCAGGCCGCGAGCGTCCCGGGCAGCAGCGGCGGGGGAGGTCGGCGACCGCCGGTGGACCTGGAGGGCACCGCGGACCTCTGGGTGCGCGCGGACATGACCGCCAGCCAGTGGGTCGTGCGGAGCGAGCCCTTCACCGCGGACGCGTGCAGCGCGGTCGAGGGCGGGATCGTGGCGGGAGAGCACCGGGTGCTGCGCTTCACCGTGGGCGTGGCCAACATCGGCGACGCGGACCTCTTCATCGGAGACCCGAACGAGCACTTCACCCCTTCCGGCGACGACGGGCTCTTCGAGTTCGCGACCTGCCACGCGCATTTCCACTTCAGGCACTACGTCCAGTACGAGCTCCTCGGCGCCGACGGGCGGGTCTGGCGCGCGGCCAAGCGGGGCTTCTGCATGCTCGACACGGACCCGAACCCCGCGTGGCTCGGCCAGCCCCCGCGCGCCAAGGTGTTCGACAGCTGCGGCTCCCCGGGCACGCCGGGCTTCCAAGGCATCAGCCACGGCTGGACGGACACCTACCGGTTCTTCCTCGGCGGTCAGTTCTTCGTGCTCGACGGGGGCGACGGGCAGCCGCAGGTCCCCGCGGGCTCGTACACGCTCCGTATCACGGCGAACCCACCCTTCACCCCGACCCCGGGGGAGCTGTGCCCTCACCGCGACCCGGCGGGGTTCTGCCATATGCTCCCGGAGTCGGACTACGACAACAACGTGTTCCAGACCGCGCTCGTGGTGCCCGACCACGTGGGGCGCACCGGCGTCGGACCCGCGGCGGGGCTCGCCTCGCCAGGGGCAGCGGGCAGCCACGAGCGTTAGGCCTCGTCTAACCGCACATCCGGCGCGGGCGCAGGCTCAGGGCCAGGGCGTTGGGCGGCAGCGAGTCCCGGGCCGGGACCAGGTCATAGTCCAGCCCCGTGAACTCCAGCGCGTCCAGCGTGCTGGCCACCGCCATGGTAGACTCGAAATCCCCGGCGGTGACCACCAGGTAGTGGGGGTGGGGCCCCAGCGCGCAGGCGCACTCCACGGTGTACACCCCGAGCACGCCGTCGAGGCCCCGGAGCGCCCTACGCAGCGCCGGGCCGTGGTCCTTGGTGACGAGTTCCGTGTTGAGCATCGTTCCTTGGAGAGGGCAACGGCGCCCTCCTCGCGGGGCTCAAGCACGGCCATGGCACTTGTCGCTACATGCACACCCCGGTGGCGTCCACGCAGCTCCGCCCGGCCGGGCAGCGCCCGCAGGCGCCGTCGCAGCCGTCTGGCCCGCAAGCTCGTCCGCTGCACATCGGCGTGCAGCACCCTGCCGCCTCGTCCACGGTGAGGTCGCAGTCGTCGTCCCGGGCGTTGGCGCAGAGCTCCCGCCCCGGCACCACCTCCCCGCGGCAGGTGGTCTCCCACGCCGCCGCGCGGCACTGCTGCACCCCGAGCTGGCATGCTCCCACGTCGGGGTTCGCCATCCCGGCCGTAGAGCACGACCGGAAGAGCCCGTCGTCCACCACCCCGTCGCAGTCGTTGTCCATGCCGTCGCACGCCTCCGGGGCGGGGTCCGAGGCCCCCGCGCAGGCCCCCCAGGAGCCCCCGGTGCAGCTCTGGGTCCCCGCCCGGCAGGGCAGCGTGCGCGCGGACTCCAGCGGGCTCCAGCGCAGCCCGCGGCCGGCCGCCACCACCCCCGTGGTGTTGAACCCGAGCTGGTCAAACACCGCCCCCCGAGGCCCCTGGAGCCCGATCGTCGCGCTCGCCCCGGTCGCCCTCGGACCCTCGCCCTCCAGGCGCTGGTAGAGCACATCAATCACGTTGGTCTGCTCGTGGAGCTGGACCTCAAAGGTGATGTGGGTGCTCGGACTACGATTCGGGTAGAAGAATACATCATCCCACACGACCACGGCGGTGCGGTTCGGGGCGTCGCCGGTGATGGCGAAGCACACTCCCCGGCGGGTGTAGAGGTCGTCCCAGACGGGGTAGACGCCCACCGGGGACACCGTGGAGGGCAGCGGGCGGTTGGTGTACTGCGTGGAGGTGACGGCGAAGCTGACGATGCCGTTGGTGGAGATGTCCAGCACGCCGTAGTCGTCGGTGTAGTACCGGAACTGGAAGGGCAGGCCCTGGGTGGCGGTGCGGTCGTCCTCGTTGGGCAGGAGCACCACGGCGCCAGGGGCCGCGCAGCCGTCGATCCAGGCGGCGCTGGAGGCGCTGTAGGCGTAGCCCGCGAAGCCGCCGCTGCAGGGCCTCGGGGGGACGTCGTCGGCGCGGCCGTTGCAGTCGTTGTCGGCACCGTCGCAGGCCTCGGGCTGCGGGAGCACGGCGCCCACGCACGGGCCCCAGCGGCCGCCGGTGCAGGACTGCATCCCCTGGCGGCAGGGCCCCATGCCCGCGGTGCGCGCCGGTCCGCCGTAGCACGCGCGTACGAGCCCGTCGGGCTCGCAGACGCCGCCGGGGGTGCCCCCGTCGGTGCCGAAGGGCGGCTGCACCACCCAGCGGCATGCCCCGAGGAGCGCCACGAGGACGGCCCCTGCGCGCGCCCCGAGGGCCCTCACCGGACTCACCACGCCCAGGCGAGGGAGGCCTGCGAAGGGCTCACCTGGGCCCTCCAGCGCGAGGGCCTCGGCGTGGCGCTCTCGGCGCTCGGACGGCTCAGGAGGTCCAGGGCGGCCACCAGGGCCCCGAGGCCCGCCACGGCCCAGCCGATGTTCACCATCAGCGCGCGGTCGCTGAGCTCGTCCATGGTGCCGCGGAAGCGCGCGGCGCAGTCCTGCGGCGTGGTGTAGGGGCGGCAGGCGCTGTTGTACGCGTCGTGCGTGGCGTTGCCGTCAATCCAGAGGAGCGTGGAGGTGGTGGCCGCCGCGGCGGTGAGGGCCAGCCCCGACCAGAACACCCACGAGGGACCCCGCGAGGGCCTGGCGCTCGTCCCCGGCGCTTGCGGTCCTCGGGGCCTCGGCGGCGGCTCGTCCGCGCCCGGGAAGGGCTCCAGGGGCCTGACGGGCGGCGAGCGGTTGGGGCCCGGGAGCGGCTCCAGGCGGACGTCCAACGGCAAGGCCTGGCCGGGCTCCAGGGTGTACTCCCGACGCCAGGAGCGGTAGCCCTCGGCCTCCAGCTCGACCATGTGGTTGCCAGGGTCCACGGTGGCCGCCGTGGCGTTGCGGTTCACCGTGCGCCCGTCCACCCGGAGCACGGCATTGGAGGGCGTAACCCGCACGTTGAGGGTCACCACCTGGGCGCGAAGCGCGTCGAGCTCGCGCCGTACGGCGGCGAGCCTGGCGGGGTCCACGGAGCGCTCCGGCGCGGAGAGGTAGCGCTCGAAGGCGTCGATGGCCGCGAGGTTTCGTCCGAGGCCACGGTACGCGAGGCCGAGGTTGAAGAGCACCACCGGCACCGCCCGGAGGCGGTAAGAGGCCTCCAGCGCCGCGGCGGCGGCGGCGAAGCGGTCGTCCTCCAGGGCCGCGAGGCCCTGCTCGAAGGCCGCTCGGGCCCCCGGAGCGGGCGCCGAGGAGCCCTGGGCCAGGGCGCTCCCCGCCCCGAGGAAAAGCGCCAGAGAGAGCGTGCAGGCCGCGCGTCGCATCATTCCGGGTAGGCCGAGGCCGGGCGCAGCCCCCCCCGGGACGAAGACCCGGACGAGAGCCTCGGCGCGGCAGAGGGCCCGATGGGGGCGGCGCTCCGGCGCGCCCTCGGCCTGCGCGCGGCATAGGGCTCCGCGGCGGGCGGCGCCGTGGCGACCGCCGCGGGGCGCAGCTGCGCGAGGGCGGGCGGCGGGGGCGCGGGCGGGGGGCAGGTCTCCCGGGGTTGGGCCACCTGCGGGATGCTCGCGGGGATGGGCATCGGGCGCGAGGGTCGGGCGCCCACGGTGAGCGCCAGGACCAGGCTGGTGATGGCCGCGCAGACGGTGATCCCGGTGAGCACCTGCGGGGTCACCCGCTGGAGGAGCGCGCTCCGGCGACGAGTGAAGGGCACGATGGTCGGGATGTCCCGGGCCACCGGGGCGATGCCCTCCCAGGCCTCATCCGGGAGCACCACGGCGCCGTTCTCCGCGCGGCCGTCCTGGAACGTGGTGGACTCCAGGATGGCCGAGAGGAAGGCCCTGGCGCTGGGGAAGCGCCCGTCGAGGTCGTGGGTGAGCGCGCGGGACACGATGTCCGCGACGTCCTGCGGGACCGAGGGCTGCACCGCGTTGGCCTTCGGGGCCGGCTCGGTGATCACCTTCACCATCAAGAGGTTGTAGGTAGGCGCCTCAAAGGGGGCCTTGCCGGTGAGCATCTCGAAGAGCACGGCGCCCACGCTCCAGAGGTCGCTCCGGGGGTCCAGCACGTGGTCCCCGCGGGCCTGCTCCGGGGACATGTAGTGCGGCGTGCCGAAGACCATCCCGGCCATGGTGGTGCGCCGCTCGTCCTCGGCCCTCTGCCGGTCGATCACCTTGGACACGCCGAAGTCAATGATCTTCGGGAGCACCTTTCCGTCCGGGGCGCGCACCAGGAAGATGTTCTCCGGCTTGATGTCCCGGTGCAGCACGCCCCGGCGGTGCGCCGCCACCAGCGCCCCGAGGATCGGCACGATCAGGTCCAGGCTCTCCCGCGGGGACATGGGCGAGCGGGCGTCGATCCAGGCGCGCAGGTCCGTGCCCACCAGGAGCTCCTGCACGATGTAGAGCTGCCCCGTGACCCGGTCCTCGCCCAGGTCCAGCACGTCCACCACGTTGGGGTGCGAGATCCGCGTCGGGGCCTGGGCCTCGCGCAGGAACCTCCGGACCACGTCCTTGTTCTCCGCGAACTCCTGGCGCAGGACCTTGAGGGCCACCTGGCGCCCCGTCCAGGTGTTGGCCGCGGCGTACACCACCCCGACGCCCCCGGAGCCCAGCACGTGCTGCAGGCGGTATTTCCCGCCCAGGACGGCGCCTTCCAGGCCCGTCTTCTTCGCCGCGGGGGTTTGCGCCTCGGCCGACACGATCGTTGTGGTTATACCGCACCTTGCGCGCGCGCGGCATGGTCACTCTTGCCCCACCCGAGGGTCACCGGGTCACCACCAGGAGCGCCCACAGGGTCACCGCCACCAGCACCCCGGCGGAGCCCCCGAGGAGCCGGGTGCGAAGCCTCCCGCCCTTCATGCCCAGGCCGTGACCGCCGAGGGCCCCGGCGAGGAAGAGCCCCGCCACGAAGACGCTGGACAGCCCCGCGGCGGTGCGGGCCGGCTCCGGCACCCGCCCGGTGAGCACCCGGGTCTCCACCAGGTACGTGACCAGAAAGCCGAGGAGCACCCCGAGGAGCCCCCCCGAGAGCCAGCCCAGGCGCGCGGTGTGCGCAGGAGGTGGTCCCTCCTGGGACTTTGCAGGGACAGGTGGGTTGGTGTCGGTCATGGACGGCGTTGGAGCGGAGGTTCGGGCGTGGTATGGGACCGGCGCCGTGAGCGCGGCTCTAGGAGCGCTCTACCCGAGGAGAGACAGAATGACCACCCGCGTGTTTCCGCGTCCGACGGAAGGTGAAGCGATCACCCGTGGAGCCGACGGACATCTATCGGTCTCGGACCGGCCGATCATCCCTTTCATCGAGGGGGACGGCACCGGGCCGGACATCTGGCGCGCGAGCGTGAGGGTGCTGGACGCCGCGGTGGAGAAGGCCTACGGCGGGCGCCGCAGGATCGCCTGGCACGAGGTCTACGCGGGCGAGAAGGCGTTTCGGCGCTTTGGCAACTGGCTGCCGGACGAGACCGTGGCGGATTTCAGGGACTACCTGGTGGGCATCAAGGGGCCCCTGACCACGCCGGTGGGCAAGGGGATCCGGTCGCTCAACGTGGCCCTGAGGCAGATGCTGGATCTGTACGTGTGCCTCCGCCCGGTGCGGTGGTTCACCGGCGTGCCCTCGCCGGTGAAGGCCCCGGAGAAGGTCAACATGGTGATCTTCCGGGAGAACACCGAGGACATCTACGCGGGCATCGAGTGGGAGGCCGAGAGCCCCGAGGCGAAGAGGCTCATCGCATTCCTCCAGGGTGAAATGGGCGTCAAGAAGATCCGGTTCCCGGGGAGCTCCGGGGTGGGGATCAAGCCCGTCTCCCGGGAGGGGAGCGAACGGCTGGTGCGGGCCGCGATCCAGTACGCCCTGCAGGAGAAGCGCCGGGGCGTGACCCTGGTGCACAAGGGCAACATCATGAAGTTCACCGAGGGGGCCTTCCGCGACTGGGGCTACGCCCTGGCCACGCGGGAGTTCCGCGAGCACGTGGTGACCGAGCGGGAGAGCTGGATCCTCGGGAACAAGGAGGCCAGGCCGGACCTCTCCGTGGCGGAGAACGCCAAGATGGTGGAGCCCGGGCTGGACATGGCCCCGGAGGACTTCGTCAAGGGCGTTCACCGCGAGGTGGAGGCGGCCCTCGGGCTCTGGGAGACCCACGGCGGGGGGCGCTGGAAGAACAAGCTTCTGGTGCGGGACTCCATCGCGGACATCACGCTCCAGCAGGTGCTCACGCGCCCCCGGGAGTTCGACGTGATCGCCACGCTGAACCTGAACGGGGACTACCTCTCGGACGCCCTGGCCGCGCAGGTGGGGGGTATTGGTATCGCCCCCGGCGGGAACATCAACTACGTGACCGGCCACGCCATCTTCGAGGCCACCCACGGCACCGCGCCCAAGTACGCGGGGCTCGACAAGGTGAACCCCGGGAGCGTGGTGCTCTCGGGCGAGATGATGCTCCGGCACCTCGGCTGGCGCGAGGCCGCCGAGAGGGTGCTCAAGGGCATGGACGGCGCCATCGCCGCGAAGACCGTCACCTACGACTTCGCCCGGTTGATGGAGGGCGCCACGGAGGTGAAGTGCTCGTCCTTCGCCGACGCGGTGATCTCACACATGGCATGACCCGTAGGGTGCTGTAGGACGGTTGTCCGGGCGGGCTATTCCGCGGTAGAAACGGACCCGTGAACCGAGCACCTCTTTTGTTCATCGGGCTCCTGGCGCTGGGCTGTACGGGCGGCGACCCGGTGGACCTCCCGGCGGCGCCGGTCGGCGCCTCGGGGATGCAGGGTCCGAGGGTGCGGTGGGACCTGGGGGCGAGGCCCCTGCCGGAGATCCCGCTGCCCAACGATTTTGCCACGAGCCCTGACTCGACGAGCCCGACGGGGCTCCGGATCAACGCGTCGCTGGTGGCGCCCACGACCTTTGAGTCGAGGCTGCGGGAGGGCTTCGACCAGATGGACGGCTGGGGCACCTTCGCGCCGTTGACCGTGTCCTTCGAGGAGGACCTGGACCTGGCGGAGCTCACCCGGAGGATGCGCGGGGACGACCACCGCTTCGAGGACGACGCGGTGTACCTGATCAACATGACCACCGGGGTGCCGGTCCCGCTGGACATGGGCGACGGGAATTTTCAATACACCGCGCGCAACGTGGATGGGTACTACCCGAACGACCCTCGCGGCGGGCAGTCGAACCTGCTCTTCGAGACCGTGGAGGAGGACTCGAACCGCAACGGGCGCCTGGACCCTGGCGAGGACACGAACTTCGATGGGGTGCTCAACCGCGCGGCGGTGTGGCCCCCCGGGAGCGACCCGAGGGACGGCCTGACCACCTTCTGGGAGCCTGATACACACACGCTGATCGTGCGGCCCGTGGTGCCCCTGGAGGAGCGCACCCGCTACGCGGTGGTGCTCACGGACCGGCTCCAGGGCGCCAGGGGCCCCGTGCGGTCGCCCTTCCCCACGGTGGGCCACCCGGCCCAGGCGGCGGTGCTCGAGGGCCTGGACGCGCTCCTGCGCACCCGCCACCCGGAGTACTACGGGGGCCTGGTGTACCGCCCCCGCGCCGGGGAGAGCGCCCCTCGCGTGGTCTTCGCGTGGACCTTCACCACGCAGACCACGGTGTCGGACCTCCTGCTCCTGCGCGAGGGGCTCTACGGCCGCGGTCCCTTCGGGGACGAGCTCGGGCCGGTGACCCCCAACCTGGAGGCCTCGCAGCTCACGGGCGGCCAGGGCTGCACCCAGGAGCAGCGGGACCGGCCCTTCGTGATCCGGGGCGAGGCCCTCACGCGGCTGGTGACGCAGCTCGCCGAGGCCCTGGGGATCCGCGGGCGCCAGCGCGAGAGGCTCCTGGAGCAGTACCGCTACGTGGACCACGTGGTCCTGGGGACGCTCCGGTCGCCGTACCTCCTCGGGGACCCTCGGAGCCTGGACCACCACGCGCGCTGGGACGTGAACTCCCGCACCGGGACCATCGCCCACCAGGGGGTGGACACGGTGCAGTTCGCGATGACCGTCCCGAAGGCCGCGCCGGGGCGCCGCGCGCCCTTCCCGCTGGCGTTCATGGGCCACGGGTACACGGGCATGATGCTGGACGCCCTGGGCTACGGGCCGAACCTGGCGGCCTTTGGGATCGCCACGCTGGGCATCAACGCCGCGGGGCACGGGCTGGCGCTGGACCCCTCCACGCTGAGCCAGGTGACCACCATCCTGCGGAGCGTGTGCGCGTCGGGGGCGTCGGAGCCGCTGCTCACCAACCGCGCGAGGGACATCAACCTGGACGGCACGGCGGACTCCGGCGGGGACTTCTGGACCGGGTACGTGTTCCACACGCGGGACATGGTGCGCCAGAGCGTGCTGGACCACATGCAGGTGATCCGCGCGTTCCGCGGCTTCGACGGGACCTCGCGCTCCCGCGAGGACTACAACCACGACGGGAGCGCCACCAACGACCTCGCCGGGGACTTCGACGGCGACGGCGTGGTGGACGCGGGCGGCCCCGACGCGCCGTACTTCGCCACCGGCGGCTCCCTGGGCGGGATCCTGTCCATGATCCTCGGGAGCGCCGACGCGGCGGTGCGGGCGACGTCGCCCGTGGCGGGCGGCGGCGGGCTCACGGACGTGGGCATTCGCTCCACGCAAGGGGGCGTCAAGGAGGCGGTGATCCTGCGGGTGATGGGGCCGCTGGTGATGTCCATCCCGGCCACGGACTACCCCCGGCGAGGGATGCGCACGCGGACCCTGTGCTCGAACTCCCAGAACACCCTGCGCTTCCTGGTGCCGGACGTGAACGACACGGGTGAGCTCGAGATCGCCTGCCTGGAGCGGGGCGCCGGGGGCGGCGACGACCAGCCCGCGATCGCCGCCGGGGACGACGTGGTGGTGACCAACCTCCGGACCAACGCGCGGAGGTGCGCGAGGGCCGCGGCGGACGGGCGCTTCCGCATCGGGATCCCGTCGGACAACGGCGACCGGCTGGCCGTGACGATCTTCCGGGGGTCGGCCATCGCGGACTACGGGACCTGTCAGCCGGAGGCCTCGGCGAGCGTAAAGAGCGTGGTGGACACCTTCCGCGTCGTCGAGGGAGACTGTGACATCCACTGCGGGCACATCCCGGAGAACCCCTCGGCGGACGCGCGGCTGACCAGGGTGTCCGAGCGCGGCTCGGCCCTGCGCTCCCCCGCCGAGGGCATGGGCATCCGTCGGCAGACGCCGGAGATGCGGCGCTTCCTGCTCCTGGCGCAGGCGGCGCTGGACCCCGGGGACCCGATCTCCTTCGCGCCGCTGTATTTCCTCCGGCGCCCTCCCGGGCACGGCGAGCATGCGGTGATGGTGGTGAACACCATCGGCGACCAGGCGGTGCCCCTCTCCACGGGCAATGCGTTCGCGCGCGCGGCGGGGCTCCTGCCCTTCTTCGGGCCCAACGCGCCCGCGGAGTACCTGGAGTACGCGACGCCCCCGGCGCTCTGGGCGCGATACAACCGCACGCCCAACCGGGTGCTCGTGGACCGCGGGGTGCTCGAGGGGCTCTCGTCCCTCGGGCGCTTCCCGATCCCCGGGCGGGACGCCATTCTCTTTGACGTGGACGACCTGGACGAGGGGCGCCAGCGCTTCGGCGAGCAGGTGCTGTCGCCGCAGCCCCTACGCCTGGTGCGCTACGCGCGCGGGATGGGCGCGGACCGGGCGCAGCTCGCGGCGCTCTGGGCGCCCACCGTGGGCGAGGGCTACACCGGCGCGCAAGGTCCCGTCGGGGCCGTGCTCAACGCGTACGTCGACCCGGCCGGTCGGCACGGCTACGGGATGCCGGACCCGGCGCTCCCGTGGGATCCGGCGACGTACCTGCTCAACGTGACGGCGCGCTTCTTCGCCACGCTGGGGCAGGACCTGGCGTACCGCAGCCGCCCCACCAGCCACCAGTGCAACCAGGACCACTCCTGCGGCGACCACCCCGCCCGACCGATGAACCAGTGACCGGGCGCGCTCCCACGGCGCGTTGACGCCGCCGCCGCGCCGCCCTACGCTGCCCTGTCGCCGTCGCGACCGGAAGCACCGTGGAGCTCGTACGCAAACCCGCTGTTCGGGAGAGTCGTGAGCGCATCCAGATGATGGGTGCCGTGGCCACGCTGACCATCCTGGCACTCATGGGGCGCTTCGTCTGGCTCCAGGTGATCGACAGCGCCCGCTGGGTGCGCATGGCCGAGGACAACGTCCTGCGGCAGATCGACCTGCCCTCCACCCGCGGGATCCTGCGGGACACCCACGGGCGCGTCGTGGCCACCAACAGGCCCTGCTACAACGTCTACGTCACCCCGGGCTTCCTGCGCGAGGAGGCCTTCCCCAGGCTGGCCGAGTACCTCGGCCTCGGCCGCGACGAGCGCGACCGCCTGGAGGCCCGGCTCCGCGGCGCCGACGGACCCAGGCGCTTCCAGCAGCTCCTCGCCCGCGCTGACATCGACCGCGAGGCCCTGGCCCTCATCGAGACCCACCGGGCGGAGCTCCCGGGCGTCAGCGTGATAGCCCTCCCCGTGAGGCAGTACCCCTTCGGCGAGCTCGCCGCCCACGCCATCGGGTTCCTGAACGAGGTCAGCGCCGAGGACCTTCGCGCCTACGCCGCCCGGGACTACCGCCCCGGCGAGCGCATCGGGCGCTCGGGGCTGGAGCAGGCCTGGGAGTCCATCCTCCGCGGTCGCCGCGGCTGGGTGCGCCTGGAGCACGACGTCCGCGGGGTGGTGCTCTCCAACCGCGAGAGCATCCAGGCCCTGGGGCCCGACCGACGGCAGGAGCCCGTCCCCGGCCGGGACCTGGTGCTCTCCCTCGACATGGAGCTCATGCGCTCCATCGACCGGGCCTTCCGCCCGTACCCCGCCGGCGCCGCCGCCGTCGTGGACGTGCGCACCGGCCGCGTCCTGGCCCTCTACTCCAAGCCCGCCATCAACCCCAACCTCCTCACCACCGGCATCTCCCCGGCGCTCGCCCGGGAGATCGAAGAGAACCCCTACCGGCCCAACATCGACCGGTCCATCTACGAGAGCTACTTCCCGGGCTCCACCTTCAAGCCCTTCACCGCCCTGGCGGGGCTCACCGCGGGGCTCGTGGATCCCCGGAGCCTGGTCACCTGCACCGGGCGCCACGAGCTCGGCCACCGCGTGTTCCGGTGCACCCACGTCCACGGCCCCACGGACCTGCACCGCAGCCTCGTCGAGAGCTGCAACGTGTACTTCTATACCCTGGCCGAGACGGTCACCATGGACCGCATCGCCCAGCTCGCGTTTGACTTCGGCCTCGGGCGCCACACCGGCGTGGGCATCAACCAGGAGACCCCGGGCTTCATCCCCACCCGGGCCTGGTACGCCCAGCACTACCCCGGGCAGTTCCGCATCGGGTTCACGCTCAACACCGCCATCGGCCAGGGCAACACCCGCGTCACGGTGCTCCAGCTCGCCATGGCCTACGCCGCCCTGGCCAACGGCGGGACGCTCTATGTCCCGCGCCTCGTGGAGCGCGTCGAGGGCCCCGACGGCGCGGAGATCCAGCGCTTCCCGCCCACCGTGCGCCGCCAGGTGAGCGTGAGCGCCCAGCACCTGGCCATGATCAACCGGGCCCTCGGGGAGGTGATCTCCAACCCCATGGGCACCGCCCACGCCTCGGCCATCGCCGAGGTGGACCTGGCAGGCAAGACCGGCACCGCGCAGGTGTCGCGCATCGTCCGCTCCGGCGAGGACGGGCGCCGCACCTGGTACTCCCAGCGCGACCACGCGTGGTTCGCGGGCTTCGCCCCGGCCTCGAACCCCGAGGTCGCCTACGTGGTCCTCGTCGAGCACGGCGGCTCCGGCGGCCACGAGGCCGCCCCGGTGGTCGCCCAGGTCATGCGCGACTGGTTCGTGAGGATCCGCCCGGGGCCCGCCATCCCCTCGGTGACCGCCGCCCGCGCCCGCGACGCGCGCAACCCCCAGAGGCGCTAGGAGGTCCCCGATGGCCCGCTCGCTCCAGCACCGGCTCCGCGACGAGTTCGACTGGCCCCTGTTCCTCGCGGTGGTCACCCTGGCCACCCTCGGGGTGGTGAACCTGTACTCCGCCACCAGCGCCCACACCGGCGCGCTCAGCGAGCTCTACCTCCAGCAGATCTACTGGCTCGCCCTCGGGGCCGGGGCGGCCACCATCGTCGCCGCGGTGGACTACCGCGTGTACGAGCGCTTCGCGTACGGGGCCTACGTGGCCACGCTGGTGGCCCTGGTGCTGGTGTTCCTCGTGGGCAAGAGCATCCGGGGCACGCACCGCTGGATCCAGCTCGGGAGCTTCCTGTTTCAGCCCAGCGAGTTCATGAAGCTCACGCTCATGCTGGCCTTGGCGCGGTACCTCCACCAGGAGGCCCACGTCGAGCGCTGGACCCTGCGCGACCTGGTGGTGCCCGGGGCCCTCATCGTGGTGCCCCTCGGGCTCATCATGGCCCAGCCGGACCTGGGCACCGCCCTCATCGTCGGGCTGGTGGCCACCAGCCTCCTGGTGCTGCAACGGATTGAAGGGTCTACCCTCTTGAGCGTCCTGGGCGGCGGGGGGGTGACCTCCGTGCTCCTCTGGGTCTACGGCCTCAAGCAGTACCAGAAGGACCGGCTCACCACCTTCCTCGCCGAGGACAAGGACCTGCGCGGGGCGGGCTGGCAGGCCCACCAGTCCATGGTGGCCATCGGCAGCGGCGGGCTCACGGGGCAGGGCTTCCTCCGGGGGACCCAGAACCAGCACCGCTTCCTGCCGGACACCCACACGGACTTCCCCTTCCCCGTCTGGGCCCAGGAGCAGGGCCTCCTCGGGACCCTCTTCATCCTGGCGCTGTACCTCTTCGTCATCCTCTGGGGCCTCCGGATCGCCTCGCAGGCCAAGGACCGCTTCGGGGCGGCGCTGGCCGTGGGGGTGTCGGCGCTCTTCTTCTGGCAGGTGCTCTTCAACGTCGGGATGGTCACCGGCAGCCTCCCGGTGGTGGGCGTCACGCTCCCCCTGTTCTCCTACGGGGGCTCCAGCGTGCTGACCATCCTCCTGTCCGTCGGGCTCCTCATGTCCGTGTCCATGCGGCGCCAGAGCTTCTGACCGGGGAGTGATCCCCCCTTTGACACGAGGCCCCGCGGTTCTATATGTCTGTCCCACAGGGAGCGCCGTGAGCCGAGAGATCATCGAGATCAAGTCCGACCGGGACATCGAGAAGATGCGGGTCTCCTGCCAGATGGCCGCGGAGACGCTCGTCCTCGTGGGGGAGCGCCTCCGGGCGGGGATGACCACCGAGGAGATCAACACCCTGGTCCACAAGGACACCGTCCGCCGCGGCGCCGTGCCCTCGCCGCTCAACTACCACGGCTTCCCGAAGAGCGTGTGCACCAGCATCAACGAGGTCGTCTGCCACGGCATCCCCGGGCCCCGGAGGCTCCTCCCGGGGGACATCATCAACGTGGACGTGACCACGTACTACAACGGCTTCCACGGGGACACCTCGGCCACGTTCTACGTGGGCGCGGTCTCGCCCCAGGCGCGGCTGGTCACCGAGGTCGCGCGCCGGAGCCTCGACCTGGCCATCGCCGTCGTGCGGGACGGGGCCCGCATCGGGGACATCGGCGAGGTCATCCAGGGCTACGCCGAGGGCGAGGGCTGCTCCGTGGTGCGGGACTTCGCCGGGCACGGCATCGGTCGGCGCTTCCACTGCGCCCCCCAGGTGGCCCACTATCGGCTCAAGAAGGGCGAGGAGAACCCCAGGCTCCGGGCGGGCATGGTGTTCACCATCGAGCCCATGATCAACCTCGGCACCTGGGAGGTGGAGGTGGATCCCGTGGACAAATGGACCGCCCGCACCAGGGACCGCAAGCTCAGCGCCCAGTTCGAGCACACCCTGCTGGTCACCCAGCAGGGCTGCGAGGTGCTCACCCGGCGCTCGGTCCCCCTGGCCAACTCGGAGACCGTGGACCTCCTCGCCTCCGTTCTCTAGGCGCCCGCCGCGCCCCTGCGGTAGCGTCCGGAGTGATGCCCCAGAGCCCCGACCCGCTCGCCTGGTACTGCACCAACACCGACCGGCCCGTCTTCGCCCTGAAGAACCTCCCGGAGGAGGTCGTGGCGGTGCTCTTCGCCTACTACTCCCGCTCCCGCGAGGACCTGCGCACGAACCTCCGCAGGCTCCTGGACGACCAGGAGCTCGACGGCATCGCCCTTCTCTCCCTGGACGCCCCGGCGCTCGCCACCGCCCGGGAGAAGGCCCGGAGCTTCCACGAGAAATGGGTCGTGGGCTACGGCCACGCCTCCGTGGCCGAGCACGCCGTGGTGCACCTGGCCGTGGAGGGAGCCTCCATCGTCGCCGCCAAGGCCCTGGAGGAGTGCCGCCTGGCCGCCTACACCGAGAAGTCCACGCGCTACGTGCGCTTCGACCGCGACACCCTGGTCACCGACGTGGGCCTCCCGGAGGACCTCGCCCCACGCTATGAAACCTCCGCCCGCGCGCTCCTGGGAGTGTACACGGAGCTCACGGACGTGGCTGAAGCCCGGCTCCTGGTGCGCCACCCCGTACCCACCGGCGCCAACCCCAAGGCCCACCAGGCGGCTCTCCGGGCCCACGCCCTGGACCTCCTGAGGGGACTGCTCCCCGCGGGCGTGCCCACCAACCTCGGCATCACCATCAACGGCCGCGCCCTGGAGCACCACCTGGGCAAGCTCCTCGGGCACCCCCTCGCGGAGGTCCGCCGCCTCGGCGAGGCCCTCCGGGACGAGGCCACCACGGTGATCCCCACGCTGTTGAAATACACCTCCCCGGTGCCCCACCGGGACGGCGCCGAGGCCCGCGTCCGTCACGCCCACGGCGCCCTGCACCCGATCATCACCCAGGATGAAGAAGACCCCAGGGTGGTCACTGTAGTTGACACCCCCGACGCGCCGCTCCGGACGCTCGCGGCGGCCATCCAGGTGGAGCTCTACGGGACGCCCTGGACGAGCGCGTGCCAGGCGGCCCATGACACCACCCACGCCCTGGAGGTGGTGAGGGCCTACCTCAGCGACCGAGGGCCTCACGTAGCCCCGCTGCGGGCGCTGGAGTTCCTGCATTTCACCTTCGAGGTGGAGTGCGACTACGGCGCCTGGAGGGACCTGCAGCGCCACCGGCTGGTGAGCGCCAGCACCCCGAGGCTCGGGGCCCAGAACGGCTACCGGCTGTCCCCGGAGCTGGACGAGCTGGGCCTCGGGGGGGACGTGCGCCGCGCCCTGGACGAGGCCGGGGTGGTGGCCCGGGAGCTCGCCCGCTCGCACCCCTGGGAGGCCCAGTACGCCGTACCTCTGGCGTACCGGGTGCGTTACGTGCTGCGCGCCAATCTCCGGGAGCTCTTTCACCTCATCGAGCTTCGCAGCGCCCGCCAGGGCCACGAGGCCTACCGGCGCATCGCCCAGGACCTGGCCGACGGGGTGCTGGCTGTCTGCCCCTGGCTGGACCCCTTCCTCCGGGTGGACCGCGAGCAATACCCCTTCGCCCGCCACTGAATGGTCATTCAGTCGATTTCAAAGAACCCCGCGAGCTTCGGATGGCCGTACTCCGCGCCGCCGGTGAGCACCCGGAGGTTGGGCAGGGGCTGGGCCGAGCCCTCGCCGTGGGTGTGGCCGCAGAGCACCTGGAGCTGGCGCCCTGGGGAGGCCCGGGCGCCCTCCAGGAGCACCTCGCCCACGGCCTTGCAGGTGAAGTGTGGCAGCCAGTCGTCGTTAGAGATGCGCCCCTCGTACCAGCACGCCTCGCGGAAGGGCGGGACGTGGGTGGCCACATACACCACCGGGAAGCGCTCCAGGGCCTCGGAGAGGACTGGCCGCAGGGCCTCTGCCTCGGCCTGGGCGGTGGCCCGGAGGACCTCCAGGCGCCGGGCCTTGGTCAGCCCCGAGAGCTCTTCAATGAACACATAGTCGTTGAGCAGGACCTGCGAGGCCTCCCAGGCGCCGTAGCGCCCGTCGGCCCAGCCGTCGACGCCCACCAGCGCCGCGTCGTGGGTCAGGGGTACGACGCCCAGCGCCGGGAGCCAGCGCGCGCGCCCTTCGCGGGGGAGCTCGCGCATGCGGGCCCTCACGGCGCGGAGGCTGCCGCGGTAGAAATCGTGGTTCCCCAGGACGAAATACAGCGGGCACGGCAGCGCCTCGGCGAGCTGCCGGAGGTGCGCTTCAAGCTCCGGGGCCTCGGACAGGTCGCCGGTGATCAACACGGCGTCCGGGCGCTGCGCCGAGAGCTCCCCGCCGAACGCCGCGATCCCACGCTTCGGGAGGAAATTCAGGTGGACGTCCGTGGCCCAGGCGAGTCGCATGACGGTGCCTCTCCCGCGAGGTTACTCGGTGTGGGCGTACATCCTGCGAGACGAGCGCGCAAACAGGATCCCGACGGGCACCAGCAGGCCGAGGAGGCCCGCCAGCGCCAGGAGCCCGGAGCCCGACGCCGAGGCCCGCTGCACCACGTCATTGTGGAGGTAGAGGTGCGACGGGGTCTCCGGGTCGTACCAGCAGGTGTGCGAGGCCCCCGGGTGGAACTCCCCCGCGGCGAGCCTCCGAGCCTCGGGCTCGGCGAGCTCCGGGTCCACGCTGGCCAGGTTCCAGCGCGCCGAGGTGTAGCGCCTCCCGGCGAGGTCCAGGGCGAAGCGCACCTGGAGCGTCGAGCGCCCCCCGAGGGGCTCGGTGACGTGCGAGGCCAGCACGCTGCACTGCCCCTGCCGGAAGTACGCCTGCCGGGAAGCGTCCAGCGCGATGCGCCGCTCCGTGCGCCAGCCCACCACGCACGCCCAGGCCCCGAGGGCGCCCAGCACCGCCAGCGAGGCCCCGAGCCACCGCTGGGCCGAGCGGGTGAGCTGGCGGGTGCCCTTCTCGCGTGCCCAGTGGCCCCTACCCATCACCCCGGAGCGTAGCACGCTCTGGCTCAACCGTGCCGAGGCTTCCCACCCTGACGCCAATGTCACCACAGGCAGGCGCCCGGACCCCTTGGAAATTCAAGGACTCTCGCTGCTGGCCCGGACCATGCATCAGCGCTGTCTCATGGGAAGATTGAAGTTCGCCCTCTTGTGTGGGGCGCTGGCCGTGGCCTGCGGCGCGGACGGCAGTCGCGCCGGGAGCCTTCCGACGCCGCCTTCCGGGCCGGGTGCCGGGGACACCATGAACGGTGGCGCTGGTCGCGACGCCGCGGTGCCGCTGCCGCCCGAGCGGGAGGAGCGCCGGAACTTCCAGACCCCGCAGGCGGGCGGGCGCTATGTGTACATCGCCAACCCCCGGAGGGACACCGTGGCCGTGGTGGACTCGCGCACCCTGGCCATCCAGACGGTGGAGGTCGGGGACCAGCCCACCTACCTCCAGACGGTGCCGGGCCGGGACGTGGCCGTGGTGCTGAACGTCGGCTCGGACAACGCCTCCGTCGTGCGCACCGCGGACGGCGCGTCGCGGGTGACCTTCCTGCCCACGATCCCCGGCGCCACCGCCGTGGCCGTGGCCCCGGATGGGCTCCACGCGGTGGCCTACGTGGACACGGAGACCACCGGCGCCACGCCCAGGGCCGGGAGCTTCCAGGACCTCTCGGTGCTCTTCCTCGAAGAGGGACGCGAGCGCTCGGTGCAGCTCTCCGTAGGCTTCCGGCCCCTGGAGGTCACCTTCGCCCGGGACGGTCAGGCCGCCTTCGTGGTCACCGAGGACGGCATCTCCATCCTCCGGTTCAGCGAGGTCACCGCGCCCACCATCATCCCCAACGTGTCCCTCGCGGACCCGGACAGCCGCACGCTGCCCATCGATCCACCGTCTACTGGAGTTGACAGTGGCGTAGACGCGGGCGGCGACGCCACGGCGGGGGATGCAAGCGCGGACGCTGTGGGTGACGCGACGGACGGGACAACGGACGGGGCTCGGGTGTTCACTCAAGTGGACGCTCGGGACGTCTCGGTGACGCCCGATGGGCGCTACGGCATCGCCAGGGTCGAGGGCACGGGGCTCCTGCGGCTCTTGGACCTGCAGAGCCGCACCATCGTCGCGCTGGACGCGGGCACGGCGGTGACGGACCTGGACCTCTCGCCGGATGGCACCTTCGCGCTGGCGGTGCTCCGAGGGCGCTCCACGGTGCTGCGCGTGCCCATCCCCATGGCCTTCGAGGCGCCGTCAATGGTGACGCGCACGGAGCTCCCCGGGGAGCTGGTGGGCTCGGTGACCATCGCCCCGGACGGGCGGCGGGCCCTGGCGTACACCACGGCCTCCCCCGTGGAGAGGGTGACGCTCCTGGACCTGTCGGGCGGGGCGCCGAGCCTGGTGCGGCTGCGCAAGGCCGTCCGGGCCGTGGCCTTCGCGCCGGACAGCCGCACGGCGCTGGTGGTGCACGCCCGCGCCGCGGGGGACCCCAACGACCCCGCCGCGGACCTGGAGACCCGCATCGACCGCTCCTTCGGGTACACCCTGGTGGACCTGGCCACGCGCTTCGCCAAGCTGCAGCTCACCCCCGCGGAGCTCGGCCCCCTCGGGGTGGTGCCCGACGGGACGTACGCCTTCGTGCTCCTGCGAGACGACATGGCCCGCGTGGCGCAGGCGCACCGGGTGTCCCTCCGGTCGTTTACGGTGCAGACCCTGGGCCTGGGGAGCCCTCCCACCTCCGTGGGCGCGGTGCCCCTGACCATGCGCGTGTTCATCGGCCAGGAGCACCCCGAGGGGCGCATCACCTTCGTGGACTGGGCCACCGGCGCCTCGCAGTCCGTCACGGGCTTCGAGCTCAACAGCAGGATCGTGGAGTGAGCACCATGGCGCGAAAGAACATCCTCCCGTGGAGCATGCTGGCGCTGGTCGGCGCCCTCGCCGCGGGGTGCCCCGCGCGGGAGCCCGAGCTGGGCGAGGGCCTGGAGTTCCTCTCCCCGGTGGCCGTGGGCAACGGGCTCACCTGGGTGGAGAGGCACCGGGCCCTGGCCTGGCGCCAGGACCTGTCCACCCCCGAGGGCGCCGTGCGCAGGCTCCGGCTGGGGCCCGACCCGGTGCTCTCCGTCGCCCGCCAGGGCGCCGACGAGACCCTGGTGCTGTCCCGAGGACAGCGCGGCGCGCCGGGGCGCGCGCCGTCGCCCGGGGTGCTCACCGCGCTCCCCTCGGCGGCCTCCGCTCCGCCCAGGGTGTACACGCTCGGGAGCCCGTTCAACGGCCTGGCGCAGACCGCCGACGGGCGCTACGCCCTGGCGCACTTCCGCCCGGAGGCTACCCAGGGGCGGCTGCTCTTCAACCCCAACGAGGTGGCCCTGGTGGACCTCTCGCAGGCGCCAGGGATGAGCAACCCCGTGCTGCGCACGGTGCGCTCCTTCGGCGGCGTGCCGAACCGCGTGGTGTTCTCGCCGGCGATGGCCGTCAATGGCCGAAGCCGCACCCTGGCGGTGGTGCTCTCGGACGCGTACCTCACGCTCCTGGACATGGACCAGCCGTCGCGCGCGGAGATCACCGTGCGCTTGACGCTCCCGGAGGACCCGAGGGCCATCCGGCCGTCGCAGGTGCTCTTTGACACCAACGACGCCACGCTCTACGTGCGCGCGGACGCCTCCAATGACATCTACGTCTTGAGGCTCCTGCCGGTTACGCCGGAGGGGCCCAGCGCCAACGACTTCCGGCCGACGGTGAACCAGCTCGCCGCGGGGCGCCAGCCGACGGACATGGCGCTGGTGGGCGCCGCGGACAACCGAAGGCTCCTGGTGGTTTCCCCCGGGTCCCGAGACGCGAGGGTGCTGGACGCCCGGTCCAACACGGTCACCGAGGTCCCGCTGGAGGCCCCCGCCGAGCGGCTCCTGCTCTTCGAGGGCGCTGCCCCTAGGGACCCCCGGAGCGCGCCCAGGGCGCTGCTCTTCGCCACCACGCTGGGCACCACCGCGGTGAGCTTCGTGGACCTGACGGACCTGGAGGAGCGCCGCGGGCGCAACGTGGAGACCATCCAGCTGCAGCGCGCGGTGCGCGGCGCGGTGAGCCTCCCGGAGCGCCAGGCCGTGCTCCTGGAGCACCCCACGGACGCCACCGGAGGGAGGCTCTCGCTCCTGGACCTGGTGCGCCGCACGGCCTCGCCCATCATCGCGGACACCGCGCTGGAGGGGGCCACCTTCGACGAGGACCGGCAGACCCTCTGGGTGGCCCCGAGGGGTCAGAGCCGCGTGGGCTTCATCGAGCTGCGTAACTTCCACCCCGGGGAGGTGCGCCTGGACGGCCCCGTGGCGGACGTGATCACCCTGCCGGGGAGCCCTGGAGCGGGGCCTCGGGTGCTCGCCCTGCACCCCTCGGCGGCCGGCTGGGTCACGCTCCTCGACGGCCGCTCCCCGGCGCGGGAGACCGCCCGGAGCTTCCGTGGATTCCTGCTCGCGGACCTCCTGGAGGAGCCCTGAAATGAAGACCCTGACGATCTCCCTGGCCCTCGCCTCGATGGTCTTCTCCGCCCTCCCGGCCCACGCTGACGCGCGCCGCGAGGCCCGCTGGCACCTTCGCGTCGGCGCGGACACGGACTGGCAGCTCGACCGCGGGCACGACGCGCTCACCCGCAACGGCGGGGCCTGGGCCTCGGCGTACCTCGCCCTGGGCCGCACGCTGGCCACCTTCGGCGAGCGCTGGAGCCTCGCGGGGGAGGTGTTCTACCGCGGGAGCGGGCGCCAGGCGGTGCTCTATCAAGCGCTGGACACGCGCTTTGCGTCGAACGCCCTCGGTGTCGGCGCGCAGCTCCGCTACGCCCTGGCGCCCTGGCTCCAGCCCTACGGGGGCCTCCAGGTGGCGGCCCTCCGGACGGACCTCACGGTCACCGACCGCGGCACCATGGAATCCCTGGAGAGCGGGGCCTGGAGCCCGCTGGCCATGGTCTCCGTAGGGGCTCTCCTCCAGACTCCTCCCCTGGCGAGGGGGAGCCGGGTGCGGCTGGGTCTCACCGTGGAGGCGGTCTTCCGGCTGGGCCTGCCCGTGGGCTACGACCTGCGCCCGGAGACCCCCTCGGACGAGACCCTGGCCAACGACCGCCTGCCCGTGCAGGCCGTGGCCCTCGGGGACCTGGCGCCGGTGGGGCCCACGCTCCGCGTGGCGGGTGTTCTCCGTTGGTGAAGCTTCGCCCGGGACGGTGTATCAAGGCACCATGGAGCAACAACGGATCCTCCCCTGGGCGCTGGCGCTCGCTCTCGCGGGCGCAGGGTGCGACCTGAACCGTGACCGCGACCGCGACCGCGACCACGACCACCCCCCCGCCGCGCCCGCTGCGCCGCCGGTGGACCTCGGGCCTACGCAGCAGCGCTTGACGGCCCTGGAGCAGCGGGTCCAGCGCCTCGAAGGGAACGTGCAGTTCCTGTCCCAGCAGGACGAGCAGCAGCGGGCGCAGCTCACCCAGACGCAGATGGAGCTTCGGGCCACGCAGGAGCAGCTCCGGGCGCTCCAGGGTCAGGCCCGCTCCGCCCGAGGGAGGATCCGGGACGCGCTCAGCCAGCAGAACCAGGGAGAATAGCGCGCGCCGGGGTCAGGCCAGGGCGGCCTGGACCCGTCCGTCGATGTCCGCCCGCGAGAGCCCCAGGGCCTCCCCCACGCGGTAGAGGTATTGCCGCTCCTCGTCGGCGAAGCGCCGGTCCGCGGCCACGGCGGTCACCAGGAGCTCGAAGGTCTCCGCCTGGGCAGCGGCTGGGAGGGCCCGGAGCTCTCGCACGGCCTCCTCCGCATCTACAATCGGAAAGAGCGCCGCGCGGTCGTCCTCGTGGAGGCCAAAGCGCGCGAGCATGCGGTCGATCATGGCGTTCTCGGCGTCGTCCAGGTGGTCGTCCACCACCACCACTCCGGCGATCAGGCGGCAGACCTTGCGGGCGTTCTCGGGGTCCATCACCGGTCGATCTTCGCGCTTCTCGCGCGGCACTTCAAGCGGCCCGTGCGACAATGACGAGTCCCATGGCGCCCCCTCGGATGGCCCTCTCGCTCGCCGCGGCGCTCCTGGCGGCAGAGGCCCGGGGGCTCCCGAGGCTCGTGGTGGACACGGAACGGGTCGTCGCCCCGGTCCGTCGCGAGGTCTTCGGCGGGAACCTGGAGTACATCACCGCGCCGTCCCCGGAGGCCCGGAGGCTCACCGAGGCGCTGCCGCTGCTACGCTTCCCGGGCGGCGACGCCGACGCGGACTTCCTCTGGGACCGCGAGACTCCCTCCCCCTGCGGGCGCCGGGGCACGGACTGGCCCCTCGCCGCGGAGCTCGCCGCCCGAGGGGGCGCCGCCCTCTTCCTGGAGAGCAACCTCCCTCGGGGAACGCCTCGGGGCTTCGCGGCGTGGGTCGCGGACGCACGCTCCCGGGGGCTCCGGGTCCCCTGGGTGCAGGTCGGCAACGAGGTCTGGGGCTCCTGGGATCGAGGCTTCCGCTCCCCGGCGCAGTACGCCCGCGACGTGAGGGCTCACGCCCTGGCCCTCCGGGCCCTCGGTCCAATGCCAGCCTTCGCCCTCCCGGTAGGCACCGCCGAGGAGGAGCCCTGGAACCGCGAGGCCCTGAGGCTCACCGCGGACATGGTGGGCGCGCTGGACTACCATTTCTACCCGAACCACCACGAGCGCCCGAGGGTGAGGCCCGAGGAGGTCATCGCGGGCGCCGAGGCGATCGCGCCCCTCCTGGCGCGCCTCCGGGCCATGGTGCGGGAGGTCGCCCCGGCGAGGCAGGGCGCCATCGGGGTGCTCATCGGTGAGTGGGACGGCGCCGCGGACCCGCCCCCGAGGAGCCAGGCGGCGGCGCTCCCCGCCGGGGTCCCGTACGCGCAGTGGTCCATGGCCAACGCCTTGTTCTACGGCGCAGCGCTGGGCGAGTTCCTCCTCGGGGGAGTCCTCGGGGCGACCTTCTACGAGGTCCAGGGCTACCGCTTCGGGGCGCTGCCAGGGGACCGGTGCATGCCCTCGGACGGGCGGGTCCTGCGGCCCAAGGTGCTGGCCCTGGAGCTCTGGCTGAACCACACCGGACAACACATGGTCTCAACGAACATGGTTGACGTCCCATCGTACATGGTTGATGGCCCCACGGACTGGGACGGCTACGCGGGCCCCGTGCCCTACGTGAGGGCCTACGCGAGCGTCTCCGAGGACCGCCAGGGGCTCTACCTCATGGTGGTGCAGCGGGGCCCTCGGTCCGTCGCGCCGGCGCTGGAGGTGGAGCTCCGGGGCTTCGATCCCGAGCCCGTGGCGCGCGAGTGGGCCGTCGCCGGCGCGTCTCCATGGGACACCAACGAGAACGTCGGGGGCCCCCCGGAGGCCGTGAGGGTGCAGGAGGGCGAGGTGCGGGTGCCCGGGCGGCGCTTCCTCTACGGGCTGCGCCCGTGGAGCGTCACGGCGCTGGAGCTCCGCCGGGCGCGGCCGCGACGCGCGCCATGAGGTGGTCGTAGTACCCCTCGCGGGTCACCGAGGGGTCCGTGCGCAGGGTCTCCAGGGCCTCCGAGCGGCACGCTTCGATCACCGTCACGAAGCGGTCCAGCGGCTGGGCGCCGACGAGCTCGCGGCCGTTCGCGTAGAACGTCGGCGTGCCCATGTTGTGACGCAGGCGCTCGCTGAGGGCCTGGTCGCGCTCCAGGACGTGGAGGAAGCTGTGGTCCTCCATGGCGCGGCGGAAGGGCCTGCGGTCCAGCTCGATGTTCCGCGCCAGGTCCTCGTAGAGCTCCGGGGCGAGCGAGCGCTGGTTGGCGAAGAGCTGGTCGTGCATCTCCCAGAAGCGCCCCTGGGCGTGGGCGGCGAGGGAGGCCTCGGCGGCGGGCCGAGCCTGCTGGTGGAAGGGGAGCGGTCGGTGCTTCCACACGATGCGCAGGTCCCGCGGGTAGCGCTCCGTCAACTGCTGGAGCGTGGGCTGCACACGGCTGCAGAACGGGCACTGGAACTCGCTGAACTCCACCAGGGTGACCAGCGCGTCCAGCGGGCCTCGCACCGGGGAGTCCTCCAGGGGCACCACCCGCCGCGCGGCCTCCTGCGGGGGCGGTATGGGCACCAGCGGCGGCGTCGGTGTCGGGTGCGGCAGCGTCGGCGGCGTCGGCGGCACCGGCGCCTCCGGGACCGCGGCGTCGGGCGTGGCGCCGTGGCTCTGGCCCTGGTGCTCGTCGTCGCCGTCCCGGCGGTGGAGCGCCCAGACGGAGAGGCCCCCAAGCAACAACACAGCGAGGGTACCGACCAGGGCCCAGAAGGCCAGGTCGGACATCTTCTTCGGTGTAGGCTGGCCGTAGGCGCTCGCGCCGGAGCTCGCGGGGTTCCAGCCGGGCATCCCCGGCAACGCCGAGGCCGCCCCCCCTGGAGGGGTCGCCAGGGTGCCCCCGAAGGAGGGCATGGCCATGGTGGGTGGCATCCCCCCGGAGGACAGCGGCGCCAGGGGAGGCGCAACCGCGGGCACCGGCGTCCCCCCCATGGGTATCGGCGTCGCGCCCACCGGGGGCGCCAGGCCCGTGGGCGCGAAGCCCGTGGGGGTGGCGGGCGTGACGGGAGTTCCCCCGGCCGGCGAGGCCAGGGTCTCCATACCGAAGTTCACCGATTGGAACCCCACGGGCCGTGGGGGGGCCGAGGCCTGGGTGGCCGCGACGCCCGGCATGCCCCAGGCCCCCTTGAGCGCCGCGCGCAGGGCCGAGGCGTCCGAGGGGCGCTGGCTGGCTGTGGCTTGGAGCGCCGCGAGGGCCACCTGCCACACCGCCGGGGGCACATCCAGACGGCGCGTGGTGACCAGCCCCGGGAGGCCCTCGGGCTTCTGGAGCGCCGCGGCCCAGAAGGGCTCCTCTCCGCGGGCCAGCGCGGAGAGGGACAACATCTCTACGAGGAGCACGCCCAGCGCGAACACGTCGGTCCAGGTGCCCACGCCCGCCACCTGGCCCATGGCCTGCTCCGGGGCCATGTAGAGCGGCGTCCCGAGGAGCATCCCGGTGTTGGTGCTCTGACGGCGCCCGAGCTGGGCGATGCCAAAGTCCAGCACCTTGACCACCAGCTCGCCGCCGCCCAGGTCCCGCAGGCGCACGTTGGCGGGCTTCAGGTCCCGGTGCACGATGGCCCCCGGGGAGCGCACCCGGTGGGCCGCCTCCACGCCCGCGCAGAGCTGGTCAAAGAGCTGCTGCACCAGGCCGAGCGGCGGGAGCAGGCGCTGGTCCTTCCAGACCTTGAGCCACTCCTCCAGGGACACGCCCTCGACGTACTCCACCACCATGAAACGGCTGGCGCCCAGGACACCCCGGTCCAGCACGGCGACCACGTTCGGGTGCTGGAGCAGGGCCAGGGCGTCGGCCTCGGCCTCGAAGCGCGTGACCATCTCCGAGCGGTCGACGAACTCCGCCTTGAGCACCTTGACGGCCACCGGGCGGTTGCCCAGCAGCGAGTCGTGTCCGAGCCACACCGTGCCGAAGGTGCCATCGCCCAGGGGCTTCTGGAGCGCGTAGCGGTCCTTGAGGACCATCCCCGCTTCGATCATGGCCCCAGCGTGGCCCATCGGGGTCCCGCGGCGCAACCCGCGGCGCTTATTTCTTCAACGCCGCGTAGCCTCGCTCCGGGTCCGGCCCGCTCGCCGCAGGGAGCCCCGCGGCGCTCCAACCGGGCTCCGCCACCTGGCCGTAGGCGTTGCGGGCGCCGCCCCAGCCGGCCCGCTGCTCCCGCAGGCCCGTGCGCCCGCGGGCCTCCAGGGCCTCCGCCGCGCGCATCGAGCGGTTGCCGCCCTGGCACCCGAGGACCACCTTGGGGTGCGCGTCCAGGAAGGCCTCCATCACCGCCAGGAACTCGGGGTTCGGCTGGAGCCCCGCGGGTGAGGCGTTCATCAAGGGGATGTTGTACGACCCCTCGGGGCGCCCGCCCTCGTACTCCGGGACCGAGCGCACATCGACGTAGACATAGCCCTCGTCGCGCAGGAGCGCGTGGGCCTCGGCGGGGGACAATCGTACGGGCATTGGGATCCTCTCAGCTCTCCGCCCGAGCGCCGCAGGAGCTGCACTGGACCTCGTAGGCGGGCATGGGGTTGCGACAGTACGCGCAGAGCTTCTGCCCCGGCAGCGTACGCGGGTTCAACGTGCTTAACACCGGCGCCTGGGCCTCCCGCGACGGCGCCAGCGTCAGCGCCTCCGCCGCGACGATGGAGCCCCTGGGCAACCCGAGGAGCGCCTGCAGGAGCCCCTGCACCTGGGCCCCGTTGGAGGCATCCACCGGAGTGTTCATGTACGTCCCAAGACGTAGACGGATTCCCAACAGCTCCCCGTCGTCGTCGGCATTGGTGGGCAGACGCACACCTGTAAGTGCATGTGGGCTTGCGCCGCCGATGTAGGCGTGGGTCGCGGTGCCCACGGCGCGAGCGAGGACGCGCAGGCCCTCGCGGGCTCTTCCCTCGGGGTCCAGGGCGCTGCCGAGGGCATTCTGGAGCATGGCGCGCAGGGCCGGACCGAAGTCACCGCCGAAGCGCAGGACCAGGTCCACGGTGTTGGTGGGCTGCCAGGGGGTGTTCACGGTGAGTCCTCGTGGTGGAGGGGGGAGGGGGCGTAGAAGTCCACGAGCTCGATGGGCTCCTCGGAGAGCACGAAGGTGACGTCCGAGCGCTCTCCGCAGGGGTCTCCGCCGATCTGGAAGGGGACCGGCGCCTCGGTGGTGACCCGGACCTTGTCCACGAGCACGTCGATCACGGTGTCCGCGTCGCGGTAGGTGCCCTTCCAGATCTTGACGATGTTCTGGGGGACGCTCAGCGGGGACATGTTCACCACGCGCAGGTGCATGCGGTCGGGCCGCTCCTCGGCGAAGGGGAAGATCCGGAAGCCGAAGCCATAGGTGGGGATCGTGGCGCAGGCGACCATCTTGGCCACGCCCTCGAAGATGGTCTCGCCCTCGCGCACCGGAGCGCCCACGAGGCGCCCGTCCACGCCGAGGCGCAGCGCCGGGGCGCCGACGTTCACCACCTTCACCCGCGGCACCCTGGCGAAGAGGTACCCCGGCAGGGTCTGGGTGCTGATGGCCAGGGTGTAGCCCAGGGCCCCGGCGGCGAAGCGCTTGAGGGGTGTGCGCTGGAGGAGCTTCTTGGTGCGGTTGTACTGGTGCAGCACCGTGGCGTCGATGCCCACGCCCGCGAAGGGCGTCAGGGCGCCGTCGACCTCCAGGAGGCGCATGGGGCGGAAGCCCGCGTCTTGCCGGAGCCGGGCGATGTCCGCGGCGACCCCTCGGCCCTTCCTCGGCGCCTGGGCGCCCACCACCCAGGCCAGGGCGTTGCCCGTCCCGAGGCGCAGGAACCCGACGCGCGGCGCCCTCACGCCCGCCGCGCGCGCCTCCTTCACGACGTGGGTGACCATATGGACGAAGGTCCCGTCGCCGCCGCCGGTGAGCACCGTGCCATAGCCCCGAAAGACGATGGTGCGCGCGATCTCCACGCCCTCGTCGAGGGAGCGCGAGACGAAGAGGTCGCCGCCCAGCACGAGCTGGTCGAGGAAGTCCACGATCTCGCGGGTGACGTTCTTGGCGTTGCCGTTGAGCACGATGGCGATGCGGTCGCTGCGGACCGCGGGGGGCGGTGCCATGGCGCGCTCAGGGCTCCGCGAGGGGCAGGAGCACCGTGAGCTCCGCCCGCTCCGGGTCGGCGCCGCACGCGACGTGGCCCCCGAAGGCGCGCGCCGCGAGGTGCAGGTGGTAGAGCCCCAGGCCCCGCCCGTAGCGGGCCTCCGGCAGGCGCTTGAGCTCCCCCTGGGCCTCGCGCTCGAAGTCCCCGGGCTTGAACGGCAGCCCCGGGTCCCCGAGCCGGAGCCTCGCCATGGCGCCCTCGCGGGCGAGGGAGAGGTGCACCGCCTCGCCCGCGCGGAGGTGCTGGATGGGGTTGCCGACCACGCCCTCCAACAGAAGCTCCAGGCCCTCCCGCTCGGCCAGGACGGAGAGCTCCTCCGAGGGGAGGGCGCTCTCCACGGTGATGCCCCGCAGCGCCGCGCGGGGCCGCGAGCGCTCGACGGCCTGGCGCACGGCGGCGTTCAAGCTCAGCCGAGTGCGGGTGAGCGGGCGAGGCACCGGGGCCACCACGGCGGCCTCCAGGCGCGCCAGGGACGCCACCTGGTCCAGGAGCCGCAGGAGCGTGGCGACGGACACCCGGATGTCCGCCACGGCCTCCCGCGCCTCCCGGGGGTCCGGGAGGCGGTCGAGCTGCATGGCCAGGTAGTCCACGTTGGAGTGCACCGCGGCCAGGGGGTTCTTCAGGTCGTGCACCATCAGGTGCGACAGCTCCACCTGGCTGTGGAGCCACGCCGAGAGGGCGTCCCCGGGGTCCGGCTTCGTCACGGCGATCACGCTACCACCCTGTGCCCCACACTCAAGACACCAGGAAGGGGTTCCCGCGGCGCTCGCGGCCGATGGTGCTGGCGGCCTCGTGGCCGGCGACCACCAGGGTCTCGTCGGCCAGACCCAGGAGGCGCCCCCGGATGGACTTGAGGAGGGCGTCGGAGTCGCCGCCCCAGAGGTCCGTGCGCCCGACGCTCCCGGCGAAGAGCGTGTCCCCGGTGAACACCACGGGCCGGTCGGCCCCCAGGAGCTGGAAGCACACGCTCCCCGGGGTGTGCAGCACCGCCAGCGAGAGCGCCCCCAGCGGCACCACCTCGCCGTCCTTGAGGAAGGCGTCCAGCTCGGCCCTGGGCGGCGCCCGGCGCAGCCCCAGGAGCTGCACCTGCACGGGCAACATGTCGTAGAGAAAGAGATCCGCCTCGTGGATGCGCGCCGGAGCCCCGGTGGCCGCCTGCACCGCCGCGGTGGCGCCCACGTGATCAAAGTGCGTGTGGGTGTGCAGAATCGCCACGACCTTGAGGCCCTTGGAGGTCACCTTCTGGACGATCTTCTCCTCGGCGCCGCCGGGGTCGATGATCACCGCCTGGAGGCTCGCGGGGTCCGCGAGGATGGAGCAGTTGCACCCGAGGGGCGGCACGGGGAAGGTGTCCAGGAGCATCCCCTGGTCTGTAGCAACGGAACCAACGGCGCTCAATGGCGTACACTCCTGGTCCACGGGCCCCTTACGCCCGGCGGACCCCAACGGACCCCCACGGAGAAGCGCCATGAACCAGGCTGAGCCCAAGGACCCCCAGGAGCCCGTCGAGGGCGCGGCCATCGCCGGCAACGAGCCCGCCGTGGTGCCCGGTGCCCCCGCGCCGCTCCCGCCCACGGCGGTGATGAACGCTCCCCCGCCCGCAGTCAGCGCCCCCAGGGCGGCCCCACCGTCGGGCTTCGAGGTGCCCCACCAGTACCCCTCCAAGGCCGAGGGGCTCCCCCCCATCCCCCCGACGCCCACGCAGCACGTGGTCCCCAGGGCCATGCCCACCCCGGCGGTCTCTCCCGCGGCGGCGCTGGCCCAGGGCAACGAAGACCGTGAAGACCTCGTCGAGGCCAGCCACGCCCTGCGCGAGGCCGCCGTGGCCGCGGCGAAGAAGGTCCAGGGTGGTTAGCGCGACCACCTTTCCCTTCTTGTGTGTGGGTGGAGGGTATAGACTGCCGCGTTGATGACGGACCCGAAGCTGTTCCTGAACCGTGAGCTCTCGTGGCTTGAGTTCAACCAGCGCGTGCTGGACGAGGCCTCGGACCCCAGCGTGCCGCTGTTGGAGCGGGTGAAGTTCCTCTCCATCATCAGCACGAACCTGGACGAGTTCTTCATGATCCGGGTGGCGGGGCTCAAGCACCAGCGCGGCGGCGAGGAGCTCCTGGAGCCCACCGCGGACGGGCTCTCCCCCGGGCAGCAGCTGGAGGCGATCTGCGCGCGGGCTCAACGGATGGTGAGGGACAAGTACGCCCTCTTCCGGGACCAGGTGCGGCCGGCGCTGGTGGCCGCGGGGATCCACCTGGCGCCGCCGTCGCAGTGGTCGCCGGAGACCACCGCGTGGCTGGAGGACTACTTTGTCCGGGAGATCTTCCCGGTGCTCACGCCCATGGTGGTGGACCCCGGGCACCCCTTTCCGCACCTGCGGAACAAGTCCCTGAACCTGGCCGTCACCTTCGAGTCCGACCGCGAGGAGGGCGGCATTGAGATGGGCGTGGTGCAGGTGCCGTCCATTTCGCCCCGGCTGGTGGCCGTCAGGTGCGCCACGCAGGGCAAGGTCTACGCCTTCCTGGAGGACCTCCTGGCGAGGAACATGTCCAGGCTCTTCCCGGGCGTGAAGATACTGGGAGTGTCGGCCTTTCGGGTGACCCGCAACTGGGACCTGGAAATCGACGAGGAGGAGGCCGAGGACCTCCTGGTGACCATCCAGCAGGAGCTGCGCCGCAGGGACCGCGGCAGCGCCGTGCGCCTGGAGGTCGCCGCGGCCATGGAGGACCGCATGCGCGAGCTCCTGTGCCACGTGCTTCGGCTGGAGCCCTCGGACGTGTACGCCGTGGACGGGCCGCTGCACTTCGGCGACCTCATGGCGATCACGGGCGACAACGACCGCCGCGAGCTCAAGGACGAGCCCTTCACCCCGCAGGTGGTGCCGCCCTTCCGCGACGCCGAGGACCCCTTCGCGCTGATCGCCGAGCGGGACGTGCTCCTGCAGCACCCGTACGAGTCCTACGAGAGCGTGGTGGACTTCGTCTCCCGCGCCGCCGCGGACCCCAAGGTGCTGGCCATCAAGATCACGCTGTACCGCGCGGGGACCAACTCGCCCTTCGTCAAGGCCCTGGCCCACGCCGCGGAGAACGGCAAGCAGGTCACGGCTCTCGTGGAGCTCAAGGCCCGCTTCGAGGAGGAGGCCAACATCGTCTGGGCCCGCGCCCTGGAGGAGAGCGGCGTGCACGTGGTGTACGGCCTCCTGGGCTTGAAGACCCACGCCAAGGTGTGCCTGGTGGTGCGTCGCGAGGCCACCGGGCTCCGGCGGTACGTGCACCTGGGCACGGGCAACTACAACCCCAGCACCGCCAGGGTCTACACGGACCTGAGCTATTTCTCCGCCCGCGCGGACCTCGGCGAGGACGTCTCGGCGCTCTTCAACCTCCTCACGGGCTACTGCGAGCCCGAGGTCTGGAGGGTGCTGTCCGTCGCGCCCATCAACCTCCGGGAGTCGCTCACCCGGATGATCCACCGGGAGCGCGACCACGCCCGCGCCGGGCGCCCGGCGGGGATCATCGCCAAGCTCAACGCCCTCGTGGACCGCGAGGTCATCGAGGCCCTCTACAGCGCCTCCCAGGCCGGCGTGAAGATTGACCTCATCGTGCGCGGGATCTGCTGCCTGCGCCCCGGGGTCCCCGGCGTGAGCGAGACGATCCGCGTCGTCTCCATCGTGGACCGGTACCTGGAGCATGCCAGGGTCTTCGCCGTGGAGAACGGCGGGGCCCGCGAGGTGTACATGTCCTCCGCCGACTGGATGCCCCGGAACCTGGAGCGCCGGGTCGAGGTGCTGATCCCCATCGCCGAGCCCAAGATGGCCACCTGGCTCCGCGACGAGGTCCTGCGCACCATGCTGGCGGACACCGTCAAGGCCCGGGTGATGCGGCCCGACGGGAGCTACGAGCGCCGGGCCCCGGTCCCCGGCGAGGCCCCCGTGCGCTCGCAGCAGCGCTTCATGGACCTGGCCCGGGAGCGCGCCCGGACCAGCTTCCTCCACGCGCCCCTCACCCCCTTCCGCGCCCCCCAGGCCCAGCTCAACCAGCCCGCCCAGGAGGCCCTGGTCCCTTCACGAAAGAAGAAGAAGCGCGACCGTGACGGGTAGGGGAAGGTAGGGGAGGGTACTACCTAGTCGTAGTACTCCAGGCCCAGGTGGGTGATGAGGTCCTCGCCGCGCATCCAGCGCAGGGTGTTCTTGAGCTTCATGAGCTGGATGAAGAGGTCGTGTTCGGGGTAGAGGCCCGGGGCGGTCATGGGGCTCTTGAAATAGAAGCTGAGCCACTCCTGCACGCCGCTCATGCCCGCGCGGGCCGCGAGATCAAGGAAGAGGCACAGGTCCAGCACGATGGGGGCGGCGAGGATCGAGTCTCGACAGAGGAAATCGATCTTGATCTGCATGGGGTAGCCGAGCCACCCAAAGAGGTCGATGTTGTCCCAGCCCTCTTTGTTGTCGCCGCGGGGAGGGTAGTAGTTGATGCGCACCACGTGGTGGTAGCGGCCGTAGAGGGTGGGGTGCAGGTGCGGCTGGAGGATGTGCTCCAGCACCCCTAGCTTGGAGACCTCCTTGGATTTGAAGGCCTCCGGGTCGTCGAGCACCTCGCCGTCGCGGTTGCCGAGGATGTTGGTGCTGTACCACCCGTCGAGCCCGAGGAGCCTGGCCTTCAAGCCCGGGGCCAGGATGGTCTTCATCCAGGTCTGGCCGGTCTTGAAGTCCTTTCCGGCGATGGGGACGCCCTCACGCCGGGCGAGCTCCACCATGGCGGGGAAGTCCAGCGAGAGGTTGGGCGCCCCATTGGCGTAGGGCACGCCGCTGCGAAGGCATGCGTAGGCGTAGATGGCGCTCGGGGCGATGTCGTCATCGGAGCGGCGGAGGCCCTCTTCAAAGGCCTGGAGCGAGGCATGGACGGCGCCGGGGGGCCGGAAGGTCTCCGTGGAGCCGCACCAGACGGCGACGCAGCGGTCCAGGGCCCGCTCGCGCTTGAACCGCTGGATGTCGTCCATGAGGGCGAGGGCCAGGTCCATCTTGGAGCCCGCGCGCTTGACGTGATCGCCCTGGAGGCGCTTGACGTAGCCCGGGTCAAAGACCGCGGGGAAGGGCTTGATCGCGGCGAGGAACTCCCGGGAGGCCTCCAGGTGCTCGGCGGAGAGCACCCCCGCCTTGCGGGCGGCGGTGTAGCCGTCGTCCGGGAAGAGGTCCCAGGCGGCGAAGTCCAGGTGCTCGATGTCCGCCAGGGGGACAAAGTCCCGCAGGGCGGGCGAGCGGTTGTCCGTGCGCTTCCCGAGCCGGATGGTGCCGAGCTGGGTGAGGGAGCCCACGGGCTGGGCGACGCCGCGGCGGATCAGGTCCACGCCGGCCATGAACGTGGTGGCCACGGCGCCCATGCCAGGGAGGAGGACGCCCAGGCGGCCGGTGGCGGGCTTGATTTCAGGGGGAGTCTTCAAGGGTACCTCAGGGGGCGCCGGACGCTACCAGAGCGCCCCCCGAGGAGCAATCGCGCTCAGGGCGCGGCGCAGGCCGGGTCGCGCACCAGCACCAGGTGCTGCGTGGGCGCGCCGGTGATCGTCGCCACGGAGGTGAACGACGACGGGAACGTGGTGATGAAGGAGTGGTACGAGTTGCCCCAGTTGGACATCGAGGTGTTGTTGCTCCCCGCGAAGATGGGGTGCGTAGGCACGGTGAGGTTCACCGCCTCGGCGTCCCGCGAGGTGGAGCTGAAGGTGCCGAAGCCCGAGGCGTGGTTCAGGCTCCTGCGGCCCCAGTCGCTGGTGATGAAGAGCGCGGTGCCCCCGCCGGAGGACAGGTACCGCAGCGTGGTGGTGAGCCAGGTGCGCGCTCCGGCGTTGCCCGGCGCGTGGCAGGCGCCGTCCAGGCCGGTGATCACGACGCGGCCGGTGATGGCCGGCGTCCAGACGGCGCGCGTGTCGAACATGGTCTGGAGCTGCGCCGAGGTGGGGCCGGAGCAGTTGTTGTCCCCGGTGATGATCAGGTTGAAGGCCGCGAACTGCGCGGTGGTCATGCTGCGCCACATGGCGTCCGAGGCGTTGGTGACCACCGAGCCCGCGGGCAGGTACGGCTGCTCCAGGGTCCCCGTGGGGCCGTAGAAGAGCACCCTGGGTGCGCCGGTGTTGCACACCGGGAGGCAGCTCCCGGAGACGCAGCGCCCGGCGCACGTCCTGCCGCAGGCGCCGCAGTGCGCCGCGCTGGTGTTGGTGTTGGTCTCGCACCCGTCGTCGCGGGAGGTGTTGCAGTCCGCGAAGCCCGGGTTGCAGGTGAACCCGCAGGCTCCCGTGGCGCAGGTCGGCGTGGAGTTCGCCCTCGGCGGGCAGGCATTGCCGCAGCGCCCGCAGTTGGTGAGGTCCGTGCCGAGGGTCACCTCGCAGCCGTTGGTGGCCGTGAGGTCGCAGTCCCCGAAGCCCGCGGAGCACACGTACGCGCACGTCCCCGCGGCGCACACGCGCGCCGCGTTGGAGCGCGTGGCGCAGGAGGTGGTGCACCCGCCGCAGAAGTTCGGGTCGTTGTTGGTGTTGACGCAAGCGCCGGTGCAAGCGGTGAGGCCCGCGCCGCAGGAGAGGGTGCAGCGCCCGCCGGAGCAGACCTGGCTGGCGCCGCAGGTGGTGCCCGCGCCGGCGCCGGTGCACGCGCCCGAGGCGCCGCAGTTCCGGGGGTCGCTGGCGGGGTCCACGCAGCGGCCACCGCAGTTGACCTGCCCCGCGGGGCACGAGACCACGCAGGCCCCGCCCATGCACACCTGCCCCGCGGCGCACGTGGCCCCGGCGGAGGCGCCGGTGCACGCCCCCGAGGCCCCGCAGAAGTTACGGTCCGTGGTGGGGTCCACGCAGCGGCCCCCGCAGTTCACCTGGGTGCCCGGGCAGGACACCCGGCAGGTGCCGCCGGAGCACACCTGGCCCGCGGCGCACACGGTCCCCGCGGTGGCGCCGGTGCACGCCCCCGAGGCCCCGCAGAAGCCCCGGTCGGTGTTGGGGTCCACGCAGCGGCCCGAGCA